>JAAENN010000282.1 GCA_024224295.1 Shimia sp. | reverse complement strand
GCTTCGCGATCCGCGAAGGTGGCCGCACCGTTGGTTCCGGTGTTGTGTCCAAAATCGTTGAGTAATCGCGCCTAGCGTAATTCGGACGACAGACTACGGAAAGGCCGCCCAATGGGCGGCCTTTTTGTTTGCAGTAAAGCGAGGAAAGGTCGCTGTGTCACAACCTATGTGAGGCGACAGACCGGTTTGAGCCTGTTGTCGTCCCATGTCGCGCCTAAAGCGAATGTCCGCTAGTTAGGTTAGGCGTCGTCGAAAAACTGTCATCTGGATGAGTTGCAAACAGAAGTGACGGTGCCGTTTGAAGCCCTCTGCTCCATTTTGAGGACGCAGTGCCTCGAATTAAGTTCTACCAAAAGCAATGCAGCGCACATGGTTGCTGCGAAGGAACCAGTTAAGAAAATCGCGCTTCTGATAAGCGCTTTATTGGCATTTCTATTTCCAGTGTGGCTCAGGACACGAAAAAGTGAGGTGGAGCCACCCGTCGCAGCGTCCCAAGAACCACGGGCAGTGGTATGTGTTGTAGAGATCAAGCTTGAAAGCGATGCAAAAAGCTTAAGAAACCAAAAGGTCGTAACCAGAAAACCAAAGACTACCAGCACCAAGAGAACGTAAATGACAAAGGGCATGCCTTTTGGCTCCTTAGGGATTGCGCGCAACATTGGTTGAGTTTTATTGGGACAATAGTCGCTTATTGTAGCGAAGTGAGCAACAGCAACGCTCAATTTTGGAAGCGGTTTATGTGCCGCTGCCAAACAGGGATTTTGTCCCCACAGCAGGTATTTCGGGCAAACTTTGAACCATCTATTGCAGCCAAAAACACTGACGTTGCATCTAGGTTAGCCTGAATTGTTTGGGTTTTCGGACGGTTTTCCAAGTGCCGCATCCGCAGCGTCGGTGATTTCGTCGAGCGACCGTTGCAGGCTGAGGCGCAGGGCTTCGGTTTGTTCCTCGGTGGGTTTGCGTGGGACCTCGTCGGTCCATTCCTGACAAGTGATGATTCCCCGCGAGAACGGTAGGGGCAGCATTTGTTTGTCCCACGTCGGCAGGCGCAGCACGCGTTTTTGGGCAAAGGCGAGTGTGAACACGCGGGCGCCGGTGGAACGCGCCCAAATCAGCGGCACGGTGGAGGCCACGCGGGCGGGACCGCGCGGGCCATCGGGAACGACGCCAAGCGAGCAGCCCTCGCGGTAGCGTTTGAGCACTTCGCGTGAGAGGGTCACGTGGCGCTGGTGGCTGGACATGGGAATGGTTTCCCAGCCAAGGCGCACGAGGATTTGCCCTGCGAGCCGTCCGGCGCGGGCGGCTGAGGTCAGGGAGACCACGCGGGTGCCTTTAGGCGCGTTGACCATATAGGGGCCGAGAATCAGCCGTTGGTGCCAGACCGTGGTGATCACAGCCTCGTCGCGTGCCAAACAGGCGTCGAGCTCTTCACAGCCGGTGCGCTCAAACCGGGAGGTCTTGAAAGCGAATCGTACATAGGCGGCAAACATGCCCTCTACCGCGCGGTTCACACGCGGGCTATTGGCGATATTTTTGCGCAAGCGATTGAGCGATTGCTTCAGCGACATGGGTCAAAACCTCTTGAGTGCGCACCTCTCATACAGGGGCAATTCAAAGCTGACCAGTCTTGCGATTTTTGCGCGTTTTACCCCTTGCCACCGGCGCGGCGGTGCCTTACGAAACACCCCACGTTAGGGGTATAGCTCAGTTGGTAGAGCGACGGTCTCCAAAACCGTAGGTCCCGGGTTCGAGCCCTGGTGCCCCTGCCATTTCCAAAGATTTGACTGCATCTCGAAGCCCCTTTGGGGCTTTTGTGTTGTGTTGTGTAGGTGCGTGGCGGAAGGACTAGGAGTCTTTGCCCCAATCGGCATCCTGCATTTCACGCAAGCGGGAGGCAGTGCGTTCAAACTCAAAGATGCCTTCACCCTCAAGGTAAAGCATCTCCGGCTCGGCTGCGGCAGAGCAGATAAGACGGACTTTGGCCTCGTACAGTGCGTCGATCAGGGTTACGAAACGCTTGGCTTCGTTGAAGTTGTTGCGGCTGAGCGTGGGGATGTCTTCTAGGATCAGCACCTTCACCGCGTTGGCGATGGCGAGGTAGTCGCCGGGCCCAAGCATCTTGCCGCAGAGGTCAAAGAAACTCGCGCGGCCAATACCGTTTCGATAGGCGGGCAAAGTGACCTCTCGGCCCTTCACGGTGAGCACGAGGGGCTCTGCGGCACCGCCGGTGAGGTCGTCCCAGATGGCGCGGATTTGCGCGCGCGCTTCAGAGCCAGCCTGCACAAAATAGACTTGATTGCCCGCAAGGCGGTTTTGCCGATAGTCGGTGGGGCTAACCATCTCCCAGCTGCGCATCTTTTCTTTGATCAAGGCGATAAAGGGCAGGAAAAGTTGGCGGTTGAGGCCGTTTTTATACAGATCATCCGGCACGCGGTTGGAGGTGGTGACAATCACCACGCCGGCCTCAAACAGTTGCTCAAACAGGCGCCCGACAATCATTGCATCGGTGATGTCGGTGATCTGCATTTCGTCAAAGGCCAGCACACGCAAGCTGTCGGCCACAGCCTTGGCGACGGGTTGCACGGTGTCTTCGACCCCTTGGGCGCGGGCCTTATGCATGGCCTCGTGAATTTCCTGCATGAAGGCGTGGAAGTGCACGCGGCGTACGGGCACCTCGAGGCTGTCCACAAACAGGTCCATTAGCATGGATTTGCCACGCCCGACCCCGCCCCAAAGGTAGAGGCCCTGAACCGGCTCTGGCGTGGATTTGCGGAACCATTTTTTAGGGGCGGGTTTGGCGACCGCAGTGCGGATGCGTTCAAATTCTGGCAGGACCGCGACTTGGGCGTCGTCGGCGTGCAGGGTTCCGTCTGCCACTCGGGCGGCGTAGATTTCGGGCAAGCTATCCATAGAAACCCCTTAGCCAATTGAGGACGGGAGGAAAAGGGCCACGCCGGACCCTATGACAGACTGTTATGAGGGGGTGAACAAATGCTGAATTGACCTTAGGTGCCTCATTTGTTCAGAATCCACCTGCGCAAACAGGAGCAAGACGATGAGTGCCAGGACCCCTTTGATGACCCCAGTTTTGATGGTGGGCTGTATCATCATCCTTGTGAGCTTTGCCATTCGGGCGAGCTTTGGGGTTTTTCAGATTCCAATTGCCGAAGAGTTTGGCTGGCTGCGCAGTGAGTTCTCGTTGGCGATTGCGATTCAGAACCTGGCATGGGGCATTGGGCAACCTATTTTTGGGGCCATTGCCGAGAAGGTTGGCGACCGGAAGGCGATCATTCTGGGCGCGTTGACTTATGCGGCGGGGTTGGTTTTGTCGTCCTTCGCTGTGACGCCGGAAGCGCACCAGATGCTTGAAATCCTTGTGGGATTTGGCGTTGCAGGCACCGGCTTTGGTGTGATCCTCGCTGTGGTGGGGCGCGCAAGCTCCGATGAAAACCGTTCCATGTCCTTGGCGATTGCCACGGCGGCGGGATCGGCCGGTCAGGTGTTTGGTGCGCCTATGGCGGAGTGGATGTTGTCGTTCATGAGCTGGCAGCAGACTTTCTTGGTGTTTGCAGTGGCGATTTTGGGGGTCTTGCTGCTTTTGCCTGCAATGCGGGCACCGGCGGCGGCGAGCAAAGAAGAGCTGCAGGAAAGCATGGGCGAGATCCTAAAGCGGGCCTTCAAGGATCCGTCTTACACGCTGATCTTCCTGGGCTTCTTCAGCTGTGGTTATCAACTGGCTTTTGTGACGGCGCATTTTCCAGCGATGATCACTGAGATGTGTGGGCCAATTGCTGCAGGATCAACGCTTGCAAATATGGGTATCACCTCCACCTCGACGTTAGGCGCGGTGGCGATTTCTCTGATTGGTCTGGCCAATATTGGCGGCACCTTGCTGGCCGGTTGGGCGGGCAAACACTTCCCGAAAAAGTACCTGCTGGCAGGGATTTACACGGGGCGCACGCTGGCGGCGGCGATCTTTATTCTGATGCCGATCACACCGATGAGCGTGGTTGTGTTCTCGATCGTGATGGGCTCGCTGTGGCTGGCGACGGTGCCGCTGACCTCCGGTCTGGTCGCGCATCTGTATGGGCTGCGCTACATGGGCACGCTTTACGGGATTGTGTTTTTCTCTCACCAGCTTGGCAGCTTCTTGGGCGTGTGGCTGGGTGGTCGGATGTATGACCTTTATGGCGATTATACGATGGTCTGGTGGATCGGTGTTGGTGTGGGCGCGTTCAGTGCAATTGTGCACCTGCCGATCCGGGAAAACCGGACGCCAGAGGCGGTCGCCGCGTAGGGCGTTAACCATCCAAAACCCCCGTCGGTATTGCGTCGGTATCGCGGCTGTTTTGCGGAGGTGGGGAAATTTTAAGGCCGTTGCGGGTTAGCGCAGCGGCCTTTGCTTTAAATGGCGCTTAGGACTGCGCCGCTTGCCACTGATCCAGAATGTAGCGGCTGGTCATCAAGTCGAGGTGCGCACCGCCACCGTTTTTGAACAGGGTGATCTCATCGTCTGAGGTGCGGGTGAACTTGTCGAGGCTGTAGTAGTCAGCGCGCACGTCTTCGCGGGTGATCACGCCTTCGGCCAGCGGGATTTTCAACTCCCCAAGGTGGTCTAGCGTGGTGTCGTAGCTGTCGACAAAGAGGCTGGCGCGGGTGAGGGCCGCGTTGTCGATTTCGCGCATGTCGGGGCGGTAGGCGCCGATCAGGTCGATGTGCTGGCCCGGTTGCAGCCAGTCGCCGCGCAAGGGGGGGGCGGTGGACATGGTGGCGGAGGTCACAATGTCCGCCTCGCCCACGGCGTGTTCGAGATTGGTGGCGACTTTGAGACCGTCAATTTCGGCGGCCATTTTTTCGGCGTTGGCCTGTGTGCGGTTCCATACGGTGAACTCTGCGTCGGGGAAGACGGCAGCATAGGCGGCGTGCAGGTTACGGCCCACGGTGCCTGCGCCGACGATCAGGATTTTGGAGCTGTCCGGGCGGGCGAGGCGGCGGGCGGCCAAGAGGCTGTCACCAGCGGTTTTCCATTTGGTGACGAGGTGGAAGTCGATTAGCGCGGACAGGATGCCATGGGCGTCGTCAAATAGGGTCACCGCGCCGTGGATCATCGGCACGTCCTGAGACGGGTTGTCCGGGAAAACGGTGGCGGATTTCACGGCTATGCCGAGACCATCGATCCAGGCCTGGCGTTGCAGCAGGGTGTCTTTGCCGCGGTAGAGGAAGCTGTCGGAGATCTCCGCCTTGGGCAGGCTGTGGCCCGCGGCGAGCGCATCGGTCAGCCCAAGCCAGTTGATGTTCTTTTCGCCCTCGTCAAAGGAGATGATGGTGGTCATGTGGCTTCCTCCTCGGTGAGCAGGCCTTCGGATACCAGACGGTCGGCCCAGCCTTGTGGGTGTTCAAACAGATGGGTTTGCCAACCGCGTGCCGCCGCAGATGCGATGTTGTCAGCGCGATCATCGGTGAACAACAGGCGGTCCGGCGCGATGCCGCAGTCGGCCTCGACATGGGCATAGATTGCCGGATCGGGCTTGATGAGTTTCAGGCGGCCAGAGACATATTCGCGGTCAAAGCGGTTGAGAAACGGGTAGACCGCTTGCGACAGGGGGAAGTTGTCGTGGCCAAAGTTGGTCAGGGTGAAGACGGTCACGCCTTTGTCCACCAGCGCGTCGAGCAGGCGCACGGAATGGGGAATGGCCGGGGCGGCGAGGTCGTTCCAGTTGTCGTTCCACATGCGCAGCTCGGCCTCATATTCGGGATATTGCGGCACGAGGCTGTCGATCATGCCGGGCAAGGAGGCGCCGGCGTCGATCTGTTCATGATGATGGTGGATGTTGGTGTCGGCAAAGAAGGCTTTGCGGCGGGCTTCGCCGACGGTGCGGTCGTAGAAGTTTTCCGGCTGCCATTGGATCAGCACATTGCCAATGTCAAAAATCACGGCTTCAATTTGCGACATAACTTGCCCCTGAAAGAATGGTTTGCGCCGACCTTAGTGGGCGCAGTGTGGGGCGCAAGTGGGGAATGTGTTGGGTTGGGGCTAGCGGCGCACGCGGGGGCGGTCCGGCACAGGGGCAGTGCCCGTTTTTGCTTCGCGCCAGAAGACAAACAGCCCTGCGCCAATGATGAGCGCCATGCCAATCCAGGTGGTGGGCGCGGGCCATTCGTCAAAGATCACGATTCCAAAGAGCACGCCCATGGGCATGGCGGCATACTCCAGTGGGGCGATCAGGCTGGCCTCAGACACGCGATAGGCCTGCGAGATGAAGAAGCCGCCAAAGGCGATGGAGCAGCCCAGCAGAAACAGGATCGGCCAGTCGGCGGTGGCGGGCCAGTGCCAGGCGCGCAGCAGGAAGCTGATCATCTCGCCGCCCGCGTTTTCATAGGCGCCATGGCCGAGCAGCAGGCCGACACTCGCGGAGACCACGATGAAGACGATCTGGATGAACACGGCCATTGTGGCCGCGCTGTCGGTGGTGCCAATCTTGCGGGTCAGTACGTGAAGCAGCGCGTAGGCGACGGCTGCGACAACCGGCAGCAGCAGCGCGAGGTTGAAATCGTCCGCCCCGGGGCGGATCATGATCAACACGCCGACCATACCAGCGGCGACGGCGGCCTTGCGGCGTGGGCCGATGACTTCACCCAACAGAAGTGCGCCGAAAAGTGTGATCAGCAGCGGCGAGATAAAGAACACGGCCATTGCATCTGCCAGCGGCAAGACGGCGAGGCCGAGAAAGAAGCTGGTATTGGCAAAGACCACACAGAGGCCGCGCAGCATATGCATGCCAAGGCGCTTGGTGCGCAGGGCGGAAAATCCGCCTTGAAACGGCACAATCACAATCAGCAAAATGGCTAATCCAATCAGCGAGCGGGTCAGCACAATTTGGTGCAGGGCGTAGTCGCCGGAGAGGAATTTGATCGCCGCGTCGTTGATCGAGAAAAAGAACGTCGCGATTAGGGCGGAGAGCGGGCCAAGAGGCAGAGAGGTGCGGGGCTGAGACATGGCCGCAGAAGGACGGGATTCGCGCAGGAGGTCTAGGCCAAAAACGACTTCGGGGGAAAAGGCGTTGATTTGATTGCGTTTAAAGATGTTGACGGAAAAGACTGGATGTATAACCATTGAGTTATGAAACTAAGTGGTTATGAAAATCCTGACTTGAACGCCGTCTTTGCGGCTTTGGCCGATCCAACACGGCGCGCCATTCTCGCCCGGTTGTGTGAAGGCGAGGCCAATGTGCGCGATTTGGCAGAACCGTTTGAGATGAGCCAACCGGCGGTGTCCAAACATCTGAAGGTGCTGGAGGCCTCTGGGCTGATTGAAAGGGGACAGGTCGGGCAGAGTCGGCCAGCCTATTTGAAGGCCGCGCCCATGAAGGAGGCGGTGGACTGGATGGAGCAATTCAGCCGCTTTTGGTCTGGCAGTTTTGATCAGCTGGATGCGCTTCTTGAGACATTGAAATCTAGTGAAAAGGACCATTTGAAAGATGAGTGATTTGCCGGTTTATATATACAAGCGCAGGTTTGAGGGCACTTTGGCCCAGATCTGGCAGGCGTTTAGTGATCCGAAGCTGTTGTCGGTCTGGTATGGTCCGGGGGTGGAAACGGTGATCCACGAGTTTGATCTGCGCCCCGGTGGGCGGTGGCTCAACGAGATGAAATGGGGCGGGAAATCGGACTACAGCCGCATGGAGTTTCAGGAGGTGTCCGAGGGCGACAAAATTGTCTGGATGCATCACAGCACCGATGCGGATTGGCAGCAGGCGCCCAATCTTATGATGCCAAATTGGCCGCAAAAGCTTTTGACCACGGTGACTTTCAGCGAGGAAAATGGGCAGGGGCAAGTGAAACTGGAGCAGGTGCCAGTGGATGCGACGGAAGACGAAATCGCTTGTTTTGCACAGATGATGGGCAATATGGACAGCGGTTGGGGCAAAGGCTTCGATATCCTGCAAACCCTGCTCTAAGACGCCAAAACGCTATTTTCTTTGCCAAAAACGTCTGTCTCAGCTTACGCTGGGGCAGGCGTTGCGGTGCTTGGTGCTGCTTTTGCGCAAAGGGGATGACATGAGACACTCGGTTTTTGCAGCCTGTTTTGGGGGCTTCATGAGCAGTGCAGGGACGGCGTTTGCGGAGGATGCGGGTGCGTTCTGGCAACCAGCGCGTGAGAAATTCAATCAGATGTCGGATGAGGCATGCGAGGGCAATGGTCGCGCGTTTCGGGAGCTGATGCAGGCGGCCATTATGGAAGAGCATCCGGTGGCGCAGAATGATCTGGCTTGGGTGTTTGCCACAGAACGGTGCCAGTATTTTGCCGATGACATCGAGGCGGTTGCGGACCTGCAAAGACAGGCAGCGGATGCGGGCTATCCGGTGGCGCAGAACAACGTTGGCGTGAAATATATGGAAGGCGATGGGGTGGAGCGGAACCCTGATCTGGCCATCGACTATTTTGAGGCGGCGATGCGGGCCGGGTACGGCGAAGCGGCGGCGATGTTGGGCATCTATTTCGCCGAGGGAATTCATGTTGTGCAAAACATCGCACGAGCGGATCTGTTGCTGGAGGATGCTTATGCGCTGGGTGCGGATCAGGACATGATGGATCGACTGGCCGCGGCGTTGGAGAAGGCGGCGCCGTCGCCTCAGTATACATCCTCTGAACGCTGGGAGTATCACGATGGCGAAGCCGGTTATGATCTCGTGCAAAACGGTGCCTTGTCGTCTCGTGTATTTGTGGGCCGGGACCAAGAAACAGGCGACTATTACTATGGTCTGCTGAGGGTCTCCGAAGATCCTATGCTGCATTTCATGGGGGCTTCGGTGAAACATGCCAATGGTCAAGAAACTGAGTTGGACGGTGGTCCATGCTATGGAGATGGCTGTTTTGTCGACTACGAAGGTGAAGATGGCCCTTCCAGTGGCCAAATCCGCATTCCAATTTCGGTGCGTAATGAGGCGGCAATGTTGGAAGCTTTCAGCTCTTCTGAAACTGTGCAGTTTCGCTATCAAACCTATGACAGTTACGAAGAAAATGCGTTTAAGCGTATGACGCTGCCTCTGAAAGGGTCTCGTAAAGCAATTGACGAGCTCAAGCGTCGGGCACCGGCACCGGTGCGCACAAGTGGCACCATAGGATCACGTCCGCAGGTGTCTCCGCCAAGCGCCAACGTTAGCGATACAGGTGCTCAGCCTGAGCCGAACTACACGGCAGGTGTGTCTTATTATCAGGAAAACACCAAGGATGGGGACCAGTTCTGCCAAGCAGTAGAAACGGCCATTTTCCCACAGCATTTCTTCAGCGAAATTGATGAAACTTCCCGGCGGCTTTGGCTGGAAAGTCCAGACGGCACACTCAAGCCGGCAGATCTAGATTTTCTCGGGACGGCCACAACCGTGTGGATGTGGGGCGGTCCAGTCCGACGTTCGGGCAAGCCTTGGGTGCTGTATAAAAACGGCGCGGTCAAGCGGCTGAATTACACGGCACGAGACGGCGTGTTTGATGTGTACGAAGACTTTTCCGGCAGCTGGCAGCGCGATGGTGGGCGTGGCGTGGTGCTGCGCATGAAGTCAAAATGGAAGCACAGCACAAGCGGATACGACTATATTGAATGCACTGGCGGAACCTTGACGACACGGAGGGCTTCGGGCTGGCGCGACGGAGCGAACGCCAATTGGCAGACGTGCGGGATGATGTGGAGCTGCGCTGAGTGGAGCGACAAGTACCAAGAAAAAAAGCAGACGACTGAGCTTCATGGTCTGGTTGAGTGGGCACCGGGAGATGTTGCGAGCAAAGAACTGGAGTGGAGCCAGCCGCGCCCCTGATTGGATGCGGCACGGCCGGCACTCTTAACGTTTGGCGGCGCGCAATTCACGTTCGAGCGCATCCAGAAACCGGGACCGGTCGGCTTTGGTGAAGCCTTTGCCTCCGCCTTGCCGGAACGGGTCCGCGGCGCGCAGATCAGCCATGAGGTCGCGGGTGGCCAGAACGTTGCCGATGTTGGCGGCCGTCAAAGCTTCGCCGTTGTGTTTGAGCACGCGCGCGCCGGCCTCGACACATTTGGCCGCCAGTGGGATGTCGCCGGTGATGACCACATCGCCCGTCTTGGCACGGTCGGCGATCCACATGTCGGCCACATCGGGACCTTCAGGCACAATTACGTTTTCCACCAGTGGGTTTTGTGACGGGCGCAGCCCGCCGTTGGAGACCACGTAGATTTTCGCGTTGTGACGGGTGCCAACGCGTTCGACCTCGGCTTTCACCGGGCAGGCGTCGGCATCCACATAGATGGCAGTCATTGAGATTGGTTCCGTCTAGTCTGCGTATAATGCTTCGGCATGGAAGGCGATGTGCTCTTCCATGAAGGTGGCGACAAAGAAATAGCTGTGATCATAGCCTTTTTGCAGACGCAGCGTGGCTTCTTGGCGGCGGGCATTGGCGGCTTGGGCCAGTGCCTCGGGCTGAAGCAGGTCAATAAACTGATCGTTGGTGCCGGTGTCGACCAGCACGGGACCGTCAAAGCCGTTTTCTTTCATCATCAGGGTGGCGTCATGCGCGCGCCAGGTGGACTCGTCGGTGCCCAAATAGGCGGTGAGCTGTTTGCGGCCCCACTCAGACGCGGTTGGATTGGTGATCGGGGCAAAGGCCGACACGGACCGGAAACGACCGGGCAGGGACATCGCCATGGTCAGCGCGCCATGGCCGCCCATGGAATGGCCCATGATGGATTGACGGGACAGATCGAGCGGGAACTTTTCCTGCAGCAGCGAGGGCAGGTCTTCGGTGATGTAGTCCCACATGTTGTAATGTGGAGTCCACGGTGCTTGGGTGGCATTCACATAAAAGCCCGCGCCTTTGCCAAGGTCATAAGACGGGTCGTCCGCGACATTGTCGCCGCGGGGCGAGGTGTCTGGGAAGATCAGCGCTACGCCTTGTTCTGCGGCCCATTGTTGGGCGCCAGCTTTGACCATAGCGTTCTCATGGGTGCAGGTCAGGCCGGAGAGATACCAGATGACAGGCACGGGACCCATTTGAGCTTCTTCCGGCAGAAACAGGCCAAAGGTCATGTCACAGCGGGTGCTTTGCGAATTGTGGCTGTACACGCCCTGTGTGCCGCCAAAGGCGCGGTTTTCTGAGATGGTTTCCATGGGAATGGCCTCCTGCCAAAAGGGTCGAAGCCTACGATGTCAGAGTTGGCTGACCCATGCAATCACAACGCTGACCGTGGCGATGGAGATCACGGTGGAGAACAGGATCGCGGCGGAGGCGCGATGGGGCGCGACGCCGTAGTGTTGTGCCAGCATGTAGACGTTTCCGGCCACGGGAAGGGCGGCGGCGGCGATCACCACGGAGGCGGAAAAGGTGTCGATTGGCAGGAGCCACAACGCGGCGACGGCGACACACAACGGATGCAAGAACAGTTTGGCAAAGGTGAGCCAGAGTGCGACCTCGACCCGTTCGGCGGATTTACCTGCGAGTGAGGCTCCGATAGCAAAGAGTGCGCCGGGGGTGGCCGCACCGCCGAGAATGGCGAGAAATTCGTTCATCGGGTCCGGGATCGGGATTTCCAGCGCGGACCAGATAAAGCCCAGCGAGATGGCAACTATCATCGGATTGCGCAGCAGGCCGAGGGAGACGGTTTTGAGAACGCCGATGTGCATACGGCCGTCGCGGCTGCCAGTGATCAAGATCACAATCAGGCTGGAGAAGACGATCAGGTCGACCGCCAGCACCATCATCACCGGACCAATGGCCTCAGCCCCCATCAGCAGCGTCAACATGGGCACGCCGAGGAAGCCGACATTGCCAATGGTGGCGCATTGCGCCTCGACAGCGGCGGTGGCGATGTCCTGTTTGCGAAGCATGGCCACACCGGTGGCGAGGCCGTAGACCGCGAGGCACCCCATGAGATAGCCGCCAATTAGACGCCAGTTGAGCACCTCGGCGAGGCTGAGATTGGCAGAAAAGCGAAACAGCATGGCTGAGAGGGCAAAATAGAAGACAAACTTGGTGAGATAGGCCGTGGCTTCGGAGGAAAAGAAGCGAGTGCGACCGGCCCAGTAGCCCAGACCGATGATCGCAAAAAACGGTAGTGTTTTCAGAAAGATTGCCAACATGCGAAAGCCTTAGCAGGTTTGCGGAGCTTGGCAAATCCTCCTTGTGAACAGGTTAACCGCCGCCAATGATTGCCCCGGCTGCAAAGACCAGCGCGCCGCCCAGCACGACCTGGAAGGTGGCGCGGCCAAAGGGGGTTTTCATAAAGCGGTTTTGGATCCAAACAATCGCCCAAAGCTCCACAAACACCACAATGATGGCGATGATGGTTGCGGTCCAGAAATCGGTGATCAGATAGGGCAGCGCGTGGCCCAGGCCGCCCAGCGTGGTCATGATGCCGGAGGCAAAGCCGCGTTTCACAGGCGAGCCGCGCCCGGAGAGTTCGCCGTCGTCGCTGGCGGCCTCAGTAAAGCCCATGGAGATGCCCGCGCCCACCGAGGCGGCGAGGCCCACGAGGAAGGTGGTGTGCGTGTCTTGCGTGGCGAAGGCAGTGGCAAAAATTGGCGCGAGGGTGGAGACGGAGCCGTCCATCAACCCCGCCAAGCCCGGTTGCACCCAAGTCAGGATGAACTGGCGGTTGGCCTTGTCGTTTTCCTCATCACGCGCGGCAGGGTCGAGGTGCTTTTCGGTGACGGCTTCGGCGGTGGACTGGTGGCCCGCTTCGGCAGCGGCCAGATCGCCGAGCAATTTGCGGGTGTCGGCGTTGCTCACCTGCTTCATGGCTTTGAGGTAGAAGTTCTCGGCGTCCGCCTCCATGCCAGCGGCCAGCGTGCGGATGCTGTCCAGAGATTGGTTGGAGGACAGCCAGAGCGGCGCGCGGGTGTGGAAGCCTGCGACATGTTCGCGGCGGATCAAGGGGATCGTATCGCCAAAGCGGGCGCGGTGCTGGTCAATCAGGGCTTGGCGGTGGGTGTCTTCTTCTGAGGCCATGTCGTCAAACACTTTGGCAGAGGCGGGATAGTCCTCCCGCAGCTGTTGTGCAAAGCTGCGGTAGATGCGGGCGTCATCCTCTTCCGAGGCGATGGCCATGGCGAGTATTTCTTGCTCGGTAAGATCTTTGAGGCGTTTGCGGGCGGGCAAAAAGCGCATATGAGGCTCCACTTTAGAATAATTCTAAATATACATACCCTTTTGTGAGGTGCAAGCGCTTGCCGCAACGGAAAGGCCCGGTGTAATGTCTGTCATACTCCCCGGGAGGCCGGAACAGCCTATGAGAGATTTATGACGGACACTGTGGCCATCCTGAAAAAAGGGCGCAAATTTGCCCAAGTGGTGGACAGCGCGCGGGCGCTGTTCATGTCTCATGGCTTTGAAAGCGTGAGCATGGATGTGATTGCGCAGAAAGCCGGGGTCTCTAAAGCGACGTTGTACAATTATTTCCCGGACAAGCGCATGTTATTTGCCGAAGTGGCCCGACGGGAATGCATTTTGCAGGCCGAAGGGCTTGAGGCGCAGGTGGATCTGGCGCGGCCGGTGCCGGAGGTGCTTGGTATTGTTGGGCGTGGTTTGATGGCGATCATCCTGTCAGATTTCGGGCGCAATATGTTTCGTGTTTGTGTGTCCGAAGGCGACCGGTTTCCCGATATTGGGCGGCAGTTTTATGAGACTGGACCTGGGATTTTGAAAACGCGCCTGATCGAGTTCTTCTACATGGCCGAGGAGCGTGGCGAGCTTGAAGTGGATGATTTTGCCTTGGCAGCCGATCAATTTGCCGAGCTGTGCAAAGCGGGCTTGTTTCTACGGCAGGTCACAGGGGTGCAGACCAATTTTTCCCAAGATGAAATCGACTACGTGGTGAATGGCGCGGTTCAGATGTTTATGGCGCGATACGGCGCGCGCCACTCGGTTACGTCACGGTGAACTGTCCCATCATGCCGCAATCCTCATGCTCGAGAATGTGGCAATGGTACATGTAGGGCGCGTCGCCCGGGGCCTCGTAGTCAAATTTGACCAGCACTTCGGACGCGCCGTTTTCTACGTGGACCATATCTTTCCACCCGGCGGCGTAGGCCGGGGGAGGGGCGTCGTTTTGCGTTAGGATACGGAACGAGCAGCCGTGGATGTGGAAGGGGTGCAGTTGATCGTCCACCGTGATGCGCCAGATTTCGGTGTCGCCCCTGCGCACGGTTTCGTCGATGCGGTCCATGTTCATCGGCTGACCGTTGATCGCCATCGCGCCGCCGCCACAGACATTGCCCCAATTGGCGGCCAAGGCCGCGAGGTCGGCGCCAGTGTCCATTTCCAAGGAGAAATCTCGTGTGACGGTGGCTTGGCTGCGGTCCGGTGGCACCAGATTGGCAAGTTGGTCGGGCAATGCGCCGTCAAACCCTTTGTCGGCCGTGCGGATTAGCGTGAGGGCGGTTGCAGCTGTATTCCCGCCGCCAAACAACCCGCCGAGGAAGTTAAACAAGCCTTCTTGTGGCTCCATGCCAACCATCAGGCTGTTGCTGTCCGCTGAGTGCAGGTCGACAAGGACCTCATAGCGTTCTCCCGGCGACATCAGAATGCTGTCGATCTCCACGGTACTGGCCAGAAATCCACCGTCCGAGGCGATCACGCGCATCGGGCCGGTCTGCATGGAGAGCGTGAGGAATTGGGCGTTGCAGGCATTGAGGATGCGCAGGCGCACGAGGCCTGTGGGTACGGGTTGCGCGACGGGGGCGATGGCGCCGTTGACCACTAGCGTGTCGCCAATAAGGCCATCCTCGAACACCGCGCCGCTGACGTCATAGGTGAGCGTGCCATCGGCGGCGAACATCTTATCCTGTAGCACCAACGTGAAGTCATCCACGCCGTAGGTTTTGGGCAGGTCCGCCGCGAGGCTGGCATCATCTTCCACGAGCATCACGCCTGCGAGGCCCTTGTAGGTCTGCTGCGCGGTTTTGCCGTGGGTATGAGAGTGAAACCAGTTCATGGAGGCGTGTTGGACAATGGGCACGTCCGGAGCCCAAGTATCGCCTGGAGCAATCTCTTGGTGAGGGCCGCCGTCTACGTCGCCGGGAATATGCAAGCCGTGCCAGTACAAGGTGGTGACATCGTGCAGTCTGTTGTGCACGTCAAACGGCAGAGTTTGCCCCTGTTTCACCCGCAAGACTGGGCCGAGGTAGCTGTTGTTTATGCCGTAGGTGGCGCTTGACGCTGCGTTGCCAAAGTCATGAGTGGCTGCGGCCAGAGTTAGGGGCAGGCGGCCTTCTATGCCTGCGGTGAGGTCGGTCATGGGGATCAATGGTAGGGCGCGCGGGGAAGATTGCGCGAAGCTTGTTCCGGTACTTGCCAGCAAGGCGGATGCTCCAGACGTTTTGAGAAAGTCGCGGCGGTTCATTGAACTCTCCATCAATCATCAACTATGGTTGATAAAGTAGAACGGAAAGACTGTTTGTCAACCATGATTGATAAAAGAGACGATCACTTTCTCGCGGATAACATCAAGGGGTTGATGATGTCCGTGTTGGGGCGTTGGAATGCACAGATGGATCGGGGGCGGCAGGCCACGGAATTTGCCGGTATTCGCGAGTCGGATATGCGAGTGTTCGGGCAGTTGCGGGGCCGGACATTGAAACTGTCGGCGCTGCATCGTGAATTGGGTATGTCCCGTCAGGCGGCGCAGCAGGCAGTGGCGCGGTTGGTGGAACATGGGGTTTTGCAGGTGACGCTTGCCGAGGACAGCAAGCGGGACAAGGTGGTTTCCGTGACCGACAAAGGGCAGGAGCTGCGCGGTTTGGCGGCGCGGCAAATCCGTCAGCTCGAGACACAATGCGTAGAGGCCATTGGAGCGGAAAACACAGAGGTACTTCGAGACTTGCTTAAGCAGCTTGGGGCCGAGGGGAAGCCGTAGACGGGTTAGCCCCCACGCAGTGCTTGAGCCAGGTCTGCGTTTTCCAGCACGTAGTTGCCAAAACTGGGGCGCCAGACAAGGCCGCGGTCGCGTAGTACGTCCAGTGCCTTTTGCACGCCACCTTTGGAGTAAGGCTTTCGGTCCGGGCCGGCGAGGGCCTGGCGGGTGGCATCGGTGTAAGGCGAAAACTGGATGCCTTCTACGGCCATTTTGCGCAACACGGCCTGTTGCAGCTTGGTGAGCGTGCTGATTTCGGCTAGCAGAGCCTCACGCATTTGGTGTTTCTTGCGCAAGGCGATGGCGCGCAGGGCCTTGTCACCGGCGCTGGGTTCCAAGATCAGATCGCGCAGGCAGTCGGTGAGGATTTCAGGGCGGCGGCCGAGGTCGTCAAACACCGCGTCCACGGTGGCGGCGGTGAGTTGGGCGTTGGATGCAAGGCGGGTGTTGATGCGGTGGGTCAGGGCGGTGCTGTAGCTGCTGCCCAATGTGGGGAAGTCGCGCACGCGGGCGCCAAAGAATGGGGCTTTCTGGTCGTGGATCAGCGCGGCGAGCTTGTCGCGGTGCGAGCCGGTCATTACCAGATAAAGGCGGTTGGGCAGACCGGATTGGTTCACTGCGTCGCGGGCGGCCTTGAGGGCGAACATGGCGTTTTTACCGGCTTCGGTGGCGAGGCTTTGCTGGGCTTCGTCGATGATCAGTACCACGTCTTTTTGCGTGGCCTCGCATAGCAGCAGGAGCGCGTCCGGAATGGTGCCTTCCCATTGACCCGCGGATTTTAGGTTCACGCTGAAGCCCAGCGCGCCGACGGAAGTGAAAGGCACATTGCGGTGCAGTTTGGCGATCAAGCTGTCGTTGTCTTTGAGCGCATTGGCGAGGCAGGCGGTGATCAGTTTGGCCGGATCAGAGCTGCGCTCGGCCCAGAGGTCCACGTAGAGCACGCATTTGCCTTGCTGCTCCAGAAGCGGGGCGAGATCGCGGCGCAGGAAGGTGCTTTTGCCCGTGCGCCGTGGGGCGGCAAGGAACAGCCCAGCGCTTTCGCCCACCAGAGGGTCGGGGTTCAGCAGGCTGGCGACTTGCTCCGCCTCAAAAGGGCGCGGGATGTGGTGGTCGGTGGACATGGGTATCCTGGGGTAATTGGCGTGGTGGTAGGGTAATCTAATGAGGAGTACTTTGGAATACCCTTTGTGACAAAAGGAATCGGTGACGCAAAAGTGACCTTGCTTGAGGAGATAGAGAGAGGTCGCGTTGGACAGATTGGCAACAGAGGTGTCAGACTGAAACCATGAAACAATTATTGGCAATGTCCGTGGCGGCAACCATCGCGATGATGAGTGGCCCCAATGCGCCTTCGGCTCAGGTTGGGGAGTGCGCCACAGATGCGATGTTGGTTTTTGACGGGTCGACGTCGATGGCGGAAATCAGCTTTGAGACCGGCCCTAATACGCGGATTGTAGAGGCTCGTCAGGCGATCCGCCGGGCGATGCCGGATATTGCGCCGTATCGTCGGGTCGGATTGATGACCTACGGGCCGGGAACGGGCGGGGCATGCGCAAATGTGGATCTGCGATTTGGGCCGGTTGAGAACGCAGCTGGGCCGGTGATTGCTGCGATTGATGGACTGCGGCCGGATGGGCTGACGCCGTTAACCGCGGCGGTGCAGCAGGCGGCAGAGGCGATGGATTACCGCAACAGTCCGGGCGTTGTGGTTCTTGTGACCGATGGCAATGAAACATGCGGCGGGCGGCCTTGCGAGATGGCACGGGCGTTTCGAGCAACGGCCCGGGATTTGGTGGTGCATGTGATCGGGTTTCGGGCCGAAGTGGATTTCTTTGCCTGGAACAATCCAGAGCAAGATCCGTTGACTGACACCACGGTGGCGCGGTGTTTGGCGGATGAGACCGGCGGGTTGTTTGTGACCACGGAAACGGTGGATGAGCTGGTGGCGGCGTTGCAGAGCACGTTGGGGTGCCCGGTGATTGGTGTTGGACCTGCACAAATGAAAACGCGCCCCGTGTGAGGCGCGTTTCAGCTATTCTTTGGTAAGTGATTAGAATTCAACCACGGCGCGGATGGACTTGCCTTCGTGCATCAGATCAAAGCCATGATTGATCTCATCAAGGCTGAGCTTGTGTGTGATCATCGAGTCGATCTCGATTTTGCCGTCCATGTACCAATCCACAAACTTTGGTACGTCGGTGCGGCCTTTGGCGCCACCAAAAGCGGTGCCTTTCCAGACGCGGCCGGTCACAAGCTGGAATGGGCGGGTTGAGATTTCGGCGCCGGCCGGGGCCACGCCGATGATCACAGACACGCCCCACCCGCGGTGGGAGCATTCCAGTGCGTCGCGCATGACTTGTACGTTGCCGGTGGCGTCAAAGGAATAGTCCACGCCGCCAAACTGGTCTTTCTCGGTCTTGGTGATCTCGACAATCGCATCCACGACGGATTGGTCCCCCAGCTTGGAGGGATTCACAAAGTGGGTCATGCCAAACTTCTTGGCCATCTCGGCTTTGTCGTCGTTCAGGTCCACACCGATGATGGTGTCCGCGCCGGCCATGCGCAGGCCTTGGATCACGTTGAGACCAATGCCGCCGAGGCCGAAGACCGCAGCAGAGGCACCGATTTCCACGCCAGCGGTGTTGATCACCGCGCCAATGCCGGTGGTAACGCCGCAGCCGATGTAGCAGATTTTGTCAAAAGGCGCGTCTTCGCGCACCTTCGCCAGTGCGATTTCCGGCATCACAGTGTGGTTGGCGAAGGTGGAGCAGCCCATGTAGTGATAAATCGGCGTGCCATCGAGCATGGAGAAGCGGGTGGTGCCGTCTGGCATGAGGCCCTGGCCTTGCGTGCCACGGATGGCGGTGCAGAGGTTGGTTTTGCCGGACAGGCAGGAATGGCATTCGCGGCATTCCGGGGTGTAGAGCGGGATCACGTGATCGCCGGGTTTCAGCGTGGTGACGCCTTCGCCGCATTCCACCACAACGCCCGCGCCTTCGTGGCCCAGAATGGATGGGAACAGACCTTCAGGGTCCGCGCCGGAGCGGGTGAATTCGTCGGTGTGACAGAGGCCGGTGGCCTTGATTTCAATGAGAACTTCGCCTGCCTTGGGGCCTTCGAGGTTCACGTCCATGATTTCCAATGGCTTGCCGGCTTCCAAAGCGACGGCGGCTTTCGTGCGCATCATTTTGCCTATCCTCTCAGTTTGTTTTGGAGCGTGGTTGAAACGCTCTATCATTGCAACCTTATTGGGACCATAGCGAAGGCCCCCTGTGGTTGGCACAGCGGGGACGAAGCAAATTTGTATATTTGCGACAAGGAGTAAGATTATGCGGTTTTTGGTTTTGGCAGCGGCTGGCTTTGTAGGACTGTCGGCTTTGACAGCCTGTAAAGGCGAGGAAGAGACAATGGCGAAAGGCAGCACCACCTGCGATCCAGCGACGTTTGAGTTTCTGGTTGGTCAGGACAAAAGCGCACTTGAGGGTGTGACCGTGCCGGAAATGGTGCGGGTGATGGCGGAGAATTCTCCGGCCACTATGGATTTCCACGAAAACCGGCTCAACGTGGTGCATGATGAGGCGGGCAAGATTTTGAAAGTCACCTGCGGATAAGCAGCTGACATAGGGTTTGTGATGGCCCGGCCTTTGGTCGGGCTATTTCTTTTCGCGGTAGTCCTTGTGGCAGGCTTTGCAGGCTCCGCCGACGCCCCCCAGCGTGCTGGCCAGTGCCGCACGGTCTTTGAAATCCAGCGCTTTGGCTGCAGCGGAGAGTTTGTCCGACTTGGCGGAGAAATCTGCCCAGTTCTCCCAAATGGCAGGCAAGGCCTCTGACTTAGGATCGGTGGCTGGATTTTCAAACAACGCGTTGATTTTGCCGGATTCGGTCACGATAGTGTCGCGCGCCATGCGCGCTTTGGCTTGATGCAGGGGGATGTCCTGTTTTGCCATGCTGACCAGAGTTTTGAAGGCGGCGCCAATTTTCTCCATCGCCATCATGCGGGCCATGACTTCGGGGTCTTTCACACCGTTGTGGGCGTGGGCCGAGGTGGTGATCAACACAGCTGCGGCGATTAAGAGGGGACGGCGCATTTTGGCTCCTTTGAGTGGCTATCTCTATGCAGCCCATGGCGGGGCTGGGAATCAAGCAAAAAATATGAGAACATAAAAGGAACATTTGTCACGATTCTGTTCCGTGTGCTGCTTATGCCGAACCGTCGCATTCTTTCCCTGTGGTTCCCGCGTTTGGGGGCCGAGCGCCTGATCCGTATGGAGCGGGGCACCTTTGATGCGCCTTTGGCGGTGCTTCGGGACACAGGGCAGATGCAAGTGATTTGTTCGCTGTCAGAGCAGGCGGAGCGGGAGGGGCTTACATTGGGGCAGCCTTTGCGTGATGCGCAAGCGATGTGCCCACATTTGATCACGCGGCTTCGGAATATGCAGGCAGAGCAGGGCTTTATGAAGGTTTTGACGCGCTGGGCGGGGAAGTACTCACCTTGGGTGGCGGCCACAGAAGAAGATGCGCTGGTGCTAGATGTGACCGGCAGCACCCATCTGTTTGGCGGCGAAGGCCGCGTGCTGGAACGGGTGGGCGAGGACTGTGCCGATTTGCAGCTGACGGTGCGGGCCGGGCTGGCGGATACGCTGGGGGCGGCCTGGGGTTTGGCGCGGTTTGGGACGCAGCCGGGACCGCAGTTTGACTCTGTGGCGCATCGCAGTGGGGATGACATTGACCAGGAGGCCCCGGCCACGCGCTCGCGGGCGGTGAAGCGGCGGCATTGGACCCGTGGCGGGGCTGCGCCGCCGGCGGCGCGCGACAAGGCGGATGTCGGGCGGATTGCACCGCCAGGGCAGGCCCGGGAGGCCCTGGCGCCTTTGCCGGTGGCGGCGTTGCGGCTGGATGATGACACGCAAGCGGAGCTGGCGCGGCTGGGGTTGCGGCGGATCGGCGATCTGACTGGGCAGCCGCGGGCGGGGCTGGCGCGGCGGTTTGGCAAGGGGCTGGTGTTGCGGCTGGATCAGGCGCTGGGCGCGGTGCCGGAGCCGGTGAACCCCACCCCGCCGGAGACATTTTACGCGGTCCGTATGAGCCTGCCGGACCCGATTGGGTTGGAGGAGGATGTGGCTGCGGCGGTGGACAAGGTGCTGGGGCCACTGTGTGAGCGGTTGAAGAAGAAGTCCAAAGGCCTCCGCGTGGTGCGCTTGCAGGTGTTTCGCACCGATCAAACCATGCAGAGCGTGGAGGTGGGGCTGGCGCGGGCCACCGATGATCCGGAGCGGGTGCGGCCGTTGTTGCGCATGAAGCTGACCGACATCGATGCGGGGTTTGGTATTGATATGCTGCGGCTGGAGGCGGTGCGGGTGGAGACGTTGCATGCGCGCCACACGGCGGGGCATTTGGAGGCGCGTCAGGCTGCGGATAAGCGGCTCAATCAGGGACAGGCGCTGGAGGATCTGATTGGCCGGATTGGCGCGCGGGTGGGGCTGGAGCAGATTACGCGGCGGCATCCGGCGTCAAGCCACATACCGGAGAAAACCGCGCAGGTGTTACACGCTGCCTGGTCTGAGCCCTGGGAGCAGGCCTGGCCGGAGGGGGTTTTGAAACGGCCGTTGTTGTTGTGGCGACCAGAGCCGGTGCATGCGCCGGAGGTGCCGCGGCTGCCTGAGGTGTTTCGCTGGCGTGGGCGGGATTTGGCGGTGGCGGATGCGCGCGGACCGGAGCGGATTGCGCCGGAGTGGTGGCTGGACGAGCCGGAGTGGCGCAGCGGTGTGCGCGATTACTGGCGGGTGACCTGCAAAAACGGTGAGCGGCTGTGGCTCTTTTTTGCCCATGGCGGGCAGATGTCGGCGGGCTGGTTCTGTCAGGGCAGCTTTGCGTGACAAGCGATATGGCTTAGGCTGCCCGCAAGGCGTTGACGAGTGATCCACGGGTATTGGGGCAGACATATGACATTTGAGCAGAGTTACTTGGGGCAGTTGCGCGCACAGGTTGGAAGCCGACCCCTTATTGCCGTAGGCGGGCGCGTATTGATTGAAGATGACAAGGGACGTTTTTTGATCATCCAACGGGCGGACGACGGGCTTTGGGGCTTGCCAGGTGGCAGTATGGAGCTCGGGGAGACGTTATTGGATGTGGTGCACCGCGAAGCGTTTGAAGAGACCAATGCGAAACTACGCGATGTGACGGTCTTTGGTTTGTCATCTGATCCGGAGATTGAGAGCCATACTTATCCTAACGGGTATCAGATCCAGAGCGTGTCGCTTTTGGTGCATGGCTTTCTGGTGGATAAGGAGGTGGCGCCCGATCAGAGTGAAACGGTGGCGGTGAAGTTTGTTACGCCGGAACAGATTGACATGGCGCGGTTTGTGCTGCCGGAACGCCGCACCTTTGCATTATGGCAGGCGTATCAGGCAAGCGGGCATTTTCAGATCGTGTAGACCCAAAAGAAAACCGCCCCAGAAGGGGCGGCTCTAGCGGGTATTGAGAAAAGTGCCCTCCGGCGGCGCAGACTGGGTGGGGGCAATAGTGCCGCGCCGCCGAAGGTAGCGTTTCGTTTTCGCTATGAGGCTAAGATGCCGGTCAGTTGCGGCGACAAAAGGAAGGTACCGAGGCATTTTGCGGAAAAAACTGTGGCCAAAATGGGACGTGGTTAACAATGCAGGCCAATAGGTTGGACTTGCTTTTGGCGTGGATTGGCGCAAGGCTGATCATATGAATGCCCAGCCTCCAAGCAGATTGCACCCGCCGCAGAAACCACCTGAGCAGGTGGCGTTCCATCGTACCGAATTGTCGGTCATCCTGGGCCTTTATGGGCGTATGGTGGCTGCTGGGGAATGGCGCGACTACGGAATTTCAACCTTGCGCGAAGTGGCGGTGTTTTCGGTGTTTCGCCGGGCGGCGGAAAATCCGCTGTATCGGATCGAGAAGCGCCCCAAACTGCGCAACAAGCAGGGGCTTTATGCGGTGATTGGCATGGACGGTCAGGTACTCAAGCGCGGGCATGACCTGAAAACCGTGCTGCGGGTGCTGGAGCGCAAGCTGATCCGCGCGGTGGAGTGAGCGGGCGCACATGACCCAAAATGTAGAGTTTCGCACTGCCAGGCGGAATGAGTTGGACGCCATTTTGCTGTGGGCTGCCGAAGAAGGCTGGAACCCCGGACGGGAGGATGCGGCGGCGTTTTGGCAGGCAGACCCGGAGGGGTTTTTTGTCGCTACGGCAGATGGTGACTTGGCGGCGGCGATTTCGGTGGTGAACCACACCGACGACTTTGCCTTTCTTGGATTGTATATCGCGCGTCCTGCGTTTCGCGGGCGGGGCATTGGCTATGGGCTGTGGCAATATGCGCTCAAGCATGCTGGTGCGCGTGTTGTGGGATTGGATGGTGTACCGGATCAGCAGGCCAATTACGCGGCTTCGGGGTTTGAGCTGTTCAGCGCCACGACGCGGTTTACGGGCGAGGTGATTGCAGCGGAAAGCGGCAGTGTTCGTCTGGCCGCATATGAGGACGTGGCGGCGTTGATTGACATGGAGGCGGCGTCTGGTGTGCGAAAGCCATCATATCTTGGCACGTGGTTTGCATCAGCGGAGAGCCGCCAGACCTGGATCACGCAGGATGTAGATGGTGTTGCAGGGTTTTGCACGGCGCGGCGTTGTCGTGAGGGCGTCAAGATAGGTCCGCTGTGGGCGCAGAGCGAAAAGGACGCTTTGGCGTTGATGGCGCATGTGGCCACGCAGATGGGCGGGCCGGTGACGCTGGATGTGCCGGACACGTCGGGCCCGTTGAAGGCCCTGTGTCAGGCGTTGGGCTTGGCACCCGGGTTTGCCACAGCCCGGATGTATCGCGGCAAGCCGGTGCCTGTGGGCGAGGCGTCAGGTGGGTATTTTGCCGTGAGCACGCTGGAGCTGGGATGATGTCTTGTTTGGGAAGGGGCCAGCCCCTTCTTGGCGGTGCCAATTCATCCCCGGGATACTTGGGGACTGAGAATGCGGTGTTAGGTAGCCGAGATGTGGTTGGCCATCACGCAGAGCAATTCAAACATCACCGAGACGCCAAGGAAGGCGGTGCCGCCGGAGCTGTCAAACGGGGGGGAGACCTCGACCATATCCGCGCCGATGATGTTGAGGCCGTCGAGTTTGCGCACCACCTCGAGCGCTTGGAAGCTGTTGGGGCCGCCAACTTCGGGCGTGCCGGTGCCGGGGGCAAAGGTTGGGTCCACAAAGTCGATGTCGTAGCTGACATAGGTCGGCTCGGTGCCAACGATGCCGCGGGCTTCGGACATGACGTCTTCTAGGCCGCGTTTGAAGAACTCTTCGATGCGGATCACGCGGATGCCAACGGATTTGGCAAAATCGGTGTCTTCGTCATCGTAGGTGGAGCCGCTGATGCCAATTTGTACGACACGTTTGGGATCAAGCAGGCCTTCCTCCACCGCGCGGCGGAAAGGGGTGCCGTGGGTGTACATCGTGCCGCCAAAATAGCTGTGGTAGAGGTCTGTGTGGCTGTCAAAATGCACCATGCCGACGGGGCTGTCTTTGGCAAGCGAGCGCAGGATCGGCAGGGAGGTGAGATGATCGCCGCCAGCAGTGAGGGGTGTGATGCCTTGAGCGCGTACGTCGTCATAGAAGGCGGTTATGCGTTCCATGCTGTCGTGAATGTCGGCGGGGTTGGGGCCAACGTCGCCAAGATCAGCGCAGTTGATCAGATCAAAGGGGCGCACGCGTGTGGCGCCGTTTTGGGCGCGGATCATGGTGGAGGCGTCGCGCAGTTGGCGCGGGCCATGGCGCGGACCGGGGCGGTTGGTGGTGCCGCTGTCCCAAGGCACGCCGATCAGGCCCACATCCACATCGGCGATGCGGTCATGGTCCAGATCCATGACAGGCAGGCGCATGAAAGACGGCACGCCGGCAAAGCGGGGCAGGTCCATGCCAGAAACAGGTTGGAAGAAACCGCTGCTCATTTGGAGGCTCCTAAGATGGGGCGTTTGTGGGAGGTCACAGGACCGTCGCCTTGGGCCTCAATGCGGGTGATGGCTGCGGCGATGGGTTCATACGCCACGGCCATGTGATGGGCGTTGGCGTGAATCATTGTGTTGGCATCTGTGACCATGGCGACATGGCCTTTCCAGAACAGCAGGTCGCCGCGCTTGTAGGGACCGGTTGCCTCGGGAAAGGCGGCCTCTTGCAGGTCGCTGTCGCCGGGGCAGGGGGTGCCTGCGGCCAAGAGTGCCGCTTGCACAAGGCCGGAACAGTCGATGCCAAAGGAGGAGTTGCCGCCCCAGAGATAGGGCGTGCCAATCAGGCGTTCGGCCCCAGTGGCGGCGTCGCTTTCGATGTGATCGATGGGGGCGAGGTGCTGGCTGGGCACATAGAGGTCACGGGTGACCTGACCGCCGTCCCAGGCGATGCGGGACCAGTTGTCGTCTTCCGCAAGCACCACAAGGCGGGTGCCAAAGGAGAGCGGGGTCACATGGCCCATGGTTTTGAGGCCCGGCGTGGTTTTGGCGTAACTGCGGGCGGCGGAGATGCTGTGGGTGGGGGTCTGTTTCGGGTGGCTAAGCACGTCGCCGATGTCGACCCAGCCAACGTAGCCGTCTTTTTCAGCATAGCCAAAGGCCATGCCGTTTTCAGTGTGCACCACATTGACCACTTCGCCGCGCAGGAGTTGGCGTTCGCGGGTGCCTTGCGGACCGGAAAGCAGGTCAGTGACAACCATGGCGACACGGTAGGGCGTGGGATCGACAAAGTGATCGGCGGTGACTTGGCCACGCAGGAAGGCGGCGGCGACTTTGCCGGTGCTGGGGGTCAGACGCTTATCCATCAGAGCGAGAGCACCTCTGGCAGGGCCGCAAGTATGGCGCGGGCGCCCATCCCAACACCGCCTTTGGGGCGGGCTGGCGACGGGGTTGGGTTCCAGCCGTAGATGTCAAAATGCGCGTAGCGTTGGTCTTTGGCAAAGCGGCGCAGGAAAAGCGCGGCGGTGATGGAGCCTGCGAAGCCGCCTGAGGGTGCGTTGTCCAGATCGGCAATGCCCGGTTCGATCATTTTCTCATAAGGCTCCCAGAACGGCATGCGCCAAACCGGGTCGGACACATCGGTGGCGGCGGTCTCCAGTGCGGAGACAAAGCCCGCATCGTCGGTGTAGTAAGGCGAGAGGTCGGGGCCGACGGCGACGCGGGCGGCTCCGGTGAGGGTGGCCATGGAAAGGATCATGTCGGGGTTGTCCTCCGATCCCAAGGCCAGCGCGTCGGCCAATACAAGGCGGCCTTCGGCGTCGGTGTTGTTGATTTCTACGGTGAGGCCGTTGCGGCCAGTGAGGATATCGCCGGGGCGGAAGCTGTCGCTGGAGACCGCGTTTTCCACCGCAGGGATCAGGACGCGCAGTTGCAGGGGCAGATTGAGCGCCATGATCATTTGGGCAAGGCCCAGCACGGTGGCGGAGCCGCCCATGTCCTTTTTCATCAGTGCCATGGAGCTGCCGGGTTTGAGGTTGAGCCCGCCGGTGTCAAAGCAGACACCTTTGCCGACCAGCGTCAGCGTTGGGCCTTCGCTGCCCCAGCGCATGTCGATCAGGCGCGGTGCGCGGTGTTCGGCAGCGGCACGGCCGACTGCGTGGATCATCGGGAAGTTCTGTTCCAGCAGCGCGGCGCCTTTGGTCACGGTGCAGATTGCGCCGTAGTTCAGAGCGAGTGCGCGGGCGGCGTCTTCGAGCTCTTGCGGACCCATGTCAGAGGCCGGTGTGTTGATCAGATCGCGGGTGAGGGCCTCGCCTGCAGCAATGGCCTCAACCTTGGCGGCATCCACACCGGGAGGGCAGATCGGTTGAGCTGTGGCACGAGAGGTTTTGGCATAGCGGTCAAAGGCGTATTGCGCGAGCAGCCAACCAAGAGCTTCGGTTTCGAGGTCGCCTGCAGGCAACCCGCCGACCAGAGCATAGGTGCCAGCCGGAAGCGTGGCGGCGGCGGCCGCCAGGGCAAAGCGGCCACGGGCGCGGGTTTGGGGTGTGCCAAAACCTGCCACAGCCATCATTGGTGCACCGGAGGTGTCAGGGATCAGGATAGATTTTCCAATGGTCGGCTTAAAGCCGGTGGCGATCAGAAAGGTGCGGGCAGCTTGAGTTTGCGCATCACGCCAGGCTTCATAGCTGTCGCTGTCCACCACATGAAGAGGAATGGACGAGCCGCCTTCGGCGGAAGCAAATGTGAGGGACATGGCGCACCTTTCTGACCGGTCGTAAGCTGTTTGATTTACAGCCTAACGGTTGGTGCGCCCCCTGCAAGCGGATAGGCGCACCGATCAGATGTAGGTGCGCTTCAGATCCCATATTTCACGCAAAGCGCCTTCACCCACGCGGAGCAAGCGGGCGTGTGTGGCTGACAGCGCAACATGGTCACCGCGATCACAGCAGGATACCACATCCCCGGCGACTTGAGATAGCGCGGTCATGCAGAGGCGACCAGCGATCAACTCGACCAAGGACATGGTTTCCGCCAGTTCTGACAGGTTGTCGGCGTTCAGATGATGCTCGCCCATTGCGAGGTGATCAGTCAATGATTTGACCAATCCCAAAAAGGTCTCTTCGGCCTCATCTGGATTCATTCGTATAAAGACGCGGGCCAATTCGTCCTGATCGACGACGGCCTGCTCGCTCATATTTAGCTTTGCCACTTGTGACATGTCTCACCCTAAGTTTTGTCCGTTTCACCCAAACGGTTGGACACATCATTGGCGGGCAAACCTTCTCAAATGGTTTCCGGAGCGGTCTAAAATCCGTAGAATTACAGCTAAATAGCGTTCAATTGCGGGTGTTTAGAGTGTTCCGCAGTAGGTGCGGACCACTGTGTTCCATGTGTGGAACATGCCAATGCGTGTTGTTTTGAAGGGGTTTTGTGAGGCGTCGCGTCTGGGATATTTTGCTTTAAAACCAAAAACGTCGCAGCGGTGAGACCGCCACGACGCATTGGTTTGCAGTTAAGGGAATCCGGTGTTTCGCGAAAGGATTAGCGCAGGATCATTTCTGAGGGCCATCGGATTTTGTGCGACAGCTCAACCTCAAAGCGCTCGCCTGCGGCCAATGAGTGGTCCCACATCAGAATGCCGCGCTGGTCCTCATAGTTGGTTTCCGTGGGTGTCGGAGTGGCTTGGTGTGTGATCATCAAGTCTTCTTGCTCGCTATACGGCACGCGCCCCAGAAGTCGCAGCTCCCACGTGCGGCCTGTTAGGTTGTCGACGGTCAAGACGCGGGTTTCTGATTGCTCGTTACGGGAGGTGAGCACGCCTTTGTCGCCGGTGATCTTGTTGGTGACTTTGTCGGACAGGCGCAGTCCGTTGATGGGGCCAAAGGAGAAATCGATGTCGTCGCCTTCGGCAATCAGAGGCATCTCTTGCTGGCCAATGTAGGTGCCGTTTAGGAAGAAGTTGGCCTCAAAGCTGGGCAGGATCAGTTCGCCACTGTCGTTGGTGGCTTCGGCCATCAGGAAGGCGGTTTCGTCGCGCATGGGGTTGGCAAAGGCGTAGGTTTCCGGTGTTAGGTCCAGTGTGCCAAGAGCGAGATGTAATGCGTCAGAAGCAGAGGATACGGATACAGGTGTCGGATAGACATAGGTGGCGTTGATACCGTCACCAAAGCTGTACATCGCTGCATCTTCGACAACGGCGAGTTCCATTTGCGGGGCGGCCGCGCTCATGTCCAATTCGGCAAAACGCCCGGACGCGGGCTTTTGCATCAGCTGTTGTTTTTCCTCGATGTGACGGCGCCACGGGAACAGTCCGCTTGGATCAGATTGTGCATCTGGGCGGCTGGTAGACAGAGTGACGGCAACGTCGGTCCAGTCTTCATCGGTGTATTGGCTCACAAACGCCCCGCGCTCGATGCTCAGTTGTGGTGTGTCGGTGTTGTTGAGGTGCACATCATAGGCCGGCACCCAGCGAGCACGCTGTGTGAGATGGGTCAGAGTAAGCGTACCTTCGGTTGCGGCGTCTGCAGAGATCGAGATCGCCAACATGGCGTTGTCGCTTTCACTGGGTGTCAGGGCGTCAACCAACTGGCGTGCGTCTGAATAGGCCTCTTGAAGGTCTTTAAGGATCTTGATGGAGACGCGAGCCTGGCGCTCAGCTGTGGCAATTTCCTGACGGGCGGCCAAGGTTTCCTGACCAATTAAGGTAAGTGTGGCCGTGATGGTTTCCGGTGACGCGGCGGTGTCGGTTGGGCCTTGCAATGTGGATAGATACGCCAGACGTGCTTTGGCTGCCTCTGCCTTCATCAGAATGTCGGTGCGGTTGTCCTCTGCAGTGCGTAAGGCGGTTACAGCGTCATCCAGAGCTGCTTTAGCGGCGGTGAGCTCCGGGCTATCTGCCTGCTGATTTGGATACACACGCTCGTGGCGGACGGTGACAGCGCCAAGTTTTGCGCCGTTTAAAGCCACGCGGACTGACATCGGGTCGAGGCTTTCGGGCAGGTTGGTGATCAATAGCTCGTGGGTGCCGGCAGGGGCCGAGAAAGGCACGGTGCGAGTGAGGGTGGCGCCTTCGGAATAAAGCGTGGCGGCCGTGACCGGCGCATTCAGGCGGATGTCGTCGGCCAAGAGCGGTGTGGCCAATGGAAAAAGAGCTGTGGCAAAAATCACGTGTTTCATCAATCACCTGTGTGTTGTTTGGTGCGAGACGAACACGGACAGGCGAGGGTGGCAAGCCAGGGATGCGCGGGGAGGCGGTATTGGGCGAGGAGTTGCCGGAGGTGAGCCAGACATCGCGCAGGAAAAAGGGCGCCCAAGAAGGCGCCCTTAGAAATTTGTTGTGTGAAGGGCTTAGCCCTTTTTGAGCACTTCGCGCCCCAAGGTCTCTGCAATCTGCACTGCGTTCAACGCCGCGCCTTTGCGCAGGTTGTCAGACACGCACCAGAGGTTCAGGCCGTTGTCCAACGTGCTGTCCTGACGGATGCGGGAGATGAAGGTGGCGAAGTCGCCTACACATTCTTTTGGTGTCACGTAGCCGCCGTCTTCGCGCTTGTCGATCACCATGATGCCAGGGCTTTCGCGCAGGATATCACGGGCCTCGTCTTCGTCGAGAAACTCTTCGAATTCGATGTTGATCGACTCAGAGTGGCCGACAAACACAGGCACGCGCACGCAGGTGGCAGTGACCTTGATATTTTTGTCGATGATTTTCTTGGTTTCGGCGACCATCTTCCACTCTTCCTTGGTGGAGCCGTCTTCCATGAACACGTCGATGTGCGGGATCACGTTGAACGCGATCTCTTTGGTGTAGACCTTTGGCGGCACGTCGGACGTAGGGTTGTAGACCGCTTTGGTCTGATCCCAGAGTTCGTCCATCGCGTCTTTGCCGGAGCCGGACACGGACTGGTAGGTGGAGACCACAACGCGCTTGATTTTGGCGCGGTCATGCAGGGGTTTCAGAGCGACAACCATCTGCGCGGTGGAGCAGTTTGGGTTGGCGATGATGTTTTTCTTGGAGTAGCCGTGAATGTCGCTTGCGTTGCATTCCGGCACGATCAGCGGCACGTCGGGATCGTAGCGGTAGAGCGAGCTGTTGTCGATTACGACACAGTTTGCGGCGGCTGCAATTGGCGCATATTTTTTTGTCGCATCAGACCCGATGGCAAAGAGCGCCATGTCCCAGCCCGCGAAGTCGAATTGGTCAATGTCCTGAATCTTCAGGGTTTTGTCGGCGAAGGTGACCTCGGTGCCCTGGCTGCGGCGGCTTGCCAAAACAGCAATCTCATCCACTGGGAACTGACGTTCCTCCAGAATGTTCAGCATTTCGCGGCCCACGTTGCCCGTGGCACCAGCGACGACGATGCGATAACCCATCTGAGGTCTCCATTTCTAACGACGCGCTCTCTTAGCCCTGTTTGGCCCAAGAAAAAAGGGGGAGGCGGCCGGAAATTACTGAAGAGGGTCATTCCGGTTTGCGATGAATGCTAAAACCGCGTGGATTTTGATCAATCCATCCGGTCCTGGGAGAAGCAGTAGATCAGGGCGCCAATGAAGACACAGGCCGCCATTACGCCAAACAGAGTTTGATAGGCCAACAGTGGACTGGTAGGGGCAATGGCGTTGTGCAACTTGCCGGAGCCAAACTGCATCACGCCAACGCCGCCGATGCCAAACAAGTTCATAAGGGTTACGCCACGCCCGGTGAGATGCTCCGGAAAAAAGCTACGGGCGTGGGCGATAAGGACCGGGAAGGCGGCGCCGCAGAAACCAACCACCGACATAAAGAGGATCGACCGGATGGCGCTCACGTCGGTGAAGACTGCGAGGGCGGAGAGGGCTGCGGCGCCGGTGGCACTGCCCGCGATAATGACCCATTTGCGGGTGCCAAAGATGCGATCGGCAGGGCCATAACAAAAGGTGCCACAGATCATGGCAAGGCCCATAACAAGAGTGGCTTGGCCAATTTCGCTGGTTGTGAGGCTGAACACGTCCGACAAGTATGGCCCGATCCAGAGGCCCCGAATGCCGGCGGCGGGCATGTAGTTTACAAACATGAGAGGGAATAGCAGCCAGAGCGCCGGGATTTTCAGAAGGTCCAATACGGAGCCTTTTTCCGTGCCGTTGGCTTTGGGCGGGTCTTGCACCAACGCCCAAAGGCAGACTGCAATGCTGGAGCTGATTGCGGCCAGCACCCAGAGCGTGGCGCGCCAGCCGATGGTTTCAGCGGCCCAGGCCGTGGGGTAGGCGGCAATTAAATTGCCGACAGAGCCAACGCCCAGCATCAGCGCAGCCAATGTGGCAAAGCGAGCAGGCGGATACATGCGGGCAAAGATGAAGTAACTTGCCATTAAGACCGGGGCGCAACCGACCCCGATCAGCCCCATGGCGATGGTGATATGCAGCGGAGTTGAGGCCATGGCGAATAGCGCAGAGCCGCCACCGCCCCCGATCAACAACAGCACCGCAGAGGTGCGGCGCGGTCCAACGCGATCCAGCGCGGCGCCTACCGGGATTTGCATGGCAGCAAAGACAAGGAACCAGAGGCCGCTGGCGAAAGCCAGGTCGGCGGGTGTGGCTCCCACGTCTGTCTCAAGCACCTGGGTGAGGACGGCAAGGAAGGCGCGGAAGAACTGGCTGAGCACATAGGCCAGACATAAGAGAACCAAATCGATGCGCATGTTAAGTACCTTCCCATTTCCAACGGTGAAAGGACAGCATGTCTGTGGCGAAGGCAAGAGGCGATTTTTGCGGGGAGTTGAACACCAACACCCACAACACCGTGAGATGAATGAAACATCCTGATCTTCCAAGGAACGGACACGTATATGAGATATCCCGCCACCGGTTTTGGACCGTTTAGCTATGAGCCTTCATTATTTGTCCCACGTCATTCCATCCCACGCCGACTTGATTTCTGGCCCAGCTTTTTACGAAAGCATCGCGCGCATGACTGAGTTTGACCGCTTGGCTGAACCGATGCGGTATGTGCGCCTGCCGGATGAGTGGATCGTGGGCGTTGCTGATATCGTTGGTTCTACTGATGAGATTGCACACGGGCGTTACAAGGCCGTGAACCTTGTGGGGGCGGCAGTGATTTCAGCGCAGCTTAATGCGGCGCAGATGCAGGCGTTGCCCTACGTGTTTGGCGGAGATGGGGCGCAATTTGCCGTGTGGCCGGAACAGCGGGTTGAAGCTGAGGCAGCTTTGGAGGCTGTCCGGCGTTGGGCGCAGGTGGAGTATGGTTTGCAGTTGCGGGTGGCGACGGCGACGGTGGCCGAGGTGCGTGCCGCGGGGCGTGATGTGCGGGTGGCCCGATATGCGCCTTCGGATGGGGTGGACTACGCGAGTTTCTCTGGTGGCGGGATGGCTTGGCTTGAGGCGCGTATGAAGGCTGGTGAGGTCTCCTTACCCGTCAGCACAGAGACCGAGGCGCCGGATTTGTCAGGGCTGAGTTGCCAATGGGCCAATATTGATGCCGCGCAGGGCGCGATCCTGTCTTTGGTGATGGTGCCAAAGGCCGGCGCGAGTGAGGCCGATTTTGCGCAAGTGGCCCGGGATGTGATCGCCGTGGCTGACAAGGCGAAACGCCAAGGGCATCCGGTGCCGCCATTGGGACCAAAGGCGCAGTTTCCACCGCCAGGCTTGGACTTGGAAGCGCGGATTGCTCCCAAAGGATCCATGTGGTGGCGCAAGGCAAAGCTGCTTTTGGGCAGTGCGTTTGCCTGGGCGTTGTTGCGGTCGGAAATACGCCTGGGGAGGTTTGATCCGGTGGATTATAAGGTCGATGTGGCGCGGAACACGGACTACCAGAAATTCGATGACGGCTTAAAGATGACTCTTGATTGTGGTGCGGACACGCAGGTGCAGATCGAAGCAATCCTGCAGAAAGCGCAGGCACGTGGCGTGATCCGTTATGGTATGCATGTGCAGGATGCCGCGATGATGACCTGCATTGTGCCTTCGCCGGTGGAGCGGTCGCATATGCATTTTATCGATGGGGCGTCGGGTGGGTATGCGTTGGCGGCCCGCAATATGAGGGCGCAGGCCGCCTGATTGGTTACTTGCCGCGCAAACGACCTACGATGCCGGTGGGGAAGAAGTAGACCGACAAGATAAACAGCACGCCGAGCCACAGCAGCCATCGATCTGCGTTTAGCAGGTCGGGTAATAGAGGCAGGGTGGAGACGCTTTCGCCTGCGAGGCTGAGCACGTTTTGCAGGTAGTTTTGGGCCAGCACAAACAGGGTGGCGCCTATGACGGCCCCGTACATGGTGCCCATACCGCCGATCACCACCATCAGCAGGATGTCGATCATGATCTCCATGCTGAGCGTGGTGTCCGGGCCGACGTAGCGCAGCCAGACCGCGTAGAGCGCACCGGCAAGGGCGGCAATGGCCGCGGACAGGCAGGTGGCGGCGACACGGTAATGCACAACGCGGTAGCCAATGGCTTCGGCGCGGAAGTCGTTTTCGCGGATGGCTTGCAAAACGCGGCCAAAGGGTGAGTTCACCACACGCAGCATCAGCAGGAAGAGCACAAAGCAGGAGATGAAAACGAGGTAGTATTTCAGCAGCTTGCCGTTGGCCTTCACGCCGAAGAGTTCGCCGTCCATGAATTTGAAGGCTGGGCCGAGCGCTCGAGGGATTTTGAAGGACAGGCCGTCTTCGCCGCCGGTCAGTGTCGACAGCTGGCTGACCAGCACGGCCACGGCGGAGGCCACTGCCAGCGTGATCATGGCAAAGAATATGGCACGGACGCGGAGGGAAAACAGACCGATCACCAAGGCGAGCAGCGCAGCCAAACCGGCGCCTGCGACGGAGCCTACCAGCAGCGCGTCAAAGCCGCGGCCCATGTGGGTGCTGGCCAGCGCAACGCCATAAGCGCCAAGCCCGAAGAACATGGTGTGGGCGAAGCTGACGATGCCGCCGTAGCCCAGCAGCAAGTCGTAGGACGCCACCAGCACGATAAAGATGCAGATGCGGGCGGCGGTATCTACAGAGCGCACGCCTGGGAACAGGAAGGGCGCGAAGGCGAGGCAGATCAGGATCACAATCAGGGTTGCCAGCAGGATGGGCGAGCGCGGGGTATCGCCGGAAACAAGGGTTTTCAGCATCGTCATTTCGCCTTTACCACGGGGATCATGCCCATCGGGCGCCACATCAGGATCGCCACCATCAGGGCGATGTTGGAAATCAGGGCCGCTTTGGGTTCCAGGAAGGCCACATAGTTTTGCAACAGGCCGACCATGAGCGCGCCGATGAAGCAGCCCTCTACCGAGCCAAGTCCGCCGATGATCACCACGATGAACACAAGGATCATGGTTTGGTTGCCCATATGGGCGGTGATGACCTCTTGGTAGAGGCCCCAAAGCACGCCTCCAAGACCGGCGAGGGCGGAGCCAGCCACAAAGACACCGATGAAAACCATGCGGAGGTTGTAGCCAAGCGCCTGCACCATCTCGCCGTTCTCCACACCGGCACGCACGATCAGGCCAATTTTGGTGCGGCGCAACGTGTAGCGCATGGCAAGGAAGACCACGAGGCCGATGCCCACCGCCACGAGACGGTATTTCTCAAGCGCGGCACCCGCGAAGGTGATCGCGCCTTTCAGACTTTCGGGGCGGGTGATGTAGATTTCTTCCGGTCCCCAAAGCACAATGATGAGCTGTTCGACCACAATCAAACCGCCCATGGTGACCAGAATCTGTTTGAGGTGGTGGCCATAAACCGGCTTCACAATCACCCGTTCAAAAGCGTAGCCCATGAGGCCGGTGGCGGCCATGGCACCAATGATGGCTACCATCAGGGCGGTCAGGTTCCACAACAGGTTGGGCGCGCCGGTCATGTGTTCCAGCAGGAGCAGGAAAGAGACGCCGACAAAGGCTCCGACGGAGACAAATGCGCCGTGACCGAAGTTGATCACGTCCATGAGGCCAAAGACCAATGTCAGGCCAGAGGCCATGATGAAAATCATCATGCCCATGGCGAGGCCGGACACGGTCAATGTGAGCCAGCTAGAAGTGGCAGGGATGGCGACGAAACCGGCAATGACAAGCCCCACCACCAGCAAGATAGGCGCATAGGGCGCAAGCCGCTCTGGGAGGGACATTTGTGCCATGGTGGGGGCGTGTTTGGGGGCGGCGGTCATGGGCGGACCTCCAGTTTAAGTGTGTTCATTGGCATCAGTGGGCCTCCATGCTGAGGCCCATCAGCCGCTCTTGCAGCTCGGCATCTTTGGTCAGTTCGGACATCTGGCCGGACCAGGCCATGCGGCCGTCGTCCATCACATTGGCGCTGTCACCCAAGGCTTTGGCCACAGCGAAGTTTTGCTCGACCAACAGGATAGAGGCACCTTGGTCTTTCAGTTCCTTGATGGCACGGGCCATAGTGGTGATGATCGCGGGCGCAAGGCCTTTGGTGGGCTCGTCAATTAGGTAGAGCGCACGCTCTTCGATCATGGCGCGCGCGATGGATAACATCTGTTTTTGACCACCAGAGAGCGTGCCTGCGTCTTTTTTCCAGAAGGTTTCCAAAGCAGGGAAGACAGTGAAGAGCCATTGCAGACGGTTGTCGTCAATTGCGCCGGAGACCGCAGCGAGGATCATGTTTTCCTCGACGGTCAGATCAGCGAAAATGCCCATGTCCTCGGGCACAAAGCCGACGCCGGCGCGGGCGATCGCGGGTGTGGGCAGTTTGGTGATGTCCTGACCGTCAAACATGACGCGGCCCTGATGGGCGCGCCAGTGGCCGATGATGGTGCGTAGCGTGGTGGTTTTACCGACGCCGTTGCGGCCCAAAAGCATGGTGACTTCACCGCGTGGTACAGTGAGGTCGACACCTTGCAGGATGTGATACTGCGCGATGTTGGTGAAGACGCCCTCAAGTTTCAGGATGGGATCAGACATTGGCCAAAGCCTCCTCTAGATCGCGGCCCATGTAGGCTTCTTGCACCACATCAGACGCCATGACCTCAGCAGGGTCGCCGTCTGCGGCCAGTGCGCCGTTGTGCAGCACGATGATGCGGTCCGCGAGGGTACGGATCACGTCCATTTTGTGTTCCACCAGCAGGATGGCGCGGTCTTTGCGGGTTTTGAGTTTGGCGATGAGATCGAGCACCACAGGCGCTTCATCCACACTCATGCCTGCGGTGGGTTCGTCAAACATATAGACCAGCGGGTCGAGCGCGATCAGCAGCGCGACCTCGAGTTTGCGCTGGTCACCATGGGACAGTTCGGAGACAACCTGATCGGCCTGATCGGTCATGCGGATACGTTCGAGAATTTCATAGGCGGGGCCGGTGAGTTCGGGGTGGCTGTCTGCCATCGATAGGATGTTGAAGCCGCGACCAGCTTTGGATTGCACCACAAGGCGGATGTTTTCCAGCACCGACAGGTTTGGGAATAGGTTGGTGAGCTGGAAGGCACGTCCAATGCCGCGGTGGGTGCGCTGGGCGACGGACATGCGGGTGATGTCGGTGCCATTTAGTTTTACACGGCCTTCGGAGACGGGAACCTGACCGGAGATCAGATTGAAATATGTGGTTTTACCTGCGCCGTTGGGGCCAACAATCGCGGTCAATTCGCCGGGATTGAAATTGCAGGTGATGTGGTCGACCGCCACGTGACCGCCAAAGCGCACGGTCAGGTCGGTGGTTTCCAGAATGGGTTGGGGCATTTTTTTGCGGTCCCTGAGAGGGAAAGGAGGCTGGCCCCGACACAAAGTCCGGAACCAGCCATGGGGGTAAGGGGTGGTCTTAGTTGCGGACCGGGATGGGCAGGTCTTCGAGCTTCAGCTCACGCACCAGCTCCGGGATGGCCCATTCGACGTTGTCGTCCACTTTAATCTTGAAGTGGTACATGGTTTGCATCGCCTGGTGATCGTCAGCGCGGAATTTCATGGTGCCTTTGGGGGTCTCCCACTCCATGCCTTCCATCGCGGTGATCAGCTCTTCGGTGTCGGTGCTGCCGGCTTTTTTGATGGCCTCAACCACGGCGATGCCTGCGGACATACCCCCTGCGGTGAAGAAATCAGGTGGGGTGCCAAAACGGTCCTGGTGGGTTTTCACCAGCCAGTCGTTCACATAGTTCTTCGGGATTTCGTAGTAGTAATAGGTGGCGCCTTCGAGACCTGGGAAATCCTTGTAGGCTTTCATGGCTGCGAGGATGTTGCCGCCTGTGGCAATCTCAACCCCAAAGCGGGAGGGATCCATGGCTTGAATTTTGCCCATTGGGTTGCCGCCACCGGCCCAGATGATGAACAACTTTTTGTCACCTTCGAGGTCTTTCATCGCGGTGAAGATGCGCTCCGCCGCTGCGGTGAAGTCGGTGGTGTCGGTTGGCACATATTCCTCATGCGCGATGCCTTGGCCTTGGCCTTGACCTTCGAGCGCTTCGCGGAAGGCCGCGATGCCGTCGCGTCCAAAGGCGTAGTCTTGCGCCAGCGTGGCAATGTGCACATCTTTGCCCGCCAGAGCGATGGCGTTGGCCACGGCGTCTTGCGAGCTGTTGCGCCCGGTGCGGAAGATGTAGCGGTTGTAGTTGGCGCCGGTGATGCTGTCAGCCACGGCGGGCTCAACGATCAGCAGTTTCTCGTATTCTTCTGCGACTGGCAGCATGGCGAGTGCGACGCCGGAGCTGACTGGACCCACGGCGAGGTCGACTTCATCATCGCCATAAGCTTCTTCGAGCAGGGCTTTGCCGTTGTCTGGCTTTAGCTGGGTGTCTTTTTCGATCACAACGATTTTCTCGCCGTTGATCTCCATGGTGCCGCCGGTGGCGTACTCCAGACCGAGCATCAGGCCGTCGTGAGATTGTTTGGCGTAGGCCTCAAACGGGCCGGTTTTGCCGTAAACGTGGGCGATCTTGATGTCTGCGGATGCGGCGCCGGTCAGCGCCAAAGCAGAAATTGCGCCCGTGATGAGCCATTTCTTCATGAGTTGTCCTCCCTGAACTCAACCGCAAATGGGATTGCGGCGATTGTGGACATGGTAGGTGGCAGGGGCAAAAAGGGTCAATTCGGGGAAATTACGTAGGTGGGCTCGTAGGGGGAAACCAGACCAATCGTTCAGGTCAGTTTCGAGGCGTAAGGCTGCCGCTTGACACTGTAACGTAAGGTTTCGAACGGCAAAGAAATTGCCTTTTGATATATTCCAGTGCATGAAGGTGAGATGACAGGCAAGACCAATATTCCCGATACATCTCAGTCGCTTCCGATCGCGCTTTTGCGTGCCAGAGAAAAGGTGATGAAACCGGCGCGATTATTGCTTTCGAACGCGGGTGTGACCGAACAGCAGTGGCGCGTGGTACGTGTATTGGTCGAAGAGGGACCGATGGACCCGACCACAATTGCAGACCGAGCTGTATTGTTGTTGCCAAGTCTGACGCGCATTCTGCAGAAGCTTGAGGAAAAAGGCTTTATCACGCGGACGCGGGACGAGCAGGACGGGCGGCGACAGGTGATTAAGGCCACGTCTGACGGCTGTCGCTTGATTGCCGACAACATTCCGGCGGCCAAGAGTTATGCGGGTAAACTGCGTGACCACCTCGGCACCGAGCGCTATGAGCAGCTTTTGGAACTGCTCAACGATCTTAATAAAATTGACCTCTAAAGACTATTCGGGGCGGATCTGATCCGGATGTGCTGCCGCAAAGGCTGGATGCGCGGTGCAGGCTGTTTTGATGGCCTGTAAGCGGGGCAGCTCGGACAGGTCCACTCCCCATCGGTGTGCGTTGTAGAGCTGCGGCATCAGGCAGAGGTCCGCAAGCGACGGTGTATCACCACAGCAGTAGGGCGCTTGATCAAACCCACTTAAAAGAGTGTCAAAAGAAACCAAGCCGGGGCTGATGAAATGCTGCATCCAGACGCGGGTGGCGGCCGGAGTGTCTTTGGTTTCTGCCGTGGCATGTCGTACGACGGAAAGATTGCACACCGGGTGAATGTCCACGGCAATGCTATGCGCCAAGGCGCGCACTTTCGCGCGTTGGGCTGGGTCATCAGGCAGTAGGCCAAGGGCGCGAGTGTCGTTGAGGTATTCGAGAATGGCAAGCGATTGGGTAAACTGCTGGCCGTCTATTTCCAGCACCGGCACCAAGCCTTGCGGGTTTCGCTGCAGATGGTCCGGCGCGCGGTGGTCACCTTCCAGCAGGTCTACAGGCATACGCTTAAACGGCTCTCTTGCAAGATGCAGCGCGATGCGCACGCGGTAACTGGAGGAGGAGCGCCAGTAGTCGTAGAGCACTGTACTCATGCTGGGAGGCTCATCGCTGATGGCCGCTGACTTGCGCGGCCTTGAGGGCTGTGTCCAAGACCTCGCTGTCACCGATATGATTGGCGAGCAGGAAAATCAGGCGAGCGTTGAGCGCATCGCTGCTGGATTTCTCAAGGCCATCATGGGCGCGGGCGAGGGCGTCAAAGAAGCCGTCAGCATTGTCCAGATTGGGGCTCAGGATCAGCTTGTCAGACATCAGATCACTCCTTGCCTATGGCGCGGCGCAGAGCGGCGCGGAAATGGGGTTCGTCAAAGGCTTCGCGACGGGCGGCGACGTGTTGATCCGGGCGGATCAGGTAGACGCCAGCGGTGGCATCGCCGAGGTATTGGCGTTTGAGCGTCAGTGTGGGGTCATCGCGCACCGAGAGGGCAAGGCGGGTGGCGGTGACGCCGTCTTCTTCAAAGCTGCCCGGCGCGTCGGCGTCGATGGTCAGCAGGATGAACGCGTTGCCGAGTTTGCTCAGCAGGTGGTCGTCCCCTAGGGGGGCGTCCGGGCAAGGGCTGCCTGGGCGGGTGAGGTCCGGCGCGGCCAGCGCATCGGCAGAGTTGAGCATACTGCCGTCATAGGTGCAGGGAACAGATAAGCGGCCCGAATTCACCAGCGGTTGCGCAAATTCGTGATGGGCGGAGAGGTCCAGCACGGCGTCGCGGAGAATACGGCTCATCTCGGATTTGGGTGTGATGAATTCGGTAGACCGGGTGGAGTTGAGGATATTCTCATCGGCGGCGTAGGCCCGCTCTATGTTGTAGCTGTCCATTAGGGTTTCGGAGGCTTTGCCGTCGAGTACCAGCTTCAGTTTCCACGCGATGTTGTCGGCATCTTGAAGGCCGGAGTTGGCGCCACGGGCACCAAAGGGGGAGACCTGATGCGCCGAGTCACCGGCAAACAGCGTGCGGCCGTGGCGGAACCGCTCCATGCGGCAGCACTGGAAGGTGTAGATGGAGACCCATTCGAGGTCGAATTCGGCCTCGTCGCCCAGCATGGCTTTGAGACGGGTCATAACGTTTTCCGGGCGCTTCTCGCGTTCCTTGTCGATATCGCGGCCCAGTTGCAGATCGATGCGCCAAACGTTGTCGGGCTGTTTGTGCAGCAGGGCAGATTGGCCGCGGTTGAATGGCGGGTCAAACCAGAACCACCTTTCGGACGGGAAGTCCGCTTTCATCACCACATCCGCGATCAGGAAGTTGTCTTCAAACACCTGTCCGTCAAAATCCAGTCCCAACATACGGCGAGTCGGCGAGTTGGCGCCGTCACAGGCGACCAGCCACTCGGCCTCAATGGTGTAGCTGCCCTCGGGGGTGTCCACCTCAAGGGTCACATGGGTGTCGTGCTGGCCAATGGCCTCAACCTTGTTGCGACCGCGAATTTCGATGGGGGCACCTTCGGCCTGCATCTCGCGGATGCGTTCGACCAGAACTTGCTCAAAGGTATATTGTTGCAGGTTGATGAAGGCGGGGTTCTTGTGGCCTTCTTCCTCAGTCAGACTGAACTCATAAACCTGCCGGGTGTCAAAAAAGACCTTGCCGGTGTCCCATTGCACACCACGTTCCACTAGGCGTTCGCCGCAGCCGAGGCGGTCCATGATTTCTAATGGGCGTTTGGCAAAACAAATGGCGCGCGAGCCAAAGGACACCCGGTCGTTGTCATCCAGAATGACGGTTTTGATGCCTTGTTGTGCGAGGTCGATGGCGGTTGCGAGACCTACAGGACCAGCGCCAATGATGACCACCGGATGGCGAATGGGCATGGCTTCGTCCTGATCCGGACTGCGCGTGTAGGCGTAGAGCGGGACGTCAAAAATCTTGCTCATGGGGCTCCTCCTCCCAAGGACAGGCGCGTTTGTTGGGGGTAGCGTGGCGCGCTAAGGGGCAGCGCGCCACGACATAGATCAAGGACGTGGGGTTTTACTTACCCCTTCGACTAATCTCGTCCCTTTGAAGGGTCGCAAGCGCCTACGGGACGTCCATCAATTGTTATCTCGCTTGCCTTCCTCATGCTCGGTGCAACGTTTTGAGATTTCATTCGAAGGCACAATCCCGCTCTCAAGCCGTTGGCAACACTCTTCAAGTCTGAAACCAAGATGTAATGGGCTTCATGATGGCCGGCCTCTGTTGTGTCTTTTGGCACAGCTGATAACGCGTATTGCCCTTCAGAGTTCGACCAAGGTTCTTGTGTCTCACCTGCAAAAGATCCGCGTGAAACAGTGCTTTCAATCTTCATAGTCATTTACCCCTGCAACGCCTCCCACATTTCCAGATCGCGCTGTGCGGTCCAGATGCGGGGGGTGTCGATGCCACGGGCTTCGTCATAGGCGCGGGCGACGTTGAAGGGCAGGCAATGCTCGTAAATCGCGTAATCTGCGAATTTCGGGTCGCATTCTGCGCGTACCGCATCCCAGGCTTCTTTGAGGGTGCCGCCGCGGGCCGCAACCTTGGCGGCGGGGCGGTAGGTGCTTTCGACAAAGTCACGGGTGTTTTCGATCGCGGCGTTGACCATCTCTTTGCCCACCAGCGCATCACCACGGCCGGGCGCAATGGCGTCCACGTCGAAAGAAGCGATGTTGTCCAGCGTGTCGCCCCAGTCGGCAAAATGCCCGTCGCCACAGTAGCAGGCGGAGTGGTATTCGACGATGTCGCCGGTGAACATGACGTTCTGGTCGGGCACATGAATGACGATGTCGCCAGCGGTGTGGGCGCGGCCCAAGTGCATGAGGTCAATGCGGCGGTTGCCGAGGTAGACGGTCATGTCGTCGGAAAATGTGGTGGTGGGATATGTCAGTCCGGGGATGCTCTCGTGACCTTCAAACAGGCGGGGGAAGCGTTGGAATTCGCTGTCCCAGTCTTCTTGCCCACGTTCCACCACCATGGCGCGGGCGGCGTCCCCCATGATGATCTGATCCGCGCCATAGGCGGACGCGCCCAGCACGCGCACTGCGTGGTAGTGGGTCAGCACCACATAGGAGATCGGCTTATCAGTGACGGAGCGTACACATTCGATGACCTTATTGGCCAAACGGGGCGTGGCCTGTGCCTCGACGATCATCACGCTGTCGTCGCCAATGATCACGCCGGAGTTCGGGTCCCCTTCTGCGGTGAAGGCATAGAGGCCGTCCCCAACCTCGGTGAAAGAGGTTTTTTTCTCGGTCATGTCCCCTTGGGAAGCGAAGGCTTTGGCCATGGTCAGCGGTCCTTTTGCAGAAGTTGGTCAACCGCCCAGTCGAGACGGATGGGCGTATAGTTGTGGGCTTCGACGCCAACATTGCCACGGCGCGGGGCGCTGTGGAATGCGGTGTCGTGGGTGTGGCAATGGAAGTGCAGGGTGCCGCGCCACCAGCCGTTCCATTCCTCAATTGGGTAGTGAAACAGCACGATTTCGCGGTCGTTGCATTTGAGCGTGATCAGGTCACGGCCCCAATCGGCCTCGTCACGGTTGCCATTGAGGCAGATGATGGTGCCATTGAGTTGCGCGAGATATGGCGCTCGGGGGCGGTCTCTCGGCCATGCGAAGTCGCCCAGGTGATAGACTGTGTCGTCTTTGCCAACCACGGCATTCCAGTTGGCGATCAGCGTTGCATCCATCTCTTCGACGGAGGCAAACGGCCGGTTGGCCTTCTTCAGGATGTGCCCATGTCCGAAATGGGTGCAGCCGGTCAGAAACTCCGCCATGGATCAATACTCGGAGCTCATGATTTCGATCATCTTCGGCGTGATGCGGGTCTGCATCGTCTGCATGTCTGGCGCGAGCGCGCCCATGACTTGCTGCATCATCGGGCCCATTTTGCTCATAATGGCAGCGCCGTGTTCGGAGCTGTAGAAGGTGATGAGTGCGTCGATTTCTTCGGCGGTAAAAATCTCGGCGGTGGTCGCTTCCATCAACTCTTCCAGCTTGGGGCGCAGCGTGTTCATCTCGCTAGACATCAATTCGCCGATGGCGACCTGCTGGGTCTCGGACAGGACGACACCGGGAGGCATGGAGGCCATGACCTGCGCAGCCATGCTTTGAGGGGAGAACATGTCCGTCATCATTTGCTGTACTTCTGGCATGTTGACGTAGGTCTTGGCCAACTCTTCGGAGGTTTGAGCTTGTGCTGTTGAGAGGCTGAAAGAAAGAAGGGCAGCTAGGGCGATGTGTTTCAAAAGGGTCTGTCCTGTTGGTTTATTTGAATAATGTCTGCTTAGGCGGCAGCCGCCCATGTGCCAAGTGGGGTTTAGGTGGCTTCAGTTGATGGGCCTGAGATGTCATAGTCCAGTTGCAGGATGCCACCGGGTTTCTGACTCGACTTTTTGAGGGTCAGGTTTTGTTGCGCGCCTTTGGCAAAACAGGGCAGGCCGTCGCCCAGAATGGTGGGCATGACAAAGACCGAAATCTCGTCAAACATGCCCAGATCCAGCGCGGCGCGTTGGGTTTCGCCACCGCCCATAATCCAGACCTTTTGGTGGCCGTTGGCTTCAATCGCCGCACGCAGCCCCTCAATGGGACCGGCGGCGGTGATGTGGTCGCCTTTGTAATCGTGGCGGTGGGTCAGCACGTAGCCAGCACGGTCGCCATAGGGCCAGCCCCAGCCCATCACTTGACGATATGTGGCGCGGCCCATCAGAACCGCATCCACTTCGTCGATGAAGGCATTGTAGCCCCCGGCGTCCTCGCAACTGCATTCGGCGAGCGCGGCGTTGAAGGGATCAAGCCAGCTCACCCCACCATCCGGCGTGGCGATATAGCCGTCCAGGCTTTGGGCGATATATCCTACGTAACGGGGGGACGCGGGCATGGTAACTACCTTTCGAAAGGGTCCGAAAGCGCAGGCAAAAGCGTGCCGGTACAGTCGCCAAATCCGATTGTATACCCGTCCCCTTTGGCGGCGCCATGGAGGGTGAGCGTGTCTCCATCTTCAATGAAGGTACGGGTCTCCCCACTATCAAGGGTCAGCGGCTCTTTTCCGCCCCAGCTGAGCTCCAAAAGGCTACCGCGTTCGGGTTTTGTGGGGCCGGAGATGGTGCCTGACCCCAGCAGATCGCCTGCGTTCATTGGGCAGCCAGAGGTGCTGTGATGCGCCAGTTGCTGAGCGGCGGAGTAGTACATCTGGTTGTAGTTGGTGCGGGCAATCTCGGTGGCGTCTTTGCCTTCAGGGGCCAGCGTCACCGACAGGTCGATGTCATAGAGCATAGGGCCGACGTCTTTTAGGTGGTCGAGCAGCTCAAATTCACGCGCGGGCGTATCAGTGCGGAACGGCTCCAGTGCCGCCTTTGTCACGATCCACGGGGAGATCGAGGTGGCGGTGGCTTTGGCCTGGAACGGGCCAAGCGGTTGGTATTCCCATGCCTGAATGTCTCGTGCAGACCAGTCGTTGAGTAATACATACCCAAAGATCATGTCGTCAGCTTCTTGCACGGTTACCGGGTGGTCGGAGAACTGGCCAACAATCGCGCCCATTTCCAACTCGATATCAAACCGACGGCAGGGCAGAAAGGCGGGGGTGTCGTGATCAGGGGATTTGAGTTGACCCCAAGGACGGCGGACATCGGTGCCAGATACCACCACAGAAGACGCGCGGCCGTTGTAGCCAATGGGGATGTGCAGCCAGTTGGGTGGCAGGGCGTTTTCGGCGCCGCGGAACATGGTGCCCACATTTGTGGCGTGATGACGACCGGCGTAGAAGTCCGTGTACTCGCTCACTGCCATCGGCATATGCAGCGTGGCGTCTGCGATGGGCAGGGAATAGTAGATCAGAGCTTCTTGGGTCTCTTCTGCGGCATCTTCGGCCAACATGGCTTGCAAGTTGGCGCGATACTTCGCCCAGACCTGCGGCCCCAATTCCATAAAGTCGTTCCAGTATGGGGCATCCAATACGTCTGCCTCGGGATCGGCGCGCAGGGTGCCTGCCTCCTCCAGTCCCGTCAGGTCGATGATGCGGTCACCAATGGCGGTGCCGCAGCGCAGTTCACCATCACCGACGGAGAAAACGCCATACGGCAGGTTGTTCAGCGGGAAGGGGCAGGCAGCGTCGTTGGCGCTTGGGACCCAGGATTTTATCAAAGACATGCGCGTTTCCTTTTTGGGCGGTCAGTCGAGCGGGAGGGACATCCCGTCGGTGCCGATGAAAAGAGGGCCGGACCAGGTACGGGAGGTTTCTTCCTGCCAGTGGGTCTCGGTGAAGTTCGGGTCGTCACAAGGGACGAGGTGGTTGAGAGCAAGCTGTTTGACGCGGGCCTCGGTGGCGATGCGGCCCGCTTCGGCGGCGGGGGTGTGGCTGCGCTCCAGATGGATGCGCAGACGGTCGTCGCCGTTGCCCACGCGGGCACAGAGCGCGTCGATGCCTGCTGACAACATTGCCTCATGCACCAGAATGTCGGCGCCTTTGGCAAGGTCGATCATTTCGGCAATTGGCGCGGTGTCTCCTGAGAGCACCACGCTGTGCCGTGCGCCATCAAAACGCAATGCATAGCTGTCGGTGATCGGTGGGTGTGCGTTGCGCAGGGTGGTGACTTTCAGAGGACCAAGGCCCATCTGGCCCGGCTCCAGAACGTGGATTTGCGCCAGGGGCTCCAGTGCCGGGCGGCCCTCGTCGCGCAGGCGCAGCTCCACATCAAAAGACATGGCGTTCAGGAAACCTGCCCAATAGTGGTCCAGTCCTTCGGGACCGTAAATTGGGATGGGTTTGTTCAATCCGGCTGTCCAGGCCGTGTGCAGCAACGGGCCAAGTTCGAGATAATGGTCGGAATGCAGATGGGTGATTAAGATGGCGTCCAAATCGGTCAGGGCAACATCGGCTTCACAAAGCCCGCGGCTCACTCCAAGACCCGCGTCTACAAGAATGGTCAGCCCATCCATTTCAACCAGAATGGAGGTTGGCATACGGGTGCCGGGCCGAATGGCAGGGCCGCCTTTGGTGCCCAGAAGGGTGACTTTGTTCGCGCGCATGGGTCTTCCTGATTTTCGTCTGACGCCCTCAAGCTTTTCTCAGTCCGGAAATATCCTGGGGGAGTCACAGTGTGCTGTGGCGGGGGCAAAGCCCCCAATCACGTGAGCTTACTTCTTGCCCAGGGTGCCGTCGAATTTCTTTTCGATATCCACCCAGCAGTCGATGTAGTCGTCCTGCACCGGGGCTTCGTTGGCAGCAAATTTGGTGAGGTGCTGCGGGAAGCGGGTTTCAAACATAAACGACATGGTGTTGTCGAGCTTATCAGGGCCGAGGTTGGCGTTGGACGCGCCTTCGAAAGCGTTTTTGTCCGGGCCATGGGGCATCATCATGTTGTGCAGGCTCATGCCGCCGGGGACAAAGCCCTGCGGTTTGGCGTCATACTGGCCGTAGATGTTGCCCATCAGCTCGGACATAATGTTTTTGTGGTACCACGGCGGGCGGAAGGTGTCCTCTGCCACCATCCAGCGCTCGCGGAACAGTACAAAGTCGATGTTGGCCGTGCCGGGTTGGCCCGACGGAGCGGTCAGGACTGTAAAGATCGAAGGGTCTGGGTGGTCAAACAGGATGGCGCCAACCGGGCAATAGGTGCGCAGGTCGTATTTTACCGGCGCGTAGTTGCCATGCCAGGCGACCACGTCCAGCGGGGATTGGTCGATGTTGGTGCGATGGAACTGGCCGCACCATTTCACGGTCACAGTAGATGGCACTTCGCGGTCTTCATAAGCCGCCACAGGCGCCTTGAAGTCACGTGGGTTGGCCATGCAGTTGGCACCAATTGGGCCGCGACCGGGCAACTCAAACTTTTGGCCATAGTTTTCACACACAAAACCACGCGCTGGACCTTCGAGCACTTCGACGCGGTAGACCAGCCCTCGAGGCAGGATGGCGATTTCTTTGGGTTCCAGGTCAATGACGCCCAGCTCGGTAGAGAAACGTAGAACACCTTCTTGAGGCACCACTAGTAGCTCGGAATCGGCCGAAAAGAAGTACTCATCCTCCATTGACGTATTCACGAGGTAGATGTGGCTGGCCATGCCGACCTGGGTGTTCACGTCGCCTGCAGTCGTCATGGCGCGCATGCCGGTAATCCAAGTGAGCGCCTCTTCGGTGTGCGGCACAGGATCCCAGCGGTATTGGCCGAGGCTACCGAGGTCTGGATCAACGTTGGGCGCGGACGCCCAATAGGGCACGTCGATTTTCTCGTAGCGGCCATTGTGTTTTACTGACGGGCGCAGGCGGTAGCACCAGGTGCGCTCGACGTTTTCGGCGGTGAAGGCGGTGCCAGACAGCTGTTCGCCATAAAGGCCGTAATTGCACTTTTGCGGGCTGTTCATGCCTTGGGGCAGAGCGCCTGGCAGGACTTCGGTTTCGTAATCGTTGCCAAAGCCGGGCATGTAGCCCTCATGCGGGCCAGCCATGGACGGGGCCTTCTGCATGCGGGTCGGAACTGTGTGTTTGGTCATGTCGCGCTCCTGAGTTTCGAATTTGGTTGCGTTGGTAATAGTTGATTTTGTAACTAACAAGCAGGAGGACGCGCAAAAAATGACAAAACCCGATGACTTCGATCTACAGGCGTTTTTGCCTTACCTGCTCAATCAGGCGGCAGAGGAGGCCAGCCTAGGGTTTCAAAAGATCTATAAGGATCGTTACGGCCTGTTGCGCAGCGAGTGGCGGGTTTTGTTTCACCTTGGAATTTTTGGGCGGCTGACGGCGACCGAAATTGGTGCCAAAGGCAAAGTTCATAAGACCAAGGTTAGCCGCGCCGTGCAGCGATTGGCGGATCGGCGTTTGGTAAAACGGGCGCGCAGTGAGGAAGACCGGCGAGTGGAGTGGCTAGAACTCACCCCGACTGGAGAGAAGGTGTATTTGGATTTACGCGAGGTGGCGCAGGATTATGAGAGTAGTTTTTCGATACAGTTGAACGATGCTGAGCTGCAAACGTTAAAGGGGATATTGCTTAGGCTGGCAGGGCGGTCGTCATCAGGCACCACTATCCAAAGGTGATTCGGAATCGAGGGCCTATGGTTTTGTAGACAGTGGATTTGTGCTTAGGGTTATTGTTCCTTGGAGCGACACAGTAGATGTGTTTGAACTATCAAATGTTAGGCAAATGCACCAAATTGCTTGAGTCGACGAGAGCAGATATGGCATTTTAGGCCAACACAAACGGGTAGGTCCGGAGTCATCTAATGGGACTTTTTAAAAATGCAAAATCGGCGGTTTTGGCTGTATCGGCTTTGACGGTAAGCGCACCTGCAGCAATGGCGCAGAACTACAGCGGCTGGAGCGGCTGGTGGTGGTACTGGTGGGGCGGCAACACTGGCGGTGGCAACACTGGCGGGGGAAGCACTGGCGGTGGATCTAATGCGGTTCCAGAAATTGATGCGGGGGCTGGCCTGTTGGCTGTGGCCGCCGTGCTGGCATCACTGGCGTTGGTATGGGAACTGCGTCGCCGTCGTAACAAACAAAACTAGGCCAGTCTCAACAGGCTGAGGAGAATCAGATGGGCGCTCAGATGAGCGCCCATTTTGCTGTCAGCAGGGCCGCCAAAGCGATGGTCGCATTGGCCACGATATGTGCCGTGATGGCGTCTGAGGTGTGTGCGCGGCGCAGGTAGAGCAGGCCGAAGGCCACGCCGGCCAAGGTGCCCGCCAGAAAGCGGTCATGCATCAGGCCAAAGAGCAGGCTGGAGATGGCGACGGCCAGGATGGTCCAGACCAGTGTGTCTCTGTGCAGGCGGCGCAGAAGGTAGCCACGGAAGAACAGCTCTTCGATCAAAGGCACAAGTAGGATGGTGCCAAGCAGGCGGGATGTGATCCAGAGAAGTGATGGCGTATCGACGGCGGGCAGGTCCTGGCTTGGTGCGGTGACAATCCAGAGGATGCCGATTGCGAGGCCGATTGCGAGGCTTTCAGAAGATGGTCGGCGCCAAAGGTCGCGGATAGCAGGTAGGAAGATCAGAATTGCCAATGCCATGAGCATGGCGCGCACTGGATAGCCTGCGGTGGGGTTCGGCCAGAAGGCGGAGACAAACACACCGGACAACATCATCACGATGAACGGCACAATCTTGGCTGCCAGGGAGTCGTGGCGGATTGCTGCGTAAGTGTTCTTGGGCAATGGGTTTCGGTGCAGCCATTGGGCGCGGTGGGCGATCACCACAATCAACAAAGCCAGTGCGGTGAACATCAGCCAGCCCGCATAAGAGTGGAAGCCATTGAGGGCGTGCTCCGGCGAGACGCGGGCACCAATGATGATCAGGATGGCGATCCGCAGGATGTTGAACAGCCAGCTGGCGAGTACGGCGAGCGGGAAGAGGATGAGCCAAAAGTGTTTCTGGCGCAGGTCCGGGCGCATGAGAGCGGCGTAAAACCCCATGAAGATGGTGATCAGCGCGATGCCTTCGACGCCGGAGCATTGGCTGGCGATCTGAACCCAGAAGCCCTCAACGCCGATTTCATAAGTGGGCGGGTGTACGCCTACGTCAAAGCCAGTGAGGGTCAGCACTAGGAAAACCAGAAAGAACGTCAGGCTGCTGAGGGTGCTCCACTCCCACAGAGGGCGCATTAGGTCGGCGAGATCGGGGACTAGAAAACCAATGAACAACGCCAGCGGTAACAGGTAGCTGTCGTTGCGCATCCAGTCACGCCAGGATGTCAAAGGCGTGACCCAGAACACCGCGCCCAGTGCGGTGAGAAGTCCTCCAGAGGTCAGCAATAAAAGGGTGGGCGTGAAGGCGCGGGATATTTCTGAAGCACCGAAAAGCGGCAGTGGCAGGAAGATCAGCGCGAGGCCTGCAAAGTGGAGCAGCATCCAGACTTGGTGGCCGGGCGATGCGATAGCACGGGCTGACAAAGCGCGGTAGGCGGCGGGGCGTAGCCAGAAATAGAGCGCCATCACGGTCATGACGGCCAAGCCGCGTGCGGTCATAGAACGCAGGGCGCGGCAGGCGGCTTCGATCTCGGTTTGACGACACTCGATGGAGGCCATGACCTGATAGGTCAGGATCACCAGCAGCAATTCGGCCACAACCAAGGCGGCCATGGTCATCAGACGTGTCCGGCGCGCGGGGGGCTGCGTTTTTTGGCCGCGCACGGTCATGGGTTAAAAGTCGGCAGAGACCCCAGGCAGGTTCAGCGCTTTTACAAGTTCGCGCAATTCCTGACGGGCGGCCACGTTGGAGATGTTGAGTTGCTTCACGCCAATGTCGCGCAAGTCAAGCAGGGTCAGGCCGCGGGGGAAAAGTTCGCGGAAGACGACACGTTCGTTGAAGCCAGGTGCCACGCGAAAGCCGATGCGCTTGGCAAGGCGGTCGAGCGCTTTTCCCATTTTCTCTTTGTTGACCATCTGTTGTGCGCCCATCCGGTTGCGCATCACGATCCAGTCGATGGGCTTAAGCCCAGCTTGCGCTCGCAGTTGCCGTGCGTTCCAGACCATCTCGGAATAGACTGACGGTCCGATGATTTTTTCGCCGTCCGCGTCAACTTTGGCGAGCAGGTCGAAGTCAACGAAACTGTCGTTCAGCGGGGTAACCAATGTGTCGGCCAAAGAGTGCGCTACCTGGCTCAGACGGGTGTGCGAACCAGGGCAGTCGATCAGGATAAAGTCGTTGTTTGGCTCCAGCATTGAGACAGCGGCAGAGAGACGGTGATCATAGATGTTTTCGCCCGGCTGCAGTGCGTCTTGATCCACTTCCGGCAGGTCGTGGTAGTCCGGGCTTGGCAGGTCGAGGTTGTTTTTCTGTAGAAACTTCCGACGGTTGGCGACATAGCTGCCAAAGCTTTTCTGCCGCAGGTCGAGGTCAATGCCGCCGACCTTGTGGCCCATGCGTGCTAGTGCCGTAGCGATGTGCATCGACAGGGTAGATTTGCCTGCGCCGCCCTTCTCGTTTCCGACCACAATGATATGTGCCATGCCCGTTGTCCCTGCTCGTGTTTCAGTGCCGCGGCTCTTACGGCGCGGGTTTGTTGGTGTCCACTATATGTTGTGATTATCCACAGGAAAAGCGATTGATGAGCTAGACGTCTCGCCAAGCGCCACTTTCCAATCCTTCCAAGTGCCAATCCCCAATCTGTGCCCGAATAAGTCGCAAGGTGGGGTGACCAACGGCGGCGGTCATGCGGCGCACTTGACGGTTGCGGCCTTCGCGAATTGTGAGGGATATCCAAGTGTCCGGGATCGATTTCCGCACGCGGATTGGCGGGGTGCGCGGCCAAAGATCTTTTGGTTCGTCAATGACTTGCACCTTGGAGGGCTTGGTCAGGCCGTCTTTCAGCTTCACGCCTTTGCGTAAGGCTTCCAGCGCTGCGTCGTCAGGCGTGCCTTCGACCTGCACCCAATAGGTTTTAGCCATTTTATGACGCGGATCAGCAACGCGGGCCTGTAATTTGCCGTCGTCTGTGAGCACCATCAAGCCTTCGCTGTCGCGGTCCAGACGGCCAGCTGGATAGACTTTTGGCGCGTCAATGAAATCCGACAGGGTGCGGCGTTTGCTGCCCTCCAAGCCTTTGTCGGTGAATTGCGACAGCACATCGAAGGGTTTGTTGAAGAGTATCACGCGGGTCATGAAGACCTCCTACACGGGCAAGCGCTGGGGTTGCAAGTTCCGTGAGGCTGCGGTCTTGTGCGCGCAATGACGCGAAGGGGAAGATGATGGATTTGAAAGAGATGTTGCCGGAGACATTGTTGGCACAGGCTGGCGGGGCGATTGATCCGCAAAGCGGAGGAGTGGTGCCGCCGATCCAGCCGGCGACTACCTTTGCGCGGGATGAGAATTACAACCCTTTGAACGAAAACAACATTTATGCAAGACCGCACAATGATGTGGCGCGACAGGCCGAGGCGGTTTTGGCGCAGTTGGAAGGTGGCGCAGCGGCGCTGTTGTTTCCCTCTGGCATGGCGGCAATTGCCGCGTTGTTCCGGACCGTGCCAACCGGAGGCCGGGTTATTGTACAAAACGGGATTTACTGGAACACCACCAAGTGGATCCGGGAGTTTTGTGAGCGTCGTCAGATTGTTATCGATGAAGTGGACGCAAGTGACACTGAGGCTTTAGCCGAAGTTTGCGCAAAAGGACCAGCCAATGTGGTTTGGGTGGAGACGCCGTCCAATCCATGGCTGAAGGTGACCAATGTCGCGGCGGCCAAGCAAGCGGCAGAAAGCTGTGGCGCGCTCTTGGCAGTGGACAGTACGGCGGCCTCAGCGATCCTGACCAACCCGTTGAAATTGGGTGCAGATATCGTGATGCACTCCACTACTAAAGTGATCAACGGGCATTCGGATGTACTGGGTGGTGTTTTGGTGACCAAGGAGGTTACGCCGGTCTGGGAAGAGATCGAAGTGGACCGTGCAAGCGCGGGGGCTGTGATCGGGCCTTTTGAGGCTTGGCTGTTGTTGCGTGGGATGCGCACGATGGCGTTGAGGGTGGAACGCATGGTGGATAACGCCATGAAAATAGCGCGCTTTCTGGAAGATCATCCAAAGGTGGATAGCGTGCTGTTTCCCGGCTTGGAAAGTCATCCGCAACATGAATTGGCGAAGGCACAGATGCCGGGTGGGGCGGGTTTTTTGATGTCGTTCCTTGTTAAAGGCGACAAAGAAAAAGCGCTGCAAGTGGCTGGAAAGTTGCAGCTTTTTCACCGTGCCACATCGCTGGGTGGGGTTGAAAGCCTCGTGGAACATCGCCACACAATTGAGCCACACACTGGTATTCCGGAAACGCTGTTGCGGATCTCTGTTGGGGTGGAAAATGCCCACGATTTGATCGCGGATCTGGGGCAGGCTTTGGGGCAGTAGCGGCAGCTAATTCGACGCCTGTATGGCGTCGGTATTACGACAGTATTGCGGAGGTGGCGTTTTTGGCGCTGTCTCCGCTTCATTCAGGTGGTTGCTTTGCGGAAATAGCCGCATGCAGTCTAAGTCTTTCCTTGGCGGGGCAGAGTGATGTTGCTGTTTTGCGGCAATCCGTAGCGTAAGGTTATGGCGATCACCGCAACGCTGATCAGCAACCAGAGCCCACCCCAGAGCATAGTCGAGCCGCCAACCTGTTCGGCCAGAATGCGGGCGTCAGACCGCAAGTGGGCGCGACGGATGGTGTCGTCAAAAATGTCGAGAGGTGCGTAGATCATGCTGCTAACGCCGATGGTGCGCAGGATCATGTCGTTGATCTCGACGCTGAGGAAGCGGCTGGACAATAGCATGGCTGCGCCCGTTGCGAGCGTGAAGCCAAAGGCAAAGAGGTCTCGGACATAGAATGCGGCCACCAAGAGCGTGAGTATCCCAAACATCGCGAGGATGGCCCGGTCCCAATTGGTCCGCAGCGCCAGAACAAAAAGTAAGGCGCCGATCAATAGAGAACCAAGGTATCCGGCGGAGGTGATCCAGAACGGGCTGCCACCACGCGTGGTGACGAGACCGCCTTCGTTTGGACTGATCGAGAGCCTGAGGACTTTGCCGCCAGTTACGATCGCGGCAAGGGCATGGGACAGCTCATGTAGGAATACCGTGAGGATGCGCAGCGGCAACAGCACATTGGTGTTCCAAAGGAGCGTGATCAGCAGTGTTAAGCACAGCAGCTGCCAATGGTTAGTGGCAAACGTTTGGAGGGTGCGCATTTGTTAGCGCACGCCCAGGCCCATTTGCATCAGGGTCTTGCGCACTGGTGAGAGTGAATAGAGCGCGTTCAGACCAAGCGCACGGGCGTTGCGCAGCGGTTGGGCCTCGGCCATGGACGCGCGGTTAAGTAAGTCGATGCCTTTGACGCGCAGTTTGACTTCGGTGAAACGTTTGCGGTGGTAGCGTTCCAGCATACGTTCGCTGCCCAAATCAGCGGGGTCGGCCTTGGCTAGTTCCAGTAGGACGCGCATGTCACCCAAACTCATGTTGAGACCCTGTGCACCAATTGGGGGAACGACGTGAGCGGCCTCGGCGACCAGCGCGAGGCGCTGGCTGTAGAGCCGGTCAGCAGATTGCGAGATGATAGGCCAGATGGTGCGGTTGGATGCCAGAGTCAGCGGGCCAAAGAGGGCGCAGCTGCGCTCTGTCATTTCTGCCTCAAAATCAGCCTTCTCCATCGCGAAGAGTTCTTGTGCACGGGGGCCACGTTCCATCCAGACCAGCGCGGAAGATGGCATGCCGTTGTGATCTGGTAGTGGCACCAGCGTGAAAGGCCCGCCGGAGCGGTGAATTTCGGTGGAGACGTTGGCGTGCGGGATCGGATGGGTCACCGCGAGTGCCAGAGCTTTTTGACCGTAGCGGGTGGTCTTGGTGCCGATGCCCGCGGCTTCGCGCATCGGGGAGTTGCGGCCATCGGCGGCAATCACCAGACGGGCGCGGGTTTGACTGCCATCGGACAGGCCCACGCGGGCCTCATGTGTGCGGGTGAAGAGTGTGGTGGTGCCACAACCCATGCGCAGATCGACGTTGGGCAGGTCTTCCAGTCGGGCGATCATCTCGCGGCGTAGCAGCCAGTTCGGTAGATTCCAGCCAAAGGGCTGATCCGAAATGTCGGAGGCGTCAAAGTTTTTCACGATGCGGGGTTCTGCCACTTCGCCGCCTGCGTCCACGATGCGCATGATTTGCAGCGGGGCGGCGTGGGCATCGAGGCGTTGCCAGAGGCCAGCCTCTTCGAGCAACGCGCGGGCCGGTTGCAGGAAGGCCGTTGTGCGCATGTCGGCTCCGGCGGCGTCCCGCTCGGTCACGGGGGGCGTAGGGTCGACGCATTGCACAGAAAATCCAGCAGTGCCAAAGGCAGCGGCAGCAGTCAATCCGGCTATGCCGCCGCCGGAAATCAGGATGTCCACTTGGGTCGTCTCAGTCATGGCAATGCCTCCTGCGCGGCACCTTACGCTTGGTGTAGACCGGTTCCAAGGGGATGAAATGTCACCCTCGCGAAATCAGGATTAGAGCGAGGTAGATCACCGGGACCAAGGCCACGGCAGGCATGTACAAGCCGGGGACTCCAAACATGGCAATCGAGGTGCCCCAGAGCGCGACCAGCAGGGCGATGCCGGCCCAAACCCAGGTGGCCGGGTCCAATTTGGTTTTGGTTTTTGGGGTGGAAATGTCAGACGCAGAGGCGAGGCTCATAATGGCAGTCCTTTACAGGGCCCGCGCTGGTGAAGGGCGGGGAACAGGGAGGATGACGCTAATAGATAGCACTGTGGGACACGACACTGCCGCGCTCCCCCGATCTTTCAGACCTGCCGGAAAGGCTCTCCTGTCGCGTGAGACAGATATGCATCTGCGCCGCATCTTTAAAACTGGCAGGTTGTCGCAGTGCGACCAGATGCCCGACCCGACTTTTAGCTTAGCTTTGAGAGGAAGGACGGCAAGTCATCGGTGTGGAAGTGGATGTGGTCATGATCCAGCGCTTCGGGCGCGACGTGCACAGTGCGCATGCCCATGTCGTGCGGGGCTTGCAGGTTGCGGGCGTCGTCTTCGAACATGGCCGCAGTTTTGGTGTTCACGCCGTCTTTCTCAAAGATGGTTTCGAAGGCTGCACGCTCCGGCTTGGGTAGGAAATTGGCGTGTTCCACACCGTAAATCGCATCGAACAGGCCATCCAACCCGCGAGAGGCCAGCACGCGTTCGGCATAAGGCGCGGTGCCGTTGGTGTAAACAATGCGGCGGCCGGGCAGCTCTTTGATGTATTGCGCCAGCATGTGGTCGACCTGCATGTGGTCGAGCGAGATATCGTGCACATCAATCAGATACGGTGCCGGATCGACATCGTGTTCGCGCATTAGCCCGGTGAGCGTTGTGCCGTACTGGGCCCAATACTCGTGGCGCAACTGGTCCGCCTTGGGGCGGTCCACACCTAGGGCGTTCATCACATACTCCGTCATCTTCACTTCGATCTGATCAAACAGACGGCATTCAGGTGGGTAGAGGGTGTTGTCGAGATCGAACACCCAGGTGGAGACATGTGAGAAAGACTGCTTTGGCATGAAGCCGTGATACGCGGCACAAGGAGGTGGCGCAACGGGGAAAACAGCGGGAGACGATCCGTTGGGGTTGCATCACTGGGCGCAGTGCGTAGTCTGACCAATGTTGCAAGAAAGGATCGCGCCACATGTCGCAGACGACACGCCCGAACAAAGACGCCTATACGCTGATTTTGGAAGCGATTGATGTAGGGGTGTATAAACCGGGGGACCGTTTGGTTGAGAGCGATTTGGCAGAGAAATTTGGCATGTCGCGCACCCCTGTGCGAGAAGCGTTACAACGCTTGGAGACGCAATCGCTTCTGGCGCGGGACGGGCGCAGCCTGATTGTGAACTCACTGGATCACAACCAGATGGCGGAACTGTATGTGGTGCGTGGCGAACTGGAAGGTTTGGCGGCACGGTTGGCGGCGCATCATGCCACCACCGAAGAGGTCAAAGTTTTGCAGGATATGGTGGTTGCGGATAAGGCGCGGGTGGATGATCCATCGGCTTTGGCGCGGTCCAACCGTCGGTTTCATAAGCAGATCCACCTGGCGAGTCATAACCGCTATTTGATGCAGCAACTTGATCTGGTGCACCGGTCAATGGCGCTTATGGCGACCACGTCGATTGCGGTGGAAGGTCGTGGCGAAGATACCCTGGTGGAGCACCAAGCCATTGTGGATGCGATTGCCGCGCGGGACGGTGCGGCTGCGGATGCGGCGTTGCGGGCGCATATTTCCACGGCGTTTGTGACCCGCCTGAAGCAAGAGAACTCTGAGTAGCCTGCTGTTAGTGTTTTGCGGAAGAGAGGCTGTGGTCTGTGGCCTCTGTGGTTTTCCCGTGAGTGGTTTTGTCCCAGTAAAACGGCGCCATGACGATTTCCAGTAGCCCTTTGTAAGCTGCTAGTGTTGCCAGCGGAAAATAGAGCAGCATGGATGGGATCCATGGATAGAGACGCGGGCGGTTGGTTTGGTGTACGGCAACAATCCAGATCGCGCCATTCACGGATCCGGCGAGCACCAGCGTGGCTGTTAGCATAATAAGAAAATCGGAATGGACCTTATCTGACAGAGGGTGTGGGAGTCCAAGGGCGGCGCCCCATAACCACCAAAGAAAAGGTGCCAGCAGAAACTGGCTAATGGTGCAAAGGAACAAGAGCTGAAACCCGATAAACTGCCGGGCCCCCAGTTCTTTCAGAAGGCGCCGTGGGCTGCGCATATGAACCAGATAAGTGGCCATGTAGCCTTTCAGCCACCGGGATCTTTGCCGCACCCAGGCGATCATTTGGCAGTTTGCCTCCTCGTAGGTCACTGTGGGGATCAGCTCGGTACGGTATCCGCGGCGGGCCAGTCGCATACCTAAATCGGCGTCTTCGGTGACGTTGTGACTGTCCCAGCCGCCAACCTTTTCGATCACGTTGCGCCGTAGGAAAAGCGTGGTGCCGCCCAATGGAATCGCAAAGCCAAGTCGCCGGAGTGCGGGGAGCAAAAGGCGAAACCACGCGGCATATTCGATGGCAAAACAACGTGATAGCCAGTTGGTGTAGGGGTTGTAGTAGTCCAAGACGCCTTGCAGGCAAGCGACCTCCGGCGGAGCGTGTGCAAAATGGTGGGCGACATGTTCCAATTGGTCCGGTGCTGGTGCGTCTTCTGCATCCCATATGCCGATAATGTCGCCACGGCAAAAAGGCAGGGCATAGTTCAGGGCGCGGGGTTTGGTTGTGATGCCGGATCCGCTGGGAACCTCGACCACGTGCATCCAGCGGGGCAATCGCGAGCGGGACAGCGTGTCGCGGGTGAGGTGATCCTTCTCCTCAAGAACCAGCACAACATCCAATAGAGCCTGTGGGTAAGAGAGTCGTGTTAATCGGGTAATCAGGGCCGAGGCAATTGCTGTTTCTTTGTAAAGTGGCACCAGCATTGAAATACGGGGCAGGCGTGCACGCCTGCCTTTGCGGGTGAGATGGGCTGGCAGCACCAATTGAGTGCTGTTGGACCATATCAAACCAGGCGTTGGTGGCGCTCTGCTGGTGGGGCGGAAGTGACATGCAAGTGCGACGCACCGCAGGCCGGTTGTTGCCAGCAGAGTTGCAACGGTCCAGATCGATAGAATGTAGAGGCCGAGATGGGGGATCGGAATTGCCATAAGCATCAGAAAGCAGGCAACTCCAATTGACAGTCCCATACCCAAGGATTGAGCAAAATCAAAGCTGCGACAGCTCTCATGCCGTTCTACGGCCTTTTCGGCGGCGTTGGTCAAGGACCGCCGGTGATGCAGGGTAACGTATTCTTCTATGGCGTGCTCTGCGCTGAGCGCGAAGAGAGCGTCCTGCAAGTGCGGAGGTAAAGCAGCGCGCAACGTTGCTAAATTGTGGGGTCTGCCGGTGACGAGTATGACAGTTTTGCCGATCCGCGTCCAAGGGACCACGTTGTGTTTCAAGCAAAACTTAGGCGGTAAGAGATCTGCGGCTTCGTGCGATGGTGGGGTGCGGGTCAGGTCGACTTGCCGCAAATCCTGTGTCTGGGCTTGTAACGTGTGCAAGTCCTGAGCTGAGACCCAATCGCGGGCCTTTAAGATCTCTGACAGATGCGCGTCCCAATGGGATTGCCGCTGAAGGGCCCAGAACAGCTGCCATGGGGTCACGAGATTGCGTTCAATCAGCGTGCGGGCAAAAGACAGTCGGGCAACGTGTTTTTGTTTGGTGCGTTTGGGGTGTCTTTGCAGTTGTGGGCCGTTCATCGCGTTCACCAGCAAGCAAGGAGTGCGTTACAGGTTGCGCGCGTATGGTTAATGCAAAGTTAACGTATGGCGGGTGCGTCGCCATACGTCGGGATTTCCGGACCTGTTGCTCAGGCGCGTGCGGTCATGGCAGCGGCAAAGTTTTCAAACAGGTAAAAGCTGTCTTGTGGACCCGGGGAGGCCTCCGGGTGGTGCTGCACGGAGAACACCGGGCGGTCCGCAAGACGGATGCCACAGTTGGAGCCGTCAAACAGGGACACGTGGGATTCGACCACACCGTCAGGCAGGGTCTGCGCATCCACCGCGAAGCCGTGGTTCATCGAGGTGATTTCCACCTTGCCGGTGTCATGGTCTTTCACCGGATGGTTCGCGCCGTGGTGGCCGTGGTTCATTTTCACGGTCTTTGCACCCAGCGCCAGCGCCAGCATCTGGTGGCCAAGGCAGATGCCAAACACCGGAATGTCGGCTTTCAGCACATCTTGGATCATTGGTACGGCGTATTCGCCGGTTGCGGCCGGGTCGCCTGGTCCGTTGGACAAGAAGACGCCATCCGGATTGTGCGCGAGTACCTCTTCGGCGGTGGCGGTGGCTGGCAGGACAGTCACGTCACAGCCCACAGAAGCCAAGCAGCGCAGGATGTTGCGCTTGGCGCCGAAGTCGACGGCCACAACCTTGTGCTTTGGCTCGGTCAGCTTTGGGTAGCCATCCGGCCAAGCCCACCGCATTTCGTTCCAGTGGTAGCTTTGCGCGCAGGTGACTTTTTTGGCCAGATCCAGACCTTCCAGACCAGAGAAGGCGCGGGCTTTGCCCACAAGCGCCTCGGTGTCAAACTCACCATCCGGGTTGTGAGCCAGTGCCACGTGCGGCGCGCCTTGCTGGCGGATCGCGCGGGTCAGACGGCGGGTATCGATGCCACCAATGGCGATACGGTTCCGGGAGGCAAGCCAGTCAGACAGGGTGCTTACAGAGCGCCAGTTGGACGGCTCTGTCGGATCCCATTTTACAACCATACCCTCAGCCACCGGATCGGCGGTTTCGTCATCTTCCGGGTTTACACCGGTGTTGCCGATGTGGGGGAAAGTGAAGGTCACGACTTGGCCGGCGTAAGACGGGTCGGTCATGATTTCCTGGTAACCGGTCATGGCGGTGTTAAAGCAGAGCTCCGCCACTGTTTCGCCGGTGGCGCCAAAGCCACGTCCGTAAAACAGGGTGCCGTCAGCAAGAGCGAGGCAGGCGGTCGGGTGATCGGGGGTCGAGGCGGTCATGGGCGAGTCTCCGGCTGGCAAATTGGCCGATGCATATGTCGGCGCGTCGCGGGCGTCAAGCAGATGTGTGTTCTCAGTGACCCCTTATTTTAAAGGGTTTGATCAAAAAACGCGATGGTTGCGAGTCGGCAGGCGTTTATATAAAGTCGCATGCTTATGTTTGACAGCAATTGGCAAGAAGAATGGCACTCAGAGAAGACATCAACAGCGCGCTGAAACAAGCGATGCGTGACCGGGCGGCGGACCGGCTTTCCACCTTGCGTCTGATCATGGCTGCGATCAAGGATCGTGACATTGCGGCCCGTGGCGAAGGCGATGAGGGCGGCAGCGGCGTGTCGGATGCAGATATCTTGTCGATTCTCGCCAAGATGGTGAAACAGCGTCAGGAAAGTGCTCGCACCTATGAAGAAGGTAGCCGCTTAGATTTGGCCGAGCGGGAACTGGCCGAGATCACCATCATCGAAGAATTTTTGCCCAAACAGCTCAGCGATGACGAGATTGTCGAAGCGGTGAAAGTGGCGGTGGCGGAGGTCGGCGCGGCCTCAATCCGTGACATGGGCAAAGTCATGGGCGCTCTGAAGGCGAAATACACGGGCCAGATGGATTTTGGCAAAGTCGGCCCTATGGTAAAGGATCAGCTCGCCAACGGGTGAAGTGATCCAGAGAGTTTTGAAACGGCCTCGGCAAAATTGTCGGGGCCGTTTTTTTGTTTGTTTACAAAACACCCATGCTCGGATGGCCGCATTCATCCATAGCCTTGACGTAGGCGGCGGTGAAGCCGCGCAGGTCGACATGAATGTAGGGCATCCCATCGATGTACACCGACATGTTGCTCCCTTGGCGCATGGCGCGCATGGCATAGAGGCTGTCCGGATGACCAACCCCGGCATATGCCTGCAAGATGCCGTCACCGTCATAATAGCTGTGGGCTCGGGTGTTGTAGTCCCAGTAATCGTCAACCACCAAGGCCACGTTTTGGCCCTCGCGCATGGCGGTGGCGTAGCCGCGTGGCGCGTTTTCCTGAATATAGACCGTTGGAAAATTTGCCGGAGGTCCGACTTCGGTGCTGGTGATTGAAATGCGCACAAGAGGATCGCCGTTGCCGCCTGTGTAGGCGGTGCAGTTCAGGTGCAGGTAATTACCCGCATTCACGGTCTCGGCGTAGACCTGCCACGCGCCGTAAGTCCAATAGCCTTCGGCGGAGACCGGGGCTGCGAGGCAGGCCAACAGGCCAGCGATGTATTTTTTCAAGACAGTGTCTCCGGAAAGGTTAGAGCAAAAGAGGGCAGGCGGGGATCAATCGACGACGCCTGCGCCCGAAAAACCGCATTCGTCCATGGCTTTCACATAGGCCGCGGTGAAGCCGTCCAAAAAGAAGCTGGAAAACACATGTCCGCCCACAACCGCATCCAGTTGGTGGTTTTTGCGCATGGCGCGCAGCACCCATTGACTGTCGGGGTGGTCAAAGCGGAAAAAGGCGTGGGCAAACCCGTCTTCGTCAAAATATCCGGTGACCACGGCGTCCATGCTGTCTTCGTCATCAAAGCGAATGTAGACAGCTTGTCCGTCCTGCATCACGGTGGGATAGCCGCGAATGGCGTGCTCGCTGATTGATACACCTGGGAAGAAGTCAGGAGGCCCGCCGTCGCCGTTGCTGATTTCGATGCTCAGGGAAGGCTCGCCGTCGCCGCCGGTGAGCGCGGTGCAGGTGCGGCGCAAATCTTCGCCGGTGTCGATGGTTTCTGCAAAAACGCGCCAAGAGCCGTATTCCCAGAACCCGCTTTCAATGGGGGTTGGGGCTGGCGGCGGTGTACTGTTGGATGGCGCTTGCGCCGGGGGGGAGGTGTTGGCGGTGAAGGCCAAAAGGCCGACGGCAAAAAACTTCATCGTGTCGCGTTCCTAATTCTGTCTTGCGGCAGGGTTGCAGAGAAGTCCTGACAAACCTTTGACGAGAATATCGCTTTTTGAACAAATGCCTAGGATTGTTTCAACGGCGTGGCCACAACCTTGGGAACCAGTCTTCGCGCAGCTTTTGGCCCTCTATCATGTTGTGGCCGGGGAACGGCGGTGAGGTGGGGCCGGGACGTTCCACATAGCGGGCATCATCACCAAGCAATCGCAGGGAAAAGGCGCGGCGGCGGTCGGTGGCGGTGTTGCCACGGGCGCCGTGCAGGATGTGGTAGTTGAAGGCCACGGCGTCGCCGGGTTCCATCTCCCACTCCAAAACGCGCATGCCTTCGGCGTCCGGGTCAGGGATCGGCATGTAAATGTCTTCGTCGGGGAAAAAGCTTTCCTCGCTGACCCAGCGGGTGGGCAGGACCGGTTTTTCCCATTTGTGGCTGCCCGCGACCATACGCAGGGTGGCGTCTTTGACCGGATCAAGCGGCGACCAGAAGCTGATGTTTTGTTGGCCTTCAACGAAATAATACGGCCCATCGGTGTGCCAGGGTGTTGCCATGGAAGTGCCAGGTTCTTTCACCAGTACGTGGTCGTGGAACATCTGGACTGTGTTGGATTGCATTAGCTGTGCGGCGACCTCTGCGGCGTCGGAGGTTTCGACCACCTCTTGGAACTCCGGGATGCGCTGCCAGTTGCAGTAATCGTCAAAGAAGCGGCCGGTTTGGCCTGCTTTTTCGTTGTTAGACGCGTAGGGGCCGGGCTCTGTCAGATTGCGCTCGACACCTTTGCGCAGGGTCTCGACGTGATCCGCCAACAAACCGCGGATCAGGAAAACGCCGTCCTGCTGATAGGCGTCGATGTCCTTGGCTGTGATCTTGACCATGATGATGCCTCCCCAAAAGTGCGACGGTCACGGTGGGGTGCGATCAGGTAAGCGTCAAGCGGTTTTAGATTTGGGTGGCGTGCAGGCGCAGGGCCTTGGCGATTTCTAAGAGGCGCGGGCCGAGGTCATTTTCCATGCGATCTTTGGTGAGGAAAGGCGCGGGGCCGCCGAGGTTGAGGGCCATGTCGGGCGCCGCTTCGCTGCCCATTGGGAAGGGTACGGCAAGGGAATGCACACCCTCGTGCCAGTCGCCGTAGTTCACGTAAAAGCCCTTATCGGCGATCTGCGCGGCAGCTGCGTTGATGCCGTCAAGAATGGCAGGCCAACGCTCTGGGCCGTGGTGTTCGGCCAATGTCTCAAGAATTTCGGCACGCTCATCCGCTTTGCATCCGGCGATATAGGCGCGGCCCATGGCGGAGCGGGCCAGTGAAATACGCGAACCGACGCCCAGTTGCAGGGACATCATGCCGTGGTCCGCTCGGGCGCAGGCAAGGTAGGTTACGGTATGGTCATCGCGCGCGCCAAGGGCCACTTGCACGCCGTCCCCTGCATAATCCGCAAGGCGCTGCATGTGGTCTTTCGCGGCGTCGCGGATGGGTAAGGATCCAAGACAAGAAAAGCCAAGGCTCAGCGCAGGCACGCCAATACGGTAGCGGCCGGTTTGCTCGTCATAGAGCAAGTAACCGGTTTGCAGCAGGGTGTAGGTCAGGCGCGAAATGGTCGAGTTGGGCAGTCCGGTGCGGTCTGCGATGTCGCGATTGGACAGACCCGCGCGGTCGCGGGGGCGAAAGCAGCGCAACACATCCAACCCGCGCGACAGGGCAGTCACAAACTGGCGGTCTGTTTCGGGGGCTGGGGTGTCGCTGGCGACGGGTGTGCGTTTTCTCATTGGATCGTGTCTATTTCCGCATGGTGGAATTTTCTATGCGTCATGAGAGCTCTTTCCACAAGACCTTGCCGACGCCGGATTTCGGCAGCGCGTCGATGAATTCTACAATGGTGGGACATTTGTAGGCGCTCATCTGGGTTTTGCACCACGTGATGATAGCGTCCTCGGAGAGTGTGTCGCGGGCCTCTGTTTGAGGCACCACAAAGGCTTTTACACATTCGCCGCGTCGGTCGTCTTTGGCGCCGACCACGCAGCATTCGGCAATCTCGGGATGGTGCAGCATCAGCATCTCGATCTCGGCAGGCCAGACTTTGAAGCCGGCCGCGTTGACCATGCGTTTCACGCGGTCAACCATGAAGAAATAGCCGTCTGCGTCGCGATACCCGATGTCACCGGAGCGGAAGAACGGCACGCCGTCGATCTCCACAAAAGCCTCGGCGGTGGCCTCCGGGCGTTGCCAGTAGCCGGTGAAGTTCTGCGGGGCGTGCATGACAATTTCACCCACTTCGCCGTGGGGCAATTCGGTGTTGCCTCCAATCTCCAGCACACGGCTGTCGACTTCATAAATTGGCTGACCAAGGCATTGGCGCTTGGGGGTATCGATGGGATTGATGTGGGTAGCAGCCATGGTTTCCGACAGGCCATAGCCCTCGATGTAGTCCAGACCGGTCATGTCTTTGAGCCGTTTGGCAATGGCGTCTGGCATGGCCGCGCCGCCGCCGCCGATCATCTCCAAGGTAGAGAGGTCATAGCTGTCAAAATCCGGGTCGTTCACCAAATCAATCGCCATGGTCGCAATCGAGCGCCAGCGGGAGATTTTATAGCGTTGGATCAGACCTGCGGCCAATTTGGAGGACCAGCGCGGCAGGATCACATTGCGCCCGCCGGTCAGGATCGGTGCGCACATGCCGCCGACCATGCCGGTGACGTGGAAAAACGGTAGCGCGGCGAGGTGCACGGTGTCTTCATGTGGCGGATTCCAGATCACGCTAGCGTAGAGTGACGCCAAAAATGTGCGGTGGGTGTGCATACAACCTTTGGGCTGGCCGGTTGTGCCGGAGCTGTACGGAATGACCGCGAGGTCATCGCTGGTGGTGGCGCGTTGCGCGGGCACATGGCCTGCGTCCAGCGCGGATTGGTAGCTGGTGATGCCAAGAGTTTCGCCATCTTGTTCGGACATCGCCTGCGCCAGATTGGGCGGGGTCAGGTCGAAGTCGTCACGGCCCATATCGGTCATGCGGGTGCCGATCAGGGTAGTAAGATCGCCGCGTTTGAGAGCAGGCAAAATGTGCTCAGACAGCTCCAGCGCGCAGATGGCGATTTTGGCACCGGTGTCTGCGACGAGATAATCGATTTCGGCCTGTTTGTTCATCGGGTTCACAGGCACCACTGCGCCACCCGCGCGCAGGACGGCAAAGAAGCTGATGATGTATTGCGGGCAATTCTGGGTGTAGAGCAGTACACGATCGCCTTTGGTCAGGCCAACGTGTTGCAGGTAGCCTGTAAGCGCGGTCACGTGTGCGGCGATGTCACGGTAAGTGTAGTCAGCGCCGTTGTAGGTCACGGCAATGCGGTCACTCCATTTGGCCACGGCCTCATCCATGCTGACATCAATCGGTTGATCTGGCCGTTCAAAGGTCCAGTCTTTGCCGGTGGGCCAGAAATCCGGGATGCGGGCGTTGGGGTGGGGCATGGTGCCGTCCTTTGGTCTTGCATGTCCGCGTGGGGCGTAAGGTAGCCTAGCGTGGCTTTGCGAGTTTGCAGCGGGAAATTTTGCGCAAGTGTCGTCGCGTCGTTTTTTGCTGCAGGGGGGCGAAACAGATGTTCGCGTGACCGAAGCCGCCTTAGACTGTGGTCAACATATGTATGCGAGGGAGGCTCACGATGGGAGAGAAAAAGGTCACCGTGGAATTTGTGGAAGATGTGGCGCTGATCTGCATCAACAACCCGCCGGTGAACGCCAGTGGCGTTGCAGTGCGTCAAGGCATTGTCGATGCCCTTGAGGAGATCAAGGCGGCGGGTTCAGCGAAGGCGATTGGTCTTTACTGCGCAGGGCGGACGTTCATTGCCGGCGCGGACATTACTGAGTTTGGTAAGCCTCCTCTGGAGCCCGGCTTGCCCGAGGTCTGTAATATCCTTGAGGATAACGGTACGCCGATTGTGGCGATGATCCATGGCACGGCGCTGGGCGGTGGATTGGAAACCGCGATGGGCTGTCATGCCCGGGTGGCTGTTCCGACGGCGAAGGTTGGTTTGCCGGAGGTTCTGTTGGGGATTCTGCCGGGGGCCGGTGGCACACAGCGTGCGCCCCGTTTGGCAGGCATTCCCAATGCATTGGACTTGATCCTGTCGGGTCGCCATGTACCGGCGAAAGACGCGTTGGCGATGGGGCTTGTGGATCGCATCGACGAGGGTGAACCACGCGATGTGGCTTTGGCGGCGGCGAAGGATGTAGTGGCGGGGACGCTGGCAACGCGCCGGACTGGTGAGTTGACCACAACGCCGGATGATGCAGCGATTGAGGCCACTATGGCAGCGGTGCAGAAGAAGCATCCGCATCTGATCTCGCCGCAGAAATGCGTGGAATGCGTGGCGGCCTCGACCGGGGATTTCAAAGACGGGCTGGCGTTTGAGCGGGCGCGGTTCATGGAGTGTTTGCCCTCGCCGCAGTCCAAGGGTTTGATCCACGCCTTCTTTGGCGAGCGGGCCGTTGCGAATATCCCTGAGAAGAAGGCGCAGCAGCGCGACATTGCCAGTGTGGGCGTGATCGGCGGCGGGACAATGGGTTCCGGCATTTCGACGTCAGCTTTGATGGCGGGGCTGCCAGTGACACTGATCGAGGTTTCGCAAGAGGGATTGGATCGCGGTGTGGCGACCATCACCGGCAATCTGGACGGCGCGGTGAAGCGCGGCAAGATGAGCGCGGAAAAGCGTGACGCGGCGCTGGCGAACCTAACAGCCTCCACAGAGATGGAGAGCCTTGCGCAAGTCGATCTGGTGATCGAGGCCGTGTTTGAGAAGATGGAGATCAAGAAGGAGATCTTCACCAAGCTGGACGCGATTTGCAAAGAGGGTGCGGTGCTGGCGTCCAACACCTCTTACCTTGACGTTGATGAGATCGCGGCGATGACCAAGCGGCCGCAAGATGTGTTGGGGCTGCACTTCTTCTCGCCTGCACACATCATGAAGCTGCTTGAGGTGGTTGTGGGTGAGAAGACCGCGCCGGAGGTTGTGGCGACGGGCTTTGCGCTGGCTAAGAAGATGCGCAAAGTGGCTGTTCGGGCCGGGGTCTGTGATGGGTTCATCGGCAACCGTATTCTCGGCCATTACCTGAAAACTGCGAGCTATTTGGTGCTGGATGGGGCGCATCCGGATCAGGTGGATAAGGCGCTGGAAGGGTTTGGCTTTGCCATGGGGCCGCACCGTGTGGGCGATCTGGCCGGGTTGGACATCGGCTACATGACCCGCAAGCGGCGTGAGGCAACCCGTCCGGCGGAGGAGCGCTATAGTGGCGCAATTGCTGACCGGCTGAGCGAAAACGAGTGGAATGGGCGCAAGACGGGCAAAGGCTACTTTGTCTATGAAGGTCGCGAGACGCTAGAGAATCCAGACCTGAACGCCATCATCGATGAAGAGCGGTCCAAAGCAGGTGTCACGCCGCGCCACTTCAGCGACGAAGAGATCGTGGACCGCTACATGACAGCGATGATTTCAGAGGCCGCGCGGGTGGTTGAAGATGGCATCGCGCTGCGACCTGTGGATGTGGATGTGGTATTCCTGTCTGGCTATGGCTTCCCGCGCTTTCGTGGCGGGCCGCTGCACTATGCCGACACCATTGGCGCGGCGGAGTTGGTGAAACGTATTGAGGCCTATGCTCAAGAGGATGCGCATTACTGGCAAGTGCCTGCGCTGCTTCTAAAAATGGCCGAGGATGGTACGACGTTCGCCGATTTGAACAAGGGGAAGTGACGCCATGGACCTGAGTTATTCTAAAGAAGACTTGACGTTTCGCGATGAGGTGCGGGCGTTTCTCGCCGAGCACCTGCCGGAAGAGATTGCCAGTGCGGTGCGCTGTGGAGGGGAGCTGACCAAGGCGATGATGGAAGAATGGCACGCCATCCTGAACACGCGCGGTTGGTTGGCGACGATCTGGCCCAAAGAGTTTGGTGGACCAGGATGGAGCCCGGTGCAGAAGCATATTTTTGAGGAAGAATGCTGTCGTGCCTATGCGCCGCGCATTGTGCCCTTTGGCCTTAATATGCTGGGGCCGGTGCTGATCAAATTTGGCTCCAAAGAACAGCAGGATCATTACCTGCCGCGCATTCTGGACGGTACGGATTGGTGGTGTCAGGGGTATTCGGAACCCGGGGCAGGGTCCGACTTGGCCTCACTCAAGACCAAGGCCGAGCGTGATGGCGATGCGTGGGTCATCAATGGTCAAAAGACCTGGACCACCTTGGGGCAACATGCGGATTGGATTTTCTGCCTGTGTCGAACTGATCCCGATGTAAAGCAACAGGCTGGTATCAGCTTTATCCTTGTGGATATGGCGACGCCGGGGATTGAGGTGCGCCCGATCAAACTGATCGAAGGCGGGCATGAGGTGAATGAGGTGTTTTTCACCGATGTGCGGGTGCCGATTGGCAACCTCGTTGGGGAGGAAAACAAAGGCTGGACCATCGCAAAATTCCTGCTGTCTCATGAACGGACCGGCATTGCGGGCGTGGGCTTCTCTATGCAGGCGCTGGCAGAAGTGAAAGCGATTGCCCGCCAAACGATGCGTGGGGGCAAGCCACTGATTGAAGATCCGTTGTTTGCGGCACGGATAGCGCAGGCGGAGATTGATCTTGAGGCGATGAAAATCACCAATCTGCGGATGTTGTTCAAAGCACAGGAACAGGGCGCGCCGGGGCCGGAAACCTCGTTGTTGAAAATCAAAGGCACAGTGATCAATCAGGAACTCAAAGACCTTGCGCGGCGAGCCTTGGGTCCAGCGGCAGCACCGTTCCCGGGACATGTCACTGAGGGCAATCTGATGTTTGGCCCAACTGACACCGAGCACAATGCGGCGCGGTATTTCAACAATCGCAAAACCTCGATTTTTGGTGGGTCCAATGAGATCCAGCGCAACATCGTGACAAAAACCATGCTGGAGCTTTGAGATGGACTTTAATCTGACCGAAGATCGCCAGATGTTGGCGGATACGTTGGGGCGGTTCTTGAGTGAACAATACCCCGTCGAGCACCGCATCAAGGTGGCTTATGAGGCGCCGTATCATGATCCCGCGCTGTGGGATCAGTTGGTGGAACTCGGTGCTCTTTATGCGCTGGCGCCGGAAGAGGCTGGCGGCATGGGGGGCAGTGGATTTGATGTTTCCGTTGTGTTTGAGGCGCTTGGCAAAGCGCTGTGTCCTGAGCCTGTTCTAGGGGCGCTGATGGCTTCGCGGATTTTGGCAGCGGCAGGGGCAGATCAGGAGGGGTTGCTGACTGGGGCGAGCAAATATGCGGTCGCGATCACGGAGATTGATGCGCCCTACGAACTTGACCAAATCGCCACGGTGGCTATGGCAAAGGGCGACGAGTTCGCTTTGTCGGGGCGCAAGTCCACGGTTTATGGCGGGCAGGCGGCGGATGCGATCCTTGTGGCTGCGAAATATGGCGACGGATTGGGTGTTTTTGCGGTCAACGCAAGCGATGCCAATGTGACCGGCTACGGCATGATGGACGGCGGTGGCGCGGCGGAAGTGTTGCTTGATGACACGCCTGCCACGTTGATCTTGGCAGAGGCCGAGGCGGCGCTGGAAGACGCTGTAAACGCAGGGATTGTTGCTCTCTGTGCCGAGGCAGTGGGCGCGATGGACGTGGCACATGCCACGACGGTGGACTACCTCAAGCAGCGCAAGCAATTTGGCGTTCCGATTGGCAAGTTTCAGGTGCTGCAACACCGTGCAGTAGACATGTTAACCGCGATTGAGCAGGCGCGGTCGATCACGATTAAGGCCGCCGCCGAACTGGGCGGCGAGGACGCAAGTCGCTATTCTTCTATGGCCAAGAATATGATTGGCCGTGCGGCGCGTTTGGTGGCGGAAGAGAGCATTCAGATGCATGGCGGGATTGCCATGACCTGGGAGTATGCGGTGAGCCACTATGCCAAACGGTTGATTATGCTCGATGCGCAGCTGGGCGATACGGACTATCACCTGAGCCAAGTGATGAAAGACTATGCGGCTTAAGTTATGGACCTAAGACGAAAAGGCGCGCCGGTGGTGGCGCGCTTTTTTGTTAGCCTAAGATGTCCGGCCAGTTGGCGAGGCCTTTTTCGATGTTGCCGGGGATGTCCTGACGCCAGAGTTCTTGCGCGCGCAAGCTGGCGTTCAGATAAAGCACGTCCTCGTGGATGGTCCAGGCCTCGGGGATTGTCGGCACGAGGTAGCCTTTGGAGGCGGCATAGGCGCAGTATCCGCCAAAACGCGGCGCATAAGTCTCCGGGTTGGCCTGGAACTTTGCTGCGTTCTGGGCTGAGGCAAAGCGCCAGGTCGCACCGTTCCAGTCGGCCAAGTTGGCGGGGGAGCCTTCGACCGGTTTTTCTTCGGTGAAATAGGCTACCGGGTCATAGCCGTTGATCGCGATCGGGTTTTGGAACACCTCCGGCTCGCGGGCGAGCGCGCGGTGAGGGGTGAGGGCGTAGGCAAACGGGGCGGCGGCCAAAAGGCCAAGAGCGGCGCGGCGTGTGAGCATGTGTGTTCCTCCTATGTTGGAGGCAATATAGCCGTGCAAGTTTGGCTTTGGACCCCAGGTCACCAAGAGGTGAACTCTGTGTCAGAAGTAGAAAGGCAGCCATAGTGGGCCGCCTTTTGTCTTTCTAGCGCAGGAGGTTAGAGAACCTCGAAGAGACCCGCAGCGCCCATGCCGCCGCCGACGCACATGGTGCAGACGACATATTTTGCGCCGCGGCGTTTGCCTTCTATTAGGGCGTGGCCAACCATGCGGGCGCCGGACATGCCGTAGGGGTGGCCGATGGAAATTGCGCCACCGTTGACGTTTAAGATCTTGTTGGGAATACCCAGCACGCGGGCGGAGTGCAGCACCTGACAGGCAAAGGCCTCGTTGAGTTCCCAGAGGCCAATGTCGTCCATTCTCAGGCCGTGGGCTTTGAGCAGTTTTGGCACGGCGTGGATCGGGCCGAGGCCCATTTCATCTGGCTCTAGCCCGGCGGCCATCACGCCAACATAGCGCCCCAATGGCTCAAGCCCTTGTTTTTCAGCCACTTTGGCTTCCATGATCACCGAGGCGGAGGCGCCGTCTGACAGTTGGGAGGCGTTGCCTGCGGTTATGTGTTGGCCTTCTTTGACTTGCTGTCCGTCCTTGAATACCGGGTTCAGACCTTGCAAGTTCTCCAAGGTGGTGGAGGGGCGATTGCCTTCGTCTTTCTCAAGCGTAATCTCTTGAAAGGAGATCTCTTTGGTCTCTTTGTCCATCACACCCATGGTTGAGGTCAGCGTGACAATCTCGTCGTCAAACTTGCCTGCCGCCTGCGCAGCGGCGGTGCGGTGTTGGGATTGCTGCGCATAAGCGTCTTGATCTTCGCGGGTCACGCCGTAGCGGGCGGCGACGATCTCAGCGGTCTCTAACATGGACATGTAGAGAGCCGGTTTGTGTGCTTTGATCCACGGATCAACGCGGCGGTCCATGCGCATTTTGTCGTTTTGCACCAGAGAGATGGACTCCACGCCGCCACCAATCGCGACGTCCATGCCATCGTGCACGACCTGCTTGGCAGCCGTGGCGATGGCCATCAAGCCGGAGGCACATTGACGGTCCAGAGACATGCCGGCAACGCTTACCGGAAGCCCTGCGCGGATTACAGCCTGACGGGCGATGTTCCCACCTGTAGCGCCTTGCTGAAGCGCGGCGCCAATGATGCAGTCTTCGACTTCGTGGCCTTCCAATCCAGCGCGTGAGACCGCGTGAGAAACCGCATGGCCGATCAGTTCCTGGGCCTGGGTGTTGTTGAACGCACCGCGGTAGGCTTTGCCAATAGGCGTTCGGGCGGTGGAGACAATAAGGGCGTCACGCATGTCTAAAAGTCCTGATTTTTCACGTCTGTATCGCGGCTGTTTTGCGAAGGTGCGAATTGCGCGATTTAGCTGGCCTGCGCGTAGGTCTCCACGCCCTGTTCAAAGCGCAGGTTTTTCCATTGCGCGACCAGAGCGGGTTTGTCCTCGCCTTTGATTTCGACAGTCACATTCCATTGCATTTCGATCACGCCGGGTTGTGGCTCGGAGTATTTTGCAAGAGTGAAGCGGCCGCGAATTTCGGCACCCGCTTTCACCGGGGCGACAAAGCGCACGCGATCAAATCCGTAGTTGATGCCGGCGCTTTCGGCTTCAGTGCGCGGCACCGCATCGGCGATCATCTGGCTGAGCAGAGAGAGCGTCAGGAAGCCAGGGGCCACTGTGCTGCCGTAAGGCGTGTCCTTGGCGGCGTCTGGATCTGTGTGGATGGATTGCGCGTCGCCGGTGGCCTTGGCAAAGGCGTCGATCATGGCTTGATCGATTTTAACCCATTTGGAGAGGCCAAATTCGCAGCCCACACCGTCTTCGAGTTTGAGAATTCTAGAAATCATGTGACCGGCTCCCAACCCATGCTTGTCAAATAATTCCGCAATGCGAAATTTAGTTTCACTTATGACTAGGAGACGGGATTCGGGGCGATCTGTCAATATGTGGAATGTATTTCCGCACTGCGGAAAATTCGTTATTGCACGCAAACACTGCCCACCGGAGCTTCGGAGGTGGGACATCATTTGAGTTGTTTAGGAGGGTCAGGTGCGCTTGCGAGTCCGACGCATCAGCGCAGCAAACCCTAAAGCGCCTGCCGGCCAGATGGCCCAAAAGTATCCATCCCAGGAAAAGAGGTTGATGAGCACCAGCGCTGCGACAACAACTGTGCCACGGAGCATGGCTGGGCTGAACCGAGTGTTGGGCCAAAGGGGTGCTGCTTGGAACAACCAAGCTGTCAGAAGGGCGAGGCCGGGCCAATGCGCCCAGAGCCCGCGCCCTGAGATCATGTCGATCACACATAGAGCGCCGAAGATCAGCGCAAATTGTTTCCCGCGCGCGCGCAGCGCCGCTTCGGCGTCGTCGTCCCTTGCGTCGGCGGGAGCGGTTTGGGGGGGCTCTTTGTTGAGGACCTCGTCAAACTCATCCTCCGGCCAAGAGCTTGCTTTCGCCGTGAAGGGGGCGGCGGTTTGTGGAGCAGATTCTGAGCTTGGGCGTTTAGGTTCCGGGACGTGCATCTTCGGGTAGGAGGTTGCCATGTTGGCCACACAATAGACTTGCACGCCTTCGGAGAAGTTTTTGGGATGGCGTTCACCGATGTAGTCAAAGCCGACGGTGAGTTTGCCGCGCACCTGATCGTAAACCTGTTGCGATAGCAAAATGCCCCCCGGTTCCGCCATGCTTTGAAGCCGGGCGGCAAGGTTAACACCCTCGCCAAGCAAGTCTTCGCCATCCACCATGACATCACCAAGGTGTATGCCAATGCGGAAGTTGAGCGCCATGTCAGGGTCTTGTTGCTGGTCGCCCAGTTCGCGTTGCACCTCGATGGCGCATTGCACAGCCTCGACCACCGAAGGAAATTCTGCGATCAAACCGTCGCCTGCGGTGTTCGCCACCCGGCCTTGATGGCGGGCAATGAACTTTTTGAACACGGCACGGGAGGCCTTCAGCGCGCGCAGGCCTTCCTCCTCGTTGATTTCCATGACGCGGCTGTAGCCTGCGGCATCTGCTGCAAGAATGGTTGTCAGCTTTCTTTGGATGTCGGAGGGCATCGGGAACTCTTATGTTAATGTGATTAACTTATGTGCTGTTCATATGGTCTTTGGCGATCTGATATCAACCCCAGCATACACATGTTTTTGTCCCACCCTGATAAAGTTGCAGGCGACTCTCAGTAATGGTCGTTACGACCTTGGTGTGCTTGCAGCGATACACGCATCTGCCTAGGTTGACCGCAGAACGCCGTAGGAGGAGAGCCAGCATGCATATGAGTGACCAGCGCGAAATCGCGGCCCCGGTGGCGGAGGTTTGGGCGGCACTGCTTAGTGCCGATAGTCTGTTGCAATGTGTGCCGGGTGCGAAGGAAGTGACCGGTAACGTGGAAGAGGGTTTTGAAGCCACTGTGGTGCAGAAGGTTGGCCCAGTGAAAGCCACCTTTAAAGGCAAAGTGATCTTATCCAACTTGGTTGAGGGGGAGAGCTTGACCTTGACTGGCGAAGGCAAGGGTGGTGCGGCTGGGTTTGCCAAGGGTGGAGCAGATGTAACTTTGGCACCAAGCGAAACCGGCACGTTGTTGAGCTATGAGGTGGACGCAAAGGTGGGCGGCAAGCTGGCACAGCTGGGTAGCCGGCTGATTGATGGCTTCTCCAAAAAGATGGCGGATCAGTTTTTCACAAACTTGCAGACCTCATTGGAAGGGCCTGTGGAAGAGGAAGTAGAGACCGCTGAAGCAGCTCCTGAAGAGCCCCCAAAGAAAAGCCTGCTGAAGCGAATGACTGGCGGTTGAGCCACGCGAAAAGCTCTTTTCATGTGAAACAGTTTGCACACCCGGGCTTGTAGAGCCGTGCGATGGTGCACATGTCCCTCTGAATATTTATGCACTTGGCGCGGACCTGCCACCTGATATGGTGGCGCGCTTAAAAAGGTGCACACCGGAAGAGGGAGCCGGCGGTGATTGTAGACATCAAAGATTTGCGCAAGACCTACAAAGGCGGGTTTGAGGCGCTTAAAGGCGTGACCTTGGTCATCAAGGAAGGCGAAATTCTCGCGCTTCTTGGGCCGAATGGCGCGGGTAAAACCACATTGATTTCGACCATATGCGGGATCACCAACCCAAGCGCGGGTTCGGTTTCTGTGGGCGGTCACGATGTGGTTAAAGACTACCGCGCGGCGCGGTCGATGATTGGCTTGGTGCCGCAGGAGATCAATCTGGAGCCCTTCAACAAGGTGATCGATGTGGTCACTTATTCGCGCGGGCTGTTTGGTAAGAAGGCCAATCCAGCAAAAATTGAAGAGATCCTCAGGCAGCTTTCCCTTTGGGATAAAAAGGACTCGCGCGTGATGGAGCTGTCAGGCGGTATGAAGCGGAGGGTATTGATTGCCAAAGCACTGAGCCATGAGCCGCGTATTCTGTTTTTGGATGAGCCAACCGCAGGTGTGGACGTTGAGCTACGCAAGGATATGTGGGATGTGGTTGCCGCGCTGAAAGAGCAGGGCGTGACCATCATTCTGACCACGCACTACATCGAAGAGGCCGAAGCGATTGCCGATCGTGTGGGCGTGATCAACGGTGGTGAGCTGCTGCTGGTGGAAGAGAAAGCGGCACTGATGCAGCGCTTGGGGCAGAAGACTCTGCAGGTTGATCTGCAAGCGCCGGTGGACAGCGTGCCGGAGAGCCTGTCGGCGTATAATCTAGAGATTGCCGAGGGTGGCAATGCGCTGCGTTATCACTATGACACCAGCGGCGAGAGCACAGGGATTACCCGGCTATTGGGTGAGATCAGTGCGGCTGGGTTGCAGCTCAAAGACATTCAGACGGAACAGTCGAGCCTTGAGGACATCTTTGTCGGGCTGGTGAAGGAGGGCGCGGCATGAATTTCACGGCTGTTTGGGCAATCTACTACTCTGAAATGGTGCGGTTCTTCCGCACGATTGCGCAGAGTTTCATTTCTCCGGTGATTTCCACGTCACTCTACTTTGTGGTGTTTGGCGCTGCGATTGGCAGCCGGATCGATCAGGTTGAGGGCGTGAGCTACGGGGCGTTTATTGTGCCGGGGCTGATCATGCTCTCGGTGATGACGCAGGCGCTCTCAAATGCGTCCTTTGGCATCTACTTCCCGAAGTTCATTGGCACGATTTATGAGCTTCTGAGCGCGCCGGTCAGCTTTTTGGAAATTGTGCTCGGTTTTGTGGGGGCTGCGGCGACCAAAGCGCTGTTTATTGGTGTGGTGATTTTGGTCACGGCGTCGATGTTTGTTGATGTGCCGGTCACGCACCCCTGGGCGATGGTGCTGTTTCTGGTACTCACCTGTGTGAGCTTCTCGCTGTTTGGCTTCATCATCGGGGTTTGGGCGGGTAACTTCGAGCAGTTGCAGTTGATCCCGCTGCTGGTGGTGACGCCGCTCGTGTTCCTTGGCGGGTCGTTTTATTCGATCGCGATGCTGCCGCCGATCTGGCAGAAAATCACGTTGTTTAATCCGGTTGTGTACCTGATTTCCGGCTTCCGTTGGTCGTTCTTTGGCACCGCAGATGTGCCTGTGGGGTTGAGCCTGCTGGCGATCTTTGGCTTCACCGCGCTGTGCATGGGCATCATCTGGTGGATCTTCAAGACCGGTTGGCGCATTCGGGCGTGACGTGCTGAGTGACGCCGGGTGACTCGCGTCACATCAGGATTTTTGATCACAAACATCGCTTTCCTGAGGTGCTTGCCTTGTGAAACGACCATGCGCGTTCTACATGCCATGGGATGAAACGCTTAAACCCTTTTGCCAAAAAAGCGCCCACTGTGGCGGTGGTCCGTCTGCAAGGCATGATTGCCGCGGGTGGCCGTGGACAATTGAACGACGCCGCGTTGGCGCCGATGTTGGAAAAGGCCTTTGCCAAAGGCAAGCCGAAGGCCGTGGCACTCGAAATCAATTCGCCCGGTGGCAGCCCTGTGCAAAGCGCGCTGATTGGCAGCCGTATTCGGCGCTTGTCCGAGGAAAAAGGTGTGCCGGTCATCGCTTTTGTTGAGGATGTGGCCGCGTCTGGCGGGTACTGGCTCGCAGCGGCGGCAGATGAGATTTACGCAGACGAAAGCTCGGTTGTGGGCTCGATTGGGGTGATTTCGGCCGGGTTTGGCGCCAATGTGTTTCTGTCGCGTCAGGGCATAGAGCGGCGGGTTTATACCGCTGGCGAAAGCAAATCGATGCTCGACCCGTTTAAGCCGGAGCAGCCTGAAGATGTGGCGCGGCTCAAGCGGATGTTGGAGCAAATTCACCAAAATTTCATCGCGCATGTGCAATCACGGCGTAACGGGAAACTTGCGGACAACGATGACCTGTTCACCGGAGAAATCTGGATTGGGTCGCAGGCCAAAGAGGTTGGTCTGATTGACGAGATTGGGCATTTGGTGCCGGTATTGAAAGCGCGCTTTGGGGACAAAGTGAAACTGCGCCGCTATGGCGTCAAACGGTCTATGTGGCAGCGTTTTGGGGCGTCACTCGCCCAGGATGCGGTAGCGGGCATTGAGGAACGCGCGCAGTTTGCGCGGTTTGGACTCTGACGTGCTGGTAAAGATTGTCACTCTGTTTCTGGTTGGCATGGCGGTGCTCGCGATGTTTGGCAAACTTCGGTTTCCGGGGCAGAAACAGCTGCAATCCAAAAAATGCGCCAAGTGTGGGCGTTTTAAAATTGGCAAGGGGCCATGCCCCTGTCGGAAGGACATGGGGTAAAGTATGGAATGGTGGCTGGTATCGCTGGGGTTGGTGATCCTGCTTCTGGCTGGGGACGCGCTGGTACGTGGCGCCGTGAACCTGTCGTTGCGGATCGGGATTCCGGCGTTGATTGTCTCTTTGACGATTGTGGCCTTTGGCACCTCCGCGCCTGAACTGCTGATTTCCATCCAAGCCGCGCTCAAGAACGCGCCAGGCATAGCGATTGGTAACGTTGTCGGCTCCAACATTGCCAACATTCTTCTTGTGCTGGGTATTCCTGCCATTCTGGCGCCGATCCACACCAGCCACTGTAATTCTAAGCGCAATTTCGTCATGATGATTGCGGCTTCTGTCCTCTTCATCGCTTTGGCTGCGGACGGTTTCTTCCGTTTTGGCAACGGTATTGTTCTTCTGGGCGCTCTGGCTTTGGTGCTGGGTAGCGCGTTCTATCAGGCGCGGTGCCACAAGAAGGCCGAAGCGGCCATGGAAATGGACGAGGAAGAAGTTGAGGGCGCAGACCCGGACATGCCGTGGTGGCGGATTATTGTCTTCCTTCTTTTGGGGCTTGTTGGCCTGCCATTGGGCGCGGACCTGATGGTGGACAACGCTGAAATCATTGCCCGCCGCTATGGCGTGAGCGACACAGTGATCGGATTGACGCTGATCGCGCTGGGTACCTCTTTGCCCGAACTGGCGACCACCGTGATGGCGGCGCTGCGCCGTCAGGCGGATGTTGCGCTCGGCAACGTGATTGGCTCCAACATGTTCAACCTGTTGGCCATCATCGGTATCACCTCGCTCATTCATCCGATCCGCGTGGATCCGGACTTCTTCGAGTTTGATTTTTGGGTGATGCTGGGCGCGTCGTTGCTCTTGATCCCATTTGTTTTCCTAAAAAGAGACATCACACGCATCTGGGGTGTCATTCTCACCGTACTCTATCTAGCTTACATCTTGATAACCCTGACCTAATTTAAGCGGAGACTGATATGGCGCGGGCATTGGTAACTGGCGCCGGACAGCGGCTTGGACAAGCGATGGCCGTGGCATTGGCGCGGCGTGGATATGACGTGGCGGTGCATTATGCGACCTCAGATGAAGGGGCGGCGGAGACCGTGGCGGCGATTGAAGCCTGTGGGCGGACCGCCATTGCGGTGCAGGCAGACCTTCTGGATGAGGCGCAGACCAAGGCGTTGTTTGCCGAAAGTGTTGCGGCACTGGGTGGGCCGATTACTTGTCTGATCAACAATGCGTCGATATTTGAAGATGACACAATGCAGTCTTCAACCAGAGAGAGTTGGGATCGGCATATGGAGAGCAACTTGCGTGCGCCCTATGTGCTGACGCAGTTCATGGCGGAGCAGGGGCTTGAAGCCGCGCGGGATGCCCAAGGTGAGCCGGAGGCCGCGGGGCTGGTGGTGAACATGCTGGACCAGCGCATCCGTAACCTGACACCGGAGTTCTCCACCTACACTTTGGCAAAGATGGGGCTTTGGGCGCTGACCCAGACAGCCGCGCAGGGATTGGCGCCGCATATCCGCGTGAACGGCATCGCGCCGGGACCAACCTTGCAAGGCGCACATCAGACGCCTGAAGCGTTTGCCGAGGAGCGGACTAAAACTGTACTTGGCCGGGGAGTTGGTATGGATGATATTGTCGCCGCGCTGGGCTATTTGCTGGACGCTAGAGGGGTGACAGGCCAGGCGATCTGCGTTGATGGTGGGCAGCATTTGAGCTGGTGAAACGGATGACTTTGTCCAACTTGGCGCAAACACCCGTTCCGATATCGCGACCAAAAGTCAGAGCAAAACAGACATGTGCGAAACAAGTTTTGCACCGGTCACAGTTCTGTCATCCAATTGTTACTTTTTCTTAATGATTTCAATAATTTGAGGTGTGGATAAAAAACTTTCCTTTTGAATCATGGGGTTATTTTTTTGCCTAATTTTTAATCAATGCACCGAAAGCGGCCAAAAACAAGGGAAATCCGTGCGAGGGCAAAAGATATCTTCAGACTTATCCACAGCTTCGGTGGATTTGTTTACTCTTGCGTTGGGGATGGCAAGATTGCAGCCCGACCAAAAGAATCATATTTGAGATCACATGACCTCTGAAAGCCATGTAAGTCCTGACGGCCCGACAGGACACGAATGTATACAAAGCTACCTTAAGACGCTGGACGGTTCGCCCGGTGTCTACCGCATGCTCGATGCGCAGGCGCGGGTTCTGTATGTTGGGAAGGCGCGGAACCTACGGGCGCGGGTGGCAAACTATGCCCGGCCAGCGGGCCATTCGGGACGGATTGCGCGGATGATCTCCGAAACCTGCTCGATGATGTTTCTGACCACCAAGACAGAAACCGAAGCGCTGCTTCTGGAGCAGAACCTCATCAAGCAGCTGAAGCCAAAGTACAATGTGCTGCTCAGGGATGACAAAAGCTTTCCCAATATTCTCGTCAGCCGGGCACATGGTTTTCCGCAGATCAAAAAACATCGTGGGGCTAAAAAGGAAAAAGGCAATTACTATGGGCCGTTCGCGAATGCGGGCGCAGTCACCCGTACGTTGAGTCAGTTGCAGAAGGTGTTTTTGTTGCGCAATTGTTCCGATGCACAGTTTGAGAGCCGGACGCGCCCATGTTTGCTGTTTCAGATCAAGCGGTGCTCTGGCCCCTGTGTGGGGCGGATTTCGGAGAGTGCCTACGCCGAAAGCGTGCGCGATGCGGAGCGGTTCTTGTCCGGACGGTCGACGCAAATTCAGGAGACATTGGCGAAGCAGATGCAGGCGGCATCAGATGCAATGGAGTTTGAGAAGGCAGCCACGTTACGGGATCGCATTCGGGCGTTGACTTCGGTGCAAACGACACAAGGTATCAACCCGCGCGGGGTGGCCGAAGCCGATGTGATTGCACTGCATCTGGAGAAGGGGCAGGCCTGTGTGCAGGTGTTCTTCATCCGGGCCAATCAAAACTGGGGCAATCGCGATTTCTATCCACGGGTGGGTGCGGATGTGGAGGCGGCCGAGGTGCTGGAAGCCTTCATTGGACAGTTCTATGATGGCAAGGAGCCGCCGCGACAGTTGATCCTGTCACATCCGATTGAGAGCGCAGAGTTGATGGCGGAGGCGCTGGGGTCCAAAGCCGGGCGCAAGGTTGAGATAACCGTACCCCAGCGTGGCGAGAAGGCGGAGCTTGTAGAAGGCGCTGCGCGTAATGCGCGGGAAAGCTTGGCACGGAAAATGAGCGAGACAGCGACGCAGGCGAAGTTGCTGCTGGGGGTGGCTGAGGCGTTTGATCTGGACGGGCCGCCTCAGCGGATTGAGGTATATGACAACAGCCACATTCAAGGCACCAATGCGGTGGGCGGTATGATTGTGGCTGGTCCCGAAGGTTTCATGAAAAACAGCTATCGCAAGTTTAACATCAAGGGAGATGACATCACACCGGGGGACGACTTTGGCATGATGAAAGAGGTGTTGAACCGGAGGTTTAAGCGTCTTCTCAAGGAAGACCCGGATCGCGACAAAGGCATGTGGCCGGACCTGTTGTTGATTGATGGTGGTGCGGGGCAAGTAAGCGCTGTGCGTGAAATCATGGAAGAATACGGCGTGGAGGACGTCCCGATGGTAGGGGTCGCCAAGGGTGTTGATCGTGACCACGGCAAAGAGGAATTCCACCGCGTTGGCAAAAGTGTGATGGCGCTGCGCCGGAATGACCCGGTGCTGTATTTTGTGCAACGGCTGCGCGATGAAGCGCATAGGTTTGCGATTGGTACACACCGTGCGAAACGCGCCAAAGCTGTGGGCGCAACGCCATTGGATGACGTACCAGGCGTGGGCGCGACGCGTAAGCGGGCTTTGTTGGCGCATTTTGGCAGCGCAAAAGCCGTAAGCCGCGCCAATCTGGCGGATTTGAAAGCCGTGGATGGCGTATCTGACAAGCTGGCGGAGACAATTTACGACTTTTTCCACGAAGGAAGTTAAACCCTACGGGCGGTGGGTGTTGCCTAAGCAGGTATCTTTCCACGCAGCACGAGGTTTTCGACAATCTGTTCGACAAAACCCACCATGCCATCGGGACCTGAGGCGCGGTCCTTGAGATGGATCGACAAGTCCGGGCGACGGGTGGCGATCAGGCCAATCAGGTCGCCGCGCGTGTCGTCATCCATGCTGGCGCCCATAATCACGCAGCAAATGCGCGGTTCGGTGTCCAACTGACGAATGACCTCGCCGTGATCATGGGCGCCGAGCCATTGAATGGGCAGGTGGTCAAGCTGGCGCGGCACGGCGCCAATCACATTGGGCAGTTTCCCCACAAGCAATACAACAGGTTGCATAAGAGTATCTCCTTTGACGATGTGCACCCGAGTGTCTTGCCCGCTTTGCCTCGACTGAGTGTAGCACAGATTTGTGGGCTGCGGGCCATGGCGGCGGCACCGCGTCACAAACGCGCTTCCCCTGAGAGGGGAGACAGGCTAAGTCAGGGATATGACCTGGACCATTCCCAACATCCTCTCTGTGATGCGCCTGTTTGCAGCCCCGATGGTTGCTGTGATGTTTCTTTATTTTGAAAGGCCTTACGCGGATTGGTTTGCGTTGATGCTGTTTTTGGTGGCCGCGGTGACCGATTGGTTTGACGGCTATCTGGCGCGGCTGTGGAAGCAGGAAACCAAGCTGGGCGCGATGATGGATCCGATTGCCGATAAGGCGATGGTTGTGATCGCGTTGATGGTCATCGTGGGCTACAGCTCGATGTCGCCCTGGCTGGTGTTGCCGGCGACAGTAATCCTGTTCCGCGAAGTGTTTGTCTCGGGCCTGCGCGAGTTCCTTGGGGATACAGCGGGAACGCTCAAGGTGACCAAACTGGCAAAGTGGAAAACGGCGACGCAAATGGTTGCGATTGCGTTCCTTTTTGGTCAAGGCGTGTTTGAGCATTACCTGGGCATGTCGGCTTGGGGCATGGATTTGGCGCTGTTTGATCAGATCATGGCCGGGGAGGTAGAAGACCTGCAGGGGCTGCGTTGGAAACACACCGGGATGGTGTGGAGCGGTTGGGTAGGACTTTTGTTGCTGTGGATTGCGGCTGCGTTGACCGCTATCACTGGGGTGGACTACTTCAACAAGGCGAAGCCGCATCTAAAGGATTGATCGCAATGGACGTTCTCTATTTTGCATGGGTGCGGGAGCGCATTGGTATCCCGAAAGAAAAGGTGGAGACCAACGCCGCAACCGTGATGCAGTTGGTGGAAGAGCTGAAGACGCGGGAAGAGCGCTATGAGGTGGCCTTTTCAGATTTGAGTGCCTTGCGTGTGGCGGTGGATCAGGAGTTGACCGACTTTGACGCAAGCCTTGAGGGCGTGCGTGAAGTGGCGTTTTTCCCTCCAATGACAGGCGGTTAAGGGGTTTCCATGCGCGTCGTTGTTCAGGAAGAACCGTTTGATTTTGGCCGCGAGGCGCAGGGTTTTGCGACCGGGCATAGCAATATGGGCGCGATTGTCACCTTCACCGGTGTGGTGCGTGATGCCGATCAGGGCGGCATGGATCGGATGGTGATTGAGCACTATCCGGGCATGACCCAGAAGGCGCTTGAGAAGATCGCGGCTGAGGCCGTAAGTCGTTGGAATCTTGGGGATGTTTTGGTCATTCACCGCCATGGCGAGCTGCGTCAGGGTGATATGATCATGATGGTTGCGACTGCGTCACGCCATCGCGTGAATGCCTTTGAGGCGGCGGAGTACCTGATGGATTACCTGAAGTCCCGTGCGCCGTTCTGGAAAAAAGAATACACCGCCGACGGGGCCGAGTGGGTCGCTGCCAAAGACGAAGACGAGGACGCGCTGAGCCGCTGGTGATGTTGGTGCGTTAACCGGCGAAATCCCCCGGTTTCGGGCGTCGGTATTAAGTCGGTATCGCGACTGTTTTGCGGAGGTGCGTGTTTTTGAGGCCGCGCGGCAGATGAGTGTAAACCCACCGCGCGGTGCGGCGTCGCTTTAGGCAACAGCTTGGGTCCTTAGAACATCCTCGCGCGCTTTCACAATGGCGGCGACCAGTCGGTCAATGTCCATCTCTGTGGTGGCCCAGTTGGAAACACTCAGACGGAAGCCGCTTTGGCCTTGCCAGGTGGCGGCGCCAAACCACGCTTCGCCAGATGCCTGCACCTCTGCCGTGATTGCGGCGCAGAGGTCGGGGCTGTCAGGCAGGGTCACAAACACCTCATTGAAATGTACGTCGTGTGGGATGGTGAAGCCCGTGTCGCGCAGCGCTTTTGCGAGGCGGGAGGCTTTGCTGTGAAACTCCATGATCATGTCGGTCAGACCCTCACGGCCCAGAGAAAGCAGGGCGGCGTATGTTTCTGCACCCCGGGCGGCGCGGCTGAACTCTGGTGTCAGGTCGGCAGGTGAGGGATCGGTGGACGGCAGGTAGGCGGCGCCGATGGCCATGGAGGCGCGCATCTCTTCGGGATGGCGACAGAGGGCCAGGCCGGAGTCATATGGCGCGTTGAGGGTTTTGTGGGCGTCCACCACCCAGCTGTCAGCTTTCTCCAGTCCCGTGAGGGCGTCGGCCAGCTCGGGCACCGCGCGGGCCCAGAGGCCAAAGGCGCCGTCGACATGCAACCATGCGCCAGCGGCTTGGCAGGCCTCGGCGATTTCCCCAATGGGATCAAACGCGCCGGTGCAGACGTTTCCGGCCTGCGCCAGCACAATGCAGGAGGCATCAAGTTGGGGTAGTTTGTCGGCACGCATGCGGCCCTGATCGTCGGTGGGGACGCGTTCGATATTGTCGGAGCCAAGGCCGATCAGGCGCAGGGATTTGAGGACAGTGGCGTGGATTTCGGCGCTGGCGACCACGCGCAGAGCAGGCGCGCCTAGCAGGCCTTTGCCGCGTGGGTGGCCGAGGCGGGCCAGCAATGTGTCGCGCGCCGTGGCCAGCAGGGTCATATTGGCCATGGTCGCGCCGGTGGTGAAGGCGCCCTCGGTCTGCGCGGGCAGGTTGAGGAAGTCGATGATCCAGCGCACGGCGGTTTGCTCCATTTGCATCACCGAAGGCCCGGTGTCTGCGTTGGCGCATTGGTCCCAGGCGGAGAGGAGCGCGCGGGCACCGGATGCGGCAGGCAGCGCGCCGCCGATGACGTAGCCGAAGTAGCGGCCCGCGGCGGTGGCAACGGTGCCGGGGCTGCCGGCGTCTTGCATCAGGGACAGCACGTCAGATGGGCTGTGGCCCTGTTGGGGGAGCGCAATGTCGAGTGCGGCGAGCTGGGCTGTGTCTGCGTGTACTTGGCGGTCTGAGAGTGCGTTTAGGTAGTCTTCGCCAAGTTTTGCGGCTCGGGCAAAGGCTTGGGCTTGGCGGGCGAGGGGATCTGAGGGTATGGTCATATCGAGATCAATCTATATAGGGAATCATCTATATTGATAATTGACGATATTGGGCGGGAGTCAACTGAGTTGGTGACGGCGCAGGCAAAAGTCTTTGCCGCGCTGTCCAGCCCGGTGCGCTTGCAGATCATGCTTTGGCTGCTGGATCCGCGTCCGCATTTCGCGCCGCAAGTGGATGGGGATTTGGTTGAGGATGGTGTTTGTGTGGGGCGCATTGTCGACAAGTTGGACCTGTCCCAGCCCACCGTGAGTGCGCATATGAAGAGGCTGAGCGCGGCCGGATTGGTGCGCGGCAAGAAGATCAACAACTGGATTTTTTATAAGCCTCAGCGGGATGTGCTGAAGACGGCTGGGGTGGTGTTGAGCACGACAGAGTAACCGGCTGGATTCGGCACAAAAAAAAGCCAGCCTCTGGAGAGACACTGGCCTTTGGCGTTTCTAGAGGGCCGACTTACGCCCCGCCCAGACGCTCCACATGCATGCGCAGTTCTTCGGCTTCCTGGCGGGCGTCGCGTAGGCCGTCCATAGCGGCGCGTAGTTCGGCCTCGGTTTGGCTCAACTGATTGGTCAGCTCGGCCTCACGCTGTTGCAGGTAGGTGATCGCCTGATCGCGGGTCTCTTCGGCTTCGTGCAGCTCCTGGGACATGCGCTCCAGCTGGTCTACGTCAGATTGGGCGACGCGGGTGAAACGGTGCACCAGCCAATTGGCAAACCAGCCCATGCAGAAGGCCACAAACAGAATGACGGCGGTGGTCAGGATGAACTCAATTCGTGTCATTGGTCTGTGTCTCCTCGCCGTCTTCCTGCGCGGCGTTGTCTGTGGATGTCTCGTCAGCGGCGGATTCTGTGCCGGTATCCGCTGCGGCGTCTGTCTCTGCCGCAGCTGCGTCGGCAGTTGTTTCGTCAGGTGCTGCGCCTTCGGAGGGGGTCTCCTCTGTCGCGGTCTCTGTTGCGGCTTCTGAAGCTGCTTCAGAGGTGTCTGCGTCTGTGACTTCAGCCTGGTCTTCCGGCGCGGTCTGTGCTGCTTCGGACGTCTCGCTGGTGTCTTCCGAAGCCGCGGTTTCCGCCTCGTCCGCTTCAGGCAAAATGCGGATAAATTCGATGCGTCGGTTGGCTTCGCGGCCTTCGGCGGTGTCGTTGTCAGCAATTGGCTGGCTTTCGCCATAGCCAAGGGCAAGGAAGCCTTTGGTCAGCACGCGGCGTTCCTGCAGCGCGGTCAGAACCGCAAGAGCGCGGGTTTGAGATAGGGCCTGATTCATGCTTTCGCGGCCTTGGCTGTCTGTGTGGCCCTGGATTTCGATTTGCAGGTCGGGACAGGCGTTGAGCTCTTCGGCGAGCTTGTCGATGATCGCGGCGGCGCTGGCGTCCAGTGTGCCGCTTCCAGATTCGAAAGCAATCTTGGTCTCGTCCTGAAGCGCTTGGATGTTGGCCATGCATTCCTCAGCGGTCGGCAGACCGGCTAACGGATCAAGCGCCTCGACATAGGTGACGTTGATGGCAAAATGATCTGTCTGGCTGAGTTTGTCGGCCAAAAGTTGTGCGATGCGGGCGTTGGTCTCGGTGTTGCCGGTGTTGCCAGTGACGGAGACGCCTTCGGGCGTCACAAGCAAGGAGCCGTTGTTGAGCAGGGAGAGCGCATCCAGACCGGCCATCACGCGGAAGGGCCATGTGGGCGGCAGGGTGTCGTCCAGGCGGGTCGCCATATGTACGGTTTCGGTGCCGAAGCGGGCGCGGGCATAGCTGTCTGTGGTGTCACGCGAGATGTCGTTGGGCAGCCGGCCGCGCAATTGCACCAGACCTTCAGGGCTGAGTGTAGCGGTGAATTCCTGTGCTACGACTTCGCCTTCTGCTTCTGGAGTTGGTGGCAAAGTGGCCAACAGGGCAAAGGCTTCAGGCAGTGTGCCTTCCAACTCTCCAACAACGCGATCAAACAGTGCCTGATCAGTGCCCATCGCGGCGGTCAATGTAATGTCGGCATCTGAGATGGTCAGCGTGCCGCCACCAAGATCGTTCAGGCCGCGAATGGAGGTGGCGACTGCGTCTCCCCATTTGATAGATGGCACACCAAGGCCGATGACACAGTCTACATTGTCCATCAGGCCGGCGGCCCGGGCCGCGGTCAGAATTTTTGCACGCGCTTTGTCTGTATCTGCGGAGCAAGCATCAAAACGGGCAATGTCGCCGTCTTTGACCAAACGCAAGGTGAACGGTGTGATCACCGGACGCGGGGCGGAGATGTTGAGGTTCACCTCAACGCCATTGGGGGCGCGGCGGGCGAGGTCGATTTCCAACTCGGCGCGCTGCTCGGGGCTGTCGGCCATGGCGGTCACGTCGACGCGGCCAGCTTGTACCGAGATTTTTGACCGCGGCAGGTCTTTGAGCGCGGAGACGGCAAAGCGGGAGGCGGCGGACCAGCCCGCCGGGGCGGCGTAGTCGGCGGTTTCCAGAAGGTCGGCGACGTCGCCGCTGTCGGAGATGTCTTGCAACTCGCGCAGCAAACGGTCGCGCGCGGCGCTTTCCGGGATCAGACCGATCAGGGAGATGCCTGCGTCGTTGCGCAGGATTTCCACGGAGAAACGGGGGGGGGCGATGGCGGCTGTGGCGGGCACTTCCATGTTGTCGATCACGCGAGCGGCGTCGACGATGCGGCCTGCAGCGGAGATGGCTTTAAAGCGGTCAGCCTCGGAAGGTGCCACGCCAGCCAGAAAGATCTGCAACCCTTCGGCATGTACCTCGGCCCAGTCCATGCCGGATTTGGAGAGCTCATGCTCGACAGTGGTTTTGGAAGTGTCTTCGATCAGGTCAGCGGAGAGGCTTGCGGCGACAAGGCTCAGGAGGCCCGCGGAAGCGAAGGTCACAAACAGTATGAGAAGGGAAGAAAGTCGCATTCAGAAAGTGTGGTCCGTCCAGTGGTGACTGGTTGATACGGGGTTATGGCCCCGCTTGCAATCACAGGAAAAAGGCGGTGGCGAAAAACAGCAGAGGGATGAGGCCGGTGTCGCGGTTAGCGCGGAACAGGCGCAGGAGCACGGCGGGGTCCTCGGTGTCGAGCCGACGAAGTTGCCATTGCATGTGCCAGCCCATGGTGAGCGGTCCCAGCAGGGCGACGGCCATGGAGGCAGGGCTGCGCTCTATGGTGACCATCAGCACGGCAAAGCCAAACAGCATGATGGTGAGCGTGAGGAAGCCTTGCAGCCATTGCGGGCTGTTTTTGCCAAACAGCCGTGCGGTAGATTTCACGCCGATGAGGGCGTCGTCCTCGGTGTCTTGGTGGGCATAGATGGTGTCGTAAAACAACGTCCAACTGATGCCAGCCACATAGAGGATCGCAGCGGGCCAATCGAGGCTGCCGGTGTGAGCTGTCCAAGCCAGCAAAGCGCCCCAGTTGAAGGCGAGGCCCAAAAAAACTTGCGGCCACCAAGTGAAACGTTTGGCAAAGGGGTAAATCGCCACTGGGATCAAGGAAGCGACCCCTAGCAAGATGGCGTTCACGTTGAACGTCAGCAGGATCGCGGCAGAGATTACGGTTTGAATAGCCATCCAGACGGCGGCCTGTTTGGTGGTGACTTGTCCTGACGGGATTGGGCGGGAGCGGGTGCGGGCGACTTTGGCGTCGATGTCGCGGTCGGTGATGTCATTCCAGGTACAGCCCGCGCCGCGCATGAGGAAAGCGCCAATGGCGCAGCCGACAGCGATCCAGAGATCATGCAGCGTGCCCTGACCGTCGCTGAGGATGGCGAGGGCCAAGCTCATCCAGCAGGGCAACAGCAACAGCCAAGTGCCAATTGGACGGTCGGCGCGGGACAGGCGCAGGTAGGGGCGGGACCAGGCGGGCGCGAGGTGGTCGACCCAATTGCCTTTCACAGCGTCAGAAACTTGCCCCTCTGTGATCTGGGGGTCTTCCTTTGCGGGCGTGTCGGCCATATGTCGGTTCCCATGAAACAGGCAAAAGTCAGACTGTATGTAGAGCAGGGCTTGGGGGAAGGGCAAACCATTCCTCTGACCAAAGAGCAGGCGCATTACCTTTTTGGTGTGATGCGCATGGCGGTGGATGATCCGGTGCTGTTGTTTAATGGGCGGGATGGCGAGTGGCGCTGTGTCGTGACCGTGGCGAATAAACGCAACGGAGAGTTGGTGTGTGAAGCGCAGACTAAACCCTTGCAGATGCCGCCGGACCTGTGGCTGTGCTTTGCGCCGATCAAGAAGGCGCGCACCGATTTTATCGTCGAGAAGGCTGCCGAAATGGGCGCGGCGCGGATTGTGCCGGTGAACACCGATTTCACCAACAGCGAGCGCATTCGGCAGGACCGATTGCAGGCCCATGCCGTTGAGGCCGCTGAGCAATGTGGCGGGACTTATGTTCCGGAGGTTAGCGATCTGGTGAAGCTGGATCGGCTGTTGGCGGAGTGGCCCGAGGGGCGTCAGTTGATGTTCTGTGATGAGGCTGAGGTTGGCAGTGCCAAACGATTGGCGGCGTCAGAGGGCGGGCCTTGGGCGATTTTGATTGGGCCGGAAGGTGGGTTTTCTGAGGTTGAGCGGGACCGGTTGAAGGCGTTGCCGTTTGCGCATGTGGTGAGCTTGGGGCCGCGGATTTTGCGGGCAGACACGGCGGCGGTTGCGGCGATGACGCTTTGGCAGCAGAGCTTGGGGGACTGGCAGTGAGTTGGCGGGAGGTAACCGAGGCAGACCTCGCGTGGGTTCAGCCGTTTCTGCGCGCGCATGTGCAGAGCTCGATGTTCTTTTTGAGCAATCTCAACGAGCATGGGATAGATGGAACCGCAGATCGCGCGATGCGCATTTGGGCGTTGGACGACGGTCGCAAGGGGCTGTTTGCCCTGTCCAATGGTGGCATGATCTTGATGCAGGCGCCGGATGCTACGAAAGAAGATTGGTTGGCGACACGTGCCTTTTGGGCGGAGCGGGAGCTGATTGGGTGCTTGGGAGACGGCGCGCAAGTGGCGGCGTTTTTTGAGGCGACGGGCATGGGCGACCGGCCGATGTCGCTTAATGAAGACGAGCCGGGCTATCGGCTGGGACTTGCGCAGCTGAAGATGCCAGACTGCAACGGGTTCAGCATGGTGCCGCTTGGCGAAGACTACCGCGCGTTGGCGGTGAAATGGCGCACAGCCTATCATGGCGAGGTTCTGGGCACGCCGGCACATAAATGTGCCGAGGTGGCAGCACAGGACATTGCAAAGTACGTCGAAAAAGATAGCCATCGCATTTTGTTGAGGGATGGCGTGCCGGTTGCCAAAACCGGATTTAACGCCACCTTGCCGGATACAGTGCAGATCGGCGGGGTATATACGCCACCGGAGTTGCGCGGGCAGGGGCTGGCGCGGCGGGCGGTGGCGCTGCATTTGCAGGAAGCACGGGACAAAGGCGCGACGCGAGCCATTTTGTTTGCGGCCAATGAAGCGGCAGCGCGGGCGTATGAATCCATTGGGTTTGAACGCAACGGCACGTTTTCTTTGATGATGTTTTTGGCAAACGACGAGGCGGGCACATGACATTCATTCGACCTGAGGCCCGTGCGGCGGTGGCGCAGTGGCGGGAAGCCTTGGTGGGCGGCGTGGTGCTGCTGTTAGGCCTATGGTGGGCCAGTGGATTTGGCGTTATGAAATGGCTCGGGATCGGCTTGGTTGCCGTGGGCGCGGTGCTGATTGTCAGTGGCCTGCAACGCGGACGGTTTCGGATTGGCAAAGGTGGTCCGGGCGTGGTGCAGGTGGACGAGGGCGAGGTGGCTTATTTTGGGCCGCTCAACGGCGGCAGTGTGGCCATTCGCAGCCTGAGCCGAGTGGTGCTGGACGGCCGCAGCCAACCTGCGGTCTGGGCGTTGTATCAACCCGGACAGGCGCCGTTGCAAATCCCCGTGAATGCGGAAGGTTCGGATGCGTTGTTTGACGCCTTTGCGTCGCTTGAGGGCATTCGCACTGAACACATGCTGGCTAAGTTGAAGGCCACGCCGGATCAACCGGTTGTGATCTGGGCTAAATCAGACCCCCGGTTGCATTGACACCGGTAAAATTTACGATCACGACTACTGTCCCAAGCGAGTTTGCAGGAGCGGAGCAAGCCTATGTCTATCCCACAGTCCGGCGGCGGGCCGATCGAACATCACGATCAGCTAGCTGAATATCTCAGCGATGGCTGCAAACCCAAAGAAGACTGGCGCATTGGCACCGAGCACGAGAAGTTTGGCTACTGCAAAGACAGTGTGAAGCCGCTGCCCTATGAAGGTGAGCGCTCCATTTTAGCGGTGCTGGAAGGGCTGCGCGATGGCCACGGTTGGGCGCCAGTGGAAGAAGGCGGCAAGCTGATTGGGCTGGAAAAAGACGGTGCCAATGTGAGCCTTGAGCCAGGTGGGCAGTTGGAGTTGTCCGGTGCACCGTTGGAGAACATCCACCAGACCTGTGATGAGGTAAACCAACACCTGACCGATGTGAAGGACATCGCGGACAAAATTGGTGTGGGTTTCATCGGGCTGGGGGCTGCGCCGATCTGGAGTCATGAAGATATGCCTTTGATGCCCAAAGGCCGCTACAAGCTGATGGACAGCTATATGGGCAAAGTGGGCACCATGGGCACAACCATGATGCGCCGCACGTGCACGGTTCAGGTGAACCTGGATTTCTCCAGTGAGCCGGACATGGTGCAAAAGCTGCGGGTGGCCTTGGCGTTGCAGCCGGTGGCCAATGCGCTGTTTGCCAATTCGCCGTTTTTGGATGGCAAACCCAATGGGGTGAAATCTACCCGGGGTCTGGTCTGGCGCAATCTGGATGATGCGCGCACAGGCATGTTGCCGTTTGTGTTTGAAGATGGCTTTGGCTTTGAGGCCTGGGTGCAATATGCGCTCGATGTGCCAATGTATTTTGTCTACCGCGATGGCACTTACGTTAATGCGCTGGGCATGTCGTTCCGCGACTTCCTAAAGGGTGAGCTGCCTGCACTTCCGGGCGAGATGCCGACCCTAAGCGATTGGGCGGATCACCTGACCACGGCTTTCCCTGAGGCGCGGATCAAGAAATTCATGGAAATGCGCGGTGCGGACGGTGGTCCGTGGCGGCGGCTCTGCGCTCTGCCCGCATTTTGGGTGGGGCTGATGTATGATCAGTCTTCGCTGGATGCGGCCTGGGATCTGGTTAAGGGGTGGGGCGCGGAAACGCGCGAGGCCCTGCGGGTTGCGGCGAGTGAAGACGGGCTTCAAGCACAGGTGGGTGGCATCAAGATGCACGACTTGGCGCGTGAGGTCGTGGCGATCTCAGAAGCAGGTCTTGTGGCGCGGGCCAAGCCGGGCGTCGGTGGTCTGGTGCCAAATGAGACTCATTTCCTGAACGCGCTGAAAGAAAGCGTGGAAAGCGGGAAAGTGCCAGCGGATGAGTTGCTGGAGCGCTATCACGGCGATTGGAACGGCGATCTGAGTAAAATCTACGGCGAATACAGCTACTGAGTTTGGTGATGGGAAGCCACTGGCCTAGAGCAGGTGGCTTTCTGTGTGGCAGCTGTCAGGGAAGTATTTGAGGCTGTCCTCCGGCAAATTGAGCATTGCCAAAGCCTCCGGGTAGCCGGGGACAACATGCAGACGAATGGGGATTTCCTTTGCTGCGATCATGCTTTCGTACATCAGGATTGCCGGTTCTGACACTTTAGTGCTGCCCACCAGACAAATGTCTATTCCAGCGTCCACGCCGCCATGTGTGCTTTGTGAGCGTGTGGTGAATTCATGCACTTCATCATAGCCGATCTCAAAAGAGGTGACCTGAAAAAAGTCGCTGATCTCTGACATGCCGGACCGGTATTCCGGCCGTTGATAGCAGGCCTGGGTTTCGTCAAAGAGTTCCTTTGGCGTGACGCGCCCAGAGTAAATGATATGGACGAGATTTAGCTCAGGAATGATCGTAAGGCTGACAGGCATCGGTATCCTTTTTTGATTACTTTGCGATGCATCTTTTAGTGGGGCAACCCCATTGCCGATGGACGTGTGAATTTTGTGCGTCCGTGCGTCCGTGCGTCAGAGAAGATGGCTTTCGTCTTGGCAGAAATCGGGGAAGTGTTTCAGGCTGTCCGGCGGCAGGTTCAACGTTGCCAGAACTTCTGGATATCCTGTGACAACATGCACTTGAAAAGGGGCATTGGTAGCTGCAGAGAGGTTTTCATACATGGCAATTGCCGTGGCGGTGGCTTGGGTTTCGCCAACCAGAACCAGCTGAATGGGCTCGGTTACATCGCGGTAGAGCTCCATCGTGTGCTTGGCGTAGGCCAGCATCTCATCAAACCCGATGTCCACATCTGTGACTTGGGATAAGTTGTTCACACCGGGCATACCCATTTTGAAAGCGGGGTGGCTGTCGCGTTTTGTTTGCTCGTCATACAATTCCTGAATGGTCACAACGCCGGAATAGACATTGTGCACAAGGCTGAGTTCAGGAATGACTGTGACGCTGACGGGCATCGCTTTCCCCCTTAGAGAGAGTGTGCGATGCATTGTTTGTCAGGGCAAGCCTCTTGCCTTGGTCGTGTGTTCACTTGCACTGCCGCGTTATTGAGGCGCGTGTCGCAGGGGTAAAGGTCACGACCTTGCTTTAGAGCAGATGGCTTTCCTCACGGCAAAAATCCGGGAAGTACTTAAGGCTGTCTTCTGGCAGGTTCAACGTTGCCAGAACTTCCGGGTAACCTCGCACGACGTGCATTTCGAATGGAATGTTGCAGGCGGCGTAAAGGTTTTCATACATGGCCACAGCGGTAGAGGTGAACGGATTGTCGCCCACCATCACAAGCTGAATGGGCTCTGAGATATTGGAAAGGGCTCTTCCGGTTTCCTGTGCATGTACCAGAAGTTCGTTGAAGCCGATGTCCACCTCAGTCACCTGCGACAGGTCGTTCACCCGTGGCATAGGCATTTTAAAGGCGCTGGTTTTGCTGCGCTGTTTTTTCTGATCCTCGAAATCTTGGATGGTCACACGCCCAAAGTAGACGTTGTGCAGCAGGCCAAGTTGCGGAACCACATTGACGCTGAGTGGCAATTTGTTTTCCTTTTCAGCATCCTGCTCGCTATTGGATACAGTTTTAGGTGTCTTGAGATGCACAGGCATAGCTTGAGGTGCCGTAGCTGCCAAGCTGAAATGGATTTATTGGGTTGACGAACGGGTGAGCAGGTGCGCCTCGCTTCGGCAGTCTTCTGGGAAAAACTGCAGGGTTTCTTGCGGCAGGTCCTGAATGGCGAGGATGTCGGGGAACCCGTTAAGGATCTCGACTTGTGCCAAGCCATCTTCAACGTCCGAGAGAGACCGGAACATTTCGGCCAGCCAGTGGCTTTGTTCGGTGCTGCACACGATGAAGATAAAAACGGCCTCGCCCCGCTCCTTGTGACGTTTCTGGACATTGGCGGTGAAGGCCTTCATTTCGTCAAAACCAACATCAAAATCGTCCAGCGCGCGCATGTCCAGAACCATGTGCATGCCGGGATAGAAATCCGGGTTGCCATGCAGAGATTGGGAGGAATTTGTAAATTCTTCCAGGGTGACGCTGCCGGTGAAGCGGCTGTAGACAAGTGGGGCTGGCGTTAGAATTTCGACTTCAATGGGCATGGTTTTAACGATGTCTAGAACAGGAGCCTCGGTCAAGCGGTATACAGGCTAGAGGAAGCAGACAAATTGGTTACAGCAGATGGGATTCGTTGCGGCAGAACGCGGGGAAATATGCGAGGTCGCCCGGGGCAAAATCCAACAAGGCAAGTACTTCGGGATACCCGGCAACAACGTCCGCAGTCATGTGATATTCTAGGGCGGCAACAATTCCGCTGAACATCTTCACCATATCCGCCACCTGCTCCGCAGGGGCAACGATCAGCAACCGGAGGACTGAATTATTGTCCGCGTGGAGAACCTGAAACTCTTTGATGAAGTCCATGGTCTCTTCAAAACCGGTGTCCACAGACACAGCCTGTGTCATGTCTGAAACTTCGGGCATTCCCCACCTGTAGGCGGGGTCAGAATAACATTCCAGCAGTGCCTTACGCGTTTCCTCGGCTTTGACATGGCCGGAGCAGACCACATGAACAACCGAGATTTCTGGCAGGATCTGGGCGGTCACAGGCATAGGTTCTCTCCGGCTCTAAAGGGCTTTGCAAATGCAATGACGTCTGGCTGTTCACTTTGACAAAACGCAATCGCATGTGTCGAGGGGTAAATCTTTGTAACGAGACGTCACAGCGGCTTGTTTTCTTGGAAGAGGTGGCGTTCCACTTTGCAGTATTCCGGGAGGTGGCGCATGGCGGTTTCCGACCAATCCATCATCGCAAAAATTTCCGGATAGCCGCGCGCCAGGTGGATGCGCAGGCTGTTGTCGAGGCTGCCGCTGAGCTGTTCGAACATGTCGAGCATATAGTGGGCTGCATCTGTTGGGGCGATCACGAACAAATCCGGGCTGATCCCTCGGGCGTCATGGACGGCCTTGGACTCTTGCGCAAATCGCAGCATTTCATCGAAGCCGATATCGAGATCAACAACCTGACTTAGATCGCAGATTTCTGTCATGCCCGCCTGATAGTTGGGGAGGGCATAGGCGTCTGCAATCATCGACCGAAGGGCCCGAATGTGAGCGCGCCCTGTCAAGTGCATTAGGACAACGGGAAGTTCCGGTATGACATGCACGCTTGAACTCATCCCGTAAACCTCCGGACACAGTCCAGTCGATCTGCGGAGCGGTTGAGTTTCTGCGGTGTCACGTGGCGTTGCCTCCCCTGCCGTTTCTGCGAAAATCACATGCGATTTTCCGCATGTTACAGCCACAGTGCAAAACGGACGGCAGGGACGTCAAGTGACGCTTGCGGAAAGCAAATTGCGACCTGAGGTGAGCGCGTTGATGCGGGAGACGATGGTGGCGGCGTCCAACCCATGGTGCCGGTACAGGTCGCCGATGGTGCCGGTTTGACCGAAATGCTCGACCCCAAGCGGCAGAGTTTGGTGGCCCTGTACGGCGCCCAGCCAGCTGAGGGAGGCGGGGTGACCATCGATCACCGTCAGCAGGTGACAGTGAGGCGGCAGCTCACCTAAAAGCCGCTCGATGTGGCTTTGGGCCGACATTTGTCCCCGTGCGCGGGCGCGTTGGGCGGCAGTCCAACCGGCGTTGAGGCGGTCGGCAGAGGTTACAGCAAGCACGCCAATGTCGCGGCGATCATTGGCAATTTGACCAGCGGCTTTGATCGCCTCAGGCGCAACGGAGCCCTGATAGGCAATCACCACTTCGCAGTTAGGACCAGGCTTGCGCAGCCAGTAGGCGCCATCAATCGCACCCTGTTCGAAGGCGTCGTCGTTGCGTTTGCCGGGTTGCTCGATGGGGTTGGTGGTCAGGCGCAGGTAGACGGAGCCGCCGGTTTCATCGCGCAGCCAGGTGCGTTCGTCCGGGTCGCCTTCGCCGTCGCGTTGCAGGTAGTCAAACGCCCATTCCATGATCACCGCCAATTCATCGGCAAAGGCGGGTTCGAAGGACGCAAGGCCGTCTTGGGACATGCCGATCAAAGGCGAGGCGATGGATTGGTGTGCGCCACCTTCGGGCGCCAGCGTTACGCCGGAGGGCGTGCCGACCAGCAGGAACCGGGCGTCTTGGTAGCAGGCGTAATTGAGCGCATCGAGGCCACGGGACACAAACGGGTCATAGACGGTGCCGATAGGGATCAGGCGTTTGCCAAAGATAGAATGGGAGAGGCCCGCCGCGCCCAAGAGCAGCATCAGGTTCATCTCGGCAATGCCCAGCTCAATGTGTTGACCTTCGGGGGTGAACTCCCATTTGGCGGTTGAGGGAATGCGATGCTCGATGAAGGCATCGGCTTGGGCTTCGCGGGCAAAGAGCTTGCGGCGGTTGACCCACGGGCCGAGGTTGGTGGTGCCGGTTACGTCGGGCGAGGTGGTCACGATGCGGGACGCCAGCGCGCTATCGCCTTTAGAGAGATCGTCGAGGACCTTGCCAAAGGCCATTTGGGTGGAGGTCTCGCGGTCGGTGTCGAGCGAGATGGCCGGTACAGGCAGTTTGGCGTCGGTAAACCGGCGTGGCCCTTGGGCAAAGAAGGGTACTTCGGAGAGGAAATCACGTAGCGCAGCTGGGTCTGCAACGGTGGCCATGGGCTCCCATTCCTGACCTTCCGCAACCCCCATGTGGTTTTGCCACGCGGTCATTTGCGTCTTGTTCATCAGACCGCCGTGGTTGTCCTTGTGGCCTGCGATGGGCGTGCCCCAGCCTTTGATGGTGTAGGCAAGGAAACAAGTGGGGCGGTCGTGGTCGATGGCGGCAAAGGTCTCGGCCATGGTTTCCACGCAGTTGCCGCCGAGGGTTTCCATCAGTTGGGCCAACTCAATGTCGCTGCGCCGATCCAAGAGCGCGGTAACGTCGCCCTGATCGCCGAGGTCATCCATCAGGTGTTTGCGCCAAACCGCGCCGCCCATGAACGTGAGCGCGGAGTAGTCTTGGTTGGGACAGCTGTCGATCCAGTCGCGCAGCTTGTCGCCTCCGGGTTCAGCAAAAGCCGCGCGTTGCAGCGCGCCGTATTTCACGCGGACCACGTCCCAGCCAAAGGCGTCAAAGATTTTCTCGACGCGCTCAAACAGACCCTCGCGCACAATGCCGTCCAAGGATTGGCGGTTGTAGTCGATGATCCACCAAGTGTTGCGCAGGTCGTTTTTCCAGCCCTCTTGCAGCGCCTCATAGACGTTGCCTTCGTCGAGTTCCGCGTCGCCCACCAGCGCGACCATGCGGCCTTGCGGCGCGTCCGCGCCCCAGTCTTTGGCGGTGATGTAGTCTTGGATCAGAGAGGCAAAGGAGGTGATCGCGACGCCAAGGCCCACGGAGCCGGTGGAGAAATCCACATCATCAATGTCTTTGGTGCGGCTGGGGTAGCTTTGCACACCGCCAAAGCCGCGGAAGTTTTCCATTTTCTCACGCGTCTGATTGCCCATCAGATATTGCATGGCGTGGAAAATCGGCGAGGCGTGGGGTTTCACGGCAACGCGGTCTTCAGGCTTTAGCGTGGCAAAATAGAGTGCGGTCATGATCGAGACCATGGAGGCCGAGGAGGCCTGGTGGCCGCCGATCTTGATGCCGTCTTCTTTGGCGCGGATGTGATTGGCGTTGTGGATTATCCAATGAGACAGCCACAGCAGGCGTTGTTCGATGGTCTTCAGGTGCTGGGTGTCGGTCATGGTCTGGCTCCGGTGGGCAATCGGTGAGGTGGCCTTGGCGCAAGTGTAGCACGCCAAGGCAAAGGGACTTATTCCGCCGCGATGCGGGTGGGCAGGGCGTCGAGCGCTTGGGCGAGGTCGGCGAGGATGTCTTCAACTTCTTCGAGGCCGACGGACAGACGCACGAGGCCTTCGGTGATGTTATGCGCGGCGCGCTCTTCCGGCGTGTAGGTGGAATGGGTCATGGAGGCCGGATGTTGGATCAGGCTCTCGGCGTCGCCCAGAGACACGGCGCGTTGGATGAGGTTGAGATTGTTCATCAGCGCGATGCCTGCGTCGTGGCCCTCGACCAGTTCAAAGGCAATCATCGCGCCGGGTTTGTCCATTTGACGCTCTGCCAGGTCATTCTGCGGGAAGCTTTTCAAGCCTGGGAAAGAGACGGAAGCGATGGCCGGGTGGCTTTCGAGCCATTCCGCAACGGTGATCGCGGATTGCACGTGCCGGTCCAGACGTAGAGCCAGGGTTTTGAGACCGCGCAGGATCAGCATGGCGTTAAACGGCGCCATGACCGCGCCGGTCATGTCTTTCATACCGACCAGTCGGATGTCGGCGATCTGCTCGGCGGTGCCGACGACCAAACCGGCCACCACATCGCCGTGGCCGCCGAGGTATTTGGTGGCGGAGTGCAGAACTATGTCCGCGCCCATTTCGATAGGGCGAGTCAGGTACGGCGTGGCGTAGGTGTTGTCGACCACAACGGTGGCGTCCATGCTGTGTGCGATTTCAGACGCGGCGGCGATGTCCACGAGGCGCATGTTGGGGTTGGCCGGGGTTTCAAAGTAGACCACGCGGGTTTTGTCAGAAATCGCGGCACGCAGGTTTTCGATGTCGGTCATGTCGACATGGGTGATGGTCACGCCCCATTTCGCCAGACCGTGCTGCATGAAGGCAAAGGTGCAGCCATAAAGCGTTTTGTCTACGATGAGTTCGTCGCCTGGGGAGAGCAAGGTCCAGAGCGTGGCGGTGATACCGCCCATGCCAGAAGCCAGAGCAAGGCCAGCTTCGGCCCCTTCAAGCGTGGCGATGCGTTGTTCGAGCAGATCGCAAGTGGGGTTGGAGATGCGGGAATAAATGTGACCCACACGGTCACCGGCAAACATCTCGCCACCAGCTTGAGCCGTTTCAAAGGTGAAGGTCGAGGTCAGGTGCAGCGGCGGGGTCAGCGCGCCCTCGTTGTCTTGTGGATCATAGGCATGGTGGATGGCGCGGGTGGCGAAGCCTTGCGGCGCATTGCGTTTGGTCATGGGGAGTCCTCGCGTGAAACTGTTGGGTTCACTTTGGGAGAGAACGATGGGCAGGTGATTGCGAAAAATAGCGCAAATGGATAAGATGTTAGCATAATCTGCTAAGGAGTCGCGAAATGGATGAGAAGGATCGTCAGATCATTCGGGCTTTGCAGGCCAATGGGCGCATGACCAATCAGGATCTGGCGGAGGCGGTGAACCTGTCCCCAAGCCCCTGTTTGCGACGATTGCGCAACTTGGAGACTTCTGGAGCGATCACTGGCTATGGCGCGGAGGTGGATGCCAAAGCCTATGGTCTGCCGGTGACGGTGTTTGTGCGTGTGAAGCTGGAGCGGCACAATGAAGAGGACGTTCAGCGGTTTGAGCGGGCGGTGATGCGGATAGAGGAGGTGCTGGAGTGTCACGTCCTGACCGGCGCAACGGATTATCAGCTGCGCGTGGTGGTGAGCGATCTGGAGGCCTATGAAGAATTCATCCGCCTGCGCATCCATCCCATTGGCGGGATTGCCAGCATCGACACCACCTTTGCCTATGGCACGGTGAAAAAGACCGGTGTGTTTCCGGCTTTATAGATCGGCGCTGAGCGCGGTCATCACGCCGCGCAATTCGGCCAGCCCTTTGGTACGGCCAATGAGCGGATAGCCGGGTAACGTATCGCCGTGCAGATCGTGCAGGATGTGTTGCCCGTGATCGGGGCGCATTGGGATTTCCCAATCGGCACGGCCTTCGGCCTTGCGGCGTGCTTCTTCCTTGAGCAGGGCGCGAATGGCAACCACCATATCGGTGTTTCCTTCGAGGTGCATGGCCTCGTGAAAGCTGAGTTTGTCCCCATCTGATGGGCCCAAGCGCAGTGTGTTGCGCAGATGGGCAAAATGGATGCGCGGGCCGTGGCGGGTGATGAAATCTTCGGTGTCAAAAGCGGGATTTACACCAAGGGAGCCCGTACAGAGCGTGGCGCCGTTGGCGGGGCTGTCGATGGCGGAGAAGATGGTTTCGTAGTCTGATGTCGAGGACATGACGCGCGGTAGGCCCAGCAGAGCGAAGGGCGGGTCGTCGGGATGGCAGCAGAGGCGGATGCCATGTTCTTCGGCTACCGGCACGACTTCGGACAGAAAGTCGATCAGATTGGCGCGCAGTTGCGAGGCGTCAATGTCTTTATAAAGCGCAAGCAGCTTGATAATATCCGATAGGGTCCAGCTTTCAGCGGTACCGGGTAGGCCGGCAACAATCGTGTTCACCAAGTTGGCTTGTGCGGCGGCGTCCAAGGCGTTGAAGCGTGCACTGGCCGCTTGTTTGGTGGTGGAGTCGTAATCGTCTTCGGCGGCGGGGCGAGCCAGAAGGAAGAGGTCAAACAGGGCAAAGTCCACCACGTCAAAGGCCATAGTGGTGCCGCCGTGGGACATGCGGGCGGCGAGATTGGTACGGGTCCAGTCTAGCACCGGCATGAAATTATAGCAGACGGTCTGGATGCCGCAGCCCGCGAGGTTGTGCAGGCTTTCTTTGTAGGCGGCGATATGCGCGGCGTAGCCGGTGCCTTTGGTTTTAATAACTTCGGAGACAGGCAAGCTTTCTACCACATCCCAGTTTAGCCCAGTGGGGTGAGGTGTTGGTTTGGCAATTTCGGCCTGACGCTGCCGAATTTCACTTTTGGACCAGGAAACGCCGGGTCGTATATGATGCAGAGAGGTAACGACGCCTTCGACCCCCACCTGAGGCAGATCATAGATGTCTATGGGATCGGCTGGCCCAAACCAACGCCACGTTTGTTTCAATGCCTGGCTCCTCCAAACGGCGGCCAGACGGCGACCAAACCCAAAGGGAAAATGCAACCCTGGGGCGTTTCGAGCAAGGAAAATATTTACGCAATTGCAAATACTTGCCTCTTTTCACGGTATTGGGCTTCCTTTACGTCAGTTTTATCATATTTCCCTATCCAACTACCGTCGTACGGTGCAGCCTTTGCCCTGGATCAATAGCGCCTTGAGTGTATGGCAGCGGTTTTTGACACCTGAGCGTGGCAATTTTTTGTATAAGATTTGACAGGTGTTGTTTGGCGTGAAACGCGGCGGGCAGGGAGATTGCGCGGCAAGTATTTTTCTGTTTGTGACTCTTTGAAAATCTCGCGGGCGTAAGAAATCCAAAAATTCCATAGGCTTGAAGGTGTACTCCACAAGATGACGTGAGAACAGAGGCCACCGGTGTGGGAGGCTTTGTCGGCTTTTGCGAGAAGTATGAGCGACAGGAAGAGGCCCGTGTGGTGGTGTTCGAACGCAAGGGCGTTAGGGGATCCTAAAGCAATAAGGTGTCTTTGTGAGGGACCGATATGGACCTGGAAGGCAAGTGCCTGCTGCGTTCATTAGGGCCAATGTGGTGCCTATGTCATGGCGCTGCACCAGCAAAGAGAGACTTAGAGTGATGAGCCAGTCGTTGCATTCCCTCACCGGGCACACGACGCCAATCCTGACCCTGCCGGATGCGGCACAGGATGTTTATGACGGCGTCCGCGACATGCCAATAATTTCGCCTCATGGACATTGTGATCCCAGCTGGTTTGCGGAAAATCAGGCATTTTCCGATCCGGCGGAACTGTTGATCATTCCGGACCATTATATTTTCCGGATGCTGTACAGCCAAGGAGTGGCCCTGGAGGATTTGGGTATTGGCGTGCCGCTCGAAAAGCGGGACGCACGGTCGATTTTCCGCATTTTTGCCAGCCACTGGCACAAGTTTCGCGGCACGCCGAGCGACTCGTGGTTTGCGACGACAATGGCACGGAGCTTTGGCATCACGGCTACGCTCAATACGGAAAATGCGGATGTGTTTTATGATAAGATCGACGCGGAACTGAAAGCCGCACGTTTGCGTCCTCAGGCGCTTTTGGAAGAGTTCAACATCGAGGTGCTGGCAACCACAGACAATGCGCTGTCAGATTTGAACCACCATAAGGCCGCGCGCAAACAAAAACTCAGTGGAAAGATTGTACCAACCTTCCGGCCGGATAGCATTCTGGACCCAAAGCACCCGGACTTCAGACACGACATCTTGCGGCTTGCTGAAGTGACAGGCCAGGAGACTGAGAGCTTTGCGGGCTATCTGGAGGCGCTGCGCGATCGGCGGGCGTATTTCATGGCCTATGGAGCGACTGCGACGGATCATGCAGTCAGCGATTTGATGACTTGCCACCTCACTGAAAAGCGAGCGGCGGCACTTTACGTCAAAGCGTGCAGCGGGAAAATTACGCCTAAGGAAGCGCAGGTCTTTTACGGTCACATGTTGACTGAAATGGCGCAGATGTCAGCGGAAGACGGGCTGGTGATGCAGATCCACGCAGGCAGCCGGCGCAACACCAATAAGGCGCTCTATGAGAAATTTGGTGCCAATATGGGCGCGGATATGCCTGTGCGTGTGAATTGGGTGGATGGCATGGATGCGCTGCTTAACCGCGTCGGGAATGAGCGGGACATGAACATTCTGTTGTTCACCTTGGACGAAGGCGCCTATGCGCGTGAATTGGCGCCAATGGCGGGCCATTGGCCGGCCCTGCGCCTGGGGCCTCCGTGGTGGTTCCATGACAGCGCCAATGGCATTGCGCGTTATCTGGATCAGGTGGTGGAAACTGCTGGCTATTGGAACCTAGCGGGTTTCAATGATGACACGCGGGGATTGATGTCGATCCCGGCCCGCCACGATATGTGGCGCCGAGGCGTGAGCCTGCACCTGGCGAAGCAACGTGGTCGTGGCATTCTTGGGCGCAGCGATGTTGATGAGCTTGCCCGCCTTTTGTGTCGTGATCTCACGGTTGATGCCTATAAGCTGGGCAAGGTTGTGTGACACGACACTGACATTTTGCCGCGACGCAAGAACGCCCCCGTGACTGAGCCGGTTGCGGGTTTTTTTGTGTCCGGAGCGGGCGATCCCGTGTGACGCCGCATCCGTATACTGGCGCGCTGTCACGGGAAGATTGAGGGTGAATGCTCACTGGTGCAACAAGATGCACAGCGCCGATTCCTTTCTCTAACCTCAAAATGGTGTGATTTCCTGTTCTGGCGTCACCTGCAGCTTTTCTGTTTCCAACATTTCAAAGATGTTTAGCTAAAACTTTCGATACAGCAGTAACCGGCTATTAGGTTTTGCCGGGCTCCTCCGATGATACGTCAGTTCTTTTGATGAGGTTGTACAAAGGTCGCGGATCTTAAAGCTTCGGTTTCGGGAATTTTTAAAACTTTGTTTTTGTTTGCTTTTTCGATTTTTTTACACGGATCCAGGTAACTAAGATTGCTGGTTTGTTAATTGTTCTGCCTGTGTTCCGCATTGGCTGAATGAGGTGTGAGAAGCTTGGGGTTGAGGGCGGGACCGCGAGCTCGGCTTCAGGGCTTTCCCCGCCGCCAGAGCTGTCGCGTGGCCATTATCAGAACGGTAACCACTTTCGCAAATACAGTCAGGTCACGGGCTTCCAGAAAGGAGGCTTGATCCACGGCAGCCAGAGCGCGGGCGTGGAGGTTGGAAGAACTCCATTTGAGTTGCTGCCCAAAGGCTGTGACGCGCAAAACAGAAAGTTGAAAACCAAAATGGTTGTGGAAGCGAAGCGAAGAAAAGTGCGGTGGCGCGGGGCAATGGCCCTAGGGTTTGCTGCGTTGGCTCTTGCGGGCTGTACAACCTTGCCGGGGCAAGGCACCAGCAAGGCGACGATCACCATGTCCGATCAGGCGGCCAAGCAGGAAAACGTGTCCCGTGATTTTGCGCTGGTACCGGTGACGCCAGCGGTGATCGGCAAAGTGGGCGCCCCAATCAAGGCCGGATTCGCAGGCAGCCTGAGCTCCCGCAGTTCTTCAACGGCAGGCACCAATATCCGAGTTGGCGATCGGTTGACCGTGCGAATTTGGGAAAGTTCCGCAGAGGGGCTGTTTTCAACCTCTGAGCAGAAATCCTCCGCGATCCCTGTGATTGTGAGCAACGATGGCAACATCAACATTCCCTATGTGGGTAACCTGCAGGTTGCGGGCATGACCGTGGATCAGGTTCGCACCCATATTGCAGACGGGCTGCGCGGTAAGGCGGTGGACCCAGAGGTCTCTGTTATCCTTGAAAAAGGCGGCGCGCAGAACGTGACCGTTGTGGGCGATGCCCGGTCTCCAGGCCGGTTTGACATTCCTGCCAGCGGTTTGCGTCTTTTGGATGCCGTGGCAATGGCAAAAGGCGCAACGCAGGCGACCCATGACATGGAAGTGAGTTTGGTGCGTGGTAGCTCGGTTGCTCGAGCGCGCTTAGACGAAGTTATTTCCACAGGCAGTGCGAACGTTTGGCTACAGCCGCGCGACACAGTGCAGTTGTTGCACAATCCACGGTCTTTCTCGGCCATGGGTGCGGTGAAAAAACCCTCCCAACATGCGTTCAACACAGAGCAGGTGACCCTGGCCGAAGCCATCAGTCAGGTAGGCGGACTCGACGACAAAGTGGCCGATGACAGCGGTGTTTTCCTGTTCCGGTTTGAAAACCGGGATCGTGTGAAAGGCACCGGAGCGACCTTGCCTAACCGCACATATTCCCAAGGGGTACCAACGATCTACTGGATCGACATGAGCACGCCGGAGGCGATTTTCATGACCCAAGCTTTCACCATGCGGGACAAGGACGTGCTGTTTGTCGCAAACGCGCCGTCCACCGATCTCGCAAAATTTACGGCCCTTGTGCTGGCAACATTAGCGATAGCGAGCTGACCACATGAGTTTACATAGACTGACACGCCCCCAACCCGAACCACAGGTCTCCTTCCTGCTGTTGTCCGGTGGAGTGGGGTCGCGCTCCAACCACCATGAACCAAAACAGTTCTACAAGTTGGCGGGTCATCCGATGATTGCCCATTCGATCATTGCGGCAGTGCGCACCCCGCATGTGGCGGAGATTATCGTGAATGCGCCGGAAGGGTTTGAGGATCGCACACGCGAGATCATGGACGCCTATTGTGCTGGGTTGCCATACAAGATTCTGCCGGCTGGTGAGACACGCCAAGAGAGCTGCGAAGCGCTGCTGGCCGCAGCAGAGAAAGATGTTGTGGTTCTGCACGAAGCGGCACGCCCTTTCATCAGCGTGGACATGCTGACGGATTTGATCACCTGTGAGACCGAGAATGCAGGCTATTGCCATGCCATTGCTTTTTCCATGTGCCGGATCGATCCGGAAACCCGGCAGGTGATGCGCGGCGTCCCACGCGACAAAGTGTTTGACATTCAGCTGCCACAGAAATTCGCGCGCGCAACCCTGACGGATGCGCACGCCAAAGCCCGCCAAGAGGCCAAAACCTACAACGAAGATTCGGTCATGGTCGTCGAAATGACCAAGCAGCCAGTGCTGTCCCTGGAGGGCACCAGCCGAAACCGAAAAGTAACAACCCCAGAAGACTTTATCATCGCAGAAGGCATGATGAAGGATTTCCACAGCAAAGGAAAAGTGACCCACCATGTCTAAGACTGTACTGATTAGTGGTGCCTCAAAAGGCATCGGCCTCGCAACTGCCCGCCGTTTTGCGCGCGGTATGGATGATGTAAACTGCATTGTGATGGTGGCGCGTAAGTCCGACGCCTTTGACAATGCCGTGGCTGAAGTGCGTGCTATTTCTGGCAATCGTCAGATTTTCCAGATCGAAGCAGATCTGTCCAAGCCTGACGCCGTGAAAGAGGTTTTTGACCGTCTGGAAGCGGAAAACGTTGCTGTGACTTCCATCGTCAACAATGCTGGTTTTACCAAGCCTGCGTCTATCAACGAGACCAACATGGCGGACTTCGAGTTGACCATGCAGGTGAATGTTTACTCCCCGTTCCGCTTTGTGCAGGAAGCGCTGCTGCGCAACCATCCGCTTGAGAAGGTGATCAATATTGCCTCCACCGCTGGCATCAATGGCCGCTCCGGCTGGATGTCTTACTCCACCTCCAAGGCAGCCGTGATCAACATGTCCGAAGTGATGCGTGACGAGTTGGCACCTTATGGTGTGGATGTTGTGTGCTTGTCCCCAGGCCGTTGTGCCACCGATCTGCGCAAAACTCTGGCGCCGGACGAAGATCCAAGCACGATCATGCAGCCAGAGCAGGTTGCCGATGTGATCGCCATGATGTCTTCGCCAACCGGCAAGATGTTGTTGAGCGAAAACCTGGTGGTGCGCACCTAAGACAATGTTGGATGTGCGGGACACAAATAAAGTGGTGACGCAACACGCACCAAATGGGGACTGCTCAGAGGTCGCGTCCGGAGACCGCAGCGTACATATTTCGCTGCGGGATGCGGAAGCCGTGCCGGATCAGGCTGTCTATCTGGACAGCCCGGTGCTCTCAGCGGTCAACCAGATCCGTCCCTTCTTTGAAAGCGGCGCTTACGGAAAATCCGATACACCGCTTCTTTTGCGTCACCGCGCGTTGATCCGTATGCAGCGGCTGTTCAGCCGGTTGCCGGCGGATTTAGATGTGCGGCCGGTAAAAGGCGGTGGGGCGGCGCAGTTCCCACTGCGCAAAGGCGGCGTGCTGTTTTATCCGTTTAACTCGCAATCCAACCTGCAAACCGTCACAAATCGTGGGTTCCGCCACGTGTTGACGCTACATGGCGAAAGCAACAAGGGCGCCTCTGTGCGCCCGGCGTCGCGCATGTATGACTACGTGTCCATCGCGGGTCCGCTGGCGCGGGACCGCTATCTGGACGCGGGCATCTTCACGCCCTCAGATGTCGACCAGGGGCGCTTGGTGATGATGGGCGACACTTTTGTTCAGTCCATGCCGTGGATCAAACCCGCGCGGATTACGGATAGGGCACCGGTGATTTTCTACTCCCCCACGTGGGAAGGCTACGGAAGCGACGCGGACAATTACAGCTCGGTGGTGGGACTGCGTGGTTTTATGGCCGTGCTAAAGACTGCGCGCGCGCTGGATCTGCATCGTGTCGTGGTCAAGCCGCACCCCTATCTGGGCATGTTGCGTCCGGCGATGGTGCGGGAGTTCATCTCTGGTATTCGCTTGCTGCGACGGTCCGGCCTACAGGTGTCGGTTTTGTTGCGTCACGCCAGCTTACAGTTGAAATTCGGCTGTTTCACTCAGTTGAGCCGGCTCAACACAATTGTAGAAGACGACAGTGCGCCGATGGCCGTGGCAATGGCGCTATGCGACATCTCCGGCATGGAGGCGATTTTCCTTAAGCAGCGCATTCGCCATATGGTCCTGGCCCGAGAGGACGCGGTGCCTAAAGGTATGGAAGCGATTTACGCCCGCAAATGCATCATGCCGCATCAGGAACCGGAAACCGCGTTGATGGATTACCTGGATGGTGCGGATGAGACCGACACAGCACACCGCAAAATCGTGTTCGGTTGGCGCAATCCGGAACTTGAGGGAATGTCGGCAAGTTCGGCGCGCCGCTGGTTGATCGACTATGTGCGTACCGACCCGTTCTGGTCGCCGGCGCAGACCATTTGAACCGGATCAGCCGTTAAGATTTCTGTTGTCTGCTGACACTTCGTAAACTTTTTCAGTTTAATTTTTGTCGTATCCGGCCTGTCGCGTACCGCAACTTTTGTGCCGGACCGCTCTGCCAGAATGCAGGGCCTAAGTGTGAGACACACAAAGACGTGCGCGCCAGAAGGCGCATGAAAGGTAAAACATGGCAGAAGTCCAAGCACTCAAGGCGGTTGAACCCGAAGGCGGGCCTACCGGAGTGATGCAAGCGCCGCCCAAAGCGTCCCCGCTAAAGAACAAGCGGTGGGGGCTAATCTTTTCTTTTCTTTGCCTTTTTATGATTCCCGTGGGTCTTGGTGGCGCCTATTTTGGCGTTCTGGCCTCTGATCGCTACGCCGCAGGTGCGAGTTTTGTGATCCGTGGTCTGGAAGGCGGGGGCACTCCTGATTTTGTGACCTCATTCACCGGCTTGTCGCCCAGTGGCAGCACAACTTCTGACAGCTACGTGGTGCGTAACTTCCTTGAGAGCGCGGACCTGTTGCGTCAGCTTGACGCTGAACTGGATCTGCGTGGACACTATTCACAGGACCACATCGACGTCATCGCACGGTTCCGTCCGGACAGCACCTTTGAGGAGTTGGTGGAATACTGGCAGTGGCGGATCAACACGACTTACGACAGCACCACGGGCATCGTGACTTTTGAAGTGCAGGCTTTTGACGCTGAAATGGCGGAGCGTTTGGCGCAATTGGCACTGGCGGCGGCCGACCGGTTGGTGAACGAATTGTCAGAAACAGCACGCCGGGATTCGGTGCAATTTGCTGCCAAGGAGGTGGAGCGTGCGGAGGAACGGGTGCGCAACGTTCGCTTGGAGTTGGTGAACTTCCGGGCGGAACGCGGCGCGGTGGATCCGATGGTTAACGCGCAGCTCGATGCGGAGCTTATGGCGTCATTGGAAACTAAGCTGGTAGACATTCAGGCGCGGATCAACGCGCTGTCCGGGTCAGTGGATGCGGATTCGCCTATGTTGGTGCAACTCAACCGTCAGGCCCGCGCCCTAGAGGAACAAATTCAACAGCGCCGCGCTTTGATTGGGCGGGATGGCGGACAGGGAAGCCCCGAAAACACAGCCGAGGCGCTGGCCGCCTACGAAGGCTTGTTGATCGAGCAGAACTTTGCCCAGCAAAGCTACGCCTCCGCGATGGTGTCTTTGGAAACCGCGCGTATGGATGCGGATCGTCAACAGCGCTACCTTGGCGTATTTGCGCGCCCCTTTGTGCCCAATGAACCGGCCTATCCTGTGCGGGTACGTGACTTCTTCCTGGTGATGATAGCGGCCTTTGCCCTCTGGGCGATTTCAACACTGATCGGGTACACGATCCGGGATCACATGCGCTGAGGTCTGGCTGATGTTTTATTCGATTTGGCTGCAAATTCGGGTCATCGCTGCGCTGACCCTTCGGGAAACGCGCATGACCTTTGGGACCTCGCATTCGGGGTACTTTTGGGCCGTGTTTCAGCCGATATTCTCGGTGTCGTTCCTGATGACGCTGTTTTACCTGATCGGGCGTCAATCCCCGTTTGGTACGTCATTGGCGTTGTTTTTTGCCACGGCGGTGCTGACGCTGGAGTTTTATAACAAGCTCTCCGTGTCCCTGATGCGGGCGTTTACGACCAACAAATCACTGCTGTCTTACCCTATGATCAAAGAGCCGGACACGCTGTTTGCGCGGCTGTCGCTGATCGCCTGCACCTTCATTGTGATCAATGTGATCTTCTATAGCGGACTTCTGGTCGTAGGGTTGGGACAACTTCCCGCCCATCCAGAGCGGTTGATCTATGCGTTTCTGACCACCTGCCTGCTGGGGTTTGGGGTTGGTTCGATCAACGCGATCCTCTACCAAAAAAATCAGGCCTGGCAGCATATTGAAAAGATTTTCGCCCGGCCGCTCTTCTTCCTGTCCGGTGTGTTTTACATCCCATCGACCATGCCGCCGGAGGCGATTGCGGTGTTGAAGTGGAACCCGCTTTTACATGTGGTGGAATGGACCCGGGAGGGATTTTATTCCAACTATCGCAGCGACGTGCTTAATATTGCCTATCCTTTGGGGCTGGGGGCGACGTTGGTGATCATCGCGATGTTTGCCGAACGCATCACCCGAAAGCAGAGGGTCTGATCATGATTGCATTTGAGAATGTGACCAAGATCTACAACGTCAAAGGTGTGAAAAAGGTCATTCTGGATGACGCCTCTTATCGCTTTGCCGATAGGAAGAATGTCGCCTTGATGGGTCACAACGGCGCCGGAAAATCCACTATGATGCGTATGGTGGCAGGCATTGAGTTGCCGACCTCTGGGCGCGTGCGCCGCACGGAAAAAGTTAGCTGGCCCATGGGCTTTGCGCGGGGCTTTAATGGTTTGATGACCGGCGTGGAAAACGTGCGGTTTGTGTCGCGCGTCTATGGGTGTCACACGGACTCCGTATTGGAGCAGGTGCAGGAGTTTGCGGAGCTTGGCAAGTCACTGGCGCTGCCTATTCAGACGTATTCCAGCGGGATGAAAGCGCGTTTGGCCTTTGGCCTGTCTCTGGCGATCAGCTTTGAATGCTATCTGATTGATGAGATCACTGCCGTGGGCGACCGGCGGTTTAAGAAAAAGAGCGAGCAAGCGCTCAAAGACAAAATCAAGAACGCCCGTGTGGTGATGATTTCCCACTCAGAAAAGACCATCAAAGACTACTGTGATTGTGGCGTTTTCGCCTATGGCAGCAAGCTGTATCACTATGACGACGTCAACGAATTGCTGAAAGACTACAGGAAATTCTGTTGATGCTCAGATGGGGTCTGGCCTCAGTGCTTTTGGCCGCAACGCTTGGCGTCTTGTTGGTGTCCGTTGGCGCAGCAGATCGCGCGCCGGCGCAGTGTGGTGGTGCGGATGGATCGTTGCGTGTGATGACCTACAACATACGCACCGCGCTGGGCACCAAGAACCCCGGCAAAAACCCTTTGCATCAGCTGTTTGAGCCGCATGACATTGCGCCCGTTGTGGCGACCATTGCGGCAGCAGATGCGGATGTTGTGGCGTTGCAAGAGGTGCTGGGCTGGGGGCAAACACGGCGTTTGGCCCGCGCGCTGGAGATGGACAGTGCCTTTGTGTTTCATCCAAGCCCGCTGCCGTGGTGGGGGACCGCTGTGCTGAGCCGGTGCAAGTTAACGGATGTGCGTCGCGCCGTAACCAGCCGTGGCAAAGGCAACGGCAAAGCCATGGCGGTGGCGCAGATGGAGGTTGCAGGCCGGGTTGTGGTGGTGACCTCGTTGCATCGGGATCGGGATGCCAACAGCGGCGCGCAGGTTCAGCGGATTTTGAGCGCTTTGAAACCTGAAACTGCGCCTGTGCTCTTAATGGGAGATTTTAATTTCACCCCGCAGGATGCACGGCACAGCATAGTGTCACTAACGTACGAGGACAGCGCGCAAGTGGCGCAATTCGGCGCGGGCTATGTGCTGGCGCGCGGCACTTACCCTGTGATCGCAGACAGTAAGCCGCACCGTCGGATCGACTATGTGTTTCTGTCCAAAGGTGATTTTACGGTTTCAAATGTACGTGTGATTGAAGGCGTGCATGCCGAGGCCTCCGACCATTTGGGATATGTTGCGGACGTTACTTTAACACCGCGTCCGCAGTAGGTTTGTCCTTTGCACAGGCAATGACCCCGCTGTGCGCAAAAATTTGATCATATTATTCGAGAAAACCTTGCAGGTCGCTGTCGCACGTGGTTGCATCTGGCGTCAGCATCTTTGCGCTTTGGCCCTACGCCTGCCTTGCCGATGATGGGACAGACAGCACGGCACAAGATACAGGGGACTTGAGTGACAGAGATCTGGGGGCATATGCCGGATGGCGGCGCGGTGCATCGCGTGACGCTGACGGGCGGTGGGTTGACCGCACATGTGCTGACCTATGGCGCGGTACTGCAGGACTTGCGTTTGGCGGGACATGACGCGCCATTGGTGCTGGGGTTCCCTGAGTTTGCGCCTTATTTGACGGACTCGCCTTACTTCGGGGCCACGGTAGGGCGGTTTGCCAACCGTATCCGCGACGGGCATCTGGAGCTGGATGGGCAGAGCTATCAGTTGGACACGAATGATGGTGGTCGGCATACCCTGCATGGCGGCGTGGACGGTCTGGCGACAGCCATTTGGCGGATTGACGAAGTTGCCAGCGATCATGTGACGCTCAAAGCTGTGCTGCCCGATGGGCATATGGGGTTTCCCGGCACGCTTAAGTGTTCCGTGACCTTTGCGCTTAAGGATAGCGGCACGCTGGACATTCAGATGCGGGCAGAAGCCGACAAGACCACTCTTTGTAGTCTGGCACATCACAGCTATTTCACGCTTGATGATGCGGAAGCTGTGTCGCAGCACCAGTTGCAGATTGCGGCAGAGAGCTACACGCCCGTGGATGACACCTTGATCCCGACGGGCGAGATTGTGCCAGTGGCGGGAACGCGGTTTGATTTTCGTGAACAGGCACCGTTGAGACAAGCCCATCCTGTGGATTACAACTTTTGTTTGTCCACTGCGCGGCAGCCGTTGCGACCGGTGGCGCGCTTGCAGAGTTTGGCCTCCGGGGTGCGGATGGACTGTTTGACCACCGAGCCGGGGCTGCAGGTCTATGACGGAGCGGGCATTGCCTTAGATGCCCCTGGTTTGCGTGGACAGAAAATGGGCGCCTGTGCCGGGGTGGCGATGGAGCCACAGGTATGGCCGGACGCGCATCATCACAAAGACTTTCCGCAGGCCGTTTTACGGCCGGGCGAGACGTATCATCAACACACACAATTTGTCTTTTCGAAAGGTCAGGCATGAGCAACTTCAATGGACTGCTGCTGGAAACCAATTTGATTGATGGCCAGTGGGTCGGGGCCGACAATGGCGCGACAACAGAAATCACCAACCCCGCCACAGGCGCTGTGCTTGGCACGGTGCCAGAGGCCGGTGGCGCCGAGACGCAACGCGCGATTGCGGCAGCGAGCGCGGCGTTTTTGACTTGGTCAAAAACCAATCTGATGGAGCGGGTAACGTTGTTGCACAAGCTGCACGATGCGTTGATGGACAATCAGGAAGACCTGGCGCAGTTGCTGACCGCAGAGCAGGGCAAGCCGCTGTTTGAAGCACGGGGTGAGATTGGCATTGGCGCTGCCTATGTGCGGTGGTTTGCTGAAGAAATTCGCCGTACCAAAGGCGAAGTCATTCCGGCACCGACCAATGACAAACGGTTGCTGGTCACGCATCATCCCGTGGGCGTTGTGGGCATGATCACGCCTTGGAACTTCCCGTCCTCGATGTTGGCGCGCAAGATTGCGCCCGCGTTGGCGGCGGGCTGTACCGTGGTGGCGAAACCTGCGCCACAGACGCCCTATAGTGGGCTCGTGTGGGGCAAGCTCTGTCAGGACGTGGGCTTCCCCGATGGCGTGGTGAATATTGTGACCGGGGACGCGCCTGCGATTGGCGGGGCCATCATGGAAAACAAAGACGTGCGCAAGGTGACCTTCACCGGCTCCACCGGCGTGGGCAAATTGCTGCTGCGTCAAGCGGCCGATCAGGTGAAAAAGGTCTCCATGGAGCTGGGCGGCAATGCGCCGTTTATCGTGTTCGACGACGCCGATCTGGATGCGGCTGTCGAAGGCGCGATGATCGCGAAGTTCCGCAACATGGGGCAGACCTGTGTTTGTACCAACCGCTTCTATGTGCAGGCCGGTATTCATGATGCCTTCGTAGCCAAACTGAAAGACGCGATTGCGGCGATGAAAGTGGGTGACGGCACAGAAGACGGCGTGGCCCAAGGTCCATTGATCGATGAGCGCGCGGTTGAAAAAGTTGAGGGGATGGTGGCGGATGCTAAAGCCAAAGGCGGCGAGGTTGTGCTGGGCGGAAACCGCCATGCATTGGGCCAGACCTTTTTTGAGCCGACATTGATCACTGGCGCGACGTCCGAGATGTCTTTCTCCACCGACGAGATTTTTGGTCCGCTGGCAGCAATCTATAAGTTTGAGGACGAGGAAGACGCTGTCGCAGCTGCGAATGCGACAGACTACGGCCTGGCAGCTTATGCCTACACCAAAGACCTCGCGCGGGCGTTTCGCATGAACGAGGGGTTGGAGTATGGCATGGTGGGTGTCAACTCTGGTCTTATCACAACTGTCGAAGCGCCGTTTGGTGGCGTGAAAGAAAGTGGCATGGGCAAAGAGGGCGGCAGCCAAGGCCTGGATGACTATATGATCACCAAATACACCTGTGTTGCTGGCTTGTAAGCCCTAACAGAATTGACAGCAAAACCGGGAAGGCTCGAGCGATGAGGATCGCTTGGGCCTTTTCTTTGGACAACTGGCGTCATCCGTTGCGTCATTCTGGCTGTACTGGTGTCAGGTTCTGTGTCCAAAGTGGCGAGAGGTGGCGCGTGCGGGCTGTGCGCGCCAAGCGAGGGATGGGAGAAGAGATGGCCACAGATATGGATCATCAGATCGTCAAGGATCTGACGGCGGCAGGGATTGATTACATCACTTCGGTGCCGTGCAAGCAGTTGGCTGGGGTGATTGAGGTGTTGGACGAGACGCCTGCGATCATGCACATGCCATCTAACAAAGAAGACGAAGGCATGGGGCTTTGCGCCGGGGCCTTTATGGGTGGGATGAAGCCCGCAATTGTGATGCAGAACACCGCGCTGGGTGTGGTGGTGAACACGCTGGCGACGCTGATCCAGTTTTATCAAATCCCGCTGCCGATGTTGATTTCTTATCGTGGTGAAGTGGGGGAGCCTGTGGCCTGTCAGGTGGAGATGGCGCTGCACACCAAAGCGATCCTGAACCAGTTGCACATTCCAACCTACCACTTCCACAAGCCAGAAGACGTGGCAGAGCTGCCCGGCATTCTGAAATATGCGCAGATGGCGTCCAAACCGGTGGCCATTCTGTGCGATGCATCTTTCTGGAGGGCTTCGGCATGATCCGTAACGACGTATTGCAGACGCTAAAGCCTATCATCAGTGAGCATCTAGTGGTCTGCAACATTGGTGCGCCCAGCCAAGAGTTACATGCGATGGACGATCAGCCGTCCAATTTCTACATGCTGGGTACCATGGGGCTTGCCAGTTCTATCGGGCTAGGTTTGGCTGCAGCGCAGGACAAACCCGTGGTGGCGATTGATGGGGACGGCTCGGTACTGACCAACCTTGGCACACTGGCGACCATCGGGAACAACCCGCAGGGCAATTTCACGCTGCTGATCATCGACAACGGATCTTATGGCTCCACGGGCGATCAACCGACATACGCGGGGATGAAAACCGATCTGGCAGCGGTGGCGCGGGCTTGCGGTGCGGAGAACGTGCAGACGGTTTCGGCTGAGGACACGGCGGAGGCGGTGAAGACGGCGATTGCCAGCGATGAAATGACAATCATCGTCAGCAAGTGTGAAAGCGGCAATGTGAAGGTGCCTGTAATCAGGACCAACCCGATCGTGATCCGCGAACGCTTTATGGAGGAAGTGCGGCGCTGAGCCTGCGCAAAAATTTGAGGCGCACAGCCTGCTCAAGTGGCGGCTGTGGCCTTTGATCTGCACAAAAAGACAGCAATTCCCCAAAATGAGGCTTGCCAAGCGTGGCCTTGACGGTGAACATCGGTTCACCAACATTTCAGGGGAGTGAAATTGATGAAATTCAAAGCAATGATGCTGGCAACTGCTGCCGCAGCGGCGATGCCGATGCTGGCGCAGGCCGAAACCCTTCATTGGGCGCGTGCCGGCGATGCGTTGACTCTGGACCCGCATGCACAGAACGAGGGACCAACCTCGGCGCTTGCGCACCAGATCATGGAAACGCTGGTGATGCGCGACCATTCCGGCGCGATGGTACCATCGCTGGCCACCGAGTGGGGCCCATCCGCAGACAACCCAAACGTTTGGGTGTTCAAACTGCGCGAAGGCGTGACGTTCCACGATGGTGCGAAGTTTGATTCCGAGGACGTGAAATTCTCGCTCGACCGCGCGATGACCGAAGACTCTGATTACAAAGAGCTGCTGGCCTCCGTGAAAGAAGTGCGCGCCACTGGCGAGTATGAGATCGAGATTGAGACCAACGGTCCAAACCCGATCATGGCCAACAACCTCACCAACATGTTCATCCTGGACAAGGGTTGGGCCGAGGCGAACAACGCCGTGAAGGTGCAGGACTACGAAGGTGGCGAGAACACCTTTGCCGCCAAAAACGCCAACGGCACCGGCGCATATAAGCTGGTCTCCCGCGAGCCAGACGTGAAAACCGTTCTTGCAATCAACGAAAACTACTGGGGCAAGGATGAGTTCCCTCTGGAAGTGACCGAGATTGTCTACACCCCAATTCAGAACGCAGCGACCCGTGTTGCGGCGCTTCTGTCTGGTGAAGTGGATTTCATTCAGGACGTGCCGGTTCAGGATTTGAGCCGCGTGGACAGCACCGATGGTCTGGAAGTGCGCACCGCCCCTCAGAACCGGGTGATCTTCTTTGGCATGAACCAAGCGGCAGAAGACATTGTCAACGACGACGTGGACGGCATCAACCCGATGTCTGATGTGCTTGTGCGTAAAGCGATGTCCATGGCAATTGACCGCAACGCGATCATGAAGGTTGTGATGCGTGGTCAGTCTGCGCCAGCGGGCATGATTGCACCTCCGTTTGTGAACGGTTGGAACACTGAGATGGATGGGTCTTCCTCCACCGATGTGGAAAAAGCCAAGGCACTGATGGCTGAAGCCGGTTACGCGGATGGTTTCGGCATCACGCTGAACTGCCCGAACGACCGCTATGTCAACGACGAGAAAATCTGTCAGGCGGCCGTTGGCATGCTGGCAAAAATCGGCGTGAAGGTGAACCTGGATGCCAAACCTAAGGCGCAGCACTTCCCACTGTTGAGCAATCTGGAAACAGATTTCTACATGCTGGGCTGGGGTGTTCCGACCTATGACTCCGAATACATCTTCAACTTCCTGGCTCACTCCAAAGGCGAGAAGTACGGTTCCTGGAACGCAACCCGCTTTGGCAATGCTGATCTGGACGTGAAAATCGAAGCGCTGGCCGGTGAGACCGATCTGGAGAAGCGTAACGGCATGATCAACGACATCTGGCAGGTTGTTCAGGACGAGCAGGTTTACATCCCAATCCACCACCAGGTGCTGAACTGGGGTATGAAGACCAATGTTGGCACCGTTGTAGAGCCAGAAGATTCCCCGAAGTTCAAATACTTCACCATGAAGTAAGCCTCTCGGGTTTCTAAAAACGGCCCCCGCAGTTGAGAGACTGCGGGGGCTTTTTTGTTTGGTGTTGTGTCGTGGCTTACTTAGTTTGCCAGAGCTCTGTCGCTGCTTGGACAATACTTTCTCGGGACGGCATGGTGGCGGCATAGGCCGGGCCGGTGGCGATGAAGCTGTCATGCGCCGCGATGCGGGCGTGGGGCAGGGTGGTCTGTTCCTGCAGTAGGGCCATCAGCGCCTCAGACTGGCTACCGGTGGTGCGGCATTCATCCACGATCAGAACCTTTTCGGTGCCTTGGAGGGCGGACAGAATACCTGCGGACGGCAGCGGCGCGAGCCAGCGCATGTCGATCACGCGGGTGTTGATGCCCTGCGCCTTCAGATCGGCGGCGGCCTGCGTGCTGAGGTAGCGGCCGTTGCCGTATGTCAGGAGCGCAAGCGGCCCGTCGCCTTCCACGCCAACCTCGCCCAAAGCGATGGATTGGTCGGGCGACGGGTAAGTCGCCATCCAGCCGCTGTCTTTATCGTCCAGCAAATCGCGCATCGGGTAGAGCGCGATCGGTTCCACCATGACCACCACGCGCTGTTCTTCGCGCGCCAGACGCACGCATTCGCGCATCATTTTGGCAGCGTCGTCGCCGCGAGACGGGCAGGCGATGATCACGCCGGGAATGTCGCGCAGCACGGCGAGCGAGTTGTCGTTGTGGAAGTGACCGCCGAAGCCTTTTTGATAGCCCAGCCCGGCGATGCGTAGCACCATCGGATTGGTGAATTGACCATTAGAAAAGAAAGACAGCGTGGCCGCCTCGCCGCGCAACTGGTCCTCGGCATTGTGCAGGTAGGCCAGGAACTGGATTTCGGGCATTGGGACAAAACCATTGTGGCCCATGCCGATGGCAAGCCCCAGAATAGATTGCTCGTCCAGCAGTGTGTCGATCATCCGGTTGGCACCAAAGCGGTCCTTGAGCTTTTGCGTGACGCCATAGACGCCGCCTTTGGTGCCGATGTCTTCGCCCATCATCACGATCTCGCCATGTGCCAGCATCAGATCGGTGAGCGCCCAGTTGATCAGCCGCGACATCGGTTGCGGGTTATTCATCTGTTTGAGGTCGGAGCCAAACACCTTGGCGCGGGCCTCGTCGCTGGGGCCATTGGTGGGGGCACATTCGCGCGAGGGCGGGATCAGCGAGGCCATGACCTCTTCTGCGGTTTTCAGGCGCGGGTAGGTCACCGCCTTTGCGGCCAAGTCGGCGCAGCGGTCTTCGCTGTCTTGATAGATTGCCAGTGCCTGATCCTGCGTCATCACACCCGCCTGATCGAGAAGGCGCACGGAGTGCAGTAACGGGTCATCCGCTTCCCAGGCTTCAAAGGTTGCTTTGGGCAGGTAGGCTTGCTGCATGTCTGAGCCTGCGTGGCCGTAGAGGCGGACAACAGAGATGTGCAGGAAGGCCGGTTTGCGTTGGGTGCGTACATAATGCGCAGCTTCCTGCGCCACCTTGTAGGTGTCGTAGATGTTGAGGCCGTCGGTGGAGAAATACTTCAAGCCGGGACGGTGCGCGAAACTGGCATTGATCCAGCCGCCGGGGGTGCGCGTTGAGATGCCGATGCCGTTGTCTTCGCAGACGAACAGGAGCGGCATTGGTGCGGATTGGTAGGCGGTCCAGCAAGCGGTGTTGATCGCGCCTTGTGCAGTGGAATGGTTGGCAGAGGCATCGCCAAAGGAGCACATGATGATGCTATCATCTGCGAGGCATTTGTGTTCCGGCGCGCGGCGTTTGCCAAGGCCCAGTGAGTAGGCGGCACCTATGGCCTTAGGCAAGTGGGAGGCGATGGTGGAGGTTTGTGGCGGAATGTTGAGCGCTTTGGAGCCGAGCACTTTGTGGCGTCCACCGGACATTGGATCGTCTTTGGCGGTACAGAAGCTCAAGAGCATGTCCCAAGCGGCGTCAACGCCTTCGACCTGAGAGGAGCGCATGGTTTGGAACGCGCCGTCGCGGTAGTGCAGGAACGCCATGTCATCGGGTCGCAGCGCGGCGGCGACGGCGGCCATACCTTCATGACCAGAGGAGCCGATGGTGTAATACCCGTTACCCTCGGATTGCATTTTGCGAGAACGGCGGTCGAGGTTGCGGCTCAGGCACTGGGCGTCAAATATCTGTTTGGCCACCTCTGCGGGCAGAGTGTCATTGGGCGGGTTGCCGGGCGGGAAATCCCCGGATTTGATGCGTGCGCGAAAGGCGCTGTCTACCACGTCTGCTCTGTCCATCTGTGCCTCCCATGATGGTGCTGCACTTGCCTAGCACTTGTCTCGCGCGAACGGCAATCCAACTGTCCCTGCGTCACAAGCGTTTCCGATCAAAAGAATAAATCGCTGTGAAAAGGCAAACTTATTGTTGTCGTGAAAGAACCCCGTTTTGCCCCAATCTGAGCCGCTCTCTTGCCGTATTTACCTTTCATTAACCAAGCCAACGACGTGCGGGCGTTGGACTGCATGCACCGTGTAAACGGGAAAGTGTGAGGATAGGGCTATGAGGCACGAGTATCGCCTTGGAGATATTGAATCGGTACCGCAGCAAGGGGATCAAAACGGTCACCAAGATGTTGCGCCGAATGTCCGTGTTGAAAACAGGCGTCTGATGCGCGAAGCAAAGCGCAGGATGGCAACACTGTCGATGAAGGCCAGTGCAGCAAAACAGCAGATTCAAAAGGACGATTCGGTTCTTGCAGCAGAGTCAGCGGAAGGCATAAACGCCTCCGCTCAGACAGTCAGGGCCGCCGAAATTTCTGAAGCTGACTGGCCTCGTCCGCGAGCTTTGGCGTTGATTGTTGTGATATCACTGGCGGTTGTTGTGCCGTCGGTAACTCTGCGTCTACTGGTTTGGCTGGTGGTGCTCTTGCTCTTGACCGCAGTGATGCTCGGGCCCGAGCGCGCGCGATGGCGTTTATGCGTCGGCGCATCAGTTGTCGCGTATGTGGGGGCGCGAGATCGGTCTTGTACGCCGTCTGTTGGACCGTCTCGCTCCATAGCGCGGCAGCCTGCCACAGTTTTTTCACAGTTTGATCAAAGGAAAGCCATGCTGCCCTGCAAGGCTTCTAAGTTACGTCGCGTGTTGCGGCGGGGGTGTTTGGGTAAAATCGGGTTGAGACATGCAAGAGACTGCTACAGCGCCGGACCGGCTTAAACCGCCGCAATACGGCCAAGACATCATTGAACCGGGTGAACCATTCACCAATGCGACGCTGGACACGATCCGCGCGCTGCTGGCCGAATCTGATCCGGTGCCTCAGCCAAAACCGCTTGAAGAAACCGCGCTCTTTGCCCGGCAACGGCGAAAGCAAGAGGCAGTTCAGGCCATTTCAACGCCGGAAACCCTCAAGGCCGCGCCGATGGCGTCCGCGCCGGATCCGTCTCCGTTTCCGGAACTTGCTCCGCCGGTTGAAGAGCCCCTTGAAGGCGCACGTTCCTGGCGCACAATTGAGGTGACCGAAGGACGCACGGGGCGCAGCCTGCGGCGTTTCTTGATGTCCCCTCGCATGGTGTCTGTGATCTTTTTGGCGGGTGTTGTGGCGTGGCAGCCTTGGTTTATCCCCATGCTGGCGTTGATCTTCGTGTCGACTTTACTGCTGGTAGGTGCCTTGATTGGACAGGACAGGATGGCGCGGGTCGTGCTTTTTTTGTTGAAGCGCTTTGTGTGGGCCGATCCGTCGCTTGGCCGTCTTATGCAGGGCATTTTGCCACGGCGTTGGCATCCGGTTTTGTACCGCCCAATCACCGAAGATCCGGTGTTTGACGGGCCGATTGATCCCACCTTTGAGCAACGCCTGGCGCGCATCAAATCCTGATCTCAATAACGGTAGATACGATTGCTTTGGTCTTGGGTCTTGAATTCGGCGCAAGGCCCAAGTATGTCGACCTCTGATCAAGGCAGAGAAGAAGCGTCATGGCGAAAACCAATCCGATCACATTCATTCAGCAGGTCCGCGCGGAAGTATCCAAAGTGGTCTGGCCGACCCGTCGAGAGGTATTGCTGACCACCGTGATGGTGTTCATCCTTGCTGCGCTGACGGCTGGGTTTTTCTCGCTGGTGGATATCCTGATTCGCTCCGGCTTGCAGGGCGTTCTGTCGCTGTTTGGCTGAGTTGCACGCCGCGGTCGTCTCTTGAAATCAAGGGGCAACGGCGCTAGGCACTGCTTTGGAAGATACGGGGCGTGTGGCGAATCGAGTTGCACGCCGATTTTTTGTTTCTGATAGTCTGTTTTAAGGCTGCGAAGATAAACGACACTCCGGCAAATGGCCGGCAATGACGGGAAGACGAACACATGGCGAAACGGTGGTATTCTGTTAGCGTCCTTTCGAACTTCGAAAAGAAGGTCGCCGAGACAATTCGCACATCGGTCGAAGAGCAGGGGCTTGAGGACCAGATTGACGAAGTGCTGGTGCCAACCGAAGAAGTGATCGAAGTACGTCGCGGCAAGAAAGTGACCTCCGAGCGCCGCTTCATGCCGGGTTACGTGTTGGTGCATATGGAAATGAGCGACCAGGGATATCACCTGATCAACTCCATCAACCGCGTCACCGGTTTTCTTGGTCCGCAGGGCCGTCCAATGCCAATGCGTGACGCTGAGGTTCAGGGTATTTTGGGTCGCGTGGAAGAAGGTGAGACAACAACGCCAAAGCTGCTGATCAGCTTCGAGGTTGGCGAGAAGGTCAAGGTCAACGAAGGTCCATTCGAAGATTTCGACGGCATGGTCGAGGAAGTGGACGAAGACAACCAGCGCCTGAAGGTGACAGTATCGATCTTTGGCCGCGAAACACCGGTCGAGTTGGAATACACGCAGGTGACCAAGCAGATGTAAACACTGCGCCACTGGCAGATTTAAGCGCCGTCCCAATGGGGCGGCGTTTTCTTTTGATGACAGTGGTTTGCGGGCCGATGGTGGCTTGTCACTGATTGTGGCGCGGTTACACTGGGTGACTAGACTTTCCCGGCTCGCTGTTTGGCGGGCGTAGACATGTATCTGACTGCTTTATGGATCTTCCAGCCACTCTTTCTGACGCTCTCCGCATTTATTTGGCCGGTTTTTTTACGTTTGTCGCGGTGTTTTATACAATCCGGGTCGCGTTCCTGAAGGCGCGCGAAGGGGCGGAGTTTGTGCTGCCGGGCGCGCGGTTTTGTGCGTCCTGGTGGAACCACATGGTCTTTCGTTTTTTTCGTGTCGCGATCTGGGGCGTTTGCCTGGCGCGCGTGATTGACCCGGGGCTTGATGCTTATCTTGGCCTTTGGCCAACGTGGCAACGCCCTGCCGTGGTTCTGACCGGTGCGGGGCTGCTGACCTTTGGGTTTGCGCTGGCTTTGGTCAGCCATTTTGCCTTGGGTCGGCATTGGCGGTCCGGCTTTGATGGCGGTGTGCCTGAGGCGCTTTTGGAGGCGGGGCCGTATCGGTTTTCGCGCAATCCTGCCTTTCTTGGCGTCATGCTTGCGCAGGTCGGGTTTTGGCTGGCCTTGCCGAGTTGCTTTTCCACCGTGTGCCTGATTGTCGGACTGATCGCCGTGTACCATCAGATGCTGCTGGAAGAGCGGCATATGGCGGCAAGGTTTGGCGCACGCTATGCGGACTATTCAGGGCGTGTGCGGCGCTGGGTGTAGCGCTTTTCAGGTGCCTTTGAGAGTGAGCGTCGTGGTCAGTGCTGCGTGCGGACACGTGTTGCCAGATCGCCCACCATCTCTTTGATCAACTTTGCATCATCTTCTCGCAGGGCGTAAAAACACAAACCTGCCAGATCTGCGCTCAGTTGTCGGGCCAGTTTTTTTGCGTCGCTTTGCTCTGGCAGTTCACCGGCGTCGATGGCCTGCCTAAACATATCTGCAAAAGTGGCGTCGTTTTGGGTGAGCAGTTCTGACAGCTTGTCGTCAATCGCCTGATTGCCCTGACTGGTTTCCAGTGTGGCTTTCACCAGATAGCAGACCGGCAGCGGGGCGTCGGCATCCGACAGCGGGTGCGCGCGCAAGATGAACTGGGAGAGCCCTTCGAGAGGAGAGTCTGACTGCGCTTGTAGCTCGGCCCGCATTTGGTTCAGGCGGGAGGCGTAACGCTCCAGACTCAGGCAGTAGAGTTTCGCCTTGCTGCCAAAGGCGGCGTAGAGCGAGCCGGGGTGCATGCCGGTGGCACGCTCCAAATCCTTAAGGGATGTGGAGGCGTAGCCCTTTGTCCAGAACAGTTCCAGCGCCTGATCCAGCGCCATGTCTTTATCGTGGCTCACATTCATACGTTCCTATGTAATCGCGGAGGTCGGTAAAGCCAAGGTCACGGTTGAGTGATCGCTCAAATTGGCACTTGAGTGATCGCTCAAGTTGCCCATATGACAGTCACGTTGATGATTTTGTAAAGGACACGACAATGACCACTTTCCCGCGCCATACCGCAGAAACCGCACCAGAAGCTGCCAAGGAGCGTTTGATCGCCTCAGAAAAAGCCTATGGCTTCCTGCCGGGTCTTTATCAGGTGATGGCCAATGCGCCGCAGTTGCTCGAGACCTACCAGCGCACCCATGAGGCTTTTGTTAGTACCAGCTTTGACAACACCGAGCTGACGGTGGTTTGGCAGTCCATCAATGTGGAGCATGAATGCCACTACTGCGTGCCGGCCCACACTGGCATCGCGCATTCGATGAATGTCGATCAAGGCGTTATTGACGCGCTGCGCGACGAGACACCCTTGGCCGATCCAAAGCTGGAAGCGCTGCGCACCTTTACGCTGGCTCTGACGCGTGGGCGTGGCAATGCGACGCCAGCGGAGTTTGAGGCGTTTTATGCAGCGGGTTATGGGTCCCAGCAGGTGCTGGAGATCATTCTTGGCCTGTCGCAGAAGATCCTGAGCAACTATACCAACCACGTGGCGCAAACGGCTGTGGATCCGGCGTTCCAGCAGTTCGCTTGGAACCGGGCCGACAAAGCGGCGTAAGCGGAGCAAATGATTGCTGGCCCTCGCAGGAGACTGCGGGGGCTTTTGTTTTAGATCACCGCTTGCATCTTCTGGTTGAGAGTGGATGGTGGGGCGTGACGCATTCAGAGGTGGGCAAGGCAAAATGATCCTCAGACAAGCAAAAGCTGAAGACGCCGCTGAGGTGAGTACTTTTCTGAACGCCTTGGTGGTATTGGGAAAGAGGCGCTTGCCTGCGGATGAAGACTTTGTCCGGGATGTCTACATTGGACACGCGGACAATATTGCCTGTTCGGTGGCTGAGGATGGCGATGGCACATTGCTTGGTATTCAGATTTTATTGCGGGCCACCGAGGGTAATCCCTATGGCGTGGCACCCGGCTGGGGCATCATTGGCACCCATGTAAACCCAAAAGCCGCGCGGCGCGGGGTGGGGCGCAAGTTGTTTGCCACCACGCAAGCTGCGGCAGAAGAGGCGGGGCTACATAAGATCGAGGCAACTATTGGCGCCAAAAGCCCGGACGCGCTCGCATATTATGACTCGATGGGGTTTGAGACCTTTGCGAGCGATGACGAGAAGGTGCGGAAGTCTTTTGCGGTGAGGTGACGCCGCCCCTTGCCAACCAAGCAAAACAAGCCTAAACGGCCCTCTATCGTCTTCGGGCGAGATTCTCTCGTGGGAGGTTTTGGCATCGCGATGCCCGATCGGACCACGCAACACACACCGGGCGGAACGCGTTTCGCTCACGTTGAAAGGAACACCAAATGGCTAAGAAGCTAGCTGGTACAATGAAGCTGCAGGTTCCTGCAGGTCAAGCCAACCCATCCCCACCCGTCGGTCCGGCGCTGGGTCAGCGCGGCATCAACATCATGGAATTCTGTAAAGCGTTCAACGCGAAGACACAGGACATGGAGCCAGGCGCGCCTTGCCCAACCGTGATCACCTACTATCAGGACAAGTCCTTCACCATGGACATCAAGACGCCACCTGCGTCTTACTACCTGAAGAAGGCTGCCAAACTGAAGTCCGGTGCAAACCTGCCTGGTCGTGAAGTTGTGGGCTCCGTCACCGCCGCTCAGGTGAAAGAAATCGCCGAAGCAAAAATGAAAGACCTGAACGCAAACGATATCGAGGCTGCTATGCAGATTATCCTTGGTTCCGCGCGCTCCATGGGCATCGAGGTGAAGTAATGGCTAAGCTTGGTAAACGTACTGCCGCAGCGCGCGAAGCGTTCGCTGGCAAATCCAACCTGACCGTTGAAGAAGCTGTTGCACTGGTAAAGGGCAACGCTGGCGCGAAGTTTGACGAAACTGTCGAGATCGCTGTTGTTCTGGGCGTTGACCCACGTCACGCGGACCAAATGGTGCGCGGCGTTGTTGGTTTGCCAAACGGCACCGGTAAAAACGTACGCGTTGCTGTATTTGCCCGTGGTCCAAAAGCTGAAGAAGCTCAGGCAGCTGGTGCAGACATCGTTGGCGCAGAAGATCTGATGGAAACCGTTCAGGGCGGCACCATCGACTTTGATCGCTGCATCGCGACACCTGACATGATGCCGGTTGTTGGCCGTCTCGGTAAAGTGCTTGGTCCACGCAACCTGATGCCAAACCCGAAAGTTGGTACTGTGACTATGGATGTGAAAGCAGCCGTAGAAGCAGCCAAGGGTGGCGAAGTGCAGTTTAAAGTCGAAAAAGCTGGTGTGGTTCACGCCGGTGTGGGCAAAGCCTCCTTCGACGAAGGCAAGCTGGTTGAGAACGTACGCGCCTTTATGGATGCAGTTCTGAAGGCCCGCCCTGCTGGTGCCAAAGGTGCCTACGTGAAAAAGATCGCTCTGAGCTCCACAATGGGCCCAGGTGTGACCATCAGCGTAGACAACGCATCCGCACAGTAAGATCCTACGATCTGCAAAGATTTGAAGGCGTCCCGTTGGGGCGCCTTTTTTAGTTCAAAAGTTTACGATTCGCGTTCACAAACTGCTCAATTAATAATCGGCGCGTTTTCCCGCCGCCGTCCGAGCCGCGTGAATTAATTTGCTTCCTTGAAAAATTTAGGCGTGATTGCTGAGGGCTTCGGCTCTCCTTAGGGGTGTATTTTTGAACAAAAACGGATGCTTAGGCGCAACCCTTTGGGCTTTATTAAGCCCTATGGGGCAGTCGTGAGGTGACCTAAGGATAAGCAATAGGACCCCCCAATGCCACGCCTCACTTCAATCCCGCTTTCCAGGAAGTTGCCGATTTTCATTGTCGGTTTTAGTATTCTGCTTGCGGCCGGACTGATTTCAGTCAGCCTTTTTGCCCTCCAGAAATATGCGTTTTCGGCTGTCGAGAACCAGATGTTTTCTATGATTTCGGACCGACGATATGCAGTGCTGCAAATGCTGGAGGGGGTTGAAGCGGATCTGGAATCGTTGGCGGTGTCTTCGGCCACGACCAATGCTTTGGTCGACTTTGGTGAATCTTGGGCCGCCTTGGGGGAAGGCGCACAATCCACTCTGACGACAGCTTACATCGACGATAATCCAAATGCGGTTGGCTCTAAACATCTGTTGGATCGGGCGCAGGGAGATGCGGCCTACCACACAGATCACGCGCTTTATCATCCCGGTCTGCGTACACTGATTGAAACCAAAGGGTACTATGATGCCTTTTTGATCAACCCGGCGGGTGACATCGTCTTCTCCGTGTTTAAGGAAGTGGATTATGCCACCAATCTCGTTTCCGGTGCTTACAAGGATAGCGGTTTGGCCCGCGTATTTAATTCCGCGCTGAAAGGCGCGGATGGGAGCATGCATTTTGATGACATTACCCCCTACGCGCCCAGCTTCGGCGCGGCGGCGGCCTTTATCGCGTCGCCCGTGCGCGGTGCCGATAATGCTTTGCTAGGTGTCGTGGCGCTGCAGATCCCGGTCAATATGATGGGGGAAATTACCAACAGCAGCTTAGGGCTTGGCGAAACCACGCAGATTTTTATCGTGGGTGAGGATGGGCTAGCGCGCACGTCGTCCCGCTTTGAGGGTGACTTTCAGGTGCTCGACCCGCTGCAAATGACGCACCACATTGAAGAGGCGCTTGCGGGTCAAAGCGTTTACGAGGTTGATACGGGTTTGCGTGGCCAGCAGGTGGTTTCGTACGCCAAGCCGCTTGAGTTGGATTACGCCAACTGGGCGATTATTGCCGAGCAGGACGTCAGTGAGACTATGGGGCCGGTCTGGGCGCAGGCGCGTGTTCTGATCGCCGTGAGTGTACTTCTGGCAGCAGTGCTCTCGGTTCTGGGCTGGATGTTCGCCCGAACAATCACCCGTCCGTTGAATGACATCTGTGGCGACATGGAGCAAATCTCTGGTGGGGATTTTAACACCGACGTGGCCGCCGCAGAGCGGGGTGACGAGATTGGTGAACTTGGTAAGACCCTTGTCGCGATGCGTGGCGATCTGAAGAAAGCCAAAGATGCCGAGGCAGAGCGTGCCATTGCTGCGCAGGAGCAGGAAATTGTTGTGAAGAAGCTGAGCGCCGGTCTTGGTCAGCTGTCGCAGGGTGACTTTGAGCAGACCATCGACGAGCCGTTTGCGGGCGACCATGACGCGTTGCGCTTGGACTTCAACAAAACCGTGCATCAGCTCAACACGACAGTGTCGCAGGTGGTGGAATCTGCGGACAGCATCAAGAGCGGCGCGGCGGAAATTAGCCAGTCGTCCTTGGATCTGTCTCAACGGACAGAGAATCAGGCGGCGACGCTGGAAGAGACCGCTGCGGCTCTGAAAGAGATGACCAACAACGTGCAAACAGCGGCTGAAGGTACGCGCAACGTAGAAGAGGTTGTTGCAGAGGCGCGCAGTGAGGCTGAAATCAGCGGCGACGTTGTGCGCGATGCGGTGACGGCGATGACAGAAATTGAGGAAGGTTCGCGCCATATTTCTCAGATCATCGGAGTGATTGACGACATTGCCTTCCAGACTAACCTGTTGGCGTTGAACGCTGGGGTGGAAGCGGCACGGGCAGGTGATGCAGGACGCGGCTTTGCGGTGGTGGCCTCTGAGGTGCGGGCGCTTGCCCTCAAGTCCTCGGATGCAGCCAGTGAGATCAAAGCTTTGATCAGCGACAGCGCGCAGCAAGTTGAAAGCGGTGTGGACCTAGTGGGCAAAGCTGGGGAAGCGTTGACCAGCATAGCAGATCGCGTCAACAACATCTCGCAAATGGTCTCTGAGATTGCGCGAAGCGCGACGGATCAATCCGCTGGCTTGGCAGAAACCAACGCAAGTGTTGTGCAGCTAGATCAGGTGACGCAGGCCAATGCCGCCATGGTGGAAGAGTCCACCGCAGCCGGGCAGATGTTGGCCAAGGACGCGTCCGAGCTGATGGGGATGGTGTCGAGCTTCAAAACCGACGCGTCGGTGATTTCCGAGGCTCCGGTTGCGCCTCCTGCGCCAAGTGCGCCCAAACCAGCGCCAGCGCAGAAGGCCGAAGCGGCGGCACCAAAGCCAGCCCCAAAGCCTGCGCGTCAGGCGGCCCCAATGGCCGTAAATGGAAATGCGGCAGTGGATATGGAGCTTTGGCAGGACTTCTAATGTCTCGGCTTCGGGCGCGCACTTGTTGGCATGCGGGTTGAGCGCCTCAATCTCAGCAATTGATGCCGTCGGATGAAATTTCCTCCGGCGGCATCGAATTTGGCCCATGCGAGGCCAAAAAACGCGAAAAACTGACGCAACGGCAGAATTGTGATCAAAAATCAATTGCCAGCCGCGTGCTTTCGTCTATCCACAGCGCAACGAACAAAACATTGGCAGGCACATGGTAATTCACTCCGTTCCGCAACCTGATCAGCCTGTCGAGCGTTCCGCGCGCGAATGGGTCAAAGTTCTCTCGAAATACCGGGAGCCGAATGCGACGCGCAGCATGTTTGAATTGGCGGTGACCGTGGTGCCATTTGTTGCGCTTTGGGCGCTGGCCTGGTGGAGTATGTCGGTAAGCTTGTGGCTGACACTTGCCATTTCGGTGCTTAACGCGCTCTTTTTGGTCCGTCTGTTCACCATCCAGCATGACTGCGGCCATGGCGCCTTTTTTAAAAGTCGTGAGGTAAGCGATTGGCTGGGACGGGTTCTCGGGGTGATCACGCTGACACCGTATGACGTTTGGCGACGCACGCACTCGATCCACCACAGCGCGGCGGGGAATTTGGACAAGCGCGGCATTGGTGACGTCTACACAATGACCGTGGCCGAGTATCAGGCCGCGCGTCCGTTGCGGCGGTTTCAGTATCGCATGGTGCGGCACCCGCTGACCATGTTTGGGCTTGGACCGTTCTATTTGTTCTTCCTGCAAAACCGCCTGCCGTTGGGGCTGATGGACAGTCGCAAGTACTGGGTCAGTGCTATGGCAAGCAATGTCGCCTTGGTTGTTGTGTTGACAGGTATCTACTATTTTGGCGGTTTGGCGCCGCTGCTGTTGATCTTCCTGCCGACAACGCTGATTGCCGCCACGGCTGGCGTTTGGCTGTTCTATGTGCAGCATCAGTTTGAGAACACGCAGTATGATCAACTCGAAGAGTGGGATCTGCATGAGGCGGCCTTGAAGGGCAGCTCCTATTATCGTCTTCCGGCCGTTCTGCAGTGGTTCAGCGCCAACATTGGCATTCACCACGTGCACCATCTCTATAGCCGCATTCCGTTCTACCGCTTGCCAGAAGTACTCAAGGACTATGGCGAGTTGGCAGAGAACAACCAGATGAATATCGGCGAAAGCTTGGCAAGTGCGCGTCTGCACCTTTGGGATGAACAGTCGCGACGTCTGCTGTCGTTTCGAGAAGTAAAGGCGCTCTACGGGTAGGAGACGCGCGGCCTTGGCGCGTCGCGAGCACACCCAGTCGTGACTAGATTTCGACGGTCACGCAGAAACCAAATTCCTTGGCGTCACCAGCGGCAAGGGTGACGCTGTTTGGGCGCTGTGAAATCTGGGGCCCATCGCCGACCAGCGATGCAGTCCCGTGCCAGGGTTCGATGCACAGGAATGGCGCGTCTACTGGCTTCCAAAAGGCCAGATCAGGCAAATTGTGGAACGTGAACGAAAGCCGAGGGCCGTTTTCGGCGCAATATCTCAGAGCATCGGTACCGTTTGGGAAAACCAGCGCGCCGTCTTTGAACAGCGCTTCTTGGATGTCTAGGCGACCATCGACGAAGGGGCCTTCAATCCGCGAGGGTTCCAAAAGCCCGTCTGATTGAAGCGGTTGTTGGTCGGGGTTGTTTCCGGACAGTAGCTGGATAGCGTGGCGCTGCTCCTCTGCACCGGGAAGAGGCCAGCGAAATGCGGGGTGAAAGCCAAAACCAAACGGCATTGGCGCTTCAGAATGGTTCTCAATACGCGCGGTGACGGTCAGGGTTGCGTCTGACAAAGTGTGGGTTAGTTGCAACGTGAAGTCGAAGGGGTACTGCGTGAGCGTTTCATGATCAGCGCGCAACACGTGACGGCAATGTAACGCGCTTTGTTCTTCCAGTGTGAAGGCGCGTCGCCGCGCAATGCCGTGCTGCGCCATGTCCGCGTTGTGGTCGCCAACAGCAATTTTATCATCCACGGCGCGCCCCACGATGGGGAAGAGCACAGGCGCGCGACCGGACCAAAAGGTAGGATCGCCATGCCACAAAAGGTCAACACCGGAATGGGTGCGTAGGTATTGCATTTCGGCGCCAATCTCGGCGACTGACAGGCTGAGATAGTCGCTGGAGAGAACGCAGTTAGACGTCATTGCAAAGCCTTTGTGTAGCGTACGTAAATGAAACTGCCCCACTCTAACCGTCGGTGTCGGGAAGGGAACCGCTTCTTTGTTGATGAAGGAGTTTCTGTGCTTGCAATATGGCGACGTGGGCGGTAAACGGCCCCTGCCCATTCCAAATTGGAGTCGCCTGTCGATTCTTTCTTGGGATGGCCTGTCCAAGACGAAGGGTTCGGGTTTCGACCTGAATAATTCCTTTCTGAGATGGGGTAAGAGACAAGAATTCTTAGAAGGCCTTTATAAGGCTGTCTGGCGATCTTGGTTCCCAACCCAATGTATGGACCTAAACGCGTGCCGCTTTTGTGGTGCGCAAAACTGAGCCGGGGAGCAATCCCCAATTTTGGAGTAAAACTGTGGATAGAGCACAAAAAGAGAAGTTGGTCGACGAGCTCGGCCAGATCTTTGAAAGCTCTGGCGTTGTAGTGGTTGCCCACTACGCGGGTCTCACGG
>JAAENN010000281.1 GCA_024224295.1 Shimia sp. | reverse complement strand
GCTTCTAAGCTGGACTCAAAAACAACCTCAAAGCCCCGCCCCTCGGCGGGGCTTTTCGTTTGCGCAGGTTTCGGAGTGAAGCCAGTTGCACAATCCGCTAATTCAATCCCATGAGCACACAAAAACACCTCACGCCCCGTGTCTGGGTTGAACTCTTTTTGTTGGCGGTCCTCTGGGGCGCCGTTTTCTTTGCCAACCGCATCGCCCTCAATGAGCCCGGCCCGATCACGCTTGTGGCCCACAGAACTCTCTGGGCCGCGCTCCTGCTGTGGATGATGATTTTGGCAACCCGAACTACCCTCCCACGCAGTCCGCGTCTCTGGGGGGCGTTTCTGGTGATGGGCCTGCTCAACAACCTGATCCCTTTCAGCTTGCTCAACTTCGCCCAACTCACCATCGAAAGTGGCCTCGCCTCGATCTTCAACGCCGCCACTGCGTTCTGGGGCGTGCTGCTCGCCGCACTCTTTCTACCCGACGAGCGCCTGACACTCGCCAAAACACTCGGCATCGGACTCGGCTTCCTCGGCGTCGCCACCGCAATTGGTCTCAGCCATCTCACGGCACTGGACCCGCGATCCCTCGCCCAAATCACCGCCCTGCTCGCAACACTTTCTTACGGGTTCGCAGGCGTTTGGGCCCGCAAATACCTCGCGGAATGTTCCCCATTGATCGCCTCAGCGGGCATGCTCACCTGCACCGCCCTCTTAGCCTTGCCCTTAGCGCACCTGACCGAAGCCTCCTTCACGCTCAGCCTGTCCGCTCCCACATGGGCTGCCATCGCCTACGCTGCCATTTTGGGCACTGCCGCCGCCTACCTGCTCTACTACCGCGTCCTCGCCGCCGCAGGGTCCGGCAACCTGCTTGTGGTCACACTACTGATCCCACCTGTCGCCATCCTACTGGGAACCGGCTTCCTCAACGAGGCCCTACCACCCCGCGCTTACGCAGGGTTTGCCCTCCTCACTCTGGGCTTGATTGTTCTGGATGGCCGCCTCATTGCGCGCCTGCGCACAAAAAAACCAGGCTGACCCCGCTTGCCAACTGCGCCCCTGCTTGGCACCTTGCTGGTCAACAAAACCAACGAGGGAGGCCAGAATGGCCAAAGGCTACTGGATTGGTCGCGTCGACGTGGATGACATCGACGGCTATCAAAAATACGTACAGGCCAACGCCAAACCATTTGCGGATTTCGGTGCCAAATTCCTGATCCGCGGGGGGCAATTCGAAAACCCAGAAGGCAGCGCCCGCAGCCGCAACGTGGTCATTGAATTCCCCAGCTACCAAGCCGCGCTCGACTGCTACAACTCGAACGACTATCAAGCCGCCAAAGCCCTACGTGATCCGGTCAGCACCGGCGACATCGTCATCATCGAGGGCTACGATCCATGATCTGGGACCACCTGCTCGACCGCCTGCGCGGCAAAACAGACGTTGACCCGCTTCCGGAACCTGACGAGAAGCTCGCGCTAGGCGCGCTGCTTGTACGGGTCGCCAAATCTGACGACAATTATCACGCACTGGAAATCAGCGAGATAGACCGCATTCTCGCCACCACCTTTGATCTCAATCCCATTGAGGCTGCCAAGCTGCGCGCCACCTGCGAGAAGCTTGAACACAACGCGCCCGGCACCCCGGATTTTGCATTACTGATCCGCGAAAACGTGGACTATCCGCACCGTTTGGAAGTGGCGCAAAAAATGGTTGATGTGATTGAAGCGGACGGCAAACACGTCCCCGCCGAAGACGCCAGCTTGCTGGAAATTTCCAAGCTGATGGGCATCAAGCCCGAAGATACCCCCATCGGCCCCGCCTCTTAGGCAGGGCCGACAGGCTTTTTCTTAGGCTAGGCTTGGCAGCCACAGCACAATTGCCGGGAAGGCCACCAGCAGCGCGATGGTAATCCCGTCGGCGATGAAGAATGGTGTCACGCCTTTGAACACGTCCTGCACACTCAGATCATCACGCACACCGGCCACCACAAAGCAGTTCAGGCCAATTGGCGGCGTGATCAGACAGAACTCCGCCATCTTCACAACCAAAATACCAAACCAAATCGCACACATCGGCCCGCTCATGCCAAAAGTGCTGTCCGCTGCAGAGACAAGCTCGCCGCCATTTAGCGCCATCACAGCCGGGTAAACCACAGGCAGGGTTAGCAGAAGCATGCCAATCGCATCCATGAACATGCCCAAAACGGCATAAGCCAACAGGATGCACACCAAAATCAGCATTGGCGACATGGTCAATGAGGTGATCCAATCTGAGAACGCACTTGGCAGATCCGCAAAGCCCAGGAAACGCACATAGATCAACACGCCCCAGATGATAGTGAAAATCATCACCGAGAGCTTGGCCGTTTCCAGCAGTGCGTCTTTGAGTTCTGACCAGCGCATCCCGCGATAAAGCGCCATAAGGAAGACCACAAAAGCCCCAATCGCCCCGCCCTCTGTTGGCGTGCCCCAGGCGTCGCCGCCAAACGGGTTGTAGACAAAGAAAATGATGGTCATGACGACAAACACAATTGGCAACGCCGGCGGCAAAGAAGAAAACCGCTCTTTCCAAGTAAATCCACTCACGGGCGGGCCAAAGCCTTTGATGGTCATCGCCATACCGATGATCAGCAGGCCATAGATGACCGCAGAAAACGCACCGGGAATGAACCCTGCGAGCAACAGCTTTCCAACATCCTGCTCCACGATAATGGCGTAAATCACCAGAATTGCCGACGGCGGGATCAGCGACGCCAAGGTGCCGCCAGCAGCCACAACACCCGCAGCAAAGCGTTTGTCATAGCCAATCGCCAGCATCTCCGGGATCGCAATCCGTGCAAACACCGCCGAAGTCGCCACAGACGCGCCTGACACCGCCGCGAAACCTGCTGTCGCAAACACCGTCGACACGGCCAAACCACCCGGCACCCAAGCCAGCCAGCGCTTGGCCGCCTCAAACAATGCTTTGGTGAGCCCAGCATAATACGCCAAATAGCCAATCAGGATAAACGTCGGGATCAAGCTCAGCGCCTGACTGGACACTTTGGAATGCGGCACCTGCCCGGCGGTTTTCACCGCAACCGTGACAGCTTTGCCAAACCGCTCCGGATCATAGCCAAACTTGGCCCAGAAAATCCAGATGAGACCAATCATCCCGGCCAAACCAGCGGCAAAAGCCACCCGCATGCCCAATACAACCATCACCAGCAACCCGCCGGAGACAACCAATCCAATATCAATCGGTTCCATGTTCTTGTTCTTTCCTAGGAATCATGGCCGGAGACATGCTCCGCTTCCATCGCCGCCTGTGTGGCCGCATCAATCACCAAAGGCACCGCCACCGGCGTGGTCGCATTGGTGACAAAAGCTTTGGCAAAAGCACAAAGCTGCAAAACCAAGCGCAGACAGAGCACCGAGAACGCCACCGGCGCCAATAACTTGGCTGGCCACAACGGCAAAGCGATGTCCATCGAACTGTCACGACTCCACATTGGCGCGCCAAAATCAAAGCTGCGATCAAAATGCGCCCAGGTGCCCCAGACCAGCAACAGCATCAGGCACAAAACTGCGCTGGTGGTTATGAACTCCACCAGATACAGCACACGACCTTTGAGCTGGCCGACGAGGATATCCATACGAATATGCCCGCCATCGCGCATCACGTAAGACGCGCCCATAAAGGCAATCAGCGGCATCGCCTGTTCAATCCAGTCGACATAGCCCGGCAAAGGCGAGTTAAAGAAATTCCGCCCAGCGACGGAATACACCGCCATGAGCATCAAGGAAAACACTGCCAATCCACTCACCAAAGCTAGTGCCTTTTCGAGCTTATAGAATTGGGTGTCAATTTTGCTGAGGGTACTGTTGTCCGTCAGCACCGAAGTTGCGCTGGCCATAAAACCTCCCGCTGTTCATGAGGCGCGCCTAGGGCGCACAGGATTTGCGCATCTAATGATGCGCCGTGGGCGAGGCGCTGCCTCGCTCTCCGAGGTATTTTCCAAAAGAGAAAGCGGATTCCTCCTTCGACAAAAACCTAGGGGGAGTCTCACACCAACAAAGGTGTGAGACGGGGGCAACGCCCCCGCCTAACGGTCAGCTTAGCTGCCGTTTGCGATCATACCAGTGACCATATCGTAGAGTTCCTGTGCAGGCAGGCCCCGCGCGGTGTTCTCTTCGATCCAGGCTTTGGCAGCAGGAGCCGCAGCCGCTTCTTTGAATGCGGCGATCTCTTCATCAGTGAAGGCGACTTTGGTGATGCCACGCTCGTCCAGAGCCGGACCCCATGCGTCCATGGTTTTGCCGTTGTAGGTCGCCACATAGTGGTTCAGCGACTCTTCCACGGAACCAAGCAGCGCGTCGCGGTGCGCGTCGGACAGGCTGTTCAACGCTTCGGTGTTCACCACAACCGGGCAGTTCACGGTGCCTGGGTTCAGGTTGCTGGTCCACCAGGTGGCGTTCTCAATGGTGCCATAGGACATATGCGCGTGCGGCGCGAAAGCCACTGCTTTCACAACACCGCTGTCCATCGCCTGACGTACTTCGGTTGCGGACATGGAGGTTGGAACGGCGCCAACGGTTTCCATGGCTTTGCCGATACCACCAGTGGCCCGCACGCTCAGACCCGCAAAGTCACCCAGTTTGGCTGGCGCATCACCCATGCCCACAAGGTTGTACTGCGGTAGCGGCGATGGCATCAGCAGGGTTGCGTCCCAACGAGCCAGGTCTTCAACAACTGCAGGGTGCTGATAGACCGCCATGGACAGTTCAATTTCCTGCTCCAGCGAGCTCACGCCCAGGAACGGCAGCTCCATTACAGTGATGGACGGGTTTTTGTCGCGGTGATAGCCGGCGCAGAACTGCGCCATTTCAAACGCACCGATGGAGATACCATCGAGATTCTCGCGGTTTTTGGACAAGCCACCGTAGCTGATGTTCAGCGTGAACTCGCCGCCAGTTTTCTCAGATACCAGTTCCGCCAGTTTTTCAACGTGCTCGGTAAACGCGCGGCGCTTGCCCCACAGGGACACATTCCACTCGGTTGCCATCGCTTCAGTGACAAAGGCCATCGACAGAGCGGCCACAGCCGTCCGGCTCAAAATCTTACGCATAATTTCCTCCCATTTGCGTTTTTCTGGTGGGAGCATGCCGCAAAGGCGCGTCAAATGCCAATGAGAGAATTTGCGCAGGACAACGCCCCTGCCCTGCGGATTTCCGCAGGCTGAGGTCCAAACTACAAAAGCGCGTCTTTGTTCAGCCCCAGCTTCACAATCTTTTCGTTGAGCGTCCGCCGGCCAATGCCCAACGCCGCCGCTGCCGCATCCATGCGGCCTGCATGCGCCTTGATCGCCTTGCCAATCAACTCACGTTCAAAAGCGGCCACCGCCTCCCGCAAGGTGTCTGGCACATCTTCGGACCCAAGATCCCCTGCCAAAGCTGCGGCCATCGACCCGCCCCCGCGCCGCGCCGCCATCACCCGCCGCGCGCAGACATTACGCAGCTCCCGCACATTCCCCGGCCAATCATGCGCCAACAATGCAGCCATATCCTCATGACTTAACTCTGGCACTTCCATTTCGTGCATCTGGGCGTATTCCCCCATGAAATGACCTGCTAGCAACGACAAGTCATCCCGTCGTTGTCGCAACGGCGGCAACTGCAAAACAAACGTGTTCAACCGAAACAGCAAATCCGCCCGCAACCTGTCATCTGACACCGCCTGATCCACATCCTCATTGGTGGCCGAGACAATCCGTAAATCCACTTTTACCGGCATCCCAGCGCCCACCGGATAGACTTGCTGGTCCTCGATCACCCGCAGCAATTTGGCCTGCACCGCCGGCGGGCAACTGCTGACCTCGTCCAAAAACAACGTCCCGCCAGAGGCCGCCTGCAAACGGCCCTCAGCCCCCCCAGCCACGCCAAACATTTCCGCTTCAAAGCTGTCCGGATGCAGCGCCGCGCAGTTGACTGCCAAAAATGGACGATCCGCATGCGCGCTCAAATCATGCAACGCCCGTGCTACCAGCTCTTTGCCAGTTCCGGTCTCCCCAAGCACCATCACCGCACCATCAAGGCCCGCCAGGTCCAAAACCTCCTGACGCAAGGCCACAACCGCCAAGGTTTGTCCCAAAAGCACGCGGTCTAGCCCGGATAAAGCAAACAAACGTTCTTTTAGACGCGCATTGCTGGCCTTCATCCGGCTTTGCTCCGCCGCATGGGTCAAGATTGTCAGCAATCGCCGCGGCTCATATGGCTTTTCCACAAAACTATAGGCACCTGCCTGCATCACCTCGACCGCCATAGGGATATCCCCGTGAGCCGAGATCAGAACCAGCGGAGGCGCCAAGTCGCGGTCCAGCCTCGCCAAGAGCTCCAGTCCACTCATTCCCGGCATACGAACATCCGACAGGATCACATCGGGATGCATCTCACCAAGCTTCTCCAACGCCTTATCCGCACGTGGTACAGCCTCGGCTTGCCAGCCAGCGGCCTCCATCAGTGCCAGCAACGACTGGCGCATGGATTTGTCGTCATCCACAATCAAAAGGCTAAAAGGCTGCTCATCAGTCATAGCGTCTGCTCTTTGTTTTTTTCTTTCACACGCGGCAATGCAACGCGGAAAATAGCCCCGCCCGCGACCAGATCCTGCGCACTCATCGTGCCATCGTGATCCTTTACAATCGTGGCGGAAATCGCCAAACCCAGCCCCATGCCGCGCCCACTCTCTCGTGTGGTCACAAAAGGTTCCTGCAAGTCCGGCAAGCTCGCGGCACCTATCCCGTGCCCGGTATCTGCAACTTCGAAAAATGCAATCTCATTGTCCTGCCCAACAGTCACACAAAGCCGAGACTCCGCAGGTTCGTCTTCCATGGCGTCACAAGCGTTGCGCAAAATATTGGTGGTCACTTGCTCCAGACGCAACCGATTGCCCCGCACCCAAACCGGGTCTTCTGGCTGTTTCAGATCTACAGTGACCGCTCCTTTGTCGATGTTAGGTGCCAACAGCGCCAACCCCGCCGCAATCGCGTCGCGCAGGTCAAAAATCTCAAACGTTTCTTCGTTACTTGTAGCAAAGAATTTTAACTGCCGGGTAATGCCTTCCATACGCCCAACGAGACTGCCAATCTCTGGCCCAAGCCGCGCGGCATTTTGCGGATTGATCTCGGCCGCTGCCAAGTGATTTCGCATGGCTGCAATCGGCTGTCCTAGCTCATGGGTAACCGAAGCTGACAACTGCCCAAGCGCAGCCAAACGGCCGGCCTGTTCAAGTTCTTTCTGAGTTTTCTGTAACCGCGCTTCGGTGGCAATGCGCTCGGCCACTTCATTAGCCAACTGCAGGTTAGATGTGCGCAGCTGCGCCTCTTCCTTTTCTGCCCGTTTGAGCGCGCGGCCGACGCGGCGCGCGCGCTGCACCTGAAACACAATGATTAGAGTTCCAGCAAGAAACACCACAGCCGCCGTCGCCAACCAGCTGCGTGCCACGGCGCGGTCATCATTCGCAAAATAGTGCAGTTGCCAGCCATCCGGCAGATCATCTGCCACCAGATGCATGCGTTCATCTCCGCCAATCATTGCTCGATTGTCCGACTTCACCCGCCATTGCAACGGATCTAATTTCTGCCCCGAGAACTGTCGCACCGCGACAATCTCCGCCTTCTGCGTCTCGGTTAGCGGCGTCAAAGCCCGATAGCGCCATTCAGGATCGGAGGCCAAAAGCACCACGCCATCGCTGTTGGTCAATATCACTTGCTCACCAGCCTTCCGCCAACTGTCTTCAAGTACCGAAAACCCTTTCTTGATGGCGATCACACCTGTCACCTCGTGACCTTCCACAACCACACCATCCGCCAAAAAAAGACCTGGCAATCCGGTGGTCATTCCAATGGCATAAAACCGACCATGTTTGCCCTGCAGCGCATCCTTGAAATACGGGCGAAACCCATAGTTGTGCCCAATGAAACTGGTCTCAGTAGCGTGATTGGAGGCGGCAATGGTGACACCATTTGCATCCATCAAATAGATCGATTCCAGCCCCGCTTGGTTGGCAAAATCTTCCAACCGCGCATTAAGCGCACCGGTGCCAGCCCCCGCCACAGCCTCGGTCACAAAAGTATCACGTGCCAAAATATGCGTGAGATGGCTGTGCTGCTCCAACTCGGCGACAACCGTACTCCGATAAAGAGACAACTGACCTTGCGCTTTGCTCCATTCCTCTTGTGAAAAATAGTCAAACGCAGCGCGCTGCACCACAAAGCCTACAAGCAGGGTGATAATTGCAGAGAAGAATAGAGGACGTCGAGACATAGGGCCGGACACAGTTACAAAAGTTGGCGCACGCTAGGCCAATGTCGCGTCCATGGAAACGGGTTTCTTCGGGTATTGCCGCCGCCACACTCGGCACCGCCCACCGAATTTTCTGGAAACAGAAAGAGTGGTTGCGACAGTGTCCTGTGCCACCTACATCTCTTGCCATGTTTGCCGATTTTCTCAAACGCCTGACGGCGCCCGCCACTGAGACCTTGGATGACGCTGACGCCCGCCTGGCGCTGACCGCTTTGCTGGTGCGTATCGCCCGCGCAGACGGGGTCTATGATCCGGCCGAAGCCGCACGTATCGAACGCATTGTAACAGGTCGCTATAAACTGAGCCCGTTTGAGGCCACAGCCCTGCGCAAAGAGGCCGAAACGCTGGAATCTGAAGCACCGGACACGGTGCGTTTTACCCGCGCGATCAAAGACGCGGTGCCCCTTGAGGCGCGTATCGAAGTGATCGAGGCCATGTGGCAGGTTGTTCAGGCAGATGGCGAACGCGACGCAGAAGAAGATAGCGTCATTCGTTTGGCCGCCAACCTTTTGGGCATTTCGGACCGCGACAGCGCTTTGGCCCGCCAACGCATGGCAACGCAGGCATGATCGCTGCCTTCCCCATGTATGACCGTCCGGAAGTGGCGGCGACATGGGATCGGCTTTGGCGTCTGTTTCGCGAGGCCTACGGCGATGGCCCCAAAAACCTGACACGTGACGAAAATCTTTGGGATATCTGGCTCAGCCCTGACTTGCTGCTCTCACAAACCTGCGGCTTTCCCTATCGCACGCGGCTCAAGGAAAAGGTGTTCCTGATTGGCGCGCCGGATCATGGCATACCAGAAGCACCGGCCGGTCACTATTGTTCCGCCATTGTAGCGCATCGGCGAACGTTGAACACAGGCCTAAGTAAACTCAATGGCGCTACTCTGGCCTTCAACGAACCGATATCTCAATCCGGATGGGCCGCAGTTTGGCGGCATTTTAAGGAGCACGATCTGCGAATCGGCTCTCGCCGGCAAACTGGCTCCCATCAGGAATCAGCGCGAATGGTGGCACGCGGCGAGGCTGATTTTGCCTCTCTGGACATCATAAGCTGGAAACTTATGCAACGTTTCGACGATTTTGCCGACGATTTGATCGCTGTGGATCTAACGGCCCCTACTCCAGCTTTGCCATTCATTACCGCATGTTACCAAGATGTGCCTCCTGTTCACATGGCGTTACACAAGGCCGTTCAAAACCTGACCCAGACGCAGCGGGAAGAATTGCTTCTACAGGGTCTGGTGACCTTGCCACAAAGCTCTTATGAGGCTGTGCCAAACCCGCCAGCGCCATAACCAATCGGCATAATCTTCGACCAAAATGTCGGTAAAGGCGCCCAAGCCGCCCTTTTGAAAGTTGCAATTGCGCAAATTTTCATTCCTATTGGGCAACCAATGATTAACCCAATACTGATGGGGACACTGTGAGCGAAGCCACACCCGTTCTGCAAATCCGCGACCTGCACAAGGCATATGCCAACCTAGAAGTCATCAAGGGCGTGGATATCACCGCGCACCGCGGCGATGTGGTTTCTTTGATTGGCTCCTCTGGTTCCGGCAAATCCACAATCCTGCGCTGCGCCAACCTTCTGGAGCACAGCCAACAGGGCGAAATCCTGTTCAAAGGTGAGCCTGTGACTTGGAAAGGCAGCGGCCATTCCCGTGAACCGGCGGACCCCAAACAGATCCTGCGCATCCGCACCAACCTGTCGATGGTATTTCAGCAGTTCAATCTGTGGTCTCATATGACCATCCTGCAAAATGTTATGGAAGCACCTGTCACCGTTCTTGGCCGCGACAAGGCCGAGGTTGAAGAGGCCGCGCACGCCTACCTCAACAAAGTCGGCATTGCCGACAAACATGACGCCTACCCGGCGCAGCTCTCCGGCGGCCAGCAACAGCGCGCCGCCATCGCCCGCGCTTTGGCGATGGAGCCCGAAGCCCTGCTGTTTGACGAGCCCACCTCGGCGCTTGACCCAGAGCTTGAGCAAGAAGTGGTGCGCGTGATCAAAGCACTGGCCGAGGAAGGCCGCACCATGATGATCGTGACCCACGACATGAAAATGGCCCGCGATGTGTCTGATCACGTTGTGTTTTTGCATCAAGGCCTGATCGAAGAACAAGGCGCGCCGGACGAGCTGTTTGGCAATCCAAAATCTGAGCGTTTGAAACAGTTCCTGTCTTCAACCGCCGCATAAGAACAATAAAACAATCAAACCATAGGGAGCAAATCTATGAAAAACCTGATCCTGAGCACTGCCGCACTGGCACTGACCGCAGGCTTCGCCATGGCTGACACCGTGCGCCTTGGCACCGAGGGCGCCTACCCTCCATACAACTTCATCAATGACGCTGGCGAAGTGGACGGCTTTGAGCGCGAGCTGGGCGACGAGCTCTGCAAACGCGCCGAGCTGACCTGTGAGTGGGTCACCAACGACTGGGACAGCATCATTCCTAACCTGCAATCCGGCAACTACGACGCCATCATCGCAGGCATGTCCATCACGGAAGAGCGTGAAGCGACCATGGACTTCACTCAGGGTTACACCCGCCCTTCCCCCTCCGCCTACGCAGCTCTGTCTGCGGACGTGGACGTAAACAAGGCGATTGTTGCGGCGCAAACCAGCACAATTCAGTCCAGCCACGTGGCCACCACGGGCGCAACTCTGGTGGAATTCAACACCCCAGACGAAACCATCGCAGCTGTGAACGCGGGCGAAGTTGACGCCGTCATGGCGGACAAGGACTTCCTCGCGCCATTTGTCGCAGAAACCGACCTGACCTTCATCGAGGACGTATTCCTCGGCGGCGGCATCGGCATGGCGTTCCGCGAGTCTGACGACGATCTGCGCGGCAAGTTCGACGCAGCCATCGCTTCCATGAAGGCAGACGGCACGCTGAACACCCTGCTGGACAAGTGGGAAATCGAAGGCAAGTTCTAAGCCTTCCCCATTTGCAAACCAATTGAGGGGGGGGGCTCAGCCTCCCCCTTTTCCCACCCGGCGGACCGCCCTTGATGGCCACACTGCCCCAAGATCACACGAAAGAGGCCAGCCATTTTTGCCTACTGCTCAGATCCTTCACTCCTAGAAGGTTTGTCCTGGCTTAGCTGCTATCTCACCACTGGGAAGCACATGGCCTTCTACGCCTCTTTTGGCACAGTGCTGTTGCTGCTGGCGATCACCGCCCCAACCGCGCTCCTGTTTGGCCTCGGCGGCGCTATGGCTGCTCGCGGGCGCTTCTTTCTCGTGCGCTGGTTTGGCAAAGGCTATATCGCCATTGTGCGCGGCGTCCCGGACATTGCCTTCTTCCTATTCTTTGTGATTGCGCTCGATCAAGCGATCGAATGGATGCGCCACAAGGTCAAATGCCCAGAGTGGACTGACCCAGTGCGCCAGGGCAGCGAATTCCTGGTCTGTGACATGGCCAAGATGCCGCTCAGTTCCTCCCCCCAATGGGTACATGAGATCTATGGTTTCTGGCTGGCCGTGTTCACTTTCGCAATTGTATTTGGCGCCTTTGCCGCCAACGTGCTCTACGGCGCCATGCAGGCTGTACCCCGGCCGCAACTTGAAACCGCCGAAGCTTACGGTATGTCCCCGCGCCAGACTTTTTGGCGTATCCTAATGCCACAAATGTGGATCTATGCCCTTCCAGGCTTGTCCAATCTGTGGATGGTGCTGATCAAGGCCACCCCGCTGCTGTTCCTGCTTGGCGTCGAAGACATCGTCTACTGGGCACGCGACTTGGGCGCGTCCAAGACCGCGCGTTTCACCGCCTACCCGCACGGCGACTGGCGCATGTGGTACTTCCTGGCCTTGCTGATTTTCTACCTGCTGTTCACCCGCGTGTCTGAGATTGTCTTGGCACGCGTCACCAAACGTCTGTCCCATGGGCAGGCCACATTGGACGGGGAATCCCAACGCAAAGCGGGGAGTGCGGCATGAGCTGTTTCGACACCATTCAGAACTACGCCTTCCGCTCTTTGGGTTATGGCGAACGGATGTTGCCGCGCACGGATTTTACCCTGTGTGAGCACTTCACCCTGATCGGCTCCGGCATGATCTGGAATGTTTACTATGGCCTGCTGGCGATTGTGACCGGCTTCTTCTTTGCCAACCTTTTGGCGGTGGCGAAAAACTCCAACAGCCTTTGGGCGCGCAAACCGGCAGAGTGGTTTATCTTCCTCTTCCGAGGCAGCCCGCTGTTTATTCAGTTTTTCTTTGGCTACTTCCTGTTCCTGTCACTCAAAGGCGTGTCGCCGATCTTCAACCCACTATCCTCAGCGGCTTTGGGCGCTCTGATCGTGTTGTTCCTGAACACCTCGGCCTACTCCGCAGAAATCTTCTATGGGGCGCTGCGCTCCATCCCCAAAGGCGACGTGGAAGCCGCGGACGCTTATGGCATCACAGGCTGGTTCCGGTTCCGCCGCATCATGTTCCCAACCATGATGCGCTTGGCGTGGCCGGCCTACACCAACGAGGCCATCTTCCTGTTCCACGCAACCACATTGGTGTTCTTCTCCGGCTTCCCGGCATGGCGACAGCAGGGGGACGCGCTCTACTACGCAAACTACTTTGCGGACAAAACCTACAACCCGTTTGTGCCCTACCCGATCCTGGCGATGTATTTCATCTTGCTCACGTTGGTAATCATCTGGATCTTTGGTCTGGTCAACAAACGCCTGAACAAACACCTGCCTCAGGCATCCGTGAAAAAACTGCGTGTGCGTCCAAACCTGATCCGCTGATCCCGGGCCGCACCACCGGAAAAATTGCAAAACACCCGCCAAAAATTGGCGGGTGTTTCTACATTTACGCCACCTCCGCAATACAGTCGCAATACCGATGCATTACCGACGTCAAAATGTGAGTCGCAAAATTCTTCTGGACAATTCATCTCGCGCGCCCGATATTTTGATCAAATTATCGAAATGGTGACCCATGGACCCGGCACAAAGCGCAACCTTCCGGATTGGCGCAGTAGATCTAAACGGCCAATTGCGCGGCAAACGACTGCCGTCTGAACATCTCGCAAAACTCGACAAAGGCGGCTCGCGCCTGCCTCTCTCCGCTCTCAATTTGGACATTTGGGGCTGTGATATCGAGAACAGCCCGCTGGTGTTTGAAAGCGGCGATGCGGACGGCATACTCTCCCCATCCCCCCGTGGCGCCGTACCGATGCCATGGCTCAAGACGCCTTCTCAATTGGTCCTTATGGGCATGAACAGCGAAGACGGCAGCCCCTTTATGGGCGACCCAATTCAGGCCTTGGCCACCGTGCTGGAACGCTACGCCGCCCGCGGCTGGACCGTGGTCGCCGCCACCGAGATGGAATTCACCCTCGTGGACGACAGCGGGGCGCAGCTCGCACCGCCCAAGCACCCCCGCACTGGCCGTCAGCTTGATGCCTCTGAAATCCTCAGCGTCTCGGAACTTGATGCTTTTGATGATTTTTTCAGCGACATCTATGATGGCGCTGCGGCCATGGGCATCCCGCTTCAGACCATGACCTGCGAAGGCGGTGTGGGGCAATTTGAAGTCACCCTCAACCACCAAACCGCCATGAAAGCCGCAGACGACGCCTTGCTGATCAAGCAGTTGTTGCGCGAAACCGCCCGCAACCACGGCTTTGCCGCCACTTTCATGGCCAAACCCTATAGCGACGATGCCGGCAATGGCATGCACGTGCATTTTTCTGTGGTTGATGAGAACGACAGTAACATCTTCGATAATGGCACCGCAGAAGGCTCCGATCTGCTGAGATCCGCCGTGGCAGGCTGCTTAGAAGCCATGCGCGCCTCCACGCTGATCTTTGCGCCACACGGCCCGTCTTATGACCGCTTTGCACCGGGCGCACACGCGCCAACAACCGTCTGCTGGGGCTATGAAAACCGCACTGCCGCGATCCGCATTCCCGGCGGCCCCAACGCCGCCCGCCGCATCGAACACCGCGTATCCGGTGGCGATGTGAACCCCTACCTGATGCTCACCGCCATCCTTGGCGCCGCCATCGAGGGCATCGCGGAAGGCTTGATGCCCCCGGCTCCTACCACCGGTAACGCCTATGCCCAAGACCTGCCGCAACTGGCCAAAAGCTGGGACGAAGCCATTGCATTATTTGAAAGCGACGCCTTCATTGCGCGCTGCCTGCCAAAGCAGCTGATCGACAATCTGGTGATGACCAAGCGCCAAGAGGCGCGAAAACTCGCCGAGGTCGACGCAGCGGACCGCTGGAAAACCTATCTGGAGCGTGTATGACACGCTTGCGCGAGCGCCCGTCTCCCGCTACCGTAAATTTGATCAAATTCTGGTGATACATGAAAATCGGCATCCTTCTGACCGGCCACGCGCCCGAAGAACTTGAACCGCACTACGGCAACTACATCGAGATGTTTAAGTCCTTGCTTTCGGGTCAGGATTTCGAATTTGAAGGCTACAAAGTTGTAGACGGAGAATTCCCCGAGTCTGTGGCCGACGCAGACGGCTGGCTCATAACTGGCTCAAAACATGGCGTCTACGAAGACCACGCCTGGATCCCTCCGCTGGAAGACTTCATCCGCGAAGCCGTCACAGAAAACATACCAATTGTCGGCGTATGCTTTGGGCATCAAATCATCGCGCAAGCCCTTGGTGGCAAGGTGGAAAAATTCGACGGCGGTTGGGCTGTAGGACGTCAGACCTATAACTTCGCCGGCACAGAAATTTGTATGAACGCATGGCACCAGGATCAGGTCACCGAACTGCCCCCCGGCGCCGTGACCATCGCGACCAACGATTTTTGCAAGAACGCAGCGATCCTCTATGGCGACCGCGCCCTCACCGTACAAGCCCACCCAGAATTCTCCGCAGACTTTGTCGACGGTTTGATCAACACCCGCGGCCGCGGCGTTGTGCCAGACGAAATTCTCGACACCGCCGTTGACGACCTTGACGAACCCACAAACAGTCAAACCATTGCAGATCAATTTGCAGACTTCTTCCGACAGGAGCGCCCCCGATGACCGCCCCCAAAACCGATTGGCTTTCAAAGACCCCTGACGCCGCCCGCGCCTATTTGGAGGGCCACCGTCTCGACGAAGTAGAATGCATCATCTCCGATCTTCCGGGAATTGCCCGGGGCAAGGCCGTACCGGCCACCAAATTTGCCCGCCAAGAATACTTCCACCTTCCGGATTCAATTTTTTATCAAACCCTGACAGGTGGTTGGGGCGAAGCGGCAGGTGACGAAGGCTTTATCGAAAAAGACATGATCTTGCGTCCGGATTGGAGCACGGCCACCGCTGCGCCCTGGACCGCCGATTGGACGCTTCAGGTCATACACGACGCCTATAATCTGGACGGATCGCCAGTCGAGTTTTCTCCACGCAACGTTCTGAAACGCGTGATCCAGCTCTACCGTGATAAAGGCTGGGAGCCGATTGTGGCTCCGGAAATCGAATTTTTCCTGGTGGCTCGCAACACCGACCCACGTCAGGAAATCAAGCCGATGATGGGCCGTTCCGGTCGTCCAGCGGCCGCGCGTCAGGCTTATTCCATGACCGCCGTGGACGAGTTCGGCCCGGTGATCGACGACATCTATGACTTTGCCGAAGCGCAAGGGTTTGAGATCGACGGCATCACTCAAGAAGGTGGCGCGGGCCAACTTGAAATCAACATGGTCCACGGCGATCCGCTAAAGCTCGCGGATGAGGTTTTCTACTTCAAACGCTTTATCCGCGAAGCTGCTCTGCGTCACGATTGCTACGCCACCTTTATGGCCAAGCCGATCGAGGACGAGCCTGGCTCTGCCATGCACATTCACCATTCGATTCTTGATATCGAAACCGGGCAAAACATCTTCTCCGGCCCGCAAGGCGGTGAAACGGATGCATTTTTCCACTTCATTGCTGGCTTGCAAAACCACCTGCCCGCCGCAATTGCAGTGATGGCGCCCTATGTGAACTCTTACCGTCGATACGTGCGCGATCACGCCGCCCCGATCAATCTGGAATGGGCGCGCGACAACCGCACCACCGGCATCCGTATCCCCATTTCCTCGCCGCAAGCGCGACGCGTGGAAAATCGGATCGCAGGCATGGACTGCAACCCCTACCTCGGCATCGCGGCCTCGCTGGCCTGTGGTTACCTTGGTCTTTTGGGACAAGAACGGCCCGACAAGCAATTTAAAGGCGACGCCTATGATGGCGAAGAAGCCATCCCACGCATCTTGGGCGGCGCGCTGGATCTATTTGACGAAGCCAAAGATCTGCACGACATCTTGGGACCGGACTTCGCCCGCGTGTACTCAATTGTGAAACGTGCTGAGTACGAGGAATTCCTCGCTGTCATTTCCCCATGGGAACGCGAGCACCTGTTGCTGAACGTTTAACAGCCAAGCGGTTGGCCACCGGCCAGCCTGCTGCCTCCGGCGGAAGCATTTGCAAAAAAAGAAAGCGAGGGGCGCGATGAACCTGCTCGATGCCAATGACCGCAAAGGTCGCTACCCGGACAGTTGGTATGCTGCCACTGCAGAGCCTTTGGCTCCATATCCCCCACTGGAAGGTACGCGCACAGCTGATGTCTGCGTGATTGGCGGCGGCTTCACCGGTCTCTCAACTGCATTGCATCTGGCAGAGCGAGGCTTTGATGTGGTCCTACTGGAAGCACATCGCGTGGGGTTTGGCGCGTCCGGGCGCAACGGCGGGCAGCTCGGCTCCGGCCAACGCATGGAGCAGGACGGATTGGAAAAGCTGGTTGGACAGGAAGATGCGTCCAAGCTTTGGCACCTTGCAGAAAAATCCAAAAAACTCGTCAAAGACCTGATCTCTAAGCACAATATCAACTGCCATTACAAGCCCGGCATCGCCCACGCCTGTTTCTCTGCCAAAGAGGTTCGGGAAGAGCATGACTACGCCCAGCACCTGCAAACCCGCTACGGCTATGACCAGATCGAAACGCTGGATCGAGACGCGCTGCAAGCGATCTGCCCCTCCCCCAAATACGTCGGTGGTTCACTGGATATGGGCGCGGGTCACTTGCACCCGCTTGCCTTCGCGCTTGGCCTCGCCCAAGCGGCCACCGCAGCTGGCGCTACGATCCACGAAACCTCCCGTGTGACCAAAATCACGCGCGGCAGCAAAGTGGACGTCACCACAGACAATGGCACCGTCACAGCAGAGCACCTTGTGCTGGCCTGCAACGGCTACTTAGGCGATCTGGAGCCTAAGGTGGCGAGCCGGGTCATGCCTATCAACAATTTCATCGCCGCCACCGAACCCTTGGGCGAGGATGTTGCCAAAGTTCTGGCGCGCGATGTGGCCGTGGCTGACACCAAGTTTGTGATCAACTACTTCCGGCTCAGCCATGACAATCGTTTGTTGTTTGGCGGCGGCGAAAGCTATGGCTACACATTCCCATCCGACATAGCCGCCACCGTACGCAAACCGATGATGGAGATCTTTCCGCACCTCAAAGACATCAGCATCGACTACGCTTGGGGTGGCACATTGGCGATAACGATGAAGCGCATGCCCTACCTGCGCCGCCTGGCCCCGAATGTGATCTCCGCTTCCGGCTATTCAGGCCACGGGGTAGGCACAGCCACTCACGCGGGACAGCTCATTGCCATGGCGCTTGATGGAGAGGCGGAGGACTTTGACACCATGGCCCGTGTACCTGCCACCCCGTTCCCAGGTGGCGCCCGAATGCGCAGTCCCCTGCTGGCCTTGGCCATGACCTGGTACGCCCTGCGCGACCGACTGGGCGTCTGACCCAACCGCGACGATTTTTCATCGAAGTTTCACACTCGAGGGTGTGTTTGCGCTTCCTTGTGCCGACACATTGTTTTATGTTTTCGAAAACCCAACTTAAGAAAGTTGAAAACTATGACATTGCCACCCAATGTGTATGACGCCGAACCAATCCCAGCGTCCGCCCGTGAGGAAATCGAGCGCCTCCTGCAAACCGGCGACCTCTTCCGCTACACTGCTCCTGAAAACGCACCTGTCTCCCTGCTGGAAGCAGAGTTTGCTGCCATGCTGGGCAGCAAATACGCTCTTGCCGTGTCCTCCTGCTCCGCCGCGCTCTTTCTGTCTCTGAAAGCGTTGGACCTGCCGCGCGATGCCCGTGTGCTCCTGCCCGGCTTCACCTTCGCCGCCGTGCCCTCCTCAGTTGTGCACGCCGATCTGGTGCCGGTCCTCTGCGAAGTGGGTGCGAACTATCGCATTGATATCACTGACTTTGAAGCGCGCTTGGATGACAACATCTCCGCCGTGATCATCAGCCACATGCGCGGCCACACCTCTGACATGGACGCTATTTTGGCGCTCTGTGAGACCCGCAATATCCCTGTTATCGAAGACGCGGCCCACAGCCTTGGCACCACGTGGCACGGCCGCAACATCGGCACCATTGGAAAAGTTGGCTGCTTTTCGTTCCAATCCTACAAGCTGATCAATTCCGGCGAGGGCGGCATCATGGTCTCTGACGACCCCGACCTGATTGCCCGCGCGGTGATCATGTCCGGCGCCTATGAGCACAACTGGAAAAAGCACAAGGCGCCCGAGGGCGACAACACCGGCAAGCTGGAAGCGGCCTTTGCCCGCTGGCAAAACCAGCTGCCGCTCTACAACCTGCGCCTCTCCAACCTTGCCGCCGCCATCATACGCCCGCAACTGGACGAGGTTCCCCGCCGCGTGCGTGATGGCCGCGCCAACCACGACTATGTCGCCGGTCTGCTGAATGCGTCGCCATGGCTGCAAGTTCCGGAGAAGCTGGCGCCGGAAGAGCGCGCGCCGGATTCCATTCAGTTCAACCTCGAAGGCATGGACAACACCCAAATCCTGGCCTTCCAGGAAGCGGCCAATGCACGTGGCATCAAAGTACAGGTCTTTGGCCAGTCCACCGACAACGCCCGCGCCTTCTGGAATTGGCAGTTTGTGCCAGAAAAACAGGAACTTCCACAGACCCGCACCATGTTGATGTCTGCTTGTGACGTGCGTCTGCCAGCCCGCCTGAAACGCGAAGAGCTCGACCTGATCGCTGGTGCTCTCACCGGTGCCGCCCAAGATGTGATGGGCGCGGTGCAGGCCTACGGCACCTGACACACGATAACAACCCAACGGAGAAGCGGGCCTTAGTGGCCCGCTTTTCTTTTCGCCCACACGCTCCGCCCCCTAGCTTTCCAGCTTTGGCTTTCTATATGCTGAAAACCCTGTGAATGCCGGAGGCGCCATGATCCCCTTTTCTCTGCTCGACCTGTCGCCCATTCCTGAAGGCGGCACCGCATCCGACGCGCTGCAAAACACGCTCGATCTGGCGCGCCATGCGGATGAGTGGGGCTTCAAACGCTACTGGGTGGCAGAGCACCACAACATGCCCGGCATCGCCTCCTCGGCCACGGCAATCCTCATTGGTCAGATTCTGGCGGCCACAAAATCCATGCGCGTCGGCTCTGGTGGCATCATGCTGCCCAACCACCCGCCGCTGATCGTGGCGGAGCAATTTGGCACTTTGGCCACGTTGTATCCAAATCGCGTGGACCTTGGCCTTGGACGCGCTCCCGGCACAGACATGAAGACCGCCGCCGCCCTGCGACGCGGTATGACCGGCGCAGACCACTTCCCTCAAGATGTGATTGATCTGATTGGGCTTTTCCAGAACTCCACGGCCGACCAGCCCGTGCGCGCCATCCCTGGTGAAGGAACCGATGTGCCAATCTGGATACTGGGGTCCAGCCTGTTTGGCGCACAACTAGCGGCACAACTTGGCCTGCCCTATGCGTTTGCCTCCCACTTTGCCCCCGACGCGCTGGAGGAAGCCGCCGCGCTTTACCGCCATCGCTTCACCGCAGGTAAAACCCAAACGCCGCATTTCATGATGGCTGTGAACGTTTTTGTGGCCGAATCCGAGGACGAAGCCCACCGCTTGCGCACCTCACCGCAACAAGGCTTCCTCAATCTGCGCAAAGGTACGCCTGGTCCGCTGCCTAAACCCATCGATGCATTTGAAGATGTTGCCAGCCCCGCCGAAGCGCGCCTCGTTAACGCGGCGCTCCATGTGACGGCTGTCGGCACCAAAGACACCGTCGCGGCTCAACTGCGCAACCTAAACGACACATACAAGCCGGATGAAATCATGCTCACTGGCATGATCCACGATCACAGCGCGCGCCTAAAATCATTTGAGATGGCCGCCGACATCATGCGCAACATGACACCGACACCCTAACGGTCTTGCCCATTCAGGCGCGGTTCACCGCAACACCAGTGGTTGCTCCATCCACTTGCGCAGCGCTTGCGTGGTCAGTTCCGGCTGCTCCAAAGTGGGCAAATGCCCCGCGCCGGGAATAATCTCCAACTCGGCATAAGGGATCAGCTCCGCCATAAAGCTATGGCGCTTAACCGGCGTCAGCCCGTCATGATCCCCGCACAACACCAGCGCCGGACATTTGCACCGCCGCAAGGCGCCCTGCTGATCCGGTCTCCTCTGCAACGCCCGCGCCTGGCGCACTAAAGTCTCTGCCCCCAGGCTGCGCCCCATTGCCAAGACCAAACCTAACACCTCGTTACGCTGTGGCCCCGGCGCCAAGTATTCAGGGCGCATAAACTCCGCCAAAACCTCATCCAACCGCCCGGCCCGTGCCCCCACGATCAACGGCTCATAACTCGCCGCCGTTGCAGGGGTTTCCGACAAAGGATTGGTATCCATCAACGCAATCCGTGTGATCCGCTCCGGAATCTTGCGCAACAGCTCCATGGCCACGATGCCGCCCATGCTCAGGCCCGCCAGTGCAAACTTAGGCGGTAAATGTGGGATCAAAGCAGAGGCAATCTCGCTGATCCGCTCGCCTTGCGTGATCGGTGCTACCGTCACCACGTGATCTTTCGACAAATCTGCGACCTGATGCGCAAACAGCCGCGCATCACACATCATCCCCGGCAGCAGAACGATAGGTTCCTGCATGCTCAACCCCTTATCTGGTCTTTTTGTTGTCCGTAACTGTGACAGAGCGGCCCTCTAGGTCAAGCCTCCGCGCCATATCCGCCCCAACGAAACGCGCCGTCTTCGGCCAAAGGCGAAAAAGGATTGAATGCCACCTCCCACACGTGACCATCCGGATCACTGAAATAGCCGATAAATCCGCCCCAGAAGATGTCTCCCGCAGGCTTCAGTATGCGCCCACCCGCCACAACGGCCAGCTCCAGAAGTGGCGCAACCTCCTCCTTGGTGCGCACATTGTGCGACAGTGTCATGCCGGAAAACCCACCGATGGCGTCTTCCGGAATGCCCAAATCCGCCGCCAACATCGCCTTGGGATAGAGACCTAAGGTTTGACCAATCAGGTTGTACGCCACCACCTCTTCCGGATCATCCGGTCCGGTGGCCCTCTGCCATCCAAGCGCATCATAAAACCGCGCGGAAGATTGCACATCCTTCACAGCCAGGGTGATCAAACTCACCCGCGGCTCCACCCCATCACCACTTGAACTCATCACCTCAATCCATTGATAAATTGCACAAAAGCATCAATCGTTCGATCATTTTCGGCAGGGGAGCGAATGTCTCCAGCAATCACATGTTCCTGCGGATCGGACCCCACCATCGGTCGTTGAATTTCCACTGTGGCATCCCGTCCCCAGCGCGTAGCAACATCCTGCGTGCGGGCTGCCTCCACGACCTGATCGCCATCGGAGAACCAGAATAGAGCGGGCACCAATGCCTGCCCATGATCCTTCTCAAACACCTCTTTCACCAACGCCGCCATCTGCATCACAGCCACTGTTGGGTACGCATGTGTCCAGTACTTTCCATGCGCCTCATTCGCAGGCTCAAATGACCGGTCCGCCCCGGCAACCACAGGCACCCAGTGGCGCGCGGCAGGCCAGGCCAGCAATTTGGCCGCAGGCGCTTTGATGCCAAAGTTCGGGGACACAAAGATCATGCCTACTACATCTGCCATAACGTCGGACTGATCCGCCAACGCCGCCATCACAGTGCCCCCGGTGGAAGTGCCCATCACAACCACCTCATCGCCTATGCGGCGCGCCACGTTTAAGGCCTCAGCCACATCATTCACCCAGCCCTGAGCAGTCGCCGCTGCCAAAGCTGTACCGTCCAAGCCATGCCCTTCTAAACGAGTATAAACCAAGTTCGCGCCAAGCGCTTCGGCCACACGATCCGGCACCGGACGAATTTCCTCAGATGTCGCAGAAAACCCATGCACATACACGATCACAAGAGGCGTCTTTTCCCCGCGCCCACCGTGCCAGACCACCCGTTTTTCTGTACCTGGCGTGATCCCGTCAAACCGCGTTTCCTGCGTCGTCAAATACGCATCGACATCCGAGCCAATATCGCTGTCCTGAACCGTAGGTGTTAGCGAAATCTGCTCATAAGGGCCAAACAAAACCGCCGCTCCAACGCACAAAACTACAAGCAGAAGTAGCCGACCTAAAAAACGACCAAATGTTCTCATTGTGAAACTTGAGGGGCTGAAATAACCTCCTCAACCTTACTTTCGATCAATTTTAGACAAATTGGATCAGAGAAGCGATGGTCCTTACCCTTAACCATTAGCAGCTGAATGTCCTCACCGTCCGCGTGATCGAGCAAGCGATAGGCGACAGAGCTGTCCACTGCCGTATCCGCTGTGCCTTGCAAGAACCGCACCGGGAACGGCAGTGACAAGGGCGAACGTAACACCAGTCGGTCACGGCCATCCTCAATCATGCGCTTGGTGATGATGTAGGGCTCCATATAATCCGACGGCAACGCCACTTGCCCCTCCGCCTCAATCTGGGCTTTCTGCTCCGGGGTAAAGCCCGCCCAATAACTGTCCTCGGTGAAATCCGGCGCAGCGGCAATGGTTACCATCCCGGCAATGCGCTCTGGCACCGCCTCCGCCAGCAACAACGCCTGCCACCCCCCCATCGACGATCCAACCACAATCAACGGCCCTTCGGTCAACGCGTTGATCGCCGCAACCGTGTCCTCATGCCAATCACCAATACAGCCGTCCTCAAACGCCCCGCTGCTCTCACCATGACCGGAATAATCAAACCGCAAAAATTTCTGGCCCCGCGCCTGCGCCCAGGCTTCCAGATGCACCGCCTTGGTGCCTTCCATGTCAGACTTAAGCCCGCCCAGAAACACCACCGTTGGGCCAGCGTCGCCGCTTTTGTGGTAGGCAATGCGCCGTCCCTGCGGCGTGTCAAAAAACTGCGTGACGCTCATGGCTTATTGTTTCTCCCTAATTTGATATGACCTTAACCCTCTGCGCAGACGGGATAAACCCCGCTTGACTTGCCTTGCCGCAAGGTTCATGAAGTCCGCGAACCATATACCCGCAACCGGGCGTTCCGTGGGCGCCAAACTGACGAGGAGCTTGAGGCTGATGGCCGAAATTTCCCTTACTTTTCCTGATGGTAATGCACGTTCTTACGAGAGCGGCGTAACTCCTGCCGAGGTCGCATCGTCGATCTCCAGCTCCCTTGGCAAGAAAGCGATTTCTGCCACCGTGGACGGCAACCATTGGGACATGCAATGGCCGATTGATGCGGATGCGACCATTGCGATCAACACGATCAAAGACAACGAAGCAGAGGCGCTCGAGCTGATCCGGCACGACTGCGCCCACATCATGGCACGCGCCGTGCAGGAGATCTGGCCAGACGTGAAAGTCACGATTGGTCCGGTGATCGAAAACGGTTGGTACTATGACTTTGACCGCGAAGAGCCGTTTACGCCTGAAGATCTCGGCCTCATCGAAAAGAAGATGAAAGAGATCATCAACAAACGGGAACCTGTGACCACTGAGGTCTGGGAGCGCGACCGTGCGGTGAAATTCTACGAGGCCAACAACGAGCCTTATAAGGTAGAGTTGATCGACGCCATCCCCGGCGACGAGCCGCTGCGCATGTACTGGCACGGCCATTGGCAGGATCTCTGCCGTGGCCCGCATCTGCAACATACCGGTCAGGTGCCAGCAGATGCGTTCAAGCTGATGAGCGTGGCCGGCGCCTATTGGCGCGGTGACAGTGATCGCGCCATGTTGCAGCGTATTTACGGGGTCGCGTTCAAAAACAAAGAAGATCTTAAGAAACACCTGCATATGCTGGAAGAGGCCGCCAAGCGCGACCACCGCAAGCTGGGGCGCGAGATGGACCTGTTCCACCTGCAACCCGAAGCCCCCGGTCAGATCTTCTGGCATCCGAACGGCTGGACGATC
>JAAENN010000280.1 GCA_024224295.1 Shimia sp. | reverse complement strand
GCGTGCGGGACTACCGCACTGGGCTCCTGCCTTAGGTAAAAACGCGTAAGCGCTGCTCAGGATAAGGATGTCGGATTTTAGGAACAGGAAGCCAACGTTTTTCAAGGCGGCTCATCCGATCCCAATTCAGGCGAGATTTCTGACTTCTCCGGCGTAGCGTTTTGAACCAGAGTCTCTTCACCTCATAGCGGAAGGTCGACATGGCCCTATAGTTTAGCGGAACACCATAATAATTATAGTGGCCCTGCAATATCCTCTTGAGCCATTGACCTACCACCGGAATCGAAAGGTGCATGCGACGCCTAAGTTCTGCCTTGATCTGTTTGAGTTTCGCACGCAGCCGCTTGCGCATTGTTAGCCGCCATACCACGAACTTGCCCTTCTGCGTTTTGCCACACATGTGCGTGAAGCCTAAAAAGTTGAATGTTGCTGGTTTTCTTAGACCCCGTCGCTTACGATTCTGGGCCGCAAAACGACCAAATTCTATCAAACGCGTTTTATCATCATGAAGTTCAAGGTTGAATCTGCGCAATCGTTCGCGTAGCTCTCCAACAAACTTCTCCGCGTCTGATCGGTATTGAAACCCCAGTACAAAATCATCGGCGTATCTGACGAAGATCACCTCTCCTCTGGCCCGCCTGCGCCGCCATTGATCCAACCAAAGATCCAGCGCATAATGCAGGTATATGTTAGCCAGTAGCGGGCTTACACTTCCGCCTTGCGGGGTTCCCTCAGTGGTGGCTAAACGTTTACCCTCTTCCATCACACCGGCTTTGAGCCACTTAACAATGTGGCGTATCACCCGCCGGTCTGCAATCCGGTGCGCGATAAATCTAACCAGCCACCCGTGGTCGATGGCGTCGAAAAACCCACGAATGTCTGCATCGAGCACCCAGTTCACTTTCTTCCGCCGAATTCCTACCGCCAGCGCATCCAACGCATCATGGGCGCTGCGCCCCGGTCGAAACCCATATGAGAATCCTTTGAAATCGCTCTCATAGATCGCCTCCAACACCTTCACGGTGGCTCGTTGGGTGATCTTGTCCTCCAATACGAGTACACCAATCGGTCGCTGTCGGCCATCCGGCTTGGGTAGGTAACCCCGCTTAACCGGCTTTGCCCGGTACGCTCCGCGTTGCAGCCGCCTGGAGAGCTCAGGAAGGTTTTCCTCCAAATTCTCCCCGTAGTGCTGCCACGTCTCTCCGTCTATCCCCGGGGCCACCTTCCGCTTAATACGAAAATATGCCTCCCGAAGACGATCCACTTTGTAAACGTGATGCCAAAGCGCCGTGAACCTAAGCTTCTTATCCCTTTGCGCTGCCTGCCGTATCCGTGCCAGCTCATGTTGCAGGTCTTCCCGGCGCTGCGTCCGGTACCTGGTTTGCTGATCCGAATTCCCCTTGGCCAGTCTCCTTCCCTCCACTTTCTCCGCAGACGCCAGCGCACCGCCGTCCTTGTTCGAAAGCTTCACAGGTACTATGAGACTGTCTGACTTCCCACGCCCGTTCATCGCTGTCGTGCTCCCTCAGGATTCACAGCGCGGACCCCTGTGCCATCACCAAAGGCCAAGCGTGGGACCTCCCGGTTCCCGACCGAAAAACTTGTATACGTGCACAGGTTCTTTGACCACGCAGGGTCCAGCCGCATCTCGCCATATCGATGCCGCTGATGTTGCCTTCCGCTCCTGTGAACGACGTCGGCACCCTGAATTATAAAACTTTCGCAGCTCAATAGCCCGGC
>JAAENN010000279.1 GCA_024224295.1 Shimia sp. | reverse complement strand
GGCCAGCGGCGAGATGCTGAAGAGGGCCAGCAGCAAGAAGGGATCACACTGGAGGAGAAAGGCATCCGTATGGATGGGGAGATGGTGCATATTCGGGGTGAAGGCGGGAAGGCGTTGGTCCCCTCCAGGGGTCGAACGCACGTTCGGTCTGCGCTCCGCCATTCTGGATGATCCATTTGATCCACTGTGGGCCGCCGCTTGAATTCCTTGCCCCATGATTGAAGTGTACCCTCCCTATACCCAGTGGGTGCATTTCAGGTTCTAGGCAATATCAAGCGGCGAGAGGCCACAAACGGTCAAAGTCATGACCCAGAACAGCAGCCCGTAAGATGAGCATGCGTTGAGCGCCAGGCCGTGACCAACGCATACCGGGACCGGAAAGCCGGGCTTTGAACTGCTTACTGAGCCTTGCATAAAGAACTAAAGATCGACATCGAAACCAGGGAGGCGCAAACAACCTGCAATGACATCCCGTTGATGGCGAAGCCGTGCGGTGGCTTTACACCATTCGTCGCCGAGTTCGGCGAGGTCGTAACAACAGACATTGCGCAACTCCACGCGCTTAAGATATTGCCAGATCGCCTCCATCGGGTTGAGGTCAGGCGCATAACTGGGCAAGCGCTCCAAGTGGAGTCGTTGGGCCCCACCTTGAATGAGAAAGTCTTTGACCCGTTGTCCGCGATGGGCCGGTAAGCCATCCCAAATCACCAGCAGTTTGCCAGGGAGATGGCGCAAGAGGTGGTTGAGAAAACGCACGACCTGTTGCCCCTTGATGGCGTGCGGGTAGCGCTGAAAGTAGAGCTTACCCGCTGGCGTGACTGCACCGATCACGGACCAGTGATCGCGGCTCAGGGGATTGCGCAGAATCGGGGTCTGGCCTTTGGGGGCATAGGTGCTGACGATCGCTGGTAACAAGCGCACCCCCGTTTCATCGATAAACACTAGCGTGCGCTGCTCGTGGTGAGCTTTTTTTTGATCCGATCCCACTCCACCGTGCGCCACCGTTCGATGGCCGCTTCATCGCGTTGGCTGGCCCGATGCTGCGGCTTCTGGCGACTCCACCCCAGCCCTTTCACGATCCGACCGGCCTGTGAGGGGGGATACCTCACGCCAAATTCGCGCCTGATCAGCTTGGCGATCCGCGGCTGGGTCCACACCTCGCCCCGAAATCCATGCGCTTCTGCCCCTAACGCCAACAGGGCTAACAAGCCTTGCTTCTGGTGCTGATCCAGGCGCGGCTTTGCCCCTGGCCCAGGTTGACTTCGGAGTGCTTCCGCCCCGCCTTCGCGCGCCCGTTTCAGCCATTGACTCACCGCTCCCTCGCTCACGCCCAGTGCTTCCGCGATATCTTTCTGCTTCCAACCTTTTTGCTTCAGTTTCCACGCCTGCAAGCGACGTGCCTCTCGCCAATCTCTGGGGGGTTGCTCTTTCACTTTCTCGTTCATGCGGTCAGTCTACCGCATTCTCTTTAGATTTCAATTCAAGCCTCAGTAAAGCAAATGGTCGACGAACTGGAGGACGCGCCCCCGCCGATGTCGTGCAGGTAATCAAGGAACAACTCGAAGAAACAGGGGTGATGACGGTTACTCTAGAAGTTCAGAACTGGGCCACGTACATTGCC
>JAAENN010000278.1 GCA_024224295.1 Shimia sp. | reverse complement strand
GATAGACCACCTCCAGCCAGGCCAAGAGCGATTGGTTGAGTTGGTGCAGACTGGTCACGTCAGAAGTTTCAAGTTCAGGTAAGAAATCGGAGCGGACGAAGCCAAAGAAACGTTCGACTTTCCCCTTGCCTTCGGGGTAATAGGCCGTGGCCAAAATGCGCTGAACACCCATCGTGGCGCAGGCGGTATCGAACTGTTTGGACTTGTAGACCGCCCCTCGATCTACATAAACCGCCAAGGGAGCGCCATAGCGGCGGACAGCACGTTTGAAGCAATCTTCCAAGCGGGGTAACTGCTCATTCCAATAAAACTGGGCGTGAGGCACCAGCCGGGTATGGTCGTCGAGAAAAGCGAACAAGAAGGTGCGCTGTTTTTTGGCAGGATTGGCCGGGTCGGGCAGATAGGGGCCGTGCAGAGCATCCCCTTGCCACAAATCGCCAAAAGCGTTTCGTTCAAAGCGACGATATGCTTTGGGCTGCCGCTCGACGGTCAATTGAGCGGTGGTTGCGCCCCGTTTGGTCAACTGGCGGCGCAAGGTTCGTTCCGCCAAGCTCTTTTCCGGAATTGGGTTTTCTCGATCCATCTCCAAAATATTGATGATGGCCCGGGCTGAGCGAAAGGGTTGGGCTCGTTTCAAGGCTTCGGCCCGGTCGAGCGTTTCGGCTGAAATCACCCGGGACGGTTTGTCCTGGCGGGCTTGAGGCTTGAGCGCATCGAAGCCGCCCTGACCATACATCTTTTCCCACCGGTACAGTGTGGTCACACTGACCCTGTTTTTGATCCCGTGCGGAAAGTCGTGGATGGTGGCCGCAATATTCTGGCGCATTTGATGGCGCTGTCGTCGGCCCGTTTCTCGCACGATGGGCAATATAAGCGTGTATCGAGCCAGCGCAATTTCAGTCCGACGGTCATCGGAGTTGATATTTTCGGACATTATTTTCACCTCCAAAGTGAATAAGTATCAATAATT
>JAAENN010000277.1 GCA_024224295.1 Shimia sp. | reverse complement strand
TTGCCAACTCCCGCAAATCATTAGCTGATTCACAGGAAGAATGGCTCCGGCGGTAGGGATCGAACCTACGACCAATTGATTAACAGTCAACTGCTCTACCGCTGAGCTACGCCGGAACATTTTGTGTCTATCAGAGTGTGTCTCTGAAGATGTGGCGGGGTATAACTATGGTTTTCAGGGACGTCCAGAGGGTTTTTTGAAGTTTTTTGAATTTAAGCAAAAAAAATCACTGAAGTTCAAAAATCGCTTCCGCGCGTAGGTCTCCGATTGAAGAAACTTGTCTTTTCCCTTTCAAATCAACAAGGTGCGCAAAGACGTTTCGAGTGGCCGCGGGAAGCAACTCAGCAGGGGTGTGTTTGTAAATCAAGACTGCAAGCGCTTCGGCTGTGGCGGGACCACTTTCAAGTGCAGACAAAATCTCTACCTCGCGTGACTTCCGATGCGCAATCAACCAATCCAGCCGCTCCGCCGGATTCTCGATGGGCGCGCCATGGCCTGCGTGAAACACCCTCCAGCGCCGTGCGCGTAATTTTTCGCAGGAGGTCATAAAGTCCGTTAGATCGCCATCGGGCGGAGATACCAACGAACTCGCCCAGCCCATCACGTGATCACCTACAAAACACATGTCTTCAAAGCCGAATGCAATGTGGTTACCAAAATGGCCCGGTGTATGAAACACATCCAATGTCCAGTCCGGCCCCCGGATCACGTCCCCATCAGAAACCTGCATATCTGGACAAAAGTTTTTGTCGACACCTTCCCCGCCTCCAGCAAGGCCAGAGGACGCCAACTGTTGCATTACTGAGCTTCGCCCCGAACTAGGACCGCCATAGGCGATAATTGGTGCACCAGTTTCCATCGAAAGTGCCTTCGCTAAACCGGAGTGGTCAAGGTGAGCATGCGTAACACAAATGTGCGTGATGCTCTGTCCCGAATACACGGCGCTTAAGATCGCTTGCAGATGTGACGCGCTGTCGGGGCCAGGGTCAACAACAGCGAGATCGGTATCGCCAATCAGATAGGTGTTTGTACCACGGAAGGTCATTGGTGAAGGATTGGGGGCCAGGATGCGCCGTACTCTGGTTTCCAGCCGCGAAGCCTCCCCCGGTTCAGGGTTGAAAGCCAACATTTGCGCGTCCATGGTCTACCTCTCTACAGACGTTAATGAGGCAAGGTCTACGCATGTTCTTTAAGTGGCTCAAACACTATATGCCTCGCAGTCTTTATGGACGGGCTGCGCTCATTCTGGTTTTGCCTGTTGTGCTCTTGCAGCTAGTGGTCTCATTTGGGTTGATCACACGCCATTTTGAAGGCGTGACCGAACAGATGACTCAAGCTGTAACGCGAGAGATTTTTTTGGTTTTAGAAGGGCTTGAGAGATCCAATGAAGTTCCTGGCGCCTTGCCCATAATCCTAGAAACTTTGGATATGCGCGTTGAATACGTAGACCAGGTAGAAACCAATGACACGCGCGTGTGGTACGACTTTTCTGCCTTCATAATTTCACGGGAAATCAAAAAATACATTCCAGAAATAACCGCTATCCAACTGGCGGAAAAAGGTCAGGTGCACCTGCACCTACGACATCCTGAGAGCAATCTTGTCTTGAGCTTTGATCGTCGTAGAGTTTCGGCGTCCAACTCACACCAGCTAATTGTGAACATGGTGTTTTTTGGCGCTCTTCTTACATTTGTGGCCTATCTTTATCTGCGCAACCAATTGCGCCCCATAAAGCGCTTGGCGGCGGCTTCCGAAGCCTTTGGACGCGGGCAAAGCGTCCCATACTCCCCAGGCGGTGCTGTTGAAGTTCGTGCGGCCGGTAACGCCTTTTTGGATATGCGGGCGCGGATTGAACGGCAAATTGAACAAAGAACACTCCTGTTGTCCGGCGTCAGTCATGACCTACGCACCCCATTAACCCGCTTCAAGTTGGGTGTATCACTTCTGGACGACGAAGACCGGGAACCGCTCGAACGAGACATCGAAGAAATGCAAAGCATGCTGGATGCCTTTCTCAATTTCGCGCGCGGGGCATACGAAGACGAAAACGACCGTGTTGAAGCGGTCGATTTTGTTCAGAAAATTGTTAAAGATTTTGCCCGCTCAGGTGCGCAAGTGTCGATGCAAGAGATCGATGGAGATGGTCTGGTTTCCTTACGCCCTGCGACGGCGCGACGTGCCATCGAAAATCTCATAGGCAATGCTATTCGATATGCCAATTGCGCGGAGGTGTCGGTTCAAGTCACGGATCGTTATCTGCGCGTTCGTGTCGAAGATGATGGGCCGGGCATTTCGGCTGAGCATCATGAAGAAGCTTTAAAGCCCTTCGCGCGATTGGAACCTGGCCGCAATCAAAACAAAGGAATGGGTGTTGGACTGGGGCTGTCCATTGCGGCAGATGTCGCACGGGCTCACGGTGGAATATTGCGTCTTGGTCAAAGTGATCGCCTCGGTGGATTGCGGGCTGATCTGGTTCTTGGGCGCTCTGTTCCGCCCTCTTCTTAAAGGATTATTAGCGCAGATCAGGTTAGCTGGAGACAGCTCCCTCTATGCCGTGAGACGTGAATGATCCGCACCCGCGTACAACTTGCTATCTTTACCCTTGGCTGGACTGTTTTAGCGGTTCTGTTGTGCGGCGCGCTTGCTTTCATTGTTCTGGACCTTACGCCTAGTCCACGTAGCCTCGGTCTTGCGTTGGCGGTTCCTTGCGTCGTGGTACTTCTGCTTGCACTCTTGTCGGGCCGCACCATTATGAAGCTCCACCATGTTTCACAGAAACTGCAACATGCGGTGGACCACGATGCCTTGACTTCAACGGTCACGCGACAGATTTTCTTCCAACATCTCCAGAATCTCGCGCCAGAAGCCGCGACTTCAATATTGATGGTCGATATCGACCAATTCAAAACAATCAACGATAACCACGGTCACTTTGTGGGCGACATTGTATTGCGAGAAGTAGCGCACAGACTGGTAAACAATACCCGTCAAAATGATCTGGTTGCTCGATTTGGCAGTGAAGAGTTTATTATCCTGCTTCCAGATACCAATCGAGCCGAGGCCGCGATCGTGGCCGAGCGCATGCGTGCCACCGTGTGCCGGACACCGATACGGACCTCAGTTAGTAAGATTTCTGCAACGGTCAGTATCGGGATTGGCCACACAACCAATAGCTCAAATGCTCAAACAGCGCTTCAGGAAGCAGACGACGCTTTGTATTCTGCCAAAAGTGCTGGTTGTAATCTGGTTAAGACTGCTGCTTGATAGGTCGCTCATTGCTATTTCGGAATCTTTACAGTCGTCGTTTGAAACGATAGCAATCAAGGCTCTCATTGAAGACCAAAAAAGGATGAGTCATGCGCATTGGCACCCGTGAAATTGGCCCAGACCACCCTCCCCTTGTGATCGCTGAAATTGGTATCAACCATGGTGGAGATCTTGTTGTGGCCAAAGAAATGGCCCGCCTCGCCGCGCTGTCAGGTTGCGAGATGGTAAAACATCAAACGCATTTTGTTGACGACGAAATGACTGAAGAGGCCAAAGAGATCTTCCCACCAAATGCGGATGTCTCGATTTGGGAAGTGATGGAGCGATGCGCTCTCTCACCAGACGACGAATTGGAGCTGATGCGCTATTGTGAAGAGCTCGGCATGATCTTCATTTCAACGCCATTTTCACGCCGGGCTGCTGATTTTCTAGCTGAAGCAGGCGTGCCTGCGTTTAAGATCGGATCTGGCGAGGCCGACAACCTGCCTTTGATCCGACATATCGCATCATTTGGAAAGCCAGTGATTATGTCTTCGGGCATGCAAACTATCGACAGCATGCGCCGCTCAGTAGCGATCTTGGGTGAGGCAGGCGTCGATTATGCTCTCCTGGAATGCACCAACCTCTATCCCTCACCTCCAGAGATCGTTTCTTTGAGAGGGGTCACGGACTTAAAGACTGCGTTTCCGGACGCTGTTGTTGGCTTCTCCGATCACTCCATTGGCCCGGAAATGGCTTTGGCTTCTGTTGCTCTAGGCGCTTGCGTTCTGGAGCGTCATTATACGGATACGCGGTATCGTCAGGGGCCGGACATCATCAACTCGATGGATCCGGCCGAGCTCCGACATATCATCGATCGCTCTCGTGAAATTTGGATTGCGGCCAACAACCCCAAACAGCGCACAAAGGCAGAAGAACCGGTGTATGCCTTTGCGCGGGCATCGGTGGTCGCAGACAAAGACTTGCCCACAGGTCATGTGATTGGTGAGAGTGATATCTGGGCGCGCCGTCCCGGTTCTGGCGAAATTCCGGGTTATGACTTTGATAAAGTGGTTGGAAAGAAGCTTTTGCGGAGCGTTGCGCGTAACACTCAGTTGAAGTGGAGCGATCTGACCGATTAGGCTGAAGTGGGAGCCAAAAAGAAACTGGTCTGAGTGTTTACTGCGACCAGTTTCACCTCACAGTTTTCAAAATGTGCCGGTCCTGTGTTCTTCTCCCCAAATACCGTAGGTTTCCCTAAAGTACTCAATACAAGCGCGGTTTGCAGCAATACGGTCGTGTCCCATATAAACGAACTTGCGCAATGCTGCGTCCCCTCCTTCGTTCTTTGGTTCCTTCGAGCGGACTTTGCCGGTTGTGTTTAACCATATAGGAATGCCCCGACGTTCCAAACAGCCAGACAGCCACACGTCATCAACGGTCCAAAGCACTTCAGGAATTTCATAGCTCGCTTCATCAAAGAAATCCGGGCGTACTAATACGCCACCCCACCCCTCAAGGATGTCGACATAGCCGGAACTCAACGCTTTGCTCGGCTTCCACGAGCCGAAACTGGCAGCACGACGCACACGATAGCGCCAATCTTTAACGAGGAAATTCGCACGAGGTTTGCGTGCGCCCATCCATCCGTCGTTGGCATAAACCGGATTGTCTAGATGTCCTGCCTCCTCCACGATGCAACAGTCCGGATGCACTTTGGCCGCATCCACATAACGCTGCGCCCAGTTGTTGTCATAGACCTTGTCATCATCGCAGAACAATATGTGCACGTCTTGTCCGGCGTACTCGCGAGCCGCTGGCAATACTTTCGTTGCCGGCCCCAGATCTTCTTCGATGATGCGAAGGTTTACGCCTTCCGGAACTTCAGGAAGGTCAGACGTCTCATAAGAAAAGCGCCGATACTTTCGTGCAACATACAGATTGATTTCCGCAATATCGGCACTCTGGTTCAACAACCGCTCCAAGTTCTTTTTCACAAATGGAAAGCGTGGCGGAACCGTTGTGAGAGAAAGGATCAATTTGGTCATTTTGGCAACTTTGCCAGAGTACCGCCAAAGCGGGTCCAATAGTCCACCATCCAAGGCACCTGCCCTCGCCCGTAATGCGGGAAGACATCCCAGTTCCCGTTTGGTGGGTCAATCAGATCAATGGGGCGCGGTTTTCCATGAAAGCATAGAATTTTCGCCGTGGGCTTCTTTGGATGCATAAAACGATCCAAAATCAATGGGCGTCTTAAGTGATACTTGAGGCTCTGAAGCCAGTCATCCGGCCAATAGCTGATGTCTCCATGTCCCAGTTTGGAAAACTCTCCGTGCAAAAAATCCTGTTCGTTCACGTAGGTCCCCAACACTTCATCCATGTTGGCGGTTACATGATCTACAATTTGACTAATGCCACCGATATCAAAGGCAAAAATTCCCGTGCCGGTACGCGCAGGACCAGACTTGTAACGCCATGGCCTAGAATCCAAACACACAAACGCGCCGGCGAAAGAAAACATCTCTGTCAAGTCACCGGAGATTACCGTGTCCAAGTCGATGAACAATGCGCGGCCCTTCAGACCGTGTAGGTCTGCGGAAAATACAGTCAGTTTTGGCCATGCACCAGCGCCCCACGCGTCTTTTGGCAACCCAATGTCCGGAATGGGATGTGTTACAACTCCCGGATCAATACCTTCAACATCATCGGTCAGGCATACAAACGTGAAATCGCCTTCCATATTTGCCTTCGCTGCATTGAAAAGCACGTTCACATATTCGGCTGAATAAAGTGTGCCCCATTTCATCGTGAGAATGACGCGATCCATTTGTAAGCCTTTCAACAGAGACATGGTTTCAAAAGGGAATTTGACTTCACGCACACCTAACTTTGGCGGTTCTGAAAGTCCAGTACGTCACATTATGAGCTTCTCTTGTCATCCTTTTAAGCGAGCGCTAAATTCAGTCAGATTGTGCCAGCTTTTACAAGTCGATGCTGCACTAACCCCAAATACGGATAAGGGACCTATCGCGTGACAGCACCTATTTCGGAGCCGAAATCCCTTCTTTTTTTAACCGGTACACGGGCTGATTTTGGGAAACTCGAACCTTTGGCTATCGCTGCTCGGAACGCAGGTTTTGAAGTCTCATTTTTTATCACCGGAATGCACATGTTGGGACGCTACGGGCGAACCAAACTGGAAGTTCACCGTATGCCGGGTGTCACGAAACATGAATTCCTAAATCAACGTCCAGGCGACCCGCAAGACATCGTACTGGCCAAAACAGTAACCGGTTTTTCCGACTATGTTACTGAAACACGTCCTGATCTTGTCGTCGTGCATGGGGATCGCATTGAAGCTTTGGCCGGCGCGTTGGTGGCGGCAACAAACTATATCCCCTGCGCGCATATCGAAGGCGGCGAAGTCTCCGGTACCATTGACGAAATTTACCGGCATTGTAACACTAAGCTGGCCAGCCATCATTTTGTAAGCTCTGATGATGCCAAAAGGCGTGCCATGGCAATGGGGGAACCTGAAACGGCAATTCACGTCATTGGGTCACCAGAGCTAGACTTTCATGCAGGATCATCAGGCGTTTCTCTCCAAGATGTGAAGGATCACTACGACATTACCTTTGACGACTTTGGTCTAGTAACTTTCCACCCTGTCACGTCAGAACAGGCGACTATGGGAAAACAGGCACAGGCGCTTTTTGAGGCGCTGGAAGATTCAGGCCGTAATTTCGTGGTAATTGCCCCTAACAACGACCCTGGTTCCAACGACATTTTTGCTGTTCTCGACAAATTGCCTTCCTGTCGGTTCCGACAATTTCCATCTATGAGGTTCAATCACTTTTCCGAATTGATGAAAAACGCATCCTGCATGATCGGAAACTCTTCTGCCGGTGTGCGCGAAGCGCCCTTCCTTGGCCTTCCGTCTCTGGACATAGGGACGCGACAAACCAACCGCGCTCAGTCTGGTTCGGTTTTTAGCTGTGCGGCAACAGATCAAGCTGCGATAGGAAGGTTTCTCGAGGCAGAATGGGGACGTCGACACCAGCCACATACAGGTTTCGGTGAGGGCAACGCTGCGTTACGTTTCGTAGAAACGCTTCAGGACGGCGGCTTCTGGGAGCAGGGCCTTCAAAAAGCCTTTCATGACATCAGTTAGCGCGCTAATTCTGACCGTCTAAAAGGTAACAACAGGACAACCTCTATGCCTTTAAAACTACGTGCCTTTTTGGGGCTTTGGTCGGTAATCTGGTACCTCTTTTTACCTCTTGTATTGCTGTACCTGTACCGCAGAGGACGCAAGGATCCTCTCTACAGCCAGCATATTAAAGAGCGCTTTGGACTTTACATAGCGCCACCCTTACGTGGCGCGGTTTGGGTACATGCGGTTTCCCTAGGCGAGTTGCGTAGTGCAGTGCCGATGATTCAAGCGTTTTTGGAGCGCGGGGAAAAGGTTGTTGTCACGCAATTTACTCCTGCAGGACGGCGTGAAACGGAAAAAGTTTTCGCAAATGCGATCGCAAAGGGTGACCTGCAATGTGTTTGGGTTCCACTAGAAACAAATTGGGCGTATCGCGCATTTTTTCGCAGTTACGCTCCCAAGTTTGGCTTGGTTATGGAAATTGAAATCTGGCCACGCATGGTGATGGCAAGCCAGAGCGCAAATGTGCCGTTGTTCATGTGCAATGCGCAATACCCCTCCAAATCTATCGTCAAAGATCAAAAGTTCTTTGGTCTCCGCCCAGCGGTTATGCAGCACTTTGCAGGCGCCTTTGTAAAATCTGATTTGCAAGCGCAACGCTTTACTGCTGTTAACGTGCCCAACATTCATATCACGGGTGAGTTACGTTTCGATCAACCCATTCCGGTTCACTTGCTTTCAGCAGGCGTCGCTGTGCGAAAATGGCTACATGCGGACGATCGCCAGGTCATTATATTCGGATCTACTGTCGAGGGAGAAGATCAGGTCTATATTGACACTATGAAGCAGATACTGGTGACCTCAGACCCAAAACCGCTGTTTGTCTACGTGCCGCGTCGCCCTGAACGGTTTTCTGAGATCTACGACAAGCTGTCTTCAGAGGGTTTTTCTGTTCTCCGACGCTCCGAAGCACTTCCGGTATCACTAAACGAAAACACGACAAAAGGATTGGATCCGCTAGCGGACTCCCCTGACATCTTTTTTGGCGACAGTCTCGGAGAGATGTATTTTTACTTGGCCATGGCAGATAAATCCGTTGTTGGCGGCGGCTTCGTACCTGCCGGAGCCCACAATATTATCGAACCCCTTGCCCTCAAAAAGCCAGTCATCACGGGGCCGGAAACATGGACCATCGAATACCCTTTTGCGGAGGCAGATGCAGCTGGTGTTGCTTGCGCTAAACCCGATGCAAACATGCTTTCGGACGCGCTTATGCGCTCCTTCAATCCTTCAGTCAGTGAAATCGATGCGTTTTTTGAGGCGCATGCAGGCGGTACAGACAAGCTTATGAAGGCCCTACCCGCAGCTCTGAAATCCGCACTCTCAAGAGATTAAAGGCGTCCCGCGTTTAGTTCTCCCAAAAGGAACTCTACCAGACGTAAGTCATGTGGCTCATCAATGTCAAAGCCGCGGATCGACGGAATTACATACGGCAACACGCGCCCCTCATAAATTGTATCTGCAGCCCTGAGGTACGCCGGAGAGACGACGTAAACACATCCAACATGATCATATACTTTGGGTGCAGCCTGTCGGGCCCACACACCGCCTGGCAATTTTTTAGACACGTGAATCGCGCCGGTTTCATCGACTTCAACCTGATTAAAGTATGGGTTTTTACGCGACTCACATACGCTCATCACCATGTCTGGCGCTTCACCGTGAAACAGCGCCAAAGCTCCACTGATATCTTCAGGTACCCGCAGCGGATTGGTGCAGTCCAAGTCTAAAAACGCTGTAACGCTCTTACCAAGCACATTTTGGCTAGCTTCTAACGCATGCTGCCAGACACCCCACTTTGGCGCGGAATCTGTCGCAAGTTCGTCGGGACGTAGCCCGATGTCCAATGCCCCTTTTGCAACTGCATGAGCATAGATTTCTTCATCGTCTGTTGAAACCACAACCGCGTCAATTTGCGAATGCGCAAACAAAAGATCCAACGACCAATCAATCAGTGGCTTGCCCTGAATCATTCGAAAGTTTTTGCCAGGTACGCCCAGCGAGCCTTTACGCGCTCCAACATGCCCCAGTATCATGAGCTGTTCTCCTTTTCGCGTGCGTCAAGCGCGCTATAGTAATCAGTGAGTTTTTGCTTCATGGGGCCAATTGCCGATTCTGACCAAATCAATCGGCGACCTTTTCGGTCCACGAAACCACCACCTTCCGGCATATGTAAGAGTTCCTGTCCTTTAACCTCAACTCCCGGCAAGGTTACAGCCGCCAGTGCTCTCCAACGCGCCCTAACCCAAGGCATGGTTGCTCTCACGTAAATCAGCCACGCCCAAGGCAACATGAATTCCGTCGGAAACTTGACCGCCATAGTCTTTGGGATGGCCTGAAGAGTTTCCTGTGCCGCCCAGCTCATAAACCTCTCGTCTGCGATCATTGGGCGAAATCCTTCCATGCCGTAGTCGGCATGGAGCTCCCGAAACTTCGTTGCAATGTAGCCGCATTCTCGTGGGTGAAAAACCACAATGGAGGAGTTCCCTCTCGCATAGCGTTGTTTGTGGGACCTTCGCCAAATCCATCGACCAACAGCACCGATTGGCACCAAGGCACTTTGAAAAAGGACTAGTGCTTTGTCTGTCTTGGCTATGTCCAGAAATTTGGACATATCTCCAAACACGACTGTATCGATATCAACGTAAACTGCCGGGAGATCCGTTGGAACGACGCCATCCTCAAACATAGCTAGTTTTGCCTGACATCCCGCTGTCTTCATCTCACCTTGGAGAAAAAAATCAGGGAAGTCTCGTTGAACAACGCCATTTGGCAGATTGCTGCGGGGACGATCTGTAATCAAGACGGTTCGAAAGGGTCGACTGGCATGTTGGCCAATTGTTTCAACAAGTTGACTGACTTCCTCGGCACCGTATTTGGTGCCCCACAGGATTAATACCAATTGCCACTCAGGAGAAACTGTCATTGCATTGCTTTCGTTACCTACTCCCAACGTGTGTTACGCCGCAGTCTTGAGTGGCGCAATCTCAAATCGAACCAACGTGCTTGCGCGTTTCCGAGACACGCCCTAAGTATCAGCCGATATATGCGCTTTCACATTAGGTATCAGGTCTAAACTTCCATGACACAACCCTCTCGTCGTTTTGGGCATTGGCTGACCGATCTTATCGTGCGCGGGTTCCTAAAAGCCATGAAAACCCTCCCATATCACACGCGTCTTAACATTACAGGCTGGGTCGCAACCCGGGTTTTGGCTCCAATTTCTGGTAACCGAGCCCGCATCCGAGAGAACCTTAATCTTGTGATGCCGGAGTTGTCCCACTCAGAGCGAGAGGCCATTGTACGCCAGGCTCCGGACAACATGGGGCGGTCACTCATGGAAATGTATTCAGCCAAAGAGGGTCTGCCTCGATTTGCAGAAGCTCCAATCCAAGGCCCAGGCTTGGAACCACTTCTTGAGGCGCAGAAAATCGGGAAAGGCGCAATCATCGTCACAGGTCATTTTGGCAACTACTTGGCTTTGCGTGGCGCCATGTTGGGGCGGGGTGTTCCAATTGGTGGTCTTTATAAACCAATGTCCAACCCGTATTTCAACGAACACTACGTGGCTGCCATGGAAGACTATGGCACGCCGGTTTTTGCGCGCGGTCGCCGGGGTATGTCAAATATGGTCAAACACCTCAGAGGCGGTGGCTGTTTGGGAATTATCTTGGATCAGAGGATCAATGATGCACCGGTTTTGTCTTTCATGGGAAAACCTGCCCGTACGGCTTTGTCTGCTGCTGATCTGGCTTTGAAATATAATGTTCCTTTGGTCCCGGCCTACGGCGTGCGTCAACCAGACGACAGTTTCATTATCGTAACGGAAGCGCCTATTGCGCACACGACTTCCGAAGAGATGACACAACAGCTCAATGATAGTCTTGAAGCTCAAGTGCGCGCCAATCCGGGGCAGTGGATGTGGACTCATAACCGCTGGCGCGATGCGGGAAACGATACATCCGAAGATCGCGCGCGCGGGCATTAATCCGCAATTCCCCAAAATCTCCATATTTTCGCGCCACTTTGACCACAGGCGGCGGGCATAGGTGATTTGTGGCCTTTTCTGCAAAATTTCGGCCACACAAGCTGCCCAAGGAGACATCCAATGTATCATGCGCCTAAAGCTGTGGCTGCAGAGCCGTCCCGTCACGCCCGCCTGTGGGAGCTGATCCGTCAGCAAAACCTTGCGGCGATGAAAACGCCAGCCAACGTGGTTCAGGTTGCGCCAAAGCCAAAGGTTCAGGCCAAACCCGCCGAGCGGCTGGAAGTGGAATTTGAATTCAATACGGACCGGATGCTGAAATCGGCTTCCAACTCCCTATTGCGCGCAAGCTGACCGATTGGTCAGCCTCTAAACCCTGTCGCAACAACAAATTTCTCCGAGCTGTCAGAACGGCTGCTCGGTGGTTTCACATTGGCAACCTTGGTGAACTTCTGCTTCAACAGCTTCTGAATCTCCCCTTCCGCGCCCCCGGCAAGCACTTTGGCCACAAAGGTGCCGCCCTCTTCCAGCACATCGAAGGCAAAATAGGCAGCCGTCTCACACAGCGACATAATTTTGAGGTGATCTGTCTGTTTGTGGCCCGAGCTTGAGGCCGCCATGTCGCTCATCACAACGTCCGCTTTGCCGCCAAGCCATTCCTTGACTTTGTCGTCCGCGCCTTCATCCATGAAGTCGAGTTGATGAATGTCTGCGCCAGCGACGGCTTCGACTTCCTGCAAGTCGATCCCCAGCAGAGTGCCAACTTTCTTGCCGGACTTTTCACCAAGCGCGTTGATACGCGGCACCGCCACCTGCAGCCAACCGCCCGGAGCACAGCCAAGATCGACAACACGTGCGCCCGGAACTAGGAAGCGAAATTTGTCATCCAGGTCCATGATCTTGAATGCCGCACGACCACGATAGCCTTCGGCCTTAGCGCGCGCTACATAAGGATCGTTGAGCTGGCGTTGGAGCCACCGGGTGGAGGACAATTTACGCCCGCGCGCTGACTTCACCTTAATGGTCAAATCCCGCTGCCCACGTCCCGAAGTATTTTTACCGGTAGGTTTCTTGGCCATTTCCGTCACCACGTTGCTTTGAAACAAAGCCTTCTAGTCATTTTTCACGGAGTCACAAGGGATGCTGCATTAAAACGGGCCATCCTCAAGGACACCGTCAGCACTCATCTGTGCGTAGAGCAAGCCTTCGCGCAGCCCACGATCCGCAACCGAGAGCCTATTTGTCGGCCAACATCGTAACAGTGCCTGCAAAATAGCAGATCCACTCATGATCAACGCCTGTCTATCCTGCCCGATACGCGGATCTGCGCGCCGGCCCTTCGGGCCCAGTTCAAGATACCCTCGAATAACCTTGTCGATTTGCTCACTAGTCATGCGCAGCCCGTCAACCTTGGTTCGATCATAGCGGCGCAACCCCAAATGGCTTGCCGCAACAGTGGTGACCGTTCCGCTGGTCCCGATGATTTGGAACCCCTCGCTGGGTGGTGCATTTTTGTACGGCGCAAATTCGCTCAGGTTTTCCTCAAAGAACCAGCTCATAAGCGCAAACCTAGCTGAGTCATCCTCCACATCGCGGAATTGATCCCGTAGTGTTGCCACACCCAAAGGCACCGATATCCAATCCACCACTTTGGCAGCTGGAAACGGGCTGTCTGCAGAATGAAATCCGCTGCGCAATCGCATAATAGCACGCGCCCGCTCCAACACAGGCACCGAAGTCAAATCCATCCAGACCAATTCTGTGGAGCCGCCGCCGATGTCCACGACCAGAAGCTGTTCGGTTTTAGTACTTACCAGTGGCGCACAGGAAATAACCGCCAAACGCGCTTCTTCCTCTGGCTGGATAATCTCCAGTTGCAATCCGGTCTCCCTCTTGACCTGCCGGACAAACTCACGCGCGTTCTTTGCACGCCTGCAGGCCTCCGTAGCGACCAACCGCATACTTTTAACTTTGTGCCGCTTCAGTTTCTGCTGGCAGATGCGCATAGCCTGAATCGTGCGCCGCATGGACCCACGAGAAAGACGTCCGGTACTTTCCAGCCCGGAACCGAGTTGGACAGACTTGCTAAAGCTGTCCACCACATGAATCTGACTGCCCTTCGGTTGGGCAATCAACATGCGGCAACTGTTTGTGCCCAGATCAAGCGCTGCATAAAGCGCGCTGGGATCGGACGGTTTCGGCGCGGGGCTTTCAACCGGTATAGGGAACGCGCCCGCACCTTTGGGACGCTTGGGCGCCATATTTACGCCCTCCATTTCGTGTTACCCTCAACGTAGTGTGTCCCCCTGCCCCGCGCAATCCCGTTTCGCCGACATTCAAGTCGGATGCATACTCACCGTCCCTCATCTTCTTCATGCAAAGATTTCACAGCCCGCCCCATAGCCAAGCAGGGCGGCCTGTAGCTACAAAGCCCCCACAACAAACCCCAAGGTCGCGTTACGCTGTCCTATTGTCGAAATTGAGCCTAATCGGTCGAGAACCCTGTCTTAGGAATGAAGAACCGATACCGGAGGAATCAACCACATGCCTGACGTCACCATTGTCTACTGGCGCGATATTCCTGCTCAAGTGATTGTGGGCAAAGGGCGCCGCGGCGCAAAAAGACCTTTGGCCGAACGCTTTGAACAAGCAATCGACCGCGCGGCAATGAAGATTGGTGCGTCGGATACCGACGCCTATTTGGCGGAATGGCGCAAGGGAGATCCTTATCCAGTGGAGGGCGAGCCGATTGCTGTCTTGGAAAAAGAAGTAGCCCGGCTTGAGGCAGAGTTTGATCAAGAGCGCATCAAAGCGCTGATCAACAATGAAGGCTGGGCATGACACGCCCCTCTTTTTGGGAGGCCGCAATGGCTTTGTTGAATTTCAAGCGCAAGACCGATGAGGTCAAAACCACCACGCCAGAAATGGAGGCCTTTCTTCAAGGGTATTCAATTGAGGTCATGCCACGCACAGCGGCCAAAGTGGAAGACTTCCGAGCGCTGCTGCCTGCAGGCACGCGTGTGTACATAGCCCACATCGAAGGCACGCCCATAGAGGACATGGTCGACACGGCCCGCCGCATTGCGGCTGAGGGGTATGATGTCATGCCCCATTTCCCGGCGCGCATCATCAAAGACAAGGCCACGCTGGAAAACTGGATCGCCATGTATCAGGGTGAAGCCGACGTGAAACAAGGCCTTATGCTGGCCGGAGGTGTGGCTAAACCACTCGGCGAATTCGCTGACTCCATGCAGCTCCTGGAAACCGGTTTGTTTGATAAAGCGGGCTTTGAACGCCTACACGTCGCAGGACATCCAGAAGGTAATAAAGACATCGATCCAACCGGCGGTTCCTCCAATGTCGACGCCGCGCTGCAATGGAAGCAGGATTTTTCACAACGCTCTAACGCCAAAATGGCCATCGCGACACAATTCGCCTTTGAAGCCGCACCGATCATCGATTGGGCCAACGGCGTAAAGTCCGCAGGAGTTGATATTCCGATCCACATTGGCATCGCTGGCCCAGCAAAGCTGCAGACCCTGATCAAATTTGCCATCGCCTGTGGTGTTGGACCTTCCCTTAAAGTACTGCAAAAACGCGCAATGGATGTCTCCAAATTGCTACTGCCTTACGAGCCGACTGAGGTGCTCACCGATCTGGCCAAACACAAAGCGGCAAACCCTGAGTTCAACATTGACTCGGTGCATTTCTTCCCACTTGGCGGGATCAAGACAAACGCCAACTGGGCCATTAACAATGGCGGTGCCTCAGCGCAGCCAGCGAACGTCTAACAGGATTAAATATGACTCGTACCGTTATTGAATCTCAAACAAAAACTGCGATCATGGGTTTTGACCAGCCGTTCACGGTGATCGGCGAACGCATCAACCCAACGGGCCGCAAAATCCTGAACACCGAGCTGGAGTCAGGCGATTTCTCACGTGTTCAGGCCGACGCACTTGCACAGGTTGCAGCTGGCGCCACAGTGCTCGACATCAACTCAGGCGCGGTGTTCTCCAACAAGATGGCCGAAGACCCGCGCTATGCGGACAACAATTTTGTCGAGCCGGACCTCATGCGCCAACTCGTGGAGAAAGTGCAGGAAGTCACTGACTGCCCGCTCTGCATCGACAGCTCGGTACCGGGCGCCTTGGAGGCAGGTCTGGAAGTTGCTAAGGGCCGTCCTTTGTTGAACTCCGTGACCGGCGAAGAAGAACGTCTGGAAATCGTGCTGCCACTGGTAAAAAAATACAACGTGCCTGTGGTAGCAATTTCCAACGATGACACCGGAATTTCTGAGGATCCAGAAGTGCGCTTTGCTGTTGCAAAGAAAATCGTAGAACGTGCCGCCGACTTTGGCATTCCTGCACATGACATTGTGGTCGACCCGCTGGTAATGCCGATTGGCGCCATGGGCACCGCTGGTCTGCAAGTATTTGAACTCAACAACCGTCTGCGCAATGAGTTGGGAGTGAACACCACCTGTGGCGCGTCCAACATCTCTTTCGGCCTTCCAAACCGTCACGGCATCAACAACGCCTTCCTGCCAATGGCGATGGCCACCGGCATGACCAGCGCGATCATGAATCCAATCGCCCTGCCAGTCGGCCCCAAGAAACTGGCCGAGAAAAAGGCCGAGGTTGAAGCCGCTGGTATCATCCTGCCCGAAGGCATGGATGACGAGGCGTTCTGCCAGATGTTTGGACTGGGCTCCACCAAAGCGCGTGCAGGTAAGGAAATGGAGGCGATCCGAGCCGCCAACTTCCTCACCAACAACGACGAAGGCGGCGCCGAGTGGATCCGTTTCAACAAGTCACCTGCCGCAGCGGGTGAAGGTGGTCGCGGACGTCGTGGCGGTGGCCGTCGCCGTCGCGCCTAAACCTCCCATTTTACAAACACACGCAGGGCGGGGAACTCCCCGCCCTTTTTCTTTGTGTGCATGGTCGGTCACGTCGTTTACCGTTTGGTCAGCACTTTCGCTGTAAACAAGGCTTACCAATTGGCAAGCCCCTACCTCCCGGTAAACTTGGCCTTAGAAACTCAAGTACGCAGGACCCTATCATGTCTCAGCCGTCCCCCGCCCGCGACCGTTATATCACCCTCGCCACCGAGGGGTTTGCCAACCACGGCTACCACGGGCTGAGCCTGGCCAATCTTGCTAAAACCGCTGGGGTGACCAAACAGGCGTTACTGCATCACTTTGGCACCAAAGATGCGCTCTACAATACGGTGCTGGAGGCGCTAACGGAGCGCCTATTAGCGTCACTCAACGACACGCCGGATGTCTCGCCAAAACTGCGCCTTATCCTGCATTTTCAGAATCTTCTCGGTGGTGAGACCGACACCAAAGCAGACGCCCGTTTGATCCTTCGCAACCTTTTGGACAGCGTCACAGAAACCGGAGTCGCCCCGCTGAAATCCTACCTCAGAGCCCTGCTGGATTTGGCACGTGCGGTACCCGCAAAAAAGGCGGCCACCGATATGGAATTGTTGCTGGGGCTTTATGGCGTGATTGGAAGTGCGCAATACCTGCTAATCTCCGAGGATGCTCTTTCTGCCTTTTTGCGCGCCGAGGATACCACCGCCCAGAAAGCAGCGCGCCAAAAGGCAGTTGCGACCCAGCTAAAGGCCTTTCTGGACGTGGAATAAGCCTCCTTACCAATCGGTACTGTGACGCCGACTTACCACTTGGCAAGACATACGCACTCCTTGCAAACCACACCGACCTGCCTTCAAACACGCAACTTTAGCGGATCTGTTAACCCAAGATTCACCAGTTTCCAGTCACAGTGCTTCTATGCAGGCCACTTTGTCACATACGACCACCGGCCAAAATTGGTTGGACCAGGTGTTCTCCTCCTTCAAATCCGGAGAGGCCGGCGCTGTGCGCCGCCGTATTCAGGATGTTGACGCGGAATGTGGTCGCGCGGCTTTGGAGCTTGCCGTTCGAAAACGCGGCTGGCATCTCATCGAAACCGACCGCGACTTCATCATTCTGTGCACGACCGGTTCCTTCAAGATCATTTGCTGAAAAGCTAACCCCGCTTTTTTCGAGACCGGAAATCAAGGGCGCCATCCGTCTCCGTCCCTTGCTCCCCAAACAGACTGTGCTTCTGAACTTTTTGTGTACCCGTCACTGGAATACAATCCATAAACCGGATCCACCCCGGCGCTTTGAAGTAGGCTAGTCTCTCAAAACTCCAGTCAAACAGCTCTTGCGCCAGAGTGTCACTGGTTCCGCCAAACACTTGAATACATGCCATCACTTCCTCGTCCCTCATCGTATCCGCCACTGCGATAACAGCCACGCGATCGACTTTTGGGTGATCCTGCAAACACGCCTCAATTTCTGCCGCAGCGATGTTTTCACCAGACCGGCGGATGATGTTTTTCTTACGATCCACAAAGGTCACCATGTCGCTGTTGTCCATCACCACGGTGTCACCGGTGTGAAACCAACCGCCTCGCCAGGCCTCCTCTGTGGCTTCAGGCAGATTCAGATACCCAGAGAATGTGCCGCGTCTGGGCGTCTCGGCGCTATGTCGCAAAGTCATTTCGCCCGGCACGCCGCGCGGGACCTCGACGTCGTTTTCATCGACCACACGTATGTCCAACCCCGGCTGAGGCCGTCCCATCGCACGGGTATCAATGCGGCGCGGTTCATGACAATCAGCCAACATCCGGCACATCTCGGACATGCCCCACACCTCGATCAGTGGGAAGCCAAACCGCTCTTCAAATGGCCCGTGTAGTGTTGGTTCGACCCCTGCCCCAACGGCCCATTTAACCTGATGTTTTTGTTCCCATTCTTCTGGATCCCGGTTCATCAGTGCCGGTATAATAATGCCCAGATAGTGTGCCGCCGTGGCGTCGGTTTCTGCCAATTCCCGCCACCACGCGCTGGCCCGGAAGCGTTCTGGAATGATGTGGGCACTGCCAGTCTCAATCACTGCCATAAACAGCAAGATCGCCGCGTTCACGTGAAACAGCGGCAGCGGACAATACACTTTGGTTACTCCTGCCTCAAACTGGATCAAACCGCCGCGTGAGGCATACCACTGTCCCATCTCCACTTCATAGGCGTGGCTCATGATGCAACCCTTTGGGCGCCCGGTGGTTCCAGAGGTGTAGATCAAACTGGCCTCTGTCGCACCACTTACCGGTTGGTCAGTTGGCTCAGGACGCCGAGCTTTCGGCAAGTCCGGCAGGCTTTCTGTCATCTCAACGGTTGGAACTTCCAACCCGCTTTCGGCGATCCCCTTTGCCATCAACTCCGCTAACCCGGGCGCGACCACAGCCAAATCCGCCGCACTATCCTGTAAGAGATAAGCCACTTCCGCAGGCCGATAGTCCGGGTTCACCGGCACCCAACTGATTCCGCGCTTCGCCAAGGCCAGTTTCACCAAGAGCATCTCTGGCCGATTCTCCAGCAGAACCGCAATCCGGTGCCCATGCCCGTATCCCGCAGCTGACAGTTTAGCCTCCATCGCTGCCACGATTTGTGCAGCCTCCCCATAAGAGCAAAGATATCCGCCCGGGTGATAATCGCGTGCTGCATTGGCAGGTACGTGCAAAAAACTGTGTTGCGAAAACGCCTTAGATCTCGCATCAAACAGCGCCCCAATGGTTTCGACCATCTAGAATTCTCCTCCACCCAGTGTCGGAGCGTACCCAACGATACAGCGAACCTAACGGCAATAGTGACGTACCGTATTCAGTAGTTATACGGGTTCGCCACGCGCGCGGGCCTCATCCATCAACTGGCCGTTATACTCAGCGCCAAAAACAAAAATTGCGGACATTAGATAAAGATAAACCAACGCCGACATAATCCCTGCCAGCCCTGCATAGGTTACGGAATAGGTTGAGAAGCTGCTAATGTAGAATGTGAAAAACTTGGAAGCGACGAACCACAACACCAGACAAAGCACCACACCGGGCCACAGGCTTTTCGCCTTATGCGGTACCCCTGGGAGCCACTTGTGGCAGGCATACAGGTAGAACATGGTTACGCCGAAAATTGTGGCTTGCCGAAACTGATCGTTGCTCAGGATCGATTGATCCAGCCATGGTACCAAATCGTCAAAAAAGTGAATGGCGATTGGTACAATCACGCTAATCACACCCGCCACTGTGAGTAATGCACTGCCTACCACAACAAACAAAACTGCCAGTGCGCGGACTTTCCAAAATGGGCGCGGGTCGGTTTCGCGGTAAGCATCCGTGATCACCACACGGATTGCATCGACGCCGTTTGAGGCAAAAAAAATTGCCAAAACAGCACCAAGGGTAAGCGTCGAGCTCGCAGACTGTAAAACTGCTCTAAGCTCGTGCTCTATCGGCCCTGCAATCGCATCCGGCCAGGCGCCTATGGCAAAGTCGATAATGTCGTCCACCTGCGCCTTGGGACTCAACACTCCGGCCAAAGACAGTGCAAAAAGGCAAAACGGAAACAGCGCAAACACAAAGGACAGCGTTAGATGTGAACTGCGCATAAAGCCGTTTTTGGCGGAAAACCGCACAGCTGTGGCCAACAAACTGTTAACTAAAAATTGCATAAGTGCCCGCCTCTCTTACGCTTTTGTCCTCCAAGCTCTTGCCAAAGGTCAAGCAGGATAGGTGCAAAAATCAATCCATGTGTAGTTTGGCGTAAAATCACAAAGAGATTTCTTAAATTCCAAAAGGATTTGTTTACCCCTTTCCCATATCAGTTTCACAGAGGACGAAACGGCCTGGGGACAACGCCGAGGACCTCCTCCGAAAGACCCGCATCGCTTTCCTCCCTCCCTTGGGCGTTGCGACCACTACGACCAACTTCATACTCTCCCTCCTACCTCCCCTGTTGGAGTTGGTTGTCGGCGCCAAACGTTATGCCTTGACGCACAGCGCCGGTCTGAACCCAAGTCAGACCACTCACGGACAAAAGGCCAGCGCCGGTTTCTCCCATCAGAGAAACCGGCGCCTTGCGTTCTGCCGCCAGCCAACAAAAAAAGAACGCTCCCTCTGGGAAGCGCTCTCAATCTTCATAACAACAATCCGATCAATTGGCGGCCAGATACCCCTTGATCTCACTGCCTGCCGTGGCGACGTCGCGGGCCGGATTTTCAGGCACTACAATCTCACCTTCTAGCTCCGCGGTCACCTCTTCGTAGGTCTTTAGGTAGTTTTCTGGCAGTCGATGCGCAATACCCTGATGACAATCGATACAGGTCTTACCTTCATCCAATGCAAGCTGGTGCTGCGCGGCAGCGCGGTTTTCCTGCACCGTGAAGTCCATATAGGTGAACTTGTGACAGTTGCGGCATTCCCGACTGTCACTTTTCTTCATTTTCACCCAAGAGGCAGACGCCATCGACAGGCGGTGCTCGTCATATTTTTCCTCGGTGTCAATGGTGCCCACTACGGTGTGATAAAGGTCTTTTGAAGCCAGGATCTTGGCTTTGATCTTATGCTGCCACTCTTTGGGTACATGACAATCCGGGCAGGTCGCCCGAACGCCAGAGCGGTTGTTGTAATGGATGGTCTCCGTATACTCCTCGAAATTCCGCTCCATCTCGTGACAGGATACACAGAACTCTTCGGTGTTGGTCAGTTCCAGAGACCAGTGAAACCCGCCCCAAAACAAGATACCGGCCAGAAACCCGCCAAACAGCAGTCCACCCAGCGAGAACACAGAAGTTGGAGACCACAGGGTTCTCCAGGTGCGACGGAAAAATCCGGGCTTTTTTCCGGTGGGGTTGTCTTGATCAGACATAGCTACCTTCCTTCTTCCGGACGTCAGTTGGACGGCTCAAATTCGTTTTCAACCAGCGCGGGCGCGTTGGCTTGTGGCACGTGACACTGGTTACAGAACCAACGGGTGCCTGCCACTTCGTCCAGCTGCTGCCCTTCGCGACCCAAGTAGTGAGTCATCGACAAGGTTGGCGCACCGCGCTCACCCGCTTTGGTCCAATCGTGGCAGGCCAAACACTGGTTGGCGCTCAGGTCGATCTGGTATTGATCCACGGTATGTGGGATCAGCGGCGGTTGTTGACGATAGTTTCGTGCCACACGGCCGGACTGCTGGTGCAGCGGCTCATCCAGACGGTTGGAGGCGTCAATTGGGTCGTTCCGCAGAGATTTCACGCCGCTCGCCTGATCGGCGACAGCAAACCCGCTTCCAAGAACAATGGCCGCGGCAATCAGGGCGCTGATAAGGGGATGTTTTTTCATCTTTCTTTCTCCTTAGCTTCTCAGGCGGCTTTGCCCACCTTAGGCGCTGGGTTGGTTCGGTCTCGGACACGCCCCGGCGCGAGCGTCTCGTCAAATCGATGGGTAAAGTGGAAAACGTCGACCGAGCACACAGCGATGCGACGGCCACAATTTGTGCAATCGGGCGACAGGATCAGCGGGGTATCCGCGTCTTTGCCGCGCAGCGCAGGGGTGATCACTTGCATTTCCGGACAAACCGCGAAGCAGTCCATACAGTCATCACAGGCTGCGCGTTTTTGCGCGGCGACTCGCAAGAGAAACTTGCTGCCCAGCAAGCCATAAAATGCTCCGACTGGGCACAGGTGCCCGCACCAACCCCGACGGGCCAGCAGCAAATCAAGCAGGAACACGCTAAGGACCAGGGCCCAAGCAAATCCAGCGCCAAAAATCAGCCCGCGGTGCAGCATGGAAATCGGGTTCACAAATTCCCAGGCGACGGTGCCTGTCAGAACACTCACACCAAGGACCATGGCTAGCATGAAGTACTTTGTGCCGCGTTTTGGCTGCCAGCCTTTCGGCAGGTCTAGCTTGCGGTGCAACCAACTGGCCGCGTCCGTCACCGGATTGATTGGGCAAACCCAACTGCAATACACGCGACCACCTATGAGGGCGTATGTCATGCCAACAATCACCGCGCCGATCAAAGCAGTCAGCTCAGGCCAGTGCCCGGCCACCATGCCTTGAAGTGCGATGAACGGATCGGTGAGTGGCAGAAAATTAAAGGTCAGCGACCCACTGAGATTGCCTTTCACCCACCAGATTCCGAACCAAGGCCCCAGCAAAAACAGACCCAGGAAAAACGCTTGGCTCACCCGTCGTAGGATCAGAAAACGATACGCCAACCAATAACCTTTGTCGCGAATGGCTTCGGCGCCAACCGGCAGTGCAGTCTCGTCACTCATTGCCCCACACCTCCCGTTGTTGCGCCTTTTGGCAACTTGAAGGTCGGCTCAAAACCCCCTGGTGCGGCTAAGTTATCTGTGCCGGCGCCAGGTAGCCTGTCCGGCAGATCGATGATCTCATCCACGATGTCAGGGCGCTGTTCCCAGCTACGTTTGTAGTGCTCGGCTTGATCGGCCTGGGCCACGCGGATCGGCAAAATTTTGATCGCGGCTTCGCCTGGCAACACACAGGATTTCTCACATTTGCCACAGCCGGTACAGTGGTCCGAATGCACCACGGGCATAAAAATCGCATGGTGACCGGAGCGTTCGTTGTGGCGGCGCTCCAGCGTGATGGCCTCATCAATAACCGGACAGACGCGGTAACACACATCACAGCGTAGCCCGAGGGCGTTCAGGCAATTCTCCTGATCAATCAGGACCGCCAGCCCCATGCGGCTTTCGTCAATATCTGTCAGGCCTTGGTCCAGCGCACCCGTAGGGCATGCAGCAACACAGGGTATATCTTCACACATCTCACAGGGAACATCCCGAGCAGTGAAAAACGGTGTGCCAGTCGCTGCGCCGTCCACCCCCAGCTCGGCCAGAACCAAAGTGTCATAAGGGCAGCCTCGAACACAGAGGCCGCAGCGGATACAGGCGGCTAAAAATGCGTCTTCGGGTAAAGCCCCAGGTGGGCGGATGGCCCGATCCGGCAAGGCCCGTGCATCCTGCACAAACCAAGCCAATGTCATGCCCGCCACCGCATAGCCGGCCGTTCCGCGCGCTGCATCCTGCAAGAAGCGGCGCCGGGCGGGACTCTTTGGCTGTGTCGACGTAGCGGACATGGCTCTAGCTTTCGATCCTGTGGGAGGAGCGCTTAAACGCGCTCAACCTTACAGGCACATTTTTTGAAATCGGTCTCTTTGGAGAGCGGGCAAGTGGCGTCCAAGGTCAGCTTGTTGATCAGCTGGCCTTCGTCAAACCACGGCACGAATACCACGCCTTTCGGCATCTTGTTGCGCCCACGGGTTTCCACACGGCTGTGCATGTCACCGCGACGGGTCGAGATCACAATCTCCTGACCACGACGCAGGCCACGTTCGCGTGCATCTTCTGGATGCATGAACACCTGCGCATAAGGATAAGACCGGTGTAGCTCCGGCACACGACGCGTCATGGAGCCGGAGTGCCAGTGCTCCAGTACACGACCGGTTACAAGCCACAGGTTGAAGTCCTCGTCCGGGCTCTCCGCTGGTGGCTCGTATGGCGCAAAGATGATTTTAGCCTTGCCGTCCTTGTGTCCGTAGAACTTCACGCCCTTACCTTCCGGCACATAGGGGTCGTAACCTTCGCGGAAGCGATACAAAGTCTCTTTGCCATCCACGACGGGCCAACGCAGGCCACGCGCTTTGTGGTAGGTGTCAAACTCCGCCAAATCGTGCGCCTTACCACGCCCGAAGGAGGCATACTCCTCAAACAGGCCTTTCTGCACATAGAACCCGAAGTGGTTGGATTCATCGTTGGCGAAGCCTTCCTGCAGCTCGTCCAGACCGTATTTGTCCACCTGGCCGTTGGCAAACAGCACCTCAAACAAGGTTTTGCCTTTGTAGTCTGGATTGGCGTCCAGAATATCCGCAGGCCAAACCTCGTCGGTCATGAAGCGTTTGGAGAACTCCATCAGCTGCCACACGTCGGACTTGGCATCACCCGGCGCATCCACTTGCTGACGCCAGAATTGGGTCCGACGCTCTGCATTGCCGTAAGCCCCTTCTTTCTCCACCCACATCGCGGTTGGTAGGATCAGGTCAGCGGCCAATGTGGTCACGGTTGGATAGGGATCTGACACAACGACAAAGTTGTCGGGGTTGCGATACCCCGGATAGCCTTCCTCGTTCATGTTGGGAGCAGCTTGCATATTGTTGTTACATTGCACCCAATAGGCGTTGATTTTGCCGTCTTTCAGGTCACGGTTCTGTTGAACCGCGTGGGAGCCCACTTTGGCGTTCAGGATTCCGGATGGAAGCTTCCATTTCTTTTCAGAAATCGCTCGGTGCTCGTCATTCGCCACAACCATGTCTGCTGGCAGGCGGTGTGCAAAGGTACCTACCTCGCGGGCGGTACCGCAGGCCGATGGCTGACCAGTCAACGAGAATGGCGAGTTGCCTGGCTCTGAGATTTTGCCGGTCAGGAGGTGAACGTTGTAGCACAATCCATTCACCCAACTTCCGCGCGTGTGTTGGTTAAAGCCCATTGTCCAAAGCGACATGATCTTGCGGTTTGGATCCGCGTATTGTTGTGCCAACCGCAACAGAGAGTTTTCTGGCACGCCGGAGAGCTCGCTAACCTTCTCAACCGTGTATTCGCTCACATAGTCCCTGTAGGCCTCAAAATCGATGGCCTCCATGGCGCCGCTGTTCGGATTGGCCGCGGCTTCCTGCAGCGGGTGTTCATCACGCAGGCCATAGCCGATGTCGGTCGTCGCCTTGTTGAAGGTCACATGCTCATTCACGAAGTCCCAGTTCACCGCATCATTTTCGATGATGTAGTTGGCAATGAAGTTCAGGATCGCCAAATCGGTCTGTGGCGTGAAGATCATGCCGTTGTCTGCAAGTTCAAACGAGCGATGTTCAAAGGTGGACAACACATGAACTTGCGCGCCCGGCTTGGTCAATCGCGTGTCGGTCAGACGCGACCATAGGATCGGGTGCATTTCGGCCATGTTGGAGCCCCAAAGCACAAAGGTGTCGGCGTGCTCAAAGTCGTCGTAGCAGCCCATTGGCTCATCGATACCAAAGGCACGCATAAACCCCACAACCGCAGACGCCATACAGTGACGCGCGTTTGGATCGATGTTGTTGGAGAGGAAGCCTGCCTTTATCAGCTTGGCAGCCGCATACCCTTCCCAAACCGTCCATTGACCTGACCCAAACATACCAATGCTGGTAGGGCCTTTTTCTTTAAGAGCGCCTTTGAATTTCTCGGCCATGACGTCGAAGGCTTCTTCCCAGCTCACGGGGGTAAATTCGCCTTCTTTGTCATACTGACCGTTGGTCTTGCGCAGCAGGGGCGTGGTCAAACGGTCTTCACCGTACATGATCTTGGACAGGAAGTAGCCCTTGATACAGTTCAAACCACGATTCACAGGCGCTTTGGGATCACCCTGTGTCGCCACGACCCGCCCGTCTTTGGTGCCGACCAAAACAGAACAACCGGTGCCGCAGAAACGACATGGTGCCTTATCCCAGCGAATATCTGGTGTTCCTACCTGCGCCTGAGTGTCTTTAGGCAAGGTGATCCCCGCTGCAGACGCCGTAGCGGCGGCGGCAGAGGCCTTCAAAAATGTGCGACGGGACGTTGGCAATGTCATGGCTGGTCCTCCTTAAAGCGCTTGGGGCGCGGCTGCATCCGCGCCGCTTGGTTCAAAATGATGATAAGTCAACGTGACCGTGATCACGCCGGGGATCTGGTGCATGTCCATGATGATTTCAGACGCGCGCCGGTCGTCGGTATCTTCCACTGTTACAACGATGCGACCATCCTCATGGGCGTGCACTTCACAGCCCTCAGAGGCTTCGATCGCCGACACAAGGGTCGGCACTTTTTCAGGCATCGCGTGGACTAGGCATCCGCAGATATTATACATTCGTTGATCTCGCTGGCCGGTGATAGGCTGGCGGTGTGCTGAGGCGCTGGACGCTCAACGGTGATTGCATCAGACGGACAAGGCGCCACGCAAGCGCCACATCCGGTACATGTTTCGGCGTCAATAAGCGGGGCAGATCGGCCTCCAGTCATCAACCGGAAGCGGATCGCACTCTCGTCACAATGATCTTCGCAGGCACGACAGGTCACACCTTGTAGAGACAGGCAATTCTCATGGATGCTGGCGCGATAAACCCAATCGTCCGCCGGTTTGATGGCACCTACTTCACAGGCATCGGCACACCCGCCACAAAAAGTGCATTCCCGCGCTGTGACATCCACAGTAGGGAAGCCTTCAGTGTCTGCCGTGATGATGGCTTGAGGGCAAATTGCGGCACAATCTCCGCAACGTGTGCATGCGTCCACAAAGGACGCAAAGTCCAACGCCCCGGGCGGGCGGAGAAAATCACCTTCATCAAAATGCCCCTGCAAAAAAGCGCGTCTTTGGGGCGAATGGGTCGTCATCCTTGCCACTTAAACACCTATTGATGCTTCCTGTTGCCTCGCTGTGACGACAGGTTGGTTGCAAAACGATTGCCTGTAATTGACTTTAATCATGCCGTGGAAGTGAAGATCGTCAAAGCACGGATTTCAACAAGACTACGTATGCGCTGCATCGTGGTCCCGCGGTGCGGTATGTCAGAACAGCTAAAAAACACATAGGTTTTCTGCTATATTTCATAGCCAAGGCGCGCGCTGCAAAAATTCCCTTTTGCTATTGGTGACACGAACCGGATCAATCATTCCCAATCCTATTTACAAACTGACGGTGCGGCCAAACAGAACTCTGCTTTCAAGATACATCCTAATTTTAAATCACAGGGAGCCAGTGCACTGATTTGAGTGGAACGACTCATAGAAGCGTTACTTTACGGGGTGCTGTGATTAAATCAGGTAACATTTTTATTGCCTCGAATCGAACTCCTCTATATCCCAACCATACGGTCGGCTATTGCGAACAGGACCGAAACCACTGCCACGGAGACGACATGCCCGAAGCTTTCATCTGCGACGCGATCCGCACCCCTATTGGCCGCTATGGTGGCGCGCTCTCTTCGGTCCGCACCGACGATCTCGCTGCTCTGCCCATTGCCGCGCTGGTGGAACGCAACCCGCAAGTCGACTGGGCATCTTTGGACGACGTAATCTACGGCTCCGCAAACCAAGCAGGTGAAGATAACCGCAACGTAGCGCGCATGGCGGCCCTGCTCGCAGGTCTTCCAACTGATGTGCCTGGCACCACCATCAACCGTCTTTGCGCCTCTGGCATGGATGCCGTGGGCATGGCCTCTCGTGGGCTGCGCGCTGGCGACTATGACCTCGCCATAGCTGGCGGCGTTGAAAGCATGTCGCGCGCACCATTTGTGATGCCCAAGGCAACAACCGCTTTCTCCCGAGCCAACCAGGTCTTTGACACCACCATTGGGTGGCGCTTTGTGAATAAGAAGATGGAGGCGCAATACGGCATCGACAGTATGCCGCAAACCGCCGACAACGTTGCCGCTGATTACAACATAAGTCGCGAAGATCAGGACGCTTTTGCCTCCCGTTCGCAAGCGCGCTGGGCGTCTGCGCACGAGGCAGGTTTCTTCGCTGACGAAATCGCCCCGGTCACCCTTCCACAGCGTAAGGGCGACGACCTTATCGTGGACACCGATGACCACCCGCGACCAGGCACTGGCGTGGACAGATTGGCCAAGCTGCGTGGTGTAAACGGTCCTGACCTCTCGGTCACCGCAGGCAACGCCTCGGGCTTGAACGACGGCGCCGCCGCGATCCTGATGGCAACTGAAGCTGCCGCCGCCGAAAACGGGTTGACCCCGATGGCGCGCATTGTGGGCATGGCCGCCGCTGGCGTGGAGCCCCGCGTGATGGGCATCGGCCCCGTCCCGGCAACCCGCAAAGTGCTCGCCCGTACCGGACTCACCATCGAGCAGATGGATGTGATAGAATTGAACGAAGCATTTGCCGCACAGGGCCTTGCATCCCTGCGTGAACTTGGCGTCGCGGATGACGCACCCCACGTAAACGCACAAGGCGGCGCAATTGCGCTGGGCCACCCGCTCGGCATGTCCGGCGCACGCATCGTGATGTCCGCCGCCTATCAACTCAAACGCACCGGCGGCCGCTACGCGCTTTGCACCATGTGCGTTGGCGTTGGCCAAGGCACCGCCATTATTCTCGAACGGGTCTAAGGCACCGCAAGCCTGAGGAGGAACCCAGTCATGTATGCACAAATGATCAAATCCGAGGCGTCCACTGAGGATCCGAAGCAACTAAAAGAGTTTCAGGCTAAGATCGACGACAACATCAAGGTTGAGCCGCGTGATTGGATGCCCGAAGGCTATCGCAAAACCTTGATCCGTCAGATCGGCCAGCACGCGCACAGTGAAATTGTCGGCCAACTTCCGGAAGGCAACTGGATCACCCGCGCGCCCACGCTGGAACGCAAAATGATCCTGCTCGCCAAAGTGCAGGACGAAGCTGGCCACGGCCTCTACCTCTACGCCGCCGCCGAAACGTTGGGCGTGAGCCGCGATGACCTCACCGAACAGCTCCTGTCCGGCAAGATGAAATACTCCTCTATCTTTAACTACCCCACGCTGAACTGGGCGGACATCGGCGCGGTCGGCTGGCTGGTCGATGGCGCGGCGATCATGAACCAAGTGCCGCTACAACGGACCTCCTATGGTCCCTACTCCCGCGCGATGATCCGCATCTGCAAGGAAGAAAGCTTTCACCAACGCCAGGGCTACGACATCATGATGAAGATGGCCCAAGGCACTGAGACGCAAAAGAAAATGGCCCAGGATGCGCTCAACCGCCTCTGGTACCCGTCACTGATGATGTTTGGCCCGTCGGATGCCGAATCCGTACACTCCACCCAAAACATGGCGTGGAAAATCAAAATGAACACCAACGACGAGTTACGCCAGAAATTTGTCGACCAAACAGTTCCACAAGCACAATACCTAGGCCTGACCATTCCGGACGAGAACCTGACATGGAACGAGGAAAAAGGCGGTTACGACTATTCCGATCCCGACTGGTCCGAGTTCTTTGACGTGCTCAAAGGCAATGGCCCCTGCAACGTCGACCGTCTGGAAGCCCGAAACAAAGCCTGGGACGACGGCGCTTGGGTGCGTGACGGTCTGATGGCCCATGCAGAGAAAAAACGCGCCGCAAAAACAGCCGCAGAATAAGGAGACATCACATGAGCAAAGAATGGCCCCTCTGGGAAATCTTCATTCGCGGCCAGCACGGCCTGAGCCACCGTCACGTAGGCAGCCTGCACGCGCCAAACGCGGAAATGGCAATCAAAAATGCCCGTGACGTCTACACCCGTCGCAACGAAGGTGTGTCGATCTGGGTTGTGGAAGCCAACAACATCTCCGCATCTTCCCCTTCGGAAAAAGGCCCGCTCTATGAGCCTTCGGAGAGCAAGATCTACCGCCACCCCACCTTCTTCGATATCCCTGACGAAGTGGGGCACATGTGATGGCAGATGTCGACAAGAAGATGCTCACGCAGTTCCTGCTGCGCATGGGCGACAACACCCTCATTCTGGGGCACCGCGTCTCTGAATGGTGCGGCCATGCGCCGGTGCTGGAAGAAGACATCGCGCTTGCCAACACCGCGCTGGACCTGATTGGTCAGACCCAGTTCTGGCTTGGCTATGCGGCTGAAATCATGGGCGACAGTAAAACCGCCGATGACGTTGCCTTCCTGCGCGACGTCTGGGACTTCCGCAATCTGCTTCTGCTGGAATTGCCAAACGGTGATTTTGGCCAGACCCTAATGCGCCAATTTCTATTTGACTCCTATCAGTCGATCCTACTGCCGCGCTTGATGAAGTCCTCCGACCAACACATTGCAGAGATTGCAGAAAAATCCAGTAAAGAAGTAGCCTACCACGTCGAACGTTCCGCCGAAACCGTGGTCGGCCTGGGCGACGGCACCGAGGAAAGTCACGCCCGTATGCAGGCTGCTTTGGATCGTCTGTGGCCCTATGTGGGCGAGATGTTTAGCTCCGATGAAGTTGACGCCGCTATGGCCGCCGCCGGCATTGCACCGGATCCCGCTACTCTGCGCGAAGAATATGATGCGCTGATTGGTAAGGTGCTTGCGGAAGCCACGTTGAGCATCCCGGACAGCGACTTTACCCATAAAGGTGGCCGCAACGGTGCGACACATACCGAGCACCTCGGCCACCTACTGACCCAGATGCAATGGCTGCAACGTGCCTACCCGGGCGCCACATGGTGATTAAGCAGCGGCATAGCCCCGGCGCTCCGCCGGTCCGTGCTGCATTGCCTGATGTGTCACAGGTCTGGGACTGGCTGCACGCCGTGCCTGATCCCGAGATCCCGGTGATTTCCCTCACCGACCTCGGCATCATTCGCGACGTGGCTTACGAAGATGACACCTTGATCGTGACCGTCACGCCAACCTACTCCGGCTGCCCGGCGACCAGCATTATCAATCTCGACATCGAGACTGCGCTGCGCGGGCACGGTGTAGAGAAGCTGGAACTGCGCCGCAAGCTCAGCCCCGCATGGACCACCGACTGGATGACTCAATCCGGCCGCGACAAGTTGGAGGATTATGGCATCGCCCCGCCCCAGCCCGCTGGCGGCCCCGATAAATGCCCGCACTGCGGCAGCCACCACGTTGAGAAAATGAGCCAATTTGGCTCCACTCCCTGCAAGGCCCAATGGCGCTGCACTGCCTGCCTTGAACCCTTTGACTATTTTAAGTGCATCTGAGGAGAGACCCGAATGGCCCAATCCGCGCGCTTTCATGACCTCGAGGTCACAAACATCCGCAAAACCATCCGTGACGCCGTGGTGGTCACCCTTGCGCCGGTAAACGGCGCAGCGGCGGAGTTTGACTTCACCCAAGGCCAATACCTGACCTTCAGACGCGACTTTGATGGCGAAGAACTGCGCCGCAGCTACTCGATCTGCTCCGGCAAAGACGACGGCATCTTACAAGTTGGCATCAAGCGCGTCGACGGCGGAGCTTTTTCCACTTGGGCCAACAACGAGCTAAAGGTTGGCGATACGGTGAAAGCTATGCCTCCGATGGGGGGCTTCTTCACGCCGCTGGATGAAACAGCAGACAATACCTATCTTGGTTTTGCGGGCGGCTCTGGTATCACACCAGTTTTGTCGCTGATCAAAACCACATTGGCGCGTGAACCGCAGTCTTCTTTCACCTTGATCTACGCCAACAAAGGTGTGACCACGATCATGTTCCGTGAGGAGTTGGAGGATCTGAAAAACCTCTACATAGGCCGCTTCAACGTGATCCACGTTCTAGAAACCGACGCGCAGGAAATCGACCTCTTCACGGGCATGGTCACCGAGGAGAAATGCGCACAGCTGTTCAAAACCGGCTGGATCGACATCAATGCAGTGGACACAGCCTTCATCTGTGGTCCGGAGCCGATGATGTTAGGCATTGCCAAGGCATTGAAAGATCACGGTCTTTCTGAAGATCAGATTAAGTTTGAGCTCTTCGCGTCCGGCCAACCCGGCCGCGCCAAGCGCAAGGCTGCCAGCGCAGAGGATACAGGCAAAGCGGTCACGGCACAGATCACTCTGGACGGCGCCACCCAAACCATCGAAATGGACCGGGACACCTCCATCCTTGACGCCGCGCGTGCCAACACCATGGATGCCCCATACGCCTGCAAAGCTGGTGTATGTTCCACTTGCAAATGCCGGGTGATTGAAGGGGACGTTGAAATGATCGCCAACCATGCGCTTGAGGACTACGAAGTCGAAAAGGGCTTTGTTCTTAGCTGCCAGTCTTACCCAGTAACCGATAAAGTGGTTGTGGACTATGATCAGTAAAGTGCAAATAAAAACGGCCCCACAAAACGCTGGGGCCGTTTTTAATTCGATTTGGGCACACTTACGGGCTAGGCGCGGGAGCTGAAGGCGTCTCCGTCTCAAATGCGGCCCCCACACCAAAGCCGTAATCCAGAGCCTGTAGGCCTGTATCGTATCCAAGACTGAAATCCAGATAATAGTCTTCGTCCAAATAGGCTGCACCTACTGTCGGGCGAAAGGTACCGGAACCAAACTTGTAGTCTGCACCAAGCGCCAAAACCGCACTCTCTGGTTCGTCGTCATGGAACACACGAACACCAACGGCCCAGTCGCCGCCTACTACGTATGTTAAGCCAAAGCCGAAAGAAGGATCTGCATGCACAGCTTGCCCGCCGAGCAACGCTGCACTTGCCAAACCTGCCTGAAGAATTCGTCTCATGTCACATTTCCAATTCTGTCGTGGAATCTCAGATTAGTTTTAAGCCAAAAACGCAAAAGTATCCACAGGGCAAGTGCAGCCTGTGGATAAATGTGATCGATTGCAATTAGCTTGTGGCAAAAACGCGTCGCTTCCTTTTAGTCACAGACCACTGCTAAACCTCTCGCCAATACGCACCCTGAATCGCCGTCTCCAGTGGGGTCGCTAGTCGGACCCGGCGTTGGAGAAGTGGCCCCGGCGGGCGTTTCTGTTTCAAATGCGGCGCCGAAACCAAAACCGTAGTCAAGCGCCTGACCCTTGATATCGTACCCCAAGCTGAAATCGATATAGTAATCCTCGTCCAGATACGCGGCACCAACGGTAGGTCGAAACGACCCCGATCCGAATTTATAATCCGCCCCAAGTGCCAGAACGGCACTCTCTGGCTCATCCTCGTGGAACACGCGCACGCCCACGGCCCAGTCGCCACCAAAGACATAGGTCAGGCCAAACCCGAAAGACGGATCAGCTTTTGCCGCGCCGCTGCCCAACAAAAAAGCCGCCAAAACGGCGCTAGAAATATGTTTCGTCAAATCATCACCCATATAAAAACTACAAGAATGGGCAGATTTTAGCACAAATTGGAAAAAGGGTCCAAAAGCAATCTAGAGATGAAATGGCCAGTCTCCTGCTTTATTTTAGTCCCCGAACGCCCCCCAGAATCAAATCGGTGGTCAACTCCGCATACCTCTCTCGTGCTTCAGAGTCCGCACTATGCTGCCACATATAGTACCAGTTGAGCATGCCAAATACGGACATAGTGGTTTCTCGCAAGCGCACGGGATCATCGTCAAACACTCCCTCCGCACTGGCAGCAACCACCTCGCTCACCCGGTTGACCAAGTCCCGCTGATAGCCACGCAACACTTGCTGTTGCTCTTCCGGCAACGCGCGCATCCCATTGCTCTGCACACGATGCTCGTCATCCGCCCCCTGATAGGCCAAAAGGATCTCTCGAACCACCAAGCTTAGTTGAGCTTTGGCATTTAAGGCGCTCAAATCAAGGTCACAAATTCGATCCCTTAACGCCTTCAGATAGGTATCCAGCACATCATACAAGAGCGCGTCTTTGCTGTCATAATAGTGATAGATATTGGCCTTTGAGATTCCACACTCCTTTGCCAGCACCGACATAGACGCGCGGTCATATCCCTGCTCAGCAAACACGCGCGCAGCTGATTTTAGAATATGCGCCCGCTTCTGCTCATAATCCTTTGCAATGGTACGTGCCATTATCCGGCGCCTCGATTGTCCACCACACGCTTGGCTTTGCCCTGGCTGCGTTCCACTTCACCGGGTTCGCCCACAACCACTTCTACTGACACGCCAATCATGTCCTTGATATGCTTGGTCAACATGCGCGCCGCTGCGGTTTTGGACAAGTTGTCCGCCGCGCTTGGAATTGCCTCCACAAACACCCGCATAGCGTCCATACGACCCGATTTATACAGTTCGATTTGGTAATATGGCGCAAGCCCCCCGGTCGCAAGCACCTGTTCCTCCACCTGGCTTGGGAAGACATTCACACCACGCAGGATGATCATGTCGTCAGATCGACCAGTGATCTTCTCCATCCGCCGCATAGACCGTGCTGTACCAGGTAAAAGCCGTGTCAAATCGCGCGTGCGATAGCGGATCATCGGCAGGCCTTCTTTGGTCAGCGTGGTGAACACCAGCTCCCCCAATTCGCCATCTGGCAGCACCGCACCGGTCTCCGGATCGATGATCTCCGGATAGAAGTGATCTTCCCAAATCACCGGACCGTCTTTGGTCTCCACACATTCATTGGCCACTCCTGGCCCCATGATTTCACTAAGCCCGTAAATGTCGACCGCATGCATGTCGAATGCGGCCTCAACCTCCTTACGCATCGCGTCGGTCCAAGGCTCCGCCCCAAACACACCGACGGACAGAGAGCTCTCACGCGGATCCATGCCAAGCTTATGAAATTGCTCTAAGATGTTGAGCATATAGCTTGGCGTCACCATTATCCCATCCGGCTTGAAGTCGGTGATCAACCCAACCTGTTTCTCAGTCTGCCCGCCACTCATCGGCACCACCGTGGCGCCAAGCCGCTCGATCCCGTAGTGCGCCCCCAAACCGCCGGTAAACAGTCCATAGCCATAGGCGTTGTGCACCAAATCCCCAGCCCGAAGCCCCGACGCGCGCAGGCTGCGCGCCATTAGGTCAGCCCAATTGTCGATGTCCTTGGCGGTATAGCCCACCACCGTTGGCTTGCCCGTGGTGCCAGAAGACGCATGCAAACGCGCAATTTGCTGACGCGGCACCGCCAACAGACCAAAGGGGTAATTGTCGCGCAGGTCGTTTTTGTAGGAAAACGGGAACTTCGCCAGATCAGCCAAGCTATGCAAATCATCCGGATGCACCCCCGCTTCGTCAAAGCGTTGCTTGTACATCGGCACGTTGGAGTAAGCGTGGTTCAAGGACCACTTCAGCCGCTCTAACTGCACCGCGCGGATTTCATCAATCGACGCGATTTCAATGGGTTCCAGCTCTTCTTTGCGTGGTGACAAATCTTTCATAACGTCCTCCCCAACGTCGATTATTCCTCAAACAGGTTGCCCTTGATCGCACGCGACGCGCCACGAAATTCGGCAATCACCTGACCGTCCTGATTGGACACGGTCACATCATAAATCCCGCTTCGCCCTGTCAGGCTCACTTCACGGGCCACCGCGGTCAGAACATCCCCTTCACGCCCCGGCGCGATGTAAGAAATGTTGTTGTGCTGCGCCACTGTCGCCTGATTGCGGCTATTGCAGGCAAAGGCAAACGCGCTGTCGGCCAGCGTAAACGTGACCCCGCCATGACAAATCCCGTGTCCGTTGCAATGTTCTGGCTTCACCGTCATGGAGAGCGTCGCCTGCCCTTCGTCCACATCAACGATTTGCATGCCCATGTGCTGACTTGCGCGATCTGTGGACCACATCGCCGCCGCGCTTTTCTCGGCCCGCTCTTTTGGCGTCATCTGTGCCTCCCAACACAATCTCCTCACGCTCCAGCTTGCATAAACCGAACGGTTGGTCAATAAATGATTCACGGAGACATATCGGGGAGAGAGCCATGTCCATCCAAAACGTTTCAAGCTTTGCCGCAGGTCAGTGGATTGCGCCCGGCGCCGGTGCGCGCAACATCGCCTCTGCCATCACTGGTGACGTCATCGCCACTGCCGGCAATGACGCCCTCGATGTACAGGCCATGTTGGGTTACGCCCGCAGCGTTGGCGGCCCGGCGTTGCGCAAGATGACCTTCCATGATCGCGCCCGCATGCTCAAAGCCCTTGCCTTGCACCTACGTGAACACCGCAAAGCGATGTATGAGCTCTCGTTCGACACCGGCGCCACACAGGCCGATCATATGATCGACATCGATGGCGGCATCGGCACCATGCTGGTGTTCGCCTCCAAAGGCCGCCGCGAATTGCCTGACAGCACCGTCTATCTGGACGGCGACGTGGAACAGCTCTCCCGTAACGGCACCTTCCTGGGACAGCACATCTGCACGCCACTTCAAGGTGTGGCCGTGCACATCAACGCCTTCAACTTCCCGGTCTGGGGTATGCTGGAAAAGCTCGCACCCACCCTGCTCGCCGGTGTGCCAGCAATTGTGAAACCCGCCACTTCCACCTGCTACGTCACCGAGCTTTGCGTGCGTCTTATGGTCGACAGCGGCATCCTGCCAGACGGCGCCGTGCAACTGGTTTCCGGTGGTCTAGGTCACATGCTTGACCATTTGACCTGTCAGGATGCGGTGGCCTTCACCGGCTCCGCTGATACAGCGTTAAAACTTCGATCCAACCCTTTGATTTTGCGTAACTCCGTACGCTTCACGTCTGAGGCTGACAGCCTGAACGCATCTATTCTTGGACCAGATGCGAAACCCGGCACCCCAGAATTTGACCTCTTCATTAAAGAAGTCAGTCGCGAGATGACCACCAAAGCGGGACAGAAATGTACCGCTATCCGCCGCATCATTGCACCTAAATCCACAACTGAGGCCGTCATCGAGGCCCTTTCCGCGCGCCTATCCAAAATCGTGATTGGTGACCCGCGCTTGGAAACCACCCGAATGGGTGCTCTAGTCTCCGCTGGTCAAAAACGCGACGTGCTCGAAAAAGCTGCCCTTCTGGGCACCGAAGCTGAACAAGTCTTTGGCGACCCAGACAACTTTACAGTTGAAGGTGCAGACGCAGAGAGAGGCGCCTTTGTACCACCGATGCTGTTCCACTGCGCGTCACCTGATACAGCAAAACACGTACACGCATCCGAAGCCTTTGGCCCCGTCTCCACCCTCATGGGCTATCGCGATCTAGACCATGCCGTCGGGCTGGCCAACAAATGCCAAGGTTCGCTTGTGGCTTCTGTTTTCACTCAAGACGCGGAGGTTGCCCGCACGATTGCCATGGGCGCAGGTGCTTTCCATGGCCGTCTCTATTTCAACAACCGCGACAGCATGGGGGAAAGCACGGGACATGGCTCACCCCTGCCCCACATGGTGCACGGGGGCCCCGGCCGCGCAGGTGGCGGCGAGGAGCTTGGCGGTGTGCGCGCCGTGAAACACTACATGCAACGCACCGCCATTCAGGGCAGCCCGGACATCCTCACCGGCATCGGCCAGCACTGGGTGCCCGGCGCCAAGGAAATCGACGCAGGTGCACACCCCTTCACCCGCCGCTTTGGCGAGTTGGCGATTGGGGAAACGCTCTACACCAATGCTCGCGAAATCACGCTGAAAGACATCGAGCACTTCGCGAACTTCACCGGCGACACCTTCTATGCCCACATGGACGAAGACGCCGCTGCGCGAAACCCTTTCTTCCCCGGCCGTGTCGCCCATGGCTACCTGTTGCTGTCCTTCGCCGCCGGTCTCTTTGTGGAGTCCAACGAAGGTCCCGTTCTGGCCAACACTGGCCTCGACACCCTGCGCTTCATGAAACCGGTTGTGGCAGGCGACAGTCTCAGGGTGCGTCTCACCGTGAAGAAGAAAACCAAGCGCAACGACGAATACGGCGAGGTCCGCTGGCATGTTACCGCGTCCAATCAGGACGACGAGATGGTCGCGGAATACGAACTGCTGACCATGGTGGCTTACTAAGCGCCATTGGCCGCGGCCTGCCCACTGGCGCGCCGCGGCCTTTGCCTCTATGCACATGGGACCCCTATTTGGACTGCCCATGCCATTAAAACTGACCCGACTCTCTGATCTTGCCACGCTGCCCTTTGATCAGATTATCGATGTGCGGTCGCCCGCGGAATTTGCCTTGGATCACGTACCCGGCGCAATCAACCTCCCGGCCATGTCCAACGACGAGCGCGCGCGCGTTGGCACCATCTACGTGCAGGAAGATCCGTTTAAGGCCCGCAAAATCGGCGCAGCGATTGTCGCGCGCAATGTCGCCGCCCACCTTGAAGGCCCTCTGTCTGAAAAGGAAGGCAGCTACAAACCGCTGGTCTACTGCTGGCGCGGCGGCCAACGCTCCGGCTCCGTGGCGATCATACTCAAACAAATTGGTTGGCGCGCCGACACCATAGAGGGGGGCTATCAAGCCTACCGCCGACTGGTGTCCAAAGCGCTCTATGAAGGCACAATGCCCTGCCCCGTTGTGGTGATCGATGGCGGAACCGGCACAGCAAAAACCCGCCTTCTGGCCCACCTGGCTGAACAAGGCGCGCAAACGCTGGACCTCGAAGCGATGGCCGAACATCGCGGCAGCCTCTTTGGCCCAATGGGGGATACCCAACCCAGCCAAAAAGCCTTTGAAAGCCGCCTCGCCATGGGTCTCGCCAAATTGCAGCCGAACCGCCCGGTCTATGTCGAGGCAGAAAGCTCCAAAATAGGACGTTTGATCATCCCGCCGGTGTTGTGGCAGGCCATGATCTCCGCGCCCAACCTGCGCCTCACCGCTCCGCTGAAAGCCCGGATCGACCACCTGATCTCTGCGTATCCAGACATGAGGGCTGACAGCACAAAATTGCACACAGTGCTGGAGATGCTCATCCGCTATCATGGGCATGAGAAAGTGGCACAATGGAAAGACTTGGCCACTGCAAACGACTATGCTGCTCTGACCCGTGCTCTGATCGAAACGCACTATGACCCGCGCTACGCAAGGATTTCGAAGACCTACGCGCCTGATGCAGAGGAAATCCTGCTGCCGGATCTAAGCGACGAAACTCTGGCCTCCTGCGCCGCTCGGTTGATCATGTCAGAGTGATTGATGGTATTCCTTCGGTCACCCGGCCGATAACCGCCGCCTTATGCCCTGCTGTCTGCAACTCCCCTATCAACGCTTCAGCCTCTGCAGCTGCAACGGCTGCCAGAAAACCGCCAGACGTTTGTGGATCGTGTAGCAAAGCCATCTTCGCGCTCTCCGGCCCAAACACCGGCGCGGCCAGTTTGTTGTCGTCAAAAATCGTACTGCGGTGACCAGCCTTTGCCAGCGCCTCCGCTCCTGCATAGATTGGCACATCCTCCAAGCAAATCTCCGAGGCCACACCCGACGCCCGACACATGGCCATCAAATGCCCCGCCAACCCAAAACCTGTCACATCGGTCATAGCATGTGCGCTGCGTAGGATTTCCGCCGTATCGCCTTGTGGCCGCGCCAAGAATTCATACAGCGCGGCAACGTCTCGGCCATTGGCTTTGCCCTGCATCTCTGCCGCCAATACCGTGCCGGCACCAATTGGCCGCGTTAGGATTAACACATCCCCAGCCTTCGCCCCGGCCAAAGTGATCGCCGCGCCTTCTAACAAACCAGTCACCGTTAGGCCAATTGTCAGCTCAGCGCCCATAGTTGAATGCCCCCCGACAATCTCCGCACCTGCGCTACGCACAACCTCACCAACCCCATCTAAGATTTCGCGCATCGCCCGCGCCTGCATTTCCGGCGTCATACGCGGCAAATTCACGGACAACAGCGCGGATTGCGGTTTGGCTCCCATGGCCCAGACATCTCCAAGCGCATGCACCGCTGCGATGCGCCCCATTAAACCATGATCAGCCACAAAACCGCGCAGATGATCGACGCTCAGCACCTGTTTTTGCCCGCCAATCTCCAGCACAGCGGCGTCATCGCCTGCGCCCTGCAATACATCCGTTCGCTTCAAGGTGGGCATCTCTGTCAAAGCCGCGGCAAGTTGCCCCGGCGCCACCTTCGCACCACAACCGCCACACAACATCTGGTCGTTCTGCACACCTTGTGCCACTGGCCCGATCTGCCCCGGAGCCTTCATCTCAGGAAACTCGGAAAACTTCCGCATAAAGCTCTGATCAATATGATCTTTCCAACGCCACAGCTGCGCTTTTGGCAGCGCCAAACAGCGCCCCCACTTCGCGGCCATCGCGTCCTTGCTGCCAAGCGACATCAGCTTGAGATAATCCGGCTGTGGTCGAAACGGCTTCATCGCACCGCCGGTCAATGCGGCAGAAATATTGTGATAGAGTACCGGCGCCGCCCGCACCGCAAAGACACCAGCTTTAGGGCGTGGACTGGCCATCAAGGCCGCGCAATCCCCCACTGCAAAGAGGTCTTTTCGTCCCGGCACCAAAAGTTGGTCATCCACCTGCACAAAACCTTGGGAGTCTTTTTCCAAGTCCGATGCCGCCAGCCAGTCATGCGCAAATCCTCCAGCGGTGCCAACCGTGAACTCCGACGCCACTTCAGAATACCCACGCAGCTTCACAGCCCTCGCGGTGACTTCTTCAACTTCAACCGCGCTCACAACAGTGATTCCCAACCGCAGCATCTCATCACACAGAATCCGATCTGCACCGGGCGTCGCGCTCGCAAGCTTGGTATTTGTCTCAATCAAAGTGACACAGTTGACCTTACCCAAGCCCTGCAAGCGATGCGCCATGGCCAAAGCCAGTTCACATCCAGCCACACCTCCACCAATAACCGCCACTGCGCCAGTTTTGCTTCCAGCCTTGACCTGTTCCAAAAACGCGTCCCAACGGTCTGCGTACGCATCAAGTGGCTTCGCGCCGATGCCAAACTCAGAAAACCCGGGAATATGCAAGGCTCGCGCATGCAATCCAACATCCAGAGAGGCCACATCATAAGCGATCTCACCCCGTCCCGGTACATGGATCACCTTGCGGGCTGCATCAATCTCATCCGCCGCACCAAGGATCACACGCGCTCCTGCAAACCGCGCCAGTTTGACCAGATCGATTTCCAACGCATCGCGTGCGTAATGCCCCGCAATATGCCCCGGCAACATGCCGGAGTACGGCGCAGTCGGACCGGGATTGATCAAGGTAACCTGCACGCCCTGCACCGGCGTCATGCCCCACATGCGCAACATCAAGGCATGCGCATGTCCGCCGCCAACCAACACCAAATCCCGGGTCAATGTGGTTTGAGTTGTCATCCCCACCGGTCGTTTTCCTTCCACTTCCGCATTCGTCGCAGAATTTCGGGGATGTTAATCCGGTGCAACCAAAAAACCGCCACCGCACGGCGGTTTAACACAATCGTGCAACGGCAGCGCGACACACAAATTAGCACCTCCGCAAAACAGACGTGATACAGACGCAATACCGACAGGGAAATTTGCCTCTTTTAGACCAATTGGTAAATTTTTTGCGCACCCGATGTGATCCATGCTAGACAAGCACCACCCGCCTTGACAGGGTGCAGCTTCCAACAGCTACGAGGGCACATCATGAGCGCGCGCAAGATTATTATCGACACCGACCCGGGCCAGGACGACGCCGTTGCCATTCTCTTGGCTTTGGCCAGCCCGGAAGAGATCGACGTGCTGGGTATTACCGCGGTTGCAGGCAATGTTCCATTGACCCTTACCTCGAAAAATGCGCGTATTGTCTGTGAGTTGGCAGGCAAACCTGACACCAAAGTGTACGAAGGTTGTGACCGTCCAATGGGCCGTGAGTTAGTCACCGCAGAGCATGTGCACGGTAAGACCGGCCTCAATGGCCCGGTACTTCCCGCTCCCATAATGAAGGTCGAAGATCAGCACGCGGTAAATTTCATTATTGATACGCTACGCGCCCATGATGCAGGCACGGTCACCCTTTGCCCGCTCGGTCCTTTGACAAATATTGGTTCTGCTTTTGAAAAAGCACCTGATATTATTGAAAAGGTTCAAGAAATTGTGCTGATGGGCGGCGCCTATTTTGAGGTGGGCAATATCACGCCTGCGGCTGAATTCAACATTTATGTTGACCCACAAGCCGCTGATATTGTGTTCAAATCAGGCGCACCCATTGTGGTGATGCCGCTTGATGTTACACACAAAGCTTTGGTCACCAAGCCGCGCAACGATGCCTTCCGAAACCTCGGCACCAAAGTTGGCATAGCTGTCGCGGAAATGACTGATTTTTTTGAAAGATTTGATAAAGAGAAATACGGATCAGATGGTGCACCGCTTCATGATCCCTGTGTAACAGCTTACTTGATCCAACCAGAATTGTTCTCTGGCCGCCGCATCAACGTAGAAATCGAAACGCAATCTGAACTCACGATGGGAATGACGGTGGCCGACTGGTGGAGCGTAACAGGTCGCGCGCCAAACGCCATTTTCATCGGCGACATTGATGCAGACGGATTCTTTTCCCTTTTGGCAGAGCGGCTTAGCCGCCTGTAAACCCTTTTGCATCCCACAAGGGCCGTAAGCGTGCACACGCAATCTCAAGCTTGTGACTTTTGTGCAGTGGCAATTCAACGAAACCCAGATATGCTGCGCCAATGACGCTGCATATTCCCTTTGACAACACCTATGTGTCTCTGCCCAACAGGCTGTTTTCACATCAAAAACCCACGCCCGTTCGTGCACCAAAGCTATTGGCTTTCAATCAATCGCTGGCAGACACTCTCGGCATCACTGGAACCAACGACCCAGTCGAACTTGCACGGTTTTTTTCAGGAAGCACAATTCCGGACGGTGCGGAGCCTATCGCGCAGCTTTATGCTGGACATCAATTTGGCAACTGGAACCCTCAACTCGGTGACGGACGCGCTGTTTTGCTAGGGGAATCAAATGGCTACGACATCCAGTTGAAAGGCTCCGGACCTACGCCCTACGCACGTCGTGGAGATGGACGTGCCTGGCTTGGACCTGTTTTACGTGAATATGTCGTGTCAGAGGCCATGAACGCTCTTGGCATACCGACCACCCGCGCTTTGGCGGCCGTGGAAACCGGCGAAGAGATCATGCGCGAGCGCCCTTTACCCGGCGCCGTGCTGACACGTGTCGCGTCTAGTCACATTCGCGTCGGAACCTTTCAAATTCTGGCAGCGCGGCAGGATATTGAAGGATTACAAACCCTTCTGGACTATGCGATTGCGCGTCATTATCCATCTGCAAGCACATCTGCCGAATTTCTCAAACACGTGGTGGCCAAACAAGCTACGCTGATCGCGCACTGGATGTCCGTTGGCTTCATCCATGGCGTCATGAACACCGACAACTGCGCTATCTCTGGCGAAACTATCGACTACGGCCCCTGCGCGTTTATGGATGCCTTCCACCCCGGACAGGTGTTTTCCTCGATCGATCGCCGCGGCCGCTATGCCTATGGCAATCAACCACAAATTATCGCCTGGAACATGGCTCAACTCGCAACTTCATTGCTTCCACTTGAAAACAACTCGGACGCAGCAGTAGAGGAATTCACCAATATCATCAATGAAATGCCCGGGATGCTGCGAAGGTTGTGGCAGGACAAATTTGCTTCAAAGTTAGGTCTGTCGGAAACCAAAGACAGCGACGAGGCGCTGATTTCCCAATTCCTTGCCATTATGGCGGATCAGGAAGCGGATTTCACCAATAGCTTCCGCTATTTGACTGATGGATCAGTACCCGAAACCGGGATTGAGACACATAAAGACTTCACCATGTGGCACGCGCAATGGGCTGCGCGAAAGCAAGAACAATCGACGACCCCGGAACAGGTCATGGCGAAATCCAACCCTTTTATCATCCCTCGAAATCATCAGATTGAGGCGATGATCACACAAGCTATAGCAGGAGACTTTGATCTGCTTCACAGGCTCAACACCGCCTTTGCCTCACCGTTTTCGATCGACTCTGCGGCCGAATACCTTACCTCGCCACCGACCCGGGAAGAAAAAGTGACACAAACTTTTTGTGGCACTTAACATCGGGACAAAACAGCTTATTCTCAAAGAGATACTTATGTAGAAGCTTCAAGGGTCGGATGGGATCTATGCTGCGCATTGCTAGTTACAATCTGCAAAAATGTGTTGGTGTTGACCTACAACGCCGTCCGACACGCAGTATGGTGGTGATCCGTGCGCTCAAGGCGGACGTTATGGTGCTCCAAGAAGCCGACAAGCGCCTCCCGCCACGTCCTGCGGCCCTCCCCCATGATTTGGTTGTGAAAAAGGGTTTTCGGAACATAGATTTTGGTCAGCCCAAGGGCTCACTAGGTTTTCACGGTAATGCAATGCTGGTGCGTCCAAGTGTTGAAGTCCTGGAAACGGCAAGACTAGATTTACCGGGCTTGGAACCGCGTGGCGCCATCCGTGCAGATCTACGCACATCCATCGGCGACATCCGAATAATCGGTGTTCACCTTGGTTTGATCCGCCGCTACCGCCTTATGCAATTGAAAGCAGTGGCGAGAGCCGTGCGCCGATTGCCGCAAATGCCTACACTAATCGCAGGTGATTTCAATGAATGGGGTTCAAAAGCCGCGCTTGATGCTGTTACGCCCGGCTTTGACTTTCTTGCCACAGGCCATACTTTCCCTGCACCAAGGCCGATCGCAGGCTTGGATGGCTTCGCTTACACCAAAGGCATAGATGTACATGACCACGGCGTGCTGACCCGCATACCTGCACATGTCGCGTCTGACCATCTACCAATCTGGCTGGAACTGACCCATAGCAGCTAACCATCACCGATGCATTTTAAAGGGCCGCCCCATGACACCGTATTTTGTATATGACGTCTTCACCAAAGAAGCATTTGGTGGCAACCAGTTAGCTGTCATACCCGATGCGATTCAGATCGCCGAAGAAGATCTCCAGAAAATTGCCCGCGAATTCAACTTCTCTGAGACGACGTTCATCTATCCTCCTGAAGGAACCGAGCACACCGCCAAAGTTCGCATTTTCACACCGACTATGGAAATTCCTTTCGCTGGACATCCACTGATCGGCACCGCCTGTGCGCTTGCGCAAGAAGGTGCGTCACAAAACATGGTTCTGGAACTCGGCGTTGGGCCGATAATCTGTCAATCCGACGGCGCAAGCGCGTCATTTGGGACCACGCGGCCGCTCGAAACTCTCTGCGACCCCGATCCAGCTTTGGTGGCTGAAGCACTGAGCATCAGTACAAGTGATTTGCACCTTAAGGTGCACCCGCCGGTGATGGCTTCGTTGGGATTGGCCTTCACTATCACCGAGGTCAAAAACCGCGAAATCCTGTCCCAAACAGCACCGGACATTGCCGCCATCCGCAAAGGCAACACCCGCTACCCGTCCGGCCTAGATTTTGCGCAATTTGTCTACGCTCGACTAGGAAACACTTTGTATGCACGCATGTTTGCCCCTCTAGACAACATCCCAGAGGACCCGGCCACCGGTAGCGCCAGCGCAACCACAGCGGCCCTTTTGGCGCAGATCGAAGGGCACGACCTTGATCTTACTATCCGTCAAGGCTTGGAAATGGGACGCCCCAGCGAGATCGCAGTCTCCGTAAGGGACAACCGCATCACCGTCGCTGGCCATGCCCGCCGAGTAATGCAAGGCAACTTACTGCTCAATTAGCGACTGGGCTTTCTTGTCACGGCACCGTCAAAAGCAGTGGAAACCCGCGGCAGCATTCGATAGACAGAAAAGCCAAATCAGGAACCACAAGTCAGGTCAGGTACGACATGGGCGACTCCATTATTGAACGTTGCGAAACCAAAGGGTTGCGGATGACAGAGCAACGCCGAACCATCGCCACCGTTTTACAAGAGAGCACCGACCATCCAGACGTCGAAGAACTTTATGCCCGCGCTTCGGCACAAGACGCTGGAATTTCTTTGGCAACGGTATATCGCACCGTAAAACTATTCGAAGAAGCTGGAATTCTTGATAAGCTGGAATTTGGCGACGGGCGTGCGCGCTATGAGGATGCAGAGCGCGAGCACCATGACCATCTGATAAATATTGCCTCTGGCGAAGTTATAGAATTTGTTGACCCCGAGATCGAAGCCCTGCAAGAAAAGATTGCTCAGAAGCTAGGTTTTCAACTCAAGGGGCACCGACTTGAACTTTATGGCGTGCCACTAAAAAAAACGCCCTAATTGCTAATCCATCCAAATCCCCGGAACCATTATCCATTTGCGACTAACAAGGTCGCTTTTGAGCATGCCGTCGCCTTCGAGCCCTCGATTTCTTAGACTTAGGGAATTCAGGAGGCATCCATGACCACGACGACGACCCGCGTAGCAGTGATCGGAGGCGGCGTCGTTGGCTGCTCTGTTCTGTACCACCTGACCAAACTTGGCTGGTCCGACGTCATGTTGATCGAGCGCTCCGAACTCACCTCCGGATCTACGTGGCACGCAGCTGGTGGTTTTCATACCCTCAACGGCGACACCAACATGGCCGCGCTTCAGGGCTATACGATCAATCTGTACAAGGAGCTTGAAGAACTCACCGGCATGTCTTGCGGATTGCACCACGTGGGTGGGGTCACGCTTGCGGATAACCAGGACCGCTTTGACATGTTGATCACGGAGCGGGCTAAACATCGGTTCATGGGACTGGAAACCGAGATACTCACGCCGGAGGAAATCAAAGAGTTTGCCCCAGCCACGAACACTGATGGCATTATCGGCGCGCTTTATGATCCGCTGGACGGTCACCTGGACCCGTCTGGTACAACCCATGCCTATGCCAAAGCTGCACGGCTGGGCGGCGCCACCATTAAAACCCACACCAAAGTCACCGCAACGACCCAACGTCCGGACGGTACTTGGGACGTGGTTACCGACAAAGGCACTATCCACGCCGAGCATGTCGTAAACGCAGCGGGTCTATGGGCCCGCGAAGTCGGCGCCATGGCGGGCGTCTACTTTCCTCTACAACCTATGGAGCACCAATATATTGTCACCGAGGACGTGCCGCTGATTGTCGAGATGATGCAGGACGGCAAGGAGCACCCACATGTGATGGACCCGGCTGGCGAGAGTTACTTGCGCCAAGAAAGTCGCGGGCTATGCATCGGATTTTATGAGCAACCCTGCCGCCCCTGGGGCGTGGATGGCACGCCCTGGAATTTTGGCCATGAACTTCTGCCAGATGACTTCAACAAAATCGAAGACTCCATCGAATTTGCTTACAAACGCTTCCCAGCCCTGAACACTGCAGGTGTGAAGTCCGTTATACACGGGCCATTTACCTTTGCACCCGATGGCAATCCTTTGGTTGGACCAGTGCTGGGCATGCGCAACTATTGGTCCGCTTGCGCCGTGATGGCGGGCTTCTCACAAGGCGGTGGAGTCGGCCTTATGTTGGCGCAATGGATGGTTGAAGGTGAAACCGAGCGAGACACATTTGCCATGGACTGCGCCCGCTTCGGAGACTGGATTACTCCTGGCTACACCCGCCCCAAGGTTATCGAAAACTACCAAACCCGTTTCTCAGTCTCTTACCCGAACGAAGAACTCCCCGCCGCGCGACCATTCCGGCAGACACCAATGTATGATGTCTTTGACAAAATGGGGGCTGTCTGGGGACAACAGTTTGGTCTCGAAGTGGTTAACTATTTTGCACAAGACGACGAACCACGGTATGAATCCCCTTCATTCCGACGCTCCAATGCCTTTGATGCAACCGCGCGAGAAGTAGCAGCGGTTCGCAACGCCGTGGGCATCAACGAGGTGCACAACTTCGGAAAATATATGGTCACCGGCTCCAAAGCCCGCGCCTGGCTTAACCACATCATGGCAGGGCAAATACCCAAACAAGGTCGCTTGAGCCTCACTCCAATGCTATCGCAAAAAGGTAAATTGATCGGCGACTTCACGGTTTCTTGCCTGTCTGAAACCGCATTTCAACTGACCGCGTCATATGGTGCACAAGCCTATCACATGCGTTGGTTTGAGCAGAATGAAATGGAGGGCGTGTTGGTCAAAAACGTCTCCGATCGCCTGACAGGTTTCCAGATTGCTGGCCCCAAAGCCCGTGATGTATTGCAGGCTTGTACTAGGGAAGATATGTCCGACATTGCGTTCAAGGACGTGTGCGCTTTGACGGTAGGCATGGTCGACTGCCTAGTTCAGCGGGTGAGTTACACCGGAGATCTTGGTTTTGAAATCTTCTGCGATCCCATGGCCCAACGCACGCTTTGGAACACGCTTTGGGAAGCTGGTGAACCTCTTGGAATGCGACCCTTCGGAATGCGGGCAATGATGTCTTTGCGACTGGAAAAATTCTTTGGGTCATGGCTGTCAGAGTACTCGCCAGACTATACAGCTGCAGAAACTGGCCTCGATCAATTCATCGCATTCAAAAAGCCAGAGGACTTTATTGGACGCGCAGCTGCAGAAAAAGACCAAAAAGTTGGACCAGACCGAAAACTTTGTGCTTTTGCCGTGGTCGTCGAAGATGCAGATGTGCAGGCCTATGAGCCAATCTGGCTTGATGGTGAGGTGGTGGGTTTCTGCACCTCAGGTGGCTATGCGCACAACGCCTTGACGTCTGTCGCCATTGGCTTTGTTCCAACCGACCGGATCGAGAAGAACCTGAAAGTCGAGATCGAAATTCTGGGGAAAAGGTGCCCTGCGCGGCTCCTTTCCGCCCCCCTATTTGACGCTGGTGGCGACCGCATGCGGGGGTAGCTATTTGGCTTCCATTGAGCCAAGGTTTTTAGATGACAGACATTCCCGATCCGACGCCCAAATTAGCAATTCTCCTTTTGGCGGCCGGAGCTGCCTCGCGCATGCGGGGAGGCGACAAGTTGCTTGAAGAGGTGGACGGCGTCCCTCTACTACAAAGACTGTCAAGTCACGCGTGCGCTGTTTGTGATACAGTACTGGTGTGCCTGCGCGAAGGTCAGAGCGCCAGAGAATTTGTGCTATCTGGCCTAAAATTACAAGTAATTGTCGTGGCTGACGCTGCTGAAGGAATGGCTCATACAATGAGGGCGGGCATTGCACATCTTTCGAAAGATATCACCGGCGTTATGGTGGTCCCTGCGGATATGCCGGAATTAACTGAGCGGGACCTCCAGGAGATGGTTCAGGCACATCACGCGCACCCGCACGCAATCCTTCGCGCTACATCCCAGAGTAACCAACCCGGTCATCCCGTGACTTTTCCAGCCCGCCTGTTCGACGAACTACAAACTCTTTCAGGTGACGTCGGTGCACGCTCTGTCCTGAAACGTCATATCGCTGAGATTATAGACATCCCGTTACCTTACCAACACGCACTGATTGACTTGGACACCCCAGAGGACTGGAGTGCATGGCGTTTGTCCCAAAGGGAATCAGGATCGTAACGGAGTCCTATAAATCAAAAATCGAAGTTCTGCTCAGCCAAGCTATGAAGCGAAACATCCTCCAGAGTGATTTGGTGGCTAGAACTGATTGAAATGATCACATCCGCTCCGACTTGAGCAGCATGATTGTTTACAATATCGGAGTAACTTGTGAACGAGGAAACTCCGGAGAAATCCAAGACGTCGCTTGTAGGATCAAAGTCAGTCACCACATCCCGACCAAAACCATCGTGGAAAACAAAAAGATCTGAACCACTTCCACCCGTCAATACATCTGCGCCGCTGTCACCACGCAGTGTGTCGTTTCCCGCTTCGCCTACCAAAGTGTCATTTCCTCCGGCGCCACGTAGATAGTTGTTCTGAGTGTCGCCAGTCAGATGGTCAGCTGCTAGATCTGATCCATACACGTGCTCAATGCTAATATAGGTATCACCACTACTGTTGGCACCAGTTTCCAAGTTTACCGTGACCCCACTAGGATGTCCCCAGTAAGCCACGGTGTCTTGACCCGATCCGCCGTCAAAAAGGTCTATGCCAGCATCGTCGCGGAGATAGTCATCTCCGGCTCCACCCTTCATTGTGTCGTTCCCGGAGCCTCCATAAAGTCGGTCCATCCCATAATCTCCTTCGAGACTATCACGCCCTGAACCACCATAGAGTGAGTCATTTCCATCGTTGCCAAAAAGGCGATCATCGCCGTTGGACCCATGTAGCCAGTTGGCGTCGTGGTCCCCAATCAATGTATCGTTGGCAAGACTTGACCCAAGAACATTTTCGATACTGATATACGTGTCGCCACTAGAGTTTTCACCAGTTAGCAAATTAACTGATACACCTGCGCCGTGCCCGTAATAGGCGACTGTATCACTACCAGACCCGCCGTCGAAAAGGTCGACACCGGCTTCATCACGCAGATAATCGTCTCCATCACCGCCACGCAACGTGTCGTTTCCGGACCCACCGTAGAGTCGATCAGTGCCGTCATTTCCCTCAAGGCTATCGTGTCCGGCACCGCCGTAGATACTGTCGGCGCCACCATTGCCGACCAAGTCGTCGTTCCCGTTGGAGGCATGCAGCCAATTATTACCATGATCTCCAATCAAGGTGTCATCTGCCAGACTTGACCCCAGAATGTTTTCAATACTGATGTAATTGTCGCCACTAGAATTCTCACCGGTCAAAAGGTTGACCGAAACACCTGATTTATGGCCATAATATGCGACAGTGTCATTTCCAGACCCACCATCAAAAATATCGATACCGCTTTCGTCCCGCAGGTAATCGTTGCCGGAGCCACCGATCAACTTATCATTCCCGGAACCTCCATAGAGCCGATCATTCCCGAATTCGCCTTCCAATGTATCGTTTCCGCTATAGCCGTACAAAATGTCATTTCCAGCTGCGCCATCAAGATGGTTCGCAACGCTATTTCCGTAGATTTTGTCGGCGGCTAGATTGGATCCCAGTACATGCTCAATACTGCTGTATGTGTCTCCGCCTGAGTTCGCCCCAGTGGTGAGATTTACAGTCATACCATAGGCGTGTCCCCAGTAGGAAACCGTATCCTGACCGTTGCCACCGACGAAATCATCGCGACCATTCTCGTCGCGCAAATAATCGTTGCCATCACCACCGACCAGCTTGTCGTCACCAGAGCCGCCATACAGACGGTCATTTCCGGATTTACCTTCTAGCCGGTCGTTTCCATGGTCACCGTAAACAGTGTCATGCCCTGTTCCGCCAACCAAGCTATCTTGCCCCTCATACCCGCGTAGAAAATCGTCGCCGCCACTACCAAAAAAATCATCAACTCCCAGACCACCGTGCATAACCTCTGCAGATCCATCTCCCGATTGCACATTCGAATGATCAATCGTGATTTCGATCACTTCGTAAGGGTCCAATTCAAAACTGATGTCACCGGCACTTTGTCCAAGTTGTTCTTGGCTCAAAAAGTCAATTGAGCCGTTCACATCTGTTTCCGTTGCAAAATAAAAGTCGTCCAGTGATGTTGGATTGACCACTCCCGGACGTACAAAAATATCTTCCGGTTTTGGTAGATATGTTTTCCACTCTCCCGAGCTATACTTGAAAAGGCTATCGTCATAGGCGGCGCCCAACACCTCAATCAGCGCATCATACTCTTGAGAGCCAATGGTACGTTTACCAATCCTTGCAACCAAGTCTCCGTTCGCGTCATAGGCAGCATTATCACTAAAACCATCCGAAGAACTCGCATCGATCCCAACAACCCGCCCGCTCCAGGAAACTGCCCCACCTGCCAAATCGGTGAGATCCAGCGAAAATTCTTGTCCGAAACTTTCTGTATGCGACGTGACATAAACCACACTGCGGTACCCATTGGTGTAAGCGTTCACTTCCAAAGCTGTGGCATCAAAACCTTCCGTGGAAACTCCAAACATGGCTCCGTCAGCCGGATTTAGACTTTCGGCCATTAATTGAAGCATCACACCCGCTGGGGTTAACTGAACGGGACCTTCGTCCCCGTTGCCGCCGGCAATAGACGTTGAGGTGTTGTGACGGATGGTCCAAAAATCAGCGCCATCTACCCCCATTTCAATCATGTTTTGAAACTGTTCCACGACAACACCGGCGGCTTTTAAGCCCGTCCAGTTCCAGTGGCCTGTTTCCACGTTCCATTCAGTCACCTGAATATTCAGGTCCTGAGGCAGCATCGCCTCCCAAGTCGCAAAACGCAGATCCAAAGCTTTTAGCTCTGACCGAGTAAGCTGTTCGCTCTGGTCATAGCCATCGAGCTCTTTGTCGAAATAATAGTGCGCGATAATACCGTCGACACCGGCCGAGGCAGCATTGGTTTGAAAGCCGTTGGCTATATTGTTGTCGGCATCCAACTGTTCCATCAGCTCCAGATTGCCTTTGATGACGCGTTGCTCATACCCGTTCAGGCTACGGTAGTATTCCGCTGCAGACATACCGTCGGTCCAATCATCAGGCCGATGCTCTGAACCCCAATATGCCATGGCTAGGACAGCATCGGAATCACTGACGGAACCGTAGCTCCCGCCCTTGTAGTTGGACGCACCACCTGCCACGTTGGCGGTTTGGACCCAGATTTCCGGTTGATACCCATTTACCGTTACGGAACCTAGCGCATTAGCAATATCTGCGGCATAAGATCCGTATTCTGTCTCATCAATAGTTTGCCAGAATTCGTTCCCAATCTCATAGCCGGCAATAAGATCAATTTGGTCGCCCATATACTCCAGAACCAATTCCGCCCAATCCTGAATATCTTGCTGATTGGTGTGTTCATTGGCCAATGCTGGAACGACAAGCGTTGTACGAGACGCTGTTTCTTTCACCCAATCCAAGTAATTACGGGTGTCTTCACGAATTTGATCAAAACCCGTCTGACTGCGATCAAGTTCAGTTATTTGTTCATTCGCTGCGCGGCCGGCAGGATACCGTAGTCTCGTGGCGCCCAACATATCTACGGCTTCAATAAAGCCGTCATTTGGCACACCGTTCACTTCGTTTGTGCTGCCTAGAAGGTTCGCACCAAACATGTCAGAACGCACCTCTACTGGTGCACTACTGCGATCCACAGTAATGGTAATAGGCATCTAACTATCCTCAGAAATCGTTACTTAGGCGCGTTCAGGTTTTGGCCATGTCGCGTCCGCTTACACCCTTCTGAGGTCATAGAGACCGATCTATGCGCGATTTTCTTGATGAATCTCGATTGATTGACGAACATCTTTTTCTTCCCACCTAATGGCTCACCCCTGAGCCGGTTTAATCCCGTATTAAGTGGTAGGTTGATGTTCTTAACGAGTCCTAAGCAAACTTTGAACAATATAAGATAAACTATTCTAGCATTGAACTGGCCTCGATAAACTTGCCTTAAACCTTTAAAAATCAGGAGCTTCAAACGCAAACCCTTTACGCCATCCAGAAAAGTGATGTTGAAGGAATTTTAGGCAGTTTGCACGCGCCTAAATGTTGCCACAAAGTGGCCGCGAGGTCGCCACCTAACGCCACTTTTTGTCACTCAGAGAACAGCAAACAGCCTCAATTCAAGCGCTAAACCGAATCTCGCGCCTCTACCGAGACCAACCTTTTGGTTGAAGAGTAGAAGGTTTCACAGATGAAACAGACATGAAGATTCTCCTACGTTGTTGAGTGGTTCATTTTTGACGATCTCTTACGTCTGATCGATCATGGCTAAGATAAATGAAAACCCAAGTGACCATACTCAAACGGATTCTAAACACCCGCCCCATTCTCCTAGTGTGAACCCCACAGTTCAGTTCAACCAACGATTTTCAAGTGTATCAGGTAGCAGCCCTAGGGTATCGGAGGTTTTGATGTCTTCAAAACTTGCGCCTTGAATTCCACGGAAACAGGTTCGTTTTTCCGAAAGTGACCGTCCGTTCATTTTTGTTGACACAAACTTTGTCCACATTGGCAAACGCCCCGCAAATCAAGGATCAAAGCAAGGACGCGCAAGCAGATCAGCAACAATAACATTGCAATCAGGTTCTCTGAACGGACACTTTTTAAAAAACTTCGGGGGTGTGTTGCTCAACAAGTTTACGTCTCCAATCGCGATATTTGTCGCGTCGACGATGCTAGACCCGGCGGACTGTCTGGCCCAGGATCAGGGTCTCGGTGCGACTTACCACCAGTGTGAAATTGTGAGTTCGACAATCCGCTCACGGCGACACAGCTCAGCAATGTAGTCTTCGCCACGAAGGCCATCCAAAACGATCCGGATCTTCTCTTCGGCTGGTTGCTATTTGCGTGTTGCCCGTTTTTGTCTTTGACGATCTTCTCGCCAAGAACTTCCTTTTACTAAACACCTCTATTTGTACCCGTAGGTGCTAACGTCAGACAACCAAGCCACCGCAAGAGTACTGCAAGACAGCCGACGCCATAAAAGATCATATCTGGAACGGTTTTTGACATGTTTTGGGACCCAACTGTCAAAAAACAAAAAACTAAAACGGTGTTATTGAGAGGTGGCGCACCTGAGAGGATTCGAACCTCTGGCCTCTGCCTTCGGAGGGCGCTACTAGTATGCGCATTCGCGGTAAAGCCCCTGTTTGTTCCCGTTTTCGGCTCCTATAGTTGAGACCCCATTACATGAAACAAGGGCGAAACAGGGGCCACTCCCTTTTTGTTCACGTAAGGCCAGATAGACATGAAATCACGCGGCTGGCCCTTCAAAACCGTCGAAATCCAATGCGACCACTGCGGACGCTTTGGGCGG
>JAAENN010000276.1 GCA_024224295.1 Shimia sp. | reverse complement strand
TTTTGACCCTGGCTGTGTGGAAACGTGCGAGTCGGGTATAGTCTTCCGTGTGATCGGAGGGGTTGATGAATCGCTTTATCGAAGGGACCGACCGCGGTCAGGTGACACTGTTTCCGGATCGGCTTGAGGACTGGATCGACGAAAACAATCCGGTTCGGGTGATTGATGCTTTCGTTGATGCGCTTGATTTGAAGGACCTGGGATTTGAGCGCGCTACGGCGGCAGAGACTGGCCGTCCGGGCTATCATCCTGGGGTTCTGTTGAAGCTTTATGTCTACGGCTATCTCAACCGGGTCCAGTCTAGCCGCCGGCTTGAACGTGAGGCAGGGCGTAATGTGGAGGTGATGTGGCTGACGGGCCGCTTGGCGCCCGATCACAAGACGATCGCCGACTTCCGCAAAGACAACGGGGCTGCGATCGGCAAGGTGTGTTCGCAGTTTGTCGAGCTGTGCCGCCGGATCGGGCTCTTGTCGGTGGCGAGTGTTGCCATCGACGGGAGCAAGTTCAAGGCGGTCAACAACCGGGACCGGAACTTCACCAAAGCCAAGATGGCGCGGCGGATGAAGCAGATCGAGGAGAGCGTTGAGCGCTACCTGCACCAGTTGGACAGCGCCGACCGCCAGGAACCGACGGCAGCGATCACATCGCGGGTGGATCGGCTCAAGGAGAAGATCGGCAAGCTGGGCGAGGAGATGGGGCGCCTAAAGGCGCTTGAGGTTCAGATGCTCGATGCGCCGGACGAGCAAATCTCCCTGACTGACCCGGATGCCCGCTCGATGGCGACCAGCGGCCGTGGCTCGGGTGTCGTCGGTTACAATGTCCAGGCGGCAGTGGAGACCGATCATCATCTGATCGTCGCCCATGACGTGGTGCAGACTGGCAGTGATCGTGCGCAGCTTGCACCGATAGGGCAAATGGCCAAGGAAGCATTGGGGGTCGATGAACTCGATGTGGTCGCCGACCGGGGTTACTTCAGTGCCGGGCAGATCAAGGAATGCGCCGATGCCGATATCACGCCGACGCTGCCCAAACCTCAGACGTCGCGCAACCGCAAGAAGGGCATGTTCGTCAAAGCCGACTTTCGCTACGTGGCCGATGAGGACGCCTATGTCTGTCCCGCCGGCGAAAGGCTGCCGTGGCGCTGTGTGACGGAGGAAGGCGGCTTGGTCGTCAGCCGCTATTGGACCGACGCCTGCGGCGCTTGCACCCTCAAAGACCAATGCACCACAGGCAAGGAACGGCGCATCAGCCGCTGGGAGCACGAACATCTTGTGGAGGATGTGCAGCGGCGGCTGGACGAGAACCCAGAAGCGATGCGCCAGCGCCGTGAGACGGTGGAACATCCGTTCGGCACCATCAAGATGTGGATGGGGGCAACCCACTTCCTGATGAAGCGGCTGAAGAACGTCAAAACCGAGATGGCCTTGAGTGTGCTCGCCTACAATCTCACCCGGGTCATGAACATCATCGGCATTCGGCCGCTGATGGCGGCAATTGGAGCGTGACGGGGCGGCTCTGCGCTCAAATCTGTGCCAATTTTGCCCATAAACGCGTCACAGCGCTCCAGCGGCCGTTAACAGCGCCGATAAGCAAGAAAACCGCCAAACGCCCCGCAGAAACGCAAATCAGCGAGCCCCCGCGTCCGTGCCAACAATCGCGGATCGTTTCCACACGGCCAAGACCCGTTTCGGAAGTGCGCCCGACAACCGCTCGCGATGGTGATGCGCAATTCGTGGCCGCGCCGCCACAGCCCGGATAGTGTCCGAAGCTGAAGCTAAAGCGGAAGTCAAACCAAAGCCCGGCACGAGCATTGAGTGCCATAAATCGCCGTCCGCGATTCGGGCAAAGTGATGTGATTGGTTCCTAACTCAAATGGTGGATTTCCGGCACGAACGTCTGGTCATCAATCGGGGGGCGGACGTATCCTTCTTGCGGCGGCCTGGGTTGAAGCACAATCTC
>JAAENN010000275.1 GCA_024224295.1 Shimia sp. | reverse complement strand
CTGACATAAGACTATCCCATGCCCCACGAACCGCAGCAGGATCTCAGCCTGTTTGAACGCCCTATTTTTGAAGACCTCGAGGCCCGCGCCCTGTCACGCGTTGGTGTGGTCGATGTGGGCTCCAACTCTGTCCGCCTTGTGGTGTTTGACGGCGCGGCCCGCAGCCCCGCCTATTTCTACAACGAGAAAATCATGTGTGCTCTTGGCGCGGGTATCGCTGATACTGGATTGCTCAATCCCAGAGGTCGCGAACGCGCTTTGGCCGCGCTGTCACGTTTTGCCCGCCTTGCCGATTCCATGCGCCTCAACGGCCTGACCGCTGTGGCCACCGCCGCCGTCCGCGAAGCCACCGACGGTCCGGATTTCTGCGCCGAGGTGCTTGCAAAGACCGGTGTGCATATCCACGTGATCGACGGCGCCGAAGAAGCCCGCTTGTCTGCGCAAGGCGTGCTCACCGGCTGGCCCGGCGCCTATGGCCTTATCTGTGACATTGGCGGTGCGTCGATGGAGCTTGCCGAAATCAACGACGGGGAGGTCGGCAAACGCGTGACCTCCTCGCTTGGTCCGTTGAAATTACGAGACTTAAAGGGCGGTAAAAAAGGCCGTCGCGCCTTTATCAACGACACGCTCGATGACTTGTATCAACAGATGGGCAGTCAGCGAAACCGACTATTTTTGGTTGGCGGCTCCTGGCGTGCCATTGCCCGCATTGACATGGAGCGCCGCGGCTATCCGCTCAAAGTTCTTCACGAATACCGCATGACCGCCACCGCTGTACGCGACACTGCCCGCTATATCCAGGAGCATGACCCAGACGAGCTGCGGGCCCGCTGCGGTGTGTCCAGCTCTCGAATGGCGTTGGTGCCACTGGCAATTGAAGTGCTCAAAGGTGTGCTGCGTCACTTTAAACCACATGACATCGCAATCAGTTCCTATGGCATCCGCGAAGGTGTGCTTTATGAACAAATGCCAGATCGCATCCGTGCACGTGACCCGATGATCGAAGCTTGCCGCTTTATGGAAGCCAAAGATGCTCGCATTCCAGGCTTTGGTAAATCGCTCTACAGGTTCATCTTTCCGATTTTCAAATCCGCCAAACCGGAACAATTGCGCTTGATCAAGGCCGCCTGCTACCTGCATGACGTAAGTTGGCGCGCGCACCCTGATTATCGCGCCGAAACCGTGTTTGACAGCACCACCCGTGCAAACCTTGGGGGCCTTAAACACGAAGAACGCGTTTTCCTTGGCCTGTCTTTGCTTCATCGCTATCGCAACAAATCCGAAGGCACCCGATTTGAGGAACTCGCTCAAATTCTGAGCGATAAAGAGCAACATCAGGCCGAAGTTATCGGCAAAGCCATGCGCTTTGGAGCCATGTTATGGCAACAGGATCGCGACAATATGGGAACACTGAAATACTATCCCAAAAAGGCGGAACTACACCTCAAACTGCCGGTTAGCACCGGACCACTTTATGGTGAAGTCGCCGAATCTCGCTTCAACGCGCTGGCCGACGCACTTGGCGCAATGCCAACAGTCCGCCTAAAGGATTAAACCGCCGCAAAAGCCTTACAACTCGACGCCACCGGACTGTTCACTGTCTTCCGATGGGGGCATTTCTGTCGGGCTCTTTTTGCGCATGATGATATCCCCATTGGGGAGCATTTCTGGCGGGTGATAACTGCTCCAGTCCTCCACTTTGGAGAACACAGCACCGAGTTTTGGTCCCATCTCTTCAAGAAATCCCTGCAAACCCGGTCCGATCTCATCCATCATCGCAGTAAAGCCATCAAGTGTTGGTGCAATTTCATCCTGAAGTCCCTTCAGGAAAAGCTCCATACCTTCGGCCATCAAACTGCGGCCACTGTCTTCCTCAGCAGAGGCACTACCGACAGGCACACAGAGCCCCAAAATCAAAGCACAGACTTTAATGGTTTTCATGGGGTACACCTCCCAAACACAGTTTAAACATCGATGTCCAAAACCACTGGGAAGTGATCCGACGCCGTCAACAGAGCATCACGTAGCTCGGGCACCTCCCAGCATGTATGATCTTCACACGGATGCCAAATCCGCCAGCGTGGATTTGCCGATCGCAGCCCTTCTGACACCATAATGTAATCCAAAAGCGCATTCAGATACCGTCCTTCACGCTCGATATGAAAGCGCGCAGTGGTTGGCTGCGCCGCAAGTTTGTGGCTCAGCGCCATCTCAGCGTGCGGATCGTACATCCGCGGACTGCCGTTGCTGCCCAGCAAAATCTCTACAGAAGAGCGCCCAAACAGATCCTCAAAGGCATCCAACCCGGGCCCGTCATTCAAGTCTCCCAGCAGGATCACATCTTCTCCCGCCGCCAGTTCCTCGTCGATCCGTCGCCGCAACCAAATCGCCTGCGCCAGTTGTTTGCGGCGGTTTGCAATGGAGATTTTCATCACCTCATCGCGGTTGCGCGCCCCGTGCGGGGCCTTGGATTTGAGATGTGCGCCGATCAACCTCAGTGTCCGTCCCGCTGCGGTTGTCACATCCAGTTCCAACGGCGGTTTGGAAAACACCACCAAATCCTCTTTGGCATCCACATCAAGATCCAGACGCAATGTGCTGTCAAACCGCGGCGCACCGGTGGCGCCCTTCTGCCCGGTTTGTGCCCCTCGCGGATCATGCCTGGGTGTCAGCTCTGCAGGATCAAATAAAAGAGAAATTTCCTGTTGTGTTGTATTGGCAAACCCCAACACCGCCTTTTTGGCGCGCAACTTAAACGCAGCCGCGAACCGCTCAAGCGCCAGCACTGTATCCCGCTTACTGCCTTGATCTGGCGCCTCAACCACCATAATTGCATCGGCATCCAACGCAGTGAACACCGTGCCCAAAGCCTCGATTTGCTGTGCGCGCGTCACGCCATGACGACCAGACCAACCTTCATCCATCAGCAACCGGTTTTGATCATCAAACAAGCTGGAAAACCATTCCACGTTATACGTGGCAATCCGCATCACGCCGCCTCGTTGATCTGATCCCAGGCACGATTGATATCAATCATGCGCTTCTCAGCAATCTTCACCGCCTCTTCAGGGACACCGCGCGCAATCATCGCATCCGGATGGGTCTCTCGCACCAGCCGCCGCCACTCTTTGCGAATGTCTTCCATTGGCATTTCTGGCGTCACACCCAAAACCGTATAAGGGTCGGCCTCCGCATCCTGAACAAATCTTGCCCGCATAGCCTTAAACGCATGGTCCGCAACCCCAAGAATTTCCGCCACGCGTGCGAGGAAGGCATCTTCGTTGGGGTGATATTCCCCATCCGCCACAGCAATATGAAACAGACCTTCCATAAGGTCATCTGGCCGCCCGTGCACCGCGCCAAACATGCCCTTGATGCGTGTGGCATATTCTTCAAAGCCCGCCACATCCTGGCGTGCCATATTGAAGACTTTGGCAGCATTGGCCTCATCTTTCTGGGCGATCTGGAACACCTCGCGAAAGGCCATCACCTCGTCCCGCGTCACCAGGCCATCGGCCTTGGCCATCTTCGCGCCAAGCGCAATGACGGCAATAGTAAACGCAACAGACCGTTCAGGCGGCGCACGCAAGTGATCAAACACAGTCGAAAGCGACTCGCCCTGACTGAGTGCGGATAAGGCTTGGGAAATACGGGACCAAATCGACATAGCGTCACCTTAGCGGTTCTTTGGGTAATGGCTAGTGCCGCATCACAACCGCTTTTGCAACAACACCAAGTCCATCCAGCGCTCAAATTTACGCCCCACTTCAGGCATCCGCCCCACCTCCACAAACCCCATCGCCTTGTGAAACGCAATCCCTGCGCTGTTTTCGCCGCCAACGCCCGCGACCAACACATGTACACCCCGGTCCTTGGCCGCGGCTTCCAAGGCCGCCATCAACGCACGGCCCGCGCCTTTGCCCCGAGCGGCTTCGGCCAAATAGACAGTATGCTCCATTGTTTGGGCATAGCCCGGCCCACCGCGAAACGGTCCAAAGGTGGCAAACCCCACCACCTCGCTGGCCTCTTCGGCCACCAGGAACACACCCTCAGAGGCAATGGCCGCTTTAAGCGCCCCCAACTCTTTCTCTACCGTGTTAAACGTGCTGACCCCGTCGCGGATTTCGCGGTTCCAGATCGCGGCGATCGCCCCGGCGTCCGCTGCTGTCGCAGCGCGTAGGATCACCATAGCACCCGGCGCCCATGGGGCGTGTCAAAGGTCGCCCGCAACGCAGATGCACCAGCACTATAAACCACTCTTGGATCACCTAGCCCAACGGTTGCCCTCAAATCTTCCGCCTCCGGATGCACCACCTCAAGCTGAACCAGCGCCACGCCAGATGGCGTCAATATCTCCGCTGGTGTCACCGCCACATCCCACTGAATGAGCGCAGGAAACCGGTTGTCATACGGCAGCGCCCCGCTGTCCGGCACGGCCATCCGCCACCGCAAATCCCCCCGCGTCAGATGCACCACGTTACCGGCGTTCACATCCAGGCGCGCCAGTTCCGCATCCATGTCATCAGTGCGGCAAATCCAATTGCCCAACCGCGGTGCGCCTTCCAAACGGTCCAGATCGAACCAACGTGGATAAGGCAACGTCTCCGCAGCAGGGTTGGCTGCAATTGCCTCCAAATACAGCCCGTCCGCCAGACCAATCAGTTGATTATGCGTGCCAAAATGCGCGTGCTCTCCGCCCGGTCCCATCTTGACGCCCAACGCCTCTTCTACATGCGCAACCGCCTCTTGCAGAGTTTCGCCAGCAACCGCCAAGTGATCCAAAGTCAGCATCACGCCCTCCCTCATTTGTCGCCACCAAAACCCAAAGCGCAGGGCGCCACAACAAAAAAGGGACGCAGCCGCGCCCCTTCACTTGGTATCTGACATGTCAAAGCGATTGACATTGACAGGGACCGGCGGCCCCTAGCCTCCTTATGCGCGTGCTTCGCGGATCAGGCCCAGAATGTTCTCGGCCGCTTCTGGAATGTTGGTGCCCGGCCCAAAGATCGCTTTAACGCCTGCGTTCTTGAGGAAGTCATAGTCCTGCTGCGGGATGACCCCTCCACAGATCACAATGATGTCCTCCGCGTCCTTGCCTTTTAACGCCTCGATTAACTGCGGTGCCAATGTCTTATGACCCGCTGCTTGCGAGGAAATCCCCACCACGTGCACGTCATTGTCCACCGCGTCCTGTGCCGCTTCTTCCGGCGTCTGGAACAGCGGACCTACGTCAACGTCAAAACCGATATCGGCAAAGGCAGTGGCAATCACTTTCGCGCCACGGTCATGCCCGTCCTGGCCCATTTTCACCACCAACAAGCGGGGACGACGCCCCTCTTCCTCGGCAAAATCCTCTATCGATTTCTGGATCGCCGCAAAGCCTTCGTCGCCCTCATAGGCCGCGCCATAGACGCCCGCCAATGTCTTCACCTCGGCCCGATGGCGGCCGAATTCTTTCTCCATTGCCATACTGATTTCCCCTACCGAGGCGCGCGCACGCGCCGCTTCCACAGCCGCCGCCAACAGGTTGCCGCCCTCTTTTGCCACTTTGGTCAAGTTGTCCAAGGCAGCGTCACAGGCTGCACTGTCCCGATCCGCCCGGATCTGCTCCAGTCGCGCAATCTGGCTCTCGCGCACAGCCACGTTGTCCACATCAAGAATATCAATCGGATCTTCTTCGGTGAGACGGTATTTGTTCACACCGACAATCACCTCGTCGCCGCGATCAATCATCGCCTGTCGTTTGGCCGCCGATTCCTCAATCCGCAGCTTCGGCATGCCAGAGGCCACCGCCTTGGTCATGCCCCCCATCTCCTCGACCTCTTCGATCAAGGCCCAGGCTTTTTCGGCCAACTCATTGGTCAGGCTCTCCACATAGTAGGATCCCGCCAGTGGATCGACCACGTTGGTCACACCGGTCTCTTCCTGGAGGATGATCTGGGTGTTCCGGGCAATCCGCGCCGAGAATTCTGTCGGCAGCGCAATCGCCTCATCCAGCGCATTGGTATGCAGCGACTGGGTTCCGCCCAACACCGCAGACATCGCCTCATACGCCGTGCGGATCACGTTGTTGTACGGGTCCTGCTCCTGCAAGCTCACACCAGAGGTCTGACAATGGGTGCGCAGCATCTTGGAACGTTCGGACTCTGCGCCAAACTCGGTCATAATACGATGCCAGAGCTTACGCGCCGCGCGCAGCTTGGCGGCTTCCATGAAGAAGTTCATGCCAATCGCAAAGAAGAAGCTTAGACGCCCGGCAAATTTGTCCACATCCATGCCCGCGTTCATCGCAGCACGCACATACTCGCGCCCGTCCGCCAATGTATAAGCCAGCTCCTGCACAAGGTTCGCGCCCGCTTCCTGCATGTGGTAGCCGGAAATCGATATCGAGTTAAACTTCGGCATCTCATTCGACGTGAATTCTATGATGTCCGAAATAATCCGCATGCTTGGCTCAGGCGGATAGATATAGGTGTTGCGCACCATGAACTCTTTCAGAATGTCGTTCTGAATGGTGCCCGCCAGCAGGCTCTTATCATGGCCCTGCTCTTCGCCTGCCACGATGAAGTTCGCCAGAATTGGGATCACCGCGCCGTTCATGGTCATCGACACCGACACTTTGTCCAGCGGGATACCGTCAAACAGGATTTTCATGTCCTCAACAGAGTCAATTGCAACACCGGCCTTGCCTACGTCGCCCACCACGCGCTCGTGATCACTGTCATACCCCCGGTGCGTTGCCAGATCGAACGCCACCGACACCCCCTGCTGACCCGCAGCCAGGTTCTTTCGGTAAAACGCATTGGATTCTTCCGCGGTCGAAAATCCCGCGTATTGTCGGATGGTCCAGGGACGGCCCGCATACATGGTCGCCTTCACCCCACGGGTGAACGGGCCAAAGCCAGGCATTTCGCCCATCTGCGGCAGGTCTTTGGTATCCTCCGCCGTATACAGCGGTTTAACGTCAATGTTCTCCAACGTGTTCCACGTCAGGTCCTCAAGCGGCTTCCCGCGCAGCTCTTTCTCTGCCAGTTCGGCCCATTTCTTGGTGTCCGTCATTGGTGTCATCCTCGTCTGTGTTCTTTAGGGGCCAAAGCGCCCGGCGTGTCTTGCCGTACTGGTCCCGTTTTCTTCTATGAGAAACGCCAAACCGTCCGCCCCGGCGCGCAGCCAGGCAAGATCCTCAACGTAAATCTCGCGTAAAATATCTACTTGGAACGCGCTGAACGGATGCCAGCGTTCCGTGCCTTCGGGCAAGCGCATGGGGTCCAATCCGCGATCCGCCAGCACCTCGCGCAGCTCGGGGAGCTCCGGCACATGCGACAGGCCACTGACGCGGAAATTTGTTGGCGCGCCAAACCGCCCGCTGACCGCATATTCCACCACCCGTGCAGGCTGCTCGCCAAGCCGCTCATAGGGCAGCGCCAATATCTCCGCCTCCGGCGCCGCACAGGCCACATCTTGGACCACTTTGCGCCAGCTGCGCGGCTGGGTGACCAGGCGATCCATTGTCGCCTCGCTGGGCACATCCGCGCCCATCTGAAGCGCATGCGCCATCGCCCCGCCCCAGTAATCTTCCAACGCGCGCATACCAAGCACCACCCGCTTCACACGCCCGCCAAAGGCATGCACCATGCGGGCCACCCGCTCTCCCGCCGCCGGGTAGAGCCGTTCGCTGGCAATGTTGTTCTCCATCGATCCCAGCATATTGGGTTCCAGCACCAAAAGCTCTTGGACCCTTTGCCGCTCCAACATGGCACAGCGCAGCTGCACCCGCCCGGCCCCACGCGCGCGCCGAGGCGCCACGCCGTCCAGTCCGGACTTTAACGTCAGCCCGTCAAACAGACCTTTGCGGGTGACCTCCGGTGTCCAAACTTTCAGACCATGGGCGTCCATAGATCGGCGGTTGCGGTTGAGATAGCTGGCGAGCGTGGATACCCCACTCAGATGGGCCCCGGCATGTAGGATGACGTCCATGGCTTTGCGCACCTTTTTGAGGGCCACACCCTCAAGGCTGGCCGGATATACAGAGGCCGCCATCATGCCGCATCACCCGTGCAAATGCTGTTAACCGACGTTAAAATTTGACCGACTTTACCAAAGGGGTTCGTATTGGGGACAACACCCCCTATATTGGTCTCAACAGGAGACACGATGACCCACCGCTTAACCCTTGTTCTGACTGGCTTTCTGGCCGCGACCAGCGCCTTCGCACAGACAGCAGAACCGGCTGAAAATGATGCCACCGCCACCGTGGAAACCGTGGCAGAAAATACACCGGAATTAATACAATCTGGTTTAAACACTGACCTCAGCGAGTACCTCTGGAAAAACCGGGTGCTTGTGGTGTTTGCAGACACCGAACGTGACCCGCGCTTTCTACAGCAACTGGAGCTGATCGAGGCCTTTCCGGACGCGTTGATCGAACGCGATGTAGTGGTGCTGACCGACACGGATCCAGCGGCCAAATCTGCCCTGCGCAAACAGCTACGCCCGCGGGGCTTTATGCTGGCTTTGGTGGAAAAAGACGGCGTTGTGTACCTGCGCAAACCTGCCCCCTGGACAGTACGAGAGCTCTCTGCCTCCATCGACAAACACCCACTGCGCCAACAAGAAATCCGCGACCGTCGCCAACCATAGGCGACGGTGCCAACCAGGATATGACGCCCGCCTACCATCACGGCATCGGCACTCCGCGCGCGGCCACCAGCACATCATACCAGTCTTGCCGGCTCAGTTTGACGTCATAGGCCTTTGCGCTGTCTGTAATCCGCGCCACATTCTGCGTGCCAATAAGCGCCAAGCTCACCGTCGGATGTGCCAACACCCAGGCCAGCGCCACATGGTCCACGCCGACGCCTTCGCGTGTGGCAATGCCATCAAGAACCGATAACACCCGCGCTTCCTGCGTGCCCGCTTCCGGCTGATGCACAGCCGTCAAACGACCGCCACCCAGCGGTGACCACGCCATAATTGCCAGATTCAACTCCTGGGCAATGTCCAACGTGCCATCTTCCAAAGGCGCGATGGCCAACGGCGAGAACTCCGGCTGATTGGCCACCAGCGCAAAATCCAACTTGCTCTGCAACGCCCGGATTTGCGTGTGGTTAAAGTTGCTCACCCCCGCCTCACGGATTTTGCCCGCTGCCCGCAACTGCGTCAGCGCGTCTGCCACCTCGTCGTAAGAGGCCAATAGGTCCGGGCGATGGACCAGAAACACGTCGATTGCTTCGGTCTTGAGCCGCGCGAGCGAAGCCTCACAGCTCTCAATCAGGTTGGAGGCGCGGCTATCATACGGCACCGGTGGGTGGATCCCGCCTTTGGTGACCAAAACAGTCTTCTTCCGCAGCCCCTTTTGGGCGACGTAAACCTCACCCAAAACAGCCTCTGCTGCCCCAAAACCCTCTGCACCAAATCCATAGATCGCCGCCGTATCTACCAAATTGGCACCAATCTCCAATGCAGCCTCGATCTTCGCTGTTGCATCGGTAACGGTGCTGCCAGAAAACCGCCAACAGCCATAGGCCAACCGGCCCACCTCAAACGGGCCGATGTTTGTAGTTCGGGAAATGGCGAGCTTGCTATCAGGCATCATGTATACCGTTAAGGGCGGCCTTCGGCCGCGGGTTGGGGCTGCCCGGCCTACGGCCGGGCCACTAGATCTCAGGCGTTATTCAAATTCCATGATCACATCGTCCACCGCGAGGCTATCGCCTGCCGCCGCGTTGATCTTTGTGACCACAGTGGTTTTCTCCGCCCGCAGGATGTTCTCCATCTTCATGGCTTCCACAGTGCACAGTGCCTGACCTTCCTGCACTTCGTCGCCCACTTCCACATCGACCTTCACGATCAGGCCCGGCATTGGGCAGAGCAGCATCTTGGAGGTATCCGGCGCGACCTTCTCAGGCATCAGCTTGGCCAGCTCCGCCTGACGCGGGCTGCGCACATGCACCACCAGATCGGCGCCACGGGTGCGTAGGCGGAAACCGCCTGGCAATTTGCCAACCTTCAACACCAGCTTCTCGCCACCTGCTTTCAGGGTCGCCAACTGATCGCCTGGCGTCCAATCGGAGGACACGCGCAGCTTGCTGCCATCCTCAAACTTGATGGTAGAACCCTTCTTGTCTGCTTTGACCTTCACCGCGAACTCTTGCCCCTGAAGCGTCACAACCCATTTCTTGCCAACGCGACGCTCGTGGTTGTCCATGCGACCCGACACGCGGGTGCGACGGATTTCCGCAACGCGGTACATGGCCGCCGCAGCCGCCGCCACGCGCTTAAGCTGGTCTTCCGGCAGCTCCACACCGTCAAAGCCCTCAGGGTACTCTTCCTCGATAAATGCCGTGGTCATTTCTCCCGAAATAAACTTCGGATGATCCATCACCGCACTTACAAACGGCAGGTTATGGCCAATGCCCTCTAGCTCAAACCCGTCCAGCGCATTGCGCATCGCCTCAATCGCCTCTTCTCGGGTCGGCGCCCAGGTACAAAGCTTCGCAATCATCGGGTCGTAGTACATGCTGATCTCGCCGCCTTCATAGACGCCGGTGTCATTTCGCACGGCAAAGCCTTTGCCCTCTTTAGCATCATCCGCCCATTTACCGTTGTCCAACATCGGACCGGCCGCAATCTCGGCTGGCGGACGGTAGCGCGTCAGACGGCCAATCGACGGCAGGAAGTTACGATAGGGGTCTTCGGCATACACACGGTTTTCAATCGCCCACCCGTTAATGGTCACATCGTCCTGCGTGATCGACAGCGGCTCGCCATTGGCAACGCGGATCATCTGCTCCACCAGGTCCACACCAGTGATCAGCTCGGTCACAGGGTGTTCCACCTGCAAACGGGTGTTCATCTCAAGGAAGTAGAAATTCTTGTCGCCATCGACGATGAATTCCACCGTACCGGCGGAGGCATAGCCCACGGCTTTGGCCAGCGCGACAGACTGCTCTCCCATCGCCTTGCGGGTGGCTTCATCCAGGAACGGGCTTGGCGCTTCCTCCACCACTTTCTGGTTCCGGCGCTGGATCGAGCATTCCCGCTCGTTCAGGTAGATACCGTTGCCATGCGCATCGCATAGCACCTGAATTTCGATGTGACGTGGCTGGGTCACAAACTTCTCAATGAAGATCCGGTCATCCCCAAAGCTGTTCGCAGCTTCGTTCTTGGACGACTGAAAGCCTTCGCGCGCTTCCTGATCGTTCCAGGCAATCCGCATGCCTTTCCCGCCGCCACCGGCGGAGGCTTTGATCATCACCGGATAGCCAATCTCGTTGGAGATTTTGACCGCTTCATCTGCATCTTCGATCAGGCCCATGTAGCCCGGCACGGTGGACACATTGGCGTCCTGCGCGATCTTCTTGGAGGTGATCTTATCCCCCATCTTTTCGATTGCTCCGACCGGCGGACCGACAAAGGCCACTCCAGCCGCGTCCAAAGCCTCGGCAAATTTCGCGTTTTCGGACAAGAAACCGTAGCCCGGATGCACTGCTTGCGCGCCGGATTGTTTGATCGCGTCCATTACCTTGTCGATGACGATGTAAGACTGGTTTGCGGGCGGCGGGCCGATGTGGATGGCTTCATCCGCCATCTCCACATGCAGCGCTTGCTTGTCGGCGTCTGAATAAATCGCCACCGTCTTGATGCCCATCTTACGGGCTGTCTTGATCACACGACAGGCAATCTCGCCCCGGTTGGCAATCAGGATCTTGTCGAACATCTTATCGTCCTTCTTGGTCTTGGCCCGCGAGAGATCCCGCGGACACAGGCAACAAAAAAGCCACCGTCGCGCTTGCGCACGTCGATGGCTTTGGTTTCAAGTCCCGCCGCAGCGCGGCCGGCAACATCAGATCAGATTGATGACCACGCAGGCGGTCAGCAACGCTGGGAGAATTCTTTGCAATAAACAACGTTGGCCGCGCCGCCCACGACCGCACCGGCCGCCAGGTGGCCGCCAACCGCTGCCGCTGCCACGGTGCCTGCGCCCGCCCCGATGAGCGCCTGCTCACCAAAAGTGTCACCACAGGCCGAAAGCCCGATGAGTGCAAAAATAGAGAATGCTGCTGTGAAACGCATGTGCCTGTTCCTCGTTCCCGAATGGGTATTTTCACGGGTCTTGTGCCCGCTCGTTCAGCTTTAGTGCCCGCAATGTCACCCGTTTCATCCTGTGACGCAAGCGCCATGGAAAAAACGGGTGATCCTGAAGGGACAACACAGGACCACCCGGAAGGGGAAGGGTAACGGAATACACTGTTACAGGAGCGATGCGCGACAACGCCCCGCTCCATGACAGTGATCATGCCACGACAAGTCACGGAAAACAGGGGGGATTTCGCCTCTGCACCGCCTTGGGCAACGGCTTGCCCATTATGTCGTGACATCGGCAACATTACGCCCAATCATCCTCAAATGCGTCTGGGAAGGAACTCCGCGCAACCGCCTCGTCGATCTGCAGCAGCGCTTCGTAATCCTCGGGATCGAAATCTTCTTCAACTGCGACCACTTCGCGCTCAAACAGCCAGCTCAAACGGCCCGCATCCAGATTGCCCCGTTCAAACGGCTGGTCGCCAAAATGCTCCCACAGCGCCTGCATAAAGGCCGCATCCGCGCGACGATCCGGCGGACGACGGTCTTTAAACCGCTCCCGACGGGTGATCGGCGTAACCCCTTTGGGGTTGGCGCGACGAATGGTAAATTGGAAATCCGTACCCGGAAGACGTCCAGGGAACCCGCGATGCTTGATCATGCCACGGCCCTCCGGATCTGAGAGGATGTGGCGCGGGTGTGAACAGGCCGCGTGGCCTGTTCACCTGTCAGGCGCGAGGCCTTACTTGTATTTGCCGGTGTAGGTCGGCTCAGTCGAGATCGGCTCTGGGTCGACCACAACATATTCTTCAAGCGGCTCGTCTTGGCCGCAAGCTGCAACCAGTGCCACGAGGCCGATTGCCAGGAATGACTTGATGCTCTTGGACATCTTGTTCTCCATTCTTTGTTTAACGTCCAAACCGGGCGGATTTGCCCAGCCTGCCTCATTGCCCCAAGTTGGGGACATGCGCGCAGGTTACGCAAATCTTCTGCAAAAAGATACAGATACGCGGCCAAGCTCATGCGCTGTGACCGCAAAGTCGCAATACCTTGCTCATCGGTCTGACTGTTAACAATATCTAGTGGTGTCATCAGAAGCCCTCCCAGATACAGGTGCCATCCTGCACGCTGAATGCCTCAAAAAACTGCGTCGCCACCTGTGTGGTCTCGCCAAATGTGGTTTCTCTGTCCGCCATGGAAATAATCACCTGATCGACTGTTTCTTCCTGAATGGCGAGATACGGCACCGCGACGCCAATGCACAGGTGAAAGAAGTCGTCTTCGATATCCATGAACTCTACGCCCTGACGGATCAGCGGCATGATATACCGGAACCGCGCCACACGGCTTTCGTCGGCGCGCACTTCGTAGAGAATTTCTTGAAGATGGAGATCGTTGCCTGAGGGCACGACCGGGGTCTCCTCCAAAACCCCAGCCGTGGCCGCGCCCAAAAGGGCCCCTCCAAACGCGGCGGATAGCATAAGTTGAGTCGTACGCTTGCACAGTTCTTTTGTAAAAGCTCCAAAAAATGTGCGTTGGGCGAAAGTTTTTTGCGTAACCGCCTTACCTTGCGTCACAATTTTCATGATGACGCACTCCGGTGTTGCGCAAACCGCCGCCAACGACCCTGTCGCTCAGGGCAGGCCAAAATCTCCGATATCACAGCCTGCGCGTGTGCTTTAGACACAGCCCCTTCAACCGAACCGCCTGCCCTTACATGCAACCGCCCCGCCTCGCGCCGCACCTCAACGGTGGGCGCGAAACCGCGCAAGTCCTGCAATGCCCGCCACATATCCTGACGCACCTGCTGCGCGGTGCGCAACAAGCCGGCATCCGGCAAAGTAACCTCCGCCGCCACATCCCAGCGCACTGGAAGACGACGACTCATAATCAGCGAGTCGCCGTCCCTTTGGATATGCCAGCGGCTCTTTCTCATAGGGCTTCGCCTGCATCAATGCGCCAAAAGTAGCCCGCCGCACGAGCGGCGGGCGCAAAGGCAAATTGATATGTCGCTTTAGCTGGCAAAGAACTGAAACCCCTTGCATTTGTCCGATGAAAAACCAGCCTCAACCTTGCCGCCGGCTTTCGTCCAATCCATCACCAAAATGACTCGGTTGTATTTTTGGCCCGCAAATTGCTCACCAACTTTAGCCTGGGTGGCTTTGCACATCGCAACCATCTGCTTTTTGATGGTCCCGCGCTTTGTCGGCACAGCACCGGACATCACCGCCCCGACCATTGGTTGCGCATTGCGCCTGGTCTGCGTGCTTGCTCCGTCATCTCGCGATCGGGTTGTCGTGATAGCTCCTTGTTCAATTTTGACAACACATGCCTTGCTTCCATTGCCCAAATCCAATGATTGGATTCCGCGACAACTCTGGGCTTGAGCCGCCAGAGGCATCGCAAACAGAACGCAAGACGCAAAAGTTAGAAAACGCATAGTCTATTTATCCTTGTAGAGACTTCTAGTGGCTCCACCTATACGACACTTACAGCGGAATGTTGTCGTGCTTTTTCCACGGGTTCTCGAGCTTTTTGTTCCGCAGGCTTGCAAACGCCCGGCTCACCCGTTTCCGCGTGCTCTGCGGCATGATCACTTCGTCGATAAAGCCACGCTCTGCTGCCACAAACGGCGTCGCAAACCGGTCTTCATAGTCTTGTGTATGGGCCGCAATTTTCTCAGCATCCCCCAGATCCGCACGGTGAATGATCTCGGTTGCGCCCTTGGCGCCCATCACCGCGATCTCTGCGGTTGGCCAGGCGTAGTTGAAATCACCGCGCAGGTGCTTGGACGCCATCACGTCATAGGCTCCGCCATAGGCTTTCCGCGTGATCACGGTCACCTTTGGCACCGTCGCTTCACCATAGGCAAACAGCAACTTCGCACCGTGCTTGATCACGCCACCGTATTCCTGTGAGGTTCCCGGCAAGAAGCCCGGCACATCCACCAGCGTCAGGATCGGAATTTCAAAACAGTCACAGAAGCGCACAAACCGCGCCGCCTTCCGGGAGCTGTCGATGTCCAGACACCCTGCCAGCACCATCGGTTGGTTCGCCACCACACCCACGGTCTGCCCCTCAAGGCGCATGAAGCCGGTGATGATGTTCTTGGCGTAATCTTCCTGAATCTCAAAGAAATCGCCTTCATCGCCAATCTTGGCAATCAGCTCTTTCATGTCATACGGGGTGTTAGCGTTCTCCGGCACCAACGTGTCCAAAGACTTCTCGACCCGCCCCGGCTCATCAAAGAACGGACGCACTGGAGGTTTCTCACGATTGTTAAGCGGCAAGAAATCCACCAACCGACGCACTTCGGCCAACGCCTCCACGTCATTCTCAAACGCGCCATCGGCGACCGAGGACTTTTTGGTGTGTGTCGACGCCCCGCCCAGTTCTTCGGCGGTCACAACCTCATTGGTCACGGTCTTCACAACGTCGGGACCGGTCACAAACATATAAGACGTATCTTTCACCATGAAGATGAAATCGGTCATCGCAGGCGAATACACCGCACCACCGGCACATGGCCCCATGATCACGGAAATCTGCGGTACCACACCGGACGCCATGATGTTGCGCTGGAACACTTCTGCGTAGCCCGCGAGCGAGTCGACGCCTTCCTGAATACGCGCACCGCCTGAGTCGTTCAGGCCAATGATTGGCGCGCCGTTCTGAATCGCCATGTCCTGAATCTTACAGATCTTCTGCGCGTGAGTTTCCGACAAAGACCCCCCAAACACGGTGAAATCTTGCGAGAAGACATAGACCATACGGCCGTTAATAGTGCCCCAGCCGGTGATCACGCCGTCACCCGCAGGCCTCTGTTCTTCCATGCCAAATTCAGTGCAGCGATGGGTTTTGAACATGTCAAACTCTTCAAAGCTGCCTTCGTCCAACAGCAGCTCAATTCGCTCACGTGCGGTCAGCTTGCCTTTGGCGTGCTGACTGTCGATCCGGCGCTGACCGCCACCCAAACGCGCAACCTCGCGGCGCTCTTCCAACTGTTGCAGAATGTCTTTCATGGCACGGCCCTCATTCGTCGATTTGGGCAGGCAAAGAATGCACTGCCCCCAAAAGCTTTGCGGAGCACCATAGGCGGCTTGCCGCAACCGCAAAAGAATTTTCCGGCAAATTTGCAAACTCCAGAAAATGAACCTCGTGCGAATTGCAAATCAGCAAATAGTTCACAAATGAAATTAATCCATGGACATTTGCTTTGCGCACTCCTACCTCTTAGCGATGAGCAGCCTAGCACGTGGTCAATTTCTCGACCGAAGCACACCGCCAAATATCTTTACATTGATCCTGCTGGCCGGGGTCTCCGCGCTGTGCATGAACATCTTCTTGCCCAGTCTGCCGTCGATGACCGAGTATTTCGGCACCGACTATGGCGTGATGCAGCTCTCCATCGCGGTCTATCTTGCCGTCAACGCCGTCCTACAAATTGTCGTCGGACCAATCAGCGACAAACTTGGTCGTCGCCCAGTGATACTCGCAGGTCTTGCGATATTCTTGGCGGCCACCATTGGCTGCATCTACGCACCAAACGCCGCCATCTTCCTGACCTTCCGCATGCTGCAAGCCGCCGTTGTTGTTGCCATGGTTCTGTCCCGCGCCGTGGTGCGCGACATGGTCTCCGCTGACGAAGCCGCCTCAATGATTGGGTATGTCACCATGGGCATGACCGTGGTGCCGATGCTTGGCCCTGCCCTTGGCGGCCTTCTGGACAGCGCCTTTGGATGGCAAGCCAGCTTTTGGCTCCTATTTGCCACCGGCGTTGCGATCTTTTGGCTGACCTACCGCGATCTGGGCGAAACCAAATCAAGCAGCGTCCTCACACTTGGCCAACAGTTCCGCGAATATCCCGAACTCCTGACAAGCCCCCGATTCTGGGGCTATTCTCTGGCCAATTGCTTCACCTCTGGCGCGTTCTTTGCCTATCTTGGTGGAGCCCCGTTTGTGGCGACAGAACTCTTTGGTATGAGCGCGGCACAGATGGGCATTTACTTCGGCGCTCCTGCCGTTGGCTATTTCATTGGTAACTTTCTGTCCGGTCGTTACTCCGCACGGTTCGGCATCAATCGCATGGTCATGGCAGGTTGCACCATCTGTGGTCTGGGCGTTGGCGCGTCCCTGTCGATCTTCGCCATGGGCTTTGGGTCCGCCGAAATCTTCTTCGGCTTCATGACTTTTGTTGGCATCGGCAACGGTCTTGCCATCCCCAACGCCACCGCAGGCGCCTTGTCCGTCCGCCCGCACCTCGCCGGTACAGCCTCCGGCCTCACCGGAGCGATCATGATCGGCGGCGGCGCGGCTCTCTCCGCCCTCGCTGGGGCACTGCTTACCCCAGAAACGGGCGCCTTCCCGCTCCTGTGGCTGATGTTTGCAACCTCGGTGCTTGGCGTGACTTCCATTCTCATGGTCGTCCGCCGCGAAAAATACATCGCCGCCTAACCTTCCCTCTGCTTCAAAGCTTATCACCGCGCTCTTATGCCTGCGCGTTAACCGCTGCGGCCTCAAAATCCGCACCTCTGCAAAACAGCCGCGATACCGACGCGATACCGACGTCAAAACCGGCACCAAAACCACAGGTTAACGATCAAACGCCGCAGCCTGTTTTGCCCTCTGGCGCCCACGACTTTGCAAAGCTATCTTTGCAGCTATGCAAGCCGGGAGGATTCCATGCCCACGCAAAAGCTCTACGCAGGCGCCAAACTACGCGAAATCCGCACCAGACTGACTCTGACCCAGAAGGACTTCGCCCAAAAACTTGGGGTCTCCCTGCCCTATTTGAACCAGATGGAGAACAACAACCGCCCGGTTTCCACCACGGTCGTTTTGGCTCTGGCACAGGAGTTTGGCTTAGATGTCACAGAGTTAAGTACAGGTGACAGCGAACGCTTGGTCTCTGACATGCGCGAAGCTCTGGCCGATCCGGTCCTCGCCGAAACCTCCGCGCCGCTGGCCGACCTCCGCCTCACCGCCTCCAACGCGCCTGCCCTTGCCCGCGCATTCCTTGAACTGCACCGCGCCTACCGCCAAACCCACGAACGACTCGCCTCCCTCGACGAGGCCTTGGGCCGCCAAGACGTGCAAATGCAGGCCAGCCCTTGGGATGAGGTCAGAGACTTTTTTCACTATTGTGACAACTACATAGATGCCGTCGACCACGCCGCCGAACGGTTCGCACAGGGCGCAGTTACGCACGGAGGAATCCGCGCAGCCGCCCTCGCAACACTCAAAGAAACAGGCATTTCAGTCGCCTTCACCGATATCGATCAACTGCGCCATTACGACGCCGAACACCAACGCCTGCAAATCTCCCGCTACGCCCAGCCAGAAACCCAGACATTTCAACTTCTTCTGCAAGTCGCCCTCCTCCAAAACGGCAAGCTGCTCGAGGCCACGCTGGACTTCGCCCGCTTCCAATCCGACGCCGCCCGTTCCATCGCAAAAATCGGCCTCGCCAACTACTATGCCGGCGCTGCCCTCATGCCCTACGGCACCTTTCTCGAAGTCGCCCGCGAAACCCGCCACGATCTGGAACTCCTATCCAACCGTTTCGGCGCCTCAATCGAGCAAGTCGCTCACCGGCTTTCCACCCTGCAACGCCCCGGAAACAAAGGCATTCCCTTCTTTTTTGTGCGCGTGGATCAAGCTGGCACCATCACCAAACGCCACTCCGCCACCCGCCTGCAATTTGCTCGTTTTGGCGGCGCTTGTCCGCTCTGGAATGTGCACCGCGCCTTTGAAACCCCGGGGCGCTTCTTACGCCAATTGGCGGAAACCCCAGATGGCGTGCGTTACATTTCCCTTGCGCGAGATGTCTCTAAATCCGGTGGGCACTTCGGTGCACCTGTACGCCGCTACGCCATCGCATTGGGCTGTGAAATTCGCCACGCCGACGCGCTGGTGTATGCGGACCATATGGAACTCGACAACCCGCAGGCCTTTGAACCCATTGGTATTTCCTGCCGCATCTGTGAACGCACCCATTGTCACCAGCGCTCCGTACCACCACTGGAGCGCCGCTTGACCATCAATGAAAACGCCCGCGGCGTGCTGCCCTACGATGTGGGTTAGATTGGCGCAATTCCTGTTCCGGCTCTGCGCCTTTAGCGTGGTCTTTGCCTTTATGTTAGTGATTGCCGCGCCGCTGCTGGAACGGTTGATGATCTACCCTTTGGATGACACCCGCGTTTCCCCTGCCAACACCAACCTCCCTGCCGTGACCGAAGAGGTTTTCTATCACGACGAACAAGAGCTGATTGTCTGGACCGCGTCACCTGCGCCCGGTAAGCCAGTGATCTTCTATTTACATGGAAACGCAGGCAATCTCGCCAATCGCGCCTCCCGATTTGATCTGCTGCTGCAGCAAGGCTACGGTCTTGTCGCCCCTGCCTATCGTGGCTATTCCGGCAGCACGGGCACCCCGCAAGAGACCGCACTTATCAGCGACACGGTTGCGATCTACGACAGCCTAGCCCGCCCAATGCAGGCCCCTGTGGTGGTATACGGTGAAAGCATCGGCGCCGCAGTTGCTTTGGGAGCGCTTCAAGCCGGCATGACGCCTGCCGCCACCCTTTTGGAAGCGCCCTACACCTCCATCAAGGCCATGGCTGCCTACCACTATCCCGGCGATGGCAGCTTCACAAAACACCTGTCCAATCAATGGGACAGCCTTTCTCGCGCCGAAAGCGTCACCTTGCCTTTACTGATCTTGCACGGATCTGAAGACAACCTCATCCCAATAGAAATGGGGCGACAGATTTTCGCTGCCGCCCCATCCAATAGAAAAGAGTTTGTCGAAGCCCCCGGCGCCGGTCACATCGGCCTGTGGCGCACCGACACCTGGCCAAAACTGACCAGGTTCATCAATCAGTTTGCTTTAAGATAAGCGTAAATCTCGTCTTTCAGCGCGCCGCGACGCTTGCGTAGGTCCACTTCAGAGAGTTCTTCACGCGGCGCTACGTTGGTCTCCGCCGCATGCACCTTGCGGTTCAACTCGTGGTATTCGTCAGCCAGCTTAGTAAAATGTTTGTCACTGACTTTTAAGTCATGCATTTTCTCAACAAATTCAGGGAATTCTGCGGCCAGCTCGTGTGGGGTATTGGACATGTGTTCGCTCCTGTTTTTAAGGTCACACACACCATAGACCAGCCGAGTCTCTCCCCACTTTGACTCGGATCAAATCACATTCGAAAACAGGTATTACCGCTGCGCATTTTCCCACTCCGGGTGGAACCACGGTTCCGCATTGGAAGACGGCAACCGCCGCCCCAAAATGTGATCAGAGGCCTTCTCACCCGTCATAATCGAAGGACCATTCAGGTTGCCGTTCGTGATGCGTGGGAAAATCGAGCTGTCCGCCACACGCAGCCCATCCACGCCAATCACCCGGCACTCGCTGTCCACAACCGCTTTCGGGTCTTCCACGCTGCCCATTTTGCAGGTGCCGCAGGGATGATACGCGCTCTCTGCATGCTCGCGAATAAAGCTGTCGATTTCATCATCCGTCTGCAAATCCGCACCCGGCTGAATCTCACTTTTCACAAACGGCTGCATCGCCTCCTGTGCAAAAATCTCCCGCGTCAGACGAATACAGGCGCGGAAGTCTTCCCAGTCCTGCTCGGTCGACATGTAGTTGAAAAAGATATTTGGCGCGGCCTTCGGATCAGCCGACTGCAAAGTCACTTCTCCCCGCGACGGAGACCGCATCGGCCCCACATGCGCCTGAAAGCCATGCCCCTCGGCCGCGGCCTGCCCGTCATAGCGCACAGCAATTGGCAGGAAATGGTACTGGATGTCGGGGTAGGAAATCCCCGCGCGAGAGCGAATAAACCCAGCGGTTTCGAACTGGTTAGAGGCTCCAAGTCCGGTTTTGGTGAACAACCACTGCGCCCCAATCAGACCTTTGCCAATCAGGTTCCAGTATTTGAAAAGCGTGATCGGCTGCTTGCAGGCCATCTGCATATAGACTTCAAGGTGGTCCTGCAGGTTCTGCCCGACACCGGCGCGATCTGCGACCAGCTCAATGCCATGCTCGGCCAGATGCGCCGCCGGTCCAATGCCTGACAACATCAACAGCTTTGGCGAGTTCAACGAAGACGCCGAGAGGATCACCTCGGCATTGGCACGGATCACTTGCACCTGCCCGCCGCGCTCGATCTCCACACCTATGGCCCGGCCATTTTCCATTACAACCTTGCGCGCCAAACCGCGTACAAGATCACAGTTCTCGCGCTTCAAAGCAGGCTTCAGATAGGCATTCGCCGCTGACCAACGCTGCCCTTTGTAGACGGTCATATCCATCGGGCCGAAGCCTTCTTGCTGCTGCCCGTTGTAATCATTGGTCACCGGATATCCCGCCTGCCGTCCGGCCTCGACGAAAGCTCCGTGCAAGGGGTTGTTGCGCGGCCCCCGGCTGATGTGCAGCGGCCCATCAGAGCCGCGCCAATCCGCATCACCGCCCTGCCCGCTCTCGTGCCAATTCTCCATACGTTTGAAGTAGGGCAGAACGTCCGCATAGGACCAGCCATCGGCACCGCTCTCGGCCCAATGGTCATAGTCGCCAGCGTGCCCGCGAACATAGACCATGCCGTTGATCGAACTCGACCCGCCAATCACCTTGCCGCGCGGACAGACCAATGTGCGTCCGCCCAAATGCGGCTCCGGCAGAGTTTTGTAGCCCCAATCGTACAGCCTCATGTTCATCGGATAGCTCAGCGCCGCCGGCATCTGAATAAACGGCCCCGCGTCAGTGCCGCCATGCTCAATCACCAGTACGGATTTGCCAGCCTCACTAAGCCGGTACGCCATCGCACATCCTGCTGAGCCAGCGCCAACAATCACATAATCTGCCTGCATCTTGTTCTTCCTGACAGAGCCGTCAAAGGGAGGATTAGTAGGGCGCTTCCACGACGCCCATACGTACGTAAACCGACTTCACCTGGCTGTAGTGGTTGATCGCTTCTTTGGAGTTTTCACGCCCCACACCGGAGTTCTTCACCCCGCCAAACGGCGCCTCGACCGGCGCGTCATTGTAGGAGTTGATGAAACAGCTGCCTGCCTCCAACTGCCCAATCACACGGTGCCCTCGAGACAGGTCAGACGTAAACACACCAGCAGACAGGCCAAATTCGGTGTCATTGGCGCGCGCGATCACCTCTTCCTCGGTGTCAAAGTCCAGTACCGACATAACGGGGCCAAAAATCTCTTCCCGCGCGATGGTCATGTCATCTGTCACGTCAGCAAAAACGGTCGGCTCCAGGAAGAAGCCGTCGCGCTCCAGTCGCTTGCCGCCATACACCAGCCGCGCGCCTTCCTCGACACCCTTGGCCATATAGCCCAACACGATGTCCATCTGGCGCGCGCTGACCATTGGCCCAAAGCTGGTTGCCTCATCCAAGGGATCCCCAATCACTGCGGTGCCCAGACGTTCCGCCAGACGGGCAAGGAACTTCTCTTTGATGCCCTTCTGCACAAACACACGCGTGCCGTTGGAGCAGACCTGACCGGAGCTGTAGAAGTTGCCCAAAATGGCACCGCCCACGGCGTTTTCAACATCCGCGTCATCAAAGATAATCAGTGGAGATTTTCCGCCCAGCTCCATGGTTACATGCTTCATATGGCTGGCCGCCGCCGCATAGACTTTCTTGCCGGTCGGGACAGAGCCGGTCAGGCTCACCTTGTCCACACGCGGATCATTGACCAGCGCTGCGCCGACCTCGCCCAAACCCTGGATGACGTTGTAAACACCCGCAGGCACACCGGCCTCATGCAGAATTTCCGCTACTTTCAAGGCGCACATTGGCGTGGTTTCCGACGGTTTGAACACCATCGCATTGCCGCATGCCAGCGCCGGGGCGCCTTTCCAGCAGGCGATCTGCGTCGGATAGTTCCAAGCTCCAATGCCAACGCACACACCAAGCGGTTCGCGTACGGTATAAACCCAATCTTCACCCAGCGGGATATGCTCTCCGGTCAAGCTGCCCGCCAAGCCGCCAAAATACTCCAACGCATCCGCACCAGAGGTGGCATCCACCGCGATTGTCTCCTGAAATGGCTTGCCGGTGTCATATGTTTCCAGCACCGAAAGCTCATGGTTGCGCTCCATGATCATCGCTGCTGCACGACTCATAATTCGGCCACGCTCCCGCCCCGTCATCGCAGCCCAAACTTTTTGGCCCGCTTTTGCACCCTCAAGCGCCTGATCGAGGATCGCTGGCGTCGCTGCATGTACGGTGCCGATCACCTGGCCCGTCGCAGGATAGAAAATCTCGATCGGCGCACCGGATGTGTCCTCTACATAGGCCCCGTTGATGAAATGGCTGGCCGTCGGTTGCAGCTGCATCGCGCGTTCCTCTCATGTGCTGGCCACATTCAAGGGGCCACGGATTCTCAATCTATCGGACAAACTAGCACCACAGGTCTATTTTTTAAATGACCATTTAAAAATTTTATTGATACAACAACATTGCCCCTCCTCGCGATCTCGCTAAAGTGGCGCCATGGGCCGTACACGTATCCGCGATATCCGTCATGAAGAGTTAATCAACGCCACCATCACGGCTGTGCATAAGCGCGGCTATGCCGTTGTCACCATGGCAGAAATCGCAGCTGAAGCCGGCGCCTCCGCCGCCTCGATCAACTATTATTTTGGTTCCAAGGAAAAGCTGATGGAGGCGACCATGCGCCGCCTTCTAACCTTGCTGAAACAAGCCATGCTGGAGCGCTATTCCACTGCCAAAACCCCACATGACAGGCTCATGGCGGTACTTGACGCCAATTTTTCGGACCGTCTGTTCACCAATGAGCAATGCTCAATCTGGATACAATTCTGGGCCAACGCCCCGTATGCTGAAAGCCTGCAACGTCTGCACCGCATCAACCGCGCACGCGTGAATGCGCACTTCCGCGCAGAGCTGCGTGCACTTGTCTCTGACGACCGGCGTGAAACGCTACGAGAAGCACTTCAATGCTATATGGACGGCGTTTGGCTTGAGGCCGCGCAATCAAGCGCACCTCTCAACCCGGCTCAGGCACGCAAAGAGGCCCGCGAAGTGGCGGACCTCATGCTGAAGTCTGAAAGCTGATCCCGTTACGGCCGCACGTATTTGAGCAACGTGCCATCACCTCCAGCCAATTGCATGATCATCTTATCCGCTGTGACCGCTTCAATGATCATGCAGGGTGGCTCATCCCACGGATTGATGTGCGCAATCATCACCGGCCCCTGCCCGTTTGATTTCTCACAACTATCCGCCAGCTGCAGCTTGTACTCGGAAGAGTACTCCCCATTGACCTTCTCAGTCACCCGATCCCCCCAAACACTTGAGGTGTAAGCCGGATCAGCCGCAAACACCCAATCCCCTTGCAAGTTGGCACGGATGTCCGCGTAAGGGTCTAAAGATGGGTCAAGCCGCATGGCATGCACAGCCAGCTCCGCAGAGATATCTCCCATATTCACAATATCAGCCCGCAGCCAAATCGGCGCACTCACATAAAGTGTCCCCAATGCCTCCACAATGTAGCTCGGCGTAGGCTCATCCCAACTGACGTAATAGCTGAAACCATTGCTGGACAACTCACAGCTTGGCACCTCCTGTTCAAAGATACAGCCCTGCAGCAACGCCACATCCTCAATCGGCTCCCCGTAGGTGCCACTTGCTGTCCCACTATCAATAAACATTTGCGCCTGTGACGCACTTGCCAACGCGATGCCCACACTTGCCATCTTTAGTGTTTTCAAAAGCATAAACCTGTCCCCTTCGCCTTTGGCGCAGCCTAGGGGGATAAGCCTTAACAATCTACTCCTACGTGTGGCGATCTATTCCCCACGCGGAAAGCGTTGATTTTCCTCCACTACATTCAGGTCCATGTGGTTACGCATGTAGCGCTCTGAAGCTTTCTGCAATGGCTGATAATCCCACGGAAAATACCCGCCCTCCCGCAAGGCTTCATAAACCACCCAACGCCGCGCCTGACTTTCCCGCACAGCCGCATCAAAGGCGGCCAAATCCCAACGGGCCTCGGATTTGGCGCGCAAACTCTGCACCGTGCCCAGATGCGCAGGTTCCTCCGCCAGATTGGTCATCTCATGGGGATCTGCTTCAAGATCAAACAGCTGATCCGGGTCGAGCGCACAGCGGTTGTACTTCCACTTGCCATAACGCAAAGACACCATCGGCGCGTAAGACGCTTCCGCCGCATATTCCATCGCCACCGGTGTGTCGCGCTGCCCGCCTTGCCCCAGATGCACAAGACTTTCGCCCGTCGTCCAGGGCATGACCTCCTCCATGCTCACTCCCGCCAGTTCACAGAGCGTTGGACACACATCAATATTGCTCACCGGCGTGGTCACCAATCCAGGCTTCATATTCGGCGCCGTCACCATCATCGGCACGCGACTGGACCCTTCATAAAAACTCATCTTGAACCACAAACCCCGCTCGCCCAGCATATCACCATGGTCGCTGACAAACAGGATCACCGCCTCTTGTCGCGTGGCTTCCAATGCCTCCATCACTTCGCCGATCTTGTCATCCAGATAGCTGATGTTTGCAAAATACGCGCGACGGGAACGGCGAATGTCCTCTTCTGTGATGTCAAAACTGCGCCAGTCATTGGCGTCAAAAATGCGCCTGGAATGCGCGTCCTGTTCCTCATACGGAATGGCCCCCACCTCCGGCAACAGGTGGTCGCAGTCCTCATAAAGATCCCAGTATTTCTTGCGTGCCACATAGGGATCATGCGGATGGGTGAAGCTTACGGTAAGGCACCACGGACGTGCGTCCTGCCCCCGCGCCAGATCATAAACTTTCCGGGTGGCGTGATACGCAACCTCGTCGTCGTACTCCATCTGATTGGAAATCTCAGCCACTCCTGCGCCGGTCACGCTGCCCATATTGTGGTACCACCACTCAATGCGCTCTCCCGGCTTGCGGTAATCCGGCGTCCAACCGAAATCTGGTGGGTAGATGTCTGTCGTCAAGCGCTCCTCAAACCCATGCAATTGATCCGGCCCGACAAAGTGCATCTTGCCGGACAAACAGGTCTGATAGCCCGCCCGCCGAAGGTGGTGCGCATAGGTAGGAATGGAGGAGGCAAACTCCGCAGCATTGTCATAGACACCCGTGCCGCTGGGCAACTGACCCGACATAAACGCCGCCCGTCCCGGCGCACAAAGCGGGCTGGCAGTATAAGCGTTCTGAAACCGCGTCGACCGCGCCGCCAGCTTCTTCAGGTTTGGCGCATGCAACCATTCCGCAGGCCCGTCTGGAAAAAGAGTACCGTTGAGCTGGTCCACCATGAAAATCAAAATGTTGGGTCGGGACATGACGGCATTCCTTGGGGCTGTTTGGCAAACCTTAGAGGCGGACATGAATTGCTGACAATCACAAAGGCGACACGGAAGATGTCGCCTTAGGACATTACAGTTTCGTTTGCCCCACCAACGGCGTGATCTGCCGCCGTTTCAGCATCGCCTCACGCCAGGTGATAAAACTAATTGCGCCAATGATGATCAGTGCGCCCACCAGCACCCAGACATCGGGCTGCTCACCAAACCCAATCCAGCCCAGCAGCACCGCCCAGACCATCTGCAAGAAACTTACCGGCTGCGTCACCGTCACCGGCGCCGCCTTAAACGCAAGCGTCATCGTGTAATGCCCCGCCGTCGCAAAACAGGCCACGCCAAACAGGATCACCAACTCATCAAGGGTCGGCGTGACCCAAACTGACAAAGCCAACGGTGCCAACCCGATGGTCACTGTCACCGATAACATACCGACGACGACCGTCGGGCTGAGCTCAGCACTGAGCATCTTGGCAATCAAATACCCGCCAGCAAAGCCCAACGCCGTAAACAGCATCGCAAAATGCCCCGGGCTCAACTCTCGAAAGCCCGGTCGCAAAATGATCGTCACACCGATCAAGGCCACAATCACCGCTGCAATCCGTCGAAACGCCAGCTTTTCGCCAAGGAACAGCGCCGCGCCAATCGTGACATAAACCGGCGACAGGTAATTCATCGCAGTGACTTCCGCGATGGGAATACGCGCCATGGCAAAAAACCACGCCACCACTGCGCCAGTGTGCAGCACCCCGCGTAGCGTGAATAGCCCGATCTGCTGCTTGGTAAGTTTCGCTTCCAAGATCGGCTTGATCATCGGGATCAGAAACACAATGCCCAGCGCGTATCTTAAAAACGCCGTCTCTGATGCCGGAAGCCGCGTGCCCACCATTTTCACAAGCGCGGTCACGGCCACAAAGCACAAGCCCGTGACCAGCATCCAAAACACACCCATCACAGGGGAAGAGGCACTTTCATCCGTCATGCCGCCACATAGACATGACGTAGCGACAGTGTCGAGGTAGGAAACCTGTTAAGCAAAACTTTGTCGCCGCGTCACCGCACCCGATCTGGCAAAGCAATAAACTCGAGATCATCCCCCGGCGGCAGCTGAAACCGCCCATCGGCCCAATCTCCCGCCGCCCAATCGGCCTTGGCGGCTTGAATCTTCTCCATACTGGAGCTCACAAAGTTCCAGGAAATGTATCGCGGCCCATTCATGGTCGCCCCGCCCAGCGCCATCAGCCGCGCGCCCTGTGGTCCCGCCGTCACCGTGATCGCATCGCCAGGCCGAAACACCACCATGCGCCCGGGCTCAAACACATCCCCAGCAATCTCCACGGCGCCTTCCACAACATAAAGCCCACGATCCTCGTGATTGTCCGGCATCGGCAGCTTTGCTCCTGCCTGCAAGGCCACATCGGCATAAAACGTCTCTGACAGCATGCTTACCGGCGCTCGCTCCCCCCAAGCATCCCCAAGGATCAGCCGCACCTCTTTGCCTTCGCCTTCCAGAAACGGAAGCGCCTCTTTACCGTGGTGCTCAAACGACGCCGGATCATCCTCGCGCTCTTCCGGCAAAGCAATCCAGGTCTGAATGCCAAAAAGCGAGCTTGGCGCCTTACGCGTCGCTTCAGATGTACGCTCTGAATGGGTCACGCCATTGCCCGCCACCATCCAGTTCACTTCACCGGGGTAAATCATCTGATGTGTACCGAGGCTGTCGCGATGCTCAAACTCGCCGCGATACAGATATGTCACCGTCCCAAGTCCGATATGGGGATGTGGCCGCACATCAATGCCCTGCCCGGTCAAAAACTCCGCCGGCCCCGCCTCATCAAAGAAAATGAATGGGCCCACCATCTGCCGTTTGGGCGCAGGCAAAGCCCGCCGCACAGAAAATCCGCCCAAATCTCGCGATCGCGGCACAATGACCGTCTCAATCGCCTCCAATGCGGTGGCATCTGGCAATGTTGGCTCTAAGGCTGGGTTCCAACTCATGGCGTCCTCCTGACTTGCTACCAGAAGGATATGGCCATTCGCCTGCCGCACAAAACAGGTGTATCCTCACAACATATGTGCGCCCGCTCACATCCCCCAGATCAATTTCGCGGCAATCGCCCACATGGTCAGCCCGACCAGCACATCCAAAATCTGCCATGAGCGTGGATTGACAAAGAAAGGCCGCAACAGTTTCGCGCCAAAGCCGAGAGAGAAGAAAAACACAAAGCTGGCCGTGACCGCACCTGCGCCAAAGGCCCAGCCCGGCGCATATTGTGCAGATATCCCACCCAAAAGCACTACCGTGTCCAGATACACATGCGGATTGGCCCAAGTCAGCAACACGCAGGTCATCACTGCCGCGCCAAAGCTTCCCGCCGTACGTCCTTTGTCCTGCAAGGCGTCGCCGCCTGCCGCCGCAGCCTTGAAGTTCAGCGCGCCATAAACAAATAGAAACGCCGCACCACCATACCGAACCCACTCAATCATGCTCGGATTCGCCGCGATCAACGCGCCAAAGCCTGCCACGCCCAGCGTGATCAGAATGGCGTCACTCACCGCGCAGGTCAGCACCAGCGGTAGCACATATTCACCCCGCAGCCCTTGTCGCAGAACAAAGGCATTTTGCGCACCTATCGCCATGATCAGCGAAAACCCCAACGCAAACCCGGCCAATGCCGGCCCCCAAATGCCTGTCTCGCCCATATCGTCTTGCCCCTAGCGGTTATCCATTGCACTTTTGTCTTGCGGTTTGACTACGGCCCGCGCGTGAATTACTCAAATTAAAACATCTGAGACCGCATTAGGACAGCTTATGGCACTTCCGAGCTACAAAACTCTGCCGCCCGCCAAAGGGGAAAGCAATTTGGATTACTGCCGTCGACTGGAAGCAGCAGGCCATGATGCGCTCTTCTTGCACAACGCACTAGCCCACCATTTTCAGCTGCCAAAAGACGACATCAAGCATTGTCTCGACCAATTCCCAGAAGCCCGCCTGCGCCACGTCGCATTGTTGACCAAGCTGCATCCCAGCCGCTCCGCCTATGCGCTGGCGGACAAGTTGGCGGTGAACCTCGGCATGACGCTAAATGAGGCCAAAGATTGGGCGCTGGCTCATGACACCTCAACGCTAAACCCGGATCAGTACCGGATCAGACCTACTCACGGCACCGCAGCCAAGCTACAATGACTCTAGACTACGCCCATCTCGCCGCCCTCGCAGCGATCCTGCGCACCGGCAGCTTTGATGGCGCAGCACAGGAACTGGGCGTCACCCAATCCGCCATCTCTCAACGCCTGAAGGCACTGGAAGAACGCGTCGGTATGCCATTGGTGTTGCGCGGCACGCCCTGCGAAGGCACGGAAACCGGCCGCCGCCTCGCTGCGCACCTCGATCAGGTCGGTATGCTCGAAGGCGCCTTGTCCCGCGACCTTGCAAAACTCGCCCCGCGTACTGCACGTCTACGCATAGCTGTCACTGCTGACAGCCTCGCCACATGGTTCCTCAAAGCCGCTGCCCAAGTTCCCGATCTACTTTTTGATCTGGTGGTCGACGATCAGGATTTCTCGGCCGATTGGCTGCGTCGTGGCGAAGTGGTTGCCGCTGTGACCGCACACGAAGCTCCCATTGCAGGCTGCGACAGCACCCCATTAGGGCCAATGCGCTATGTGCCTTCCGCCAGCCCTGCGTATATGGAGCAACGCTTCCCCCACGGCGTCACCGCAGAGGCCATCGCAACGGCCCCTATCCTGATCTTTGACGCCAAGGACCGCTTGCAAGAGACGTGGATGGCGGAAAACCTGGGCGTCACGCCAACACCGCCTAGCCACCGCTTGCCTTCCTCCACCGGCTTTGTCGAGGCCTGCCTGTTGGGCCTTGGCTGGGGCATGAACCCCGAGCCACTGGTGCGATCCCATCTGGCCAGCGGCGCCTTGGTGCCGCTGATCCCAGACACCACCTACGACACGCCCTTATTCTGGCAGTCCAGCCGCCTCTTGGCGCCCGCCCTTGCCCCACTCACCAAAGCGGTTCGCGCGGCCGCCCGTCAAAGCCTGACAACTCAAACGCAGGCCACTTTGCCCAAAAAATGACCAACTCTGGCCGCGCTCTGTCCCGCAAACACGGTTAAACAAAGCCAAGCAAGACAGCACAGGACGATCCAGATAGACTAGAAACAATCGCCCTTGGGGCGAATGGTGAGGCATAGAAAATGCCAACAATAACGTCACAGATGCCACAAACGGCAGCCATGCGTGCGGAGATCGACACCCTGCGCGCCATCGTCTGTCTCATCCTTGTCTTGCACCATATGGTCGGCATATCACCCAGCTACGGTCTGGAACTGCCGCTTGATCACCCCATCAGCATCCTCAGCCACACAACTGAGGATATGCGGATGCCGGTTTTCAGCTTCATCTCCGGCTTGGTCTTTGCCCGTGCCACTGGCCTCTGGCCAGATGTCCGCACCACGATCCGTAAAAAGGCCCGCCGTCTGTTGGTGCCAATGGTCTCAGTGGGCACGCTGTTCTGGCTCGCCCGCCATATGGTTGGAATCTCACAACCGCCTCTGCCATTGATCTACATCACCAGCTACGCGCATTTTTGGTTCCTCCAAGCCAGCTTTCTTATCATGACCACCGCCATGCTGCTTGTCTGCTTGGCCGGGGAACGCTGGCACCGCCATATCGCGGCCGGGCTTGGCTTTTTGGGCGTTGCTTGGTGGGGCCTTGGCCTGCTGCCACTTCCCGCAACCAACTGGTTCTCAATAACCAACGCGTCATTCTTGCTACCGTTTTTCATGTCCGGCTACTGGATCGCGCAAACACCTAACTTCCGCCAATTGCTACGCAACGCACCTTGGGCACGTCCGCTCGGCGCGCTCCTGCTCACCCTTGGACTGGTCATAGGCTACCGCCTCGCCACACAAGAGCTGATCCTGACCGGCATGCCCCGCCGCCTGCTGTCCATAGCGCTGGGACTTTCCGCTTGTTTCGGGCTGCTGATGCTACGCCCCCGTCACGACCGCCTTGCGGACATCGGCACTAAGGCCTACGCAATTTACCTGTTCCACGTGTTCTTCACTGCTGCCGTCACAATGACCTGGTGGAGGTTTGAAGCGCCCGGCCATGTCTGGGCCATCACCGCCCTCGGCGTCCTGCTGGGCATGGCCGGCCCAATCCTGCTGCAAAACCTGATCCTGCGCAGCCCCATCGCCGCGCTGGCCTTCCTTGGCTTGCCCACCAGCAAAATCCGCGATGTTCTGCGCAAAGAAAAAGAGCGCGCCCCCAACGGAGCGCGCCCTTCCAATCCCTGACAGAACAGCCGCTTACAGCTGGTCCATCACCTCATCTGAGGCTTCAAAGTTTGCGGTTACGCGCTGCACATCGTCGTCATCTTCCAACGCATCAATCAGGCGCATCAACTTCTGCATACCTTCAAGGTCAAGTTCAGTCGTGGTGGTGGGTTTCCACACCAATTTGGTGCTGACAGACTCGCCCAGAGCAGCTTCCAATGCGTTTGAAACTTCGTTCAGGTCGGTGTCTTCACACCAAATGATGTGGCCTTCTTCGGAGCTTTCCACATCTTCGGCACCTGCCTCAATGGCCGCTTCAAATACAGAATCCGCATCGCCAGCCTCCGCGCCATAGGTCACTTCGCCCTTGCGATCGAACATGAAGCCTACTGAGCCGGTTTCGCCGAGGTTACCGCCACTCTTGGTAAAGGTGGAGCGCACAGTCGAAGCCGTCCGATTGCGGTTGTCGGTCATGGTTTCGACAATCACCGCCACGCCGTTTGGGCCATAGCCCTCATAGCGGATCTCCTCATAGTCGTCGCCTTCACCCGCAACCGACTTCTTGATCGCACGATCAATCACGTCTTTTGGCACAGATTGGCTCTTGGCTTCTTTCACAGCCAAACGCAGACGTGGGTTCTTCTCTGGATCAGGGTCGCCCATCTTGGCTGCAACGGTGATCTCTTTGGAAAGTTTGGAAAACAGCTTGGAACGCGCGGCGTCCTGACGCCCTTTGCGGTGCTGAATGTTTGCCCATTTACTGTGGCCGGCCATGGTTCGCCTCCGGTTATCTATTGGCAGTATCGCTTTTTCAGGGCTCTCTATACGTCAAGGCAACCAAAGGCCGCAAGCGACTTGCGTTTCCTGTGTCTCTGCGATTGACTCTGGAGCAACAAAATTTGCGCACAGGCCTTTTTATGACACCCGATCAGATAATTTTGTTCAGCCTCTTTGGCGGCGTCTTTGTCATGCTGCTCTGGGGGCGCTTCCGCTACGATATGGTTGCGTTTGCTGCTCTGATGATTGCTGTAACGGCAGGTGTGGTCCCCACAAAAGACGCATTTTCAGGCTTCGGCCACCCGGCCACGCTTATCGTCGCGCTGGTCTTGATCGTCTCTGCAGGCCTCGTCCGTTCTGGCGCCGTCGGGCTAATCACCCGCACCTTGGTTGACAGTGCCCGCTCCCTTGGCAACCACATTGCCATCATCGGCGCAGTTGGGGCTGTTCTTTCTGCCTTCATGAACAACGTCGCCGCTCTCGCGCTCCTGATGCCTGTGGACATCCAAACCGCCCGCAAGGCAGGTCGCAGCCCGTCCAAATCTCTCATGCCTCTATCCTTCGCCACCATTCTTGGTGGCATGGCCACGCTCATCGGTACGCCGCCTAACATCATTATTGCCTCCATCCGCGAAGAAAGCCTTGGCGAGCCATTCAAGATGTTTGACTTCGCCCCTGTGGGCGGCCTAACCGCCATTGCCGGTCTGCTGTTTGTCGCCCTGATAGGTTGGCGCCTCATTCCAGACCGCGAAGACGCAGGCAAAAAGGTTGCCGACCTCGGCCAATACATAGCTGAACTCACCGTACCTGTAGAAAGCAAACTGATTGGCAAACGCTTGGGCGAACTAGAACCCGATGCCGAAGAAGCCGATGTGCAGATCCTCGGCCTAATGCGGGACGGCAAACGCCTCTACGGCTCGGCCCGCACCAACATCCTGCGCGAGGGCGACGCTTTGGTGCTCGAAGCCACGCCGGACGCCCTAGATGAGTTTCGCACCGCCCTCTCCCTGAACTTCTCCGATGAGAAACGAGAGGAGCAGCTCAAAGCCGCCGGCGATGGCCTCGATATTGTAGAAGTGGTCGTGCCCGAAACAGCGCGCATTGCTGACAAAACCGCAGCCGCCCTCGGTCTCGCCTGGCGACAAGGTGCAGTCCTTATGGGCATCTCCCGCGAAGGCCGCCGCGTCCGCAGCCAGATCCGCAAAACCGTGGTGCAACCCGGCGACATCCTCCTGATCCTCGTGCACAAAGACCGTGGCCCGGACGTCACCAAATGGCTCGGCTGCCTCCCCCTTGCAGATCGCGGCCTGACAGTGACCGCCAACAGCAAGATGTGGCTCGCCATTGGTCTGTTTGTCGGCGCTGTCGCCGCCGCTTCCTTAGGCCTAATCTATCTGCCCATCGCTTTGGGCCTTGTGGTCATCGCTTATGTGCTCGCCAAAATTGTCCCGCTCTCCGAACTCTACGACCATGTCGAGTGGCCCGTAGTTGTGCTGCTTGGCTCCATGATCCCGCTTGGCGCAGCGCTCGACAGCTCCGGTGGCACCGCCCTCATCGCCAACGGTCTGATCGACCTTACCTCCGGACTGCCCGCCTGGGCGGTGCTCACGCTGCTGATGCTGGTGACCATGACGCTCAGCGACGTGCTCAACAACACCGCCACCACCATCGTCGCCGCGCCTGTCGGCATCCAAATGGCACAAGCACTTGGCGTGTCGCCTGACCCGTTCCTAATGGCGGTTGCGGTTGCCGCCTCCTCTGCCTTCCTCACGCCAATTGGCCACAAGAACAACACGCTGATCTTGGGGCCCGGAGGCTACCAATTTGGTGACTACTGGCGCATCGGTCTGCCGTTGGAAGTACTGGTGGTGGCCGTCTCAATCCCGGCGATTCTGGTGTTTTGGCCGCTTTAAGCGGTGCGTTACGCAACACCCTGTGCAACGCCGTAGTGTTTACCTGTATCCTGCGACACAAGTCCCACACCTACGCAATACCGACGTAATGCAGATACAAAACAGACCCCGAAAACCATGGTTAACGGGGCCTGTTGCATCGCTTCAAATGTGGCTTAGCCGTAGGTCGACACCTCGGTGCCCGCCAATGCGGCAATGTTGAGCAAACCGCGCACAGTGATGGATGGCGTCACAATGTGCGCCCGGTTGCCCATGCCCATCAGAATTGGCCCAACTTCCAGTCCATCCGATACGGATTTCAAGATGTTACGGGTCGCACCCGCCGCATCTGTGTTGGAGTAAACCAGCACATTGGCTTTGCCCGTCAAACGACCGCCAGGGAACAACCGCTCGCGCAACTCTGAATCAAGGGCCGCATCAGTGTGCATTTCCCCCTCATATTCAAAGTCATAGTCATTTTGATCCAGCAGATCCAACGCTCCGCGCATCACCCGCCCAGAGTGTGAATCCAAGTTGCCAAACTGGCTCCCAGAGCACAGCGCGATCTTCGGATCCACGCCAAACCGCCGCACATGTCGTGCCGCCGCAATCACGGTTTCCGCTACCTGTTCTGAGGTTGGTTCAATGTGAATGTGCGTGTCAGCAAGGAACAGCGGCCCCTTGTCCAGAATGATCAGTGACAGTGACCCAACCGGATGCAAGTGTTTGTTTTTCAACATCTCTGTCACGTATCGCAGATGCCAACGATACTCGCCAAAGGTGCCGCAGATCATGCTGTCCGCGTCCCCACGATCCACCGCAATGGCTGCAATAGCAGTGTTGTTGGTCCGCATGATTGCCCGCGCACTATCAGGGCTCACACCCTGACGGCGCAACTTAGCATGATAATGCGTCCAGTAATCGCGATACCGCTCATCCTGCTCTGGATTGATCAGTTCAAAATCAACACCCGGTTTGATCTTTAATCCAGCCTTTTCAAGACGATGCGCGACAACTTCAGGACGCCCAATCAACACCGGTGTGTCAACCGTATCCTCGAGCATGGCTTGCGCTGTCCGCAGCACGCGCTCGTCTTCGCCCTCAGCAAACACAACGCGACGCCGGCTCATGCTCGCGGCCTCATACACCGGGCGCATGATCATCGAAGAGCGGAACACCTGCGCCTGCAGCTTGTTCTCATAGGCATGCAGATCAAGTTCTTTGGTTGCCACACCAGACTCAATTGCCGCTTTGGCCACCGCCACCGCAATTGTCGGCAGAAGGCGCGGATCAAACGGCTTTGGAATCAGGTAGTTAGGGCCAAACGCCAAGGTCTCGCCCTTATAAGCCACCCCAACTTCAGCAGACGTGGTTTCCCGCGCCAACGAAGCAATGGCTTCCACACAAGCCAGCTTCATTGCGTCGTTGATTTCGGTCGCGCCAGCATCCAACGCACCTCGGAAGATGAAAGGGAAACACAACACGTTATTGACTTGGTTCGGGTAGTCTGACCGTCCTGTCGCGATCAACGCGCCCGGCGCGGCCTCACGTGCCAACTCCGGCATGATTTCAGGCGTTGGGTTGGCCAGCGCAAAGATGATCGGATCATCCGCCATCTGCTCAACCATTTCTTTGGTCAACAGGCCCGGACCAGACACACCAAGGAACAGGTCCGCCCCCTCCATGGCCTCCATTGTGGTCCGCTTGTCAGTGGCCTGCGCAAACTCCGCCTTCTCCGCCGTCAGGTCGTTGCGCTGCTTGTGCACCACGCCTTTGCTGTCCAGCATCAAGATGTTTTCATGCTGAACGCCCATAGTCATCAGCATCTTTAGGCAGGCAATCCCCGCCGCCCCCGCGCCCAGCGCGACAACCTTGATGTCTTCAACATTCTTTTTTGCCACGATCAGCGCATTATAGGCCGCCGCAGCCGCAACAATCGCGGTGCCGTGCTGGTCATCGTGGAACACCGGAATGTTCATGCGCTCTTTGCAAAGACGCTCCACAAGGAAGCAGTCCGGCGCTTTAATATCTTCTAAATTGATTGCCCCGAAAGTAGGTTCCAGACGACAGACCAAATCGGCGAGTTTTTCCGGATCAGGCTCGTTCACTTCGATGTCAAAACAGTCGATCCCGGCGAATTTTTTGAAAAGAACCGCCTTGCCTTCCATCACCGGCTTAGACGCCTGCGCGCCAATATCGCCAAGACCAAGCACAGCAGTACCGTTGGAAATCACCGCAACCAGATTGCCTTTCGCGGTGTAACGCGTTGCATCCGAGGGGTTTTTTTCAATCTCGATACAGGCCTCGGCCACGCCGGGGCTATAGGCCCGACTCAGGTCACGCCCTGTTGCCATCGGTTTGGTCGCGCGGATTTCCAACTTACCCGGCTTGGGGAATTCGTGATAATCCAGCGCCGCTTGACGGGCGCGATCCTGATCTTTGGTATTAGTCATCGTTCGTTGTCTCCAAAATCCCCTCGCGCAGCTCAGCGCCGCCCCATCACTCTGGCCATATCCAACATGCGGTTGGAAAAGCCCCATTCGTTGTCATACCAGCCAAAGACGCGCAGCAGCCCGCCCACAGACACGCTGGTTTCTCGCTCACTCACAATCAACGATTCCGGTCGCGCCCGCAGGTCGGTCGAGACAAGCGGCTTGGTGCTCCAACCCAAGATACCCTCTCGCTCTGCCGCTGCTTTTAAGCAGACATTAACCGTCTCAACTGTCACATCTTTTTCAGTCTGAATTGTCAGATCAATGGCAGACACACTTGCCGTTGGAACCCGAATGGCGCGCGCTTCCACACGTCCTTTCAGATGCGGCAAAACCTTATCAATCATCCGCTGCGCCGAGGTGGTGGTCGGCACCATCGACAGCGCCGCCGCCCGGCTCCGCGCCAGATCAGCGCGCGGCTTATCCACTGTTGGTTGACTCCCAGTATAGCAATGCACGGTGGTCATATGCCCACTGATTAGGCCAAACTCTTCGTCCAAGACACGCATCAACGGCGCCAGAGCATTGGTCGTGCAAGACGCGTTGGACAGGATCTTTTGGTCCTGTAAGAGCTCCTGATTTGCCCCCAGAACAATGGTGTCATCCGCCTCGTCAGAAGGGCCGGAAATCAATACCTTAGCCGCTCCAGCCGCAAGTCCCCGCTCAGCCACAGCCCGCGCACCAGCCATACCAGTACATTCCAGCACCACATCAACGTCGCTCAAATCAAGACCGCTCAGGTCGCTCACGGCATGAAAAGGAATGGTCAGTCCGTCAACGGAAAGCGTCTTTTCGCCAGCCTCAACGTCCCCCGGATACGCGCCAAAAACACTATCAAACTCAAACAGGTAGGCACAGGTCTCCAGCGGCTCTATGTCGTTGATCCCGACAATCTCAAATTCAGGGTGCTGCCCCTTAGCCAAGATGCGCAAAACCGTCCGGCCGATACGACCAAACCCATTGATAAAAACCGTGATCTTACGCTCATTCATAACACGCGTTCCATTATGTCCTGAAAGGCCAATTGATAGGGTTTGCTCTGCGATTGCCACCCCAAAAGGGGCGGAAAACCCGCCCACATGCAATTGTTATCGCTACCAACCAAAGGCCTTTTGCCACAACCCAATCAGTTGCAAGCAAAACGCCCTACGAGCCGCCTCAAAGCGCCATATGGCGATTCACATCTTTATAGAGCAGATAGCGAAATTTACCCGGCCCGCCCGCGTAACAAGCCTGCGGGCAGAAGGCGCGCAACCACATGTAATCGCCAGCCTCGACCTCAACCCAGTCCTGATTGAGTTTGTAGACCGCTTTGCCTTCCAGAACATACAGGCCATGTTCCATCACATGGGTCTCCAGAAACGGGATCACCCCGCCCGGCTCAAAGGTCACGATATTGACGTGCATGTCATGACGCAGATCGTCCGGCTCGACAAAACGCGTCGTGCCCCATTTTCCATCTGTGTCCGGCATGTAATTGATTGGCGTCTCAGCATCCGAAGTGACAAAGGCCTCCGGCATCTCAATCCCCTCAACCGCCTCATGTTTCTTGCGAATCCAGTGGAATTTTGCCGGTGCACCACTTACATTTTTTAGTGCCCAATTGCTGCCCGCGGGCAAATATGCATAGCCGCCGTCCTCAAGCTCATGCCGTTCGCCCTCGATCGTGACAACGATGCTGCCTTCAACCACAAACAGCACACCCTGCGCTTCTGGATTAAGCTCCGGATTGTCGCTGCCCCCACCCGGAGACACCTCAGCGATATAGTGCGAAAACGTCTCCGAGAAACCGCTCATTGGCCGGGCGATCACCCAAAACCGCGCGGCGCTCCAAAATGGCAGGTTGGACGTCACGATGTCGGTGAGCGTGCCTTTCGGAATGACGGCAAAGCTCTCTGTGAACATCGCCCTATCGGTGAGCAATTGGGTTTGCGGCGGCAGACCGCCTTGCGGTGCGTAATACGAAGACCGGGACATGGGACCCTCCAAAAAGTTCGTCTCATCATCTCAGGACAACCGCGCGTCGCCAAGGTACTACCGGCCCTTCTGAAGCTGAAGGATTGTCGCAGTTTTCTTGAAAATCCGCCTCGGACCTTCGCCAAAAATCGAATACTAGATCGGCTCGATCAACGCAGGACCTGCCGCACGATTGGAGTTCACCGCACGATCAACTTGATGAATAGACAGGAGATTCTCATCCGCCGCCTGCATCAGAGTGGCCGCCCCGTGCCCCTGCTCGCCAAGCCACAATCCCCAGTCTTCTTCGTCAATCACAACCGGCATTCGGTGGTGGACTTGGGACATGGTTTCGTTGGCTGCGGTGGTCACGATCGCGCAGGTGCTCATGGCCTCATCGCCCTGCGTCCATTCCTGCCACACCCCAGCTAAGGCCAAGGGCGCGCCTTCGGAGATGTACCATGGCCAACGTACGCCTTCTCCGTCCTTGGTCCATTCGTAAAACCCCGTCACAGGGATCAAACACCGCCGCTCCCGACAGGCGTTTCGAAACGCAGGCTTTTCCGCCAAAGTCTCCGCCCGCGCATTGATCAGCAAAGGTCCGTCCGTGGCAGTTTTATACCAATGCGGAATAAAGCCCCAGCGCATCGACACCAACCGCCGCGTCGCCTCCCCTTCGCCCAAGATCACATGTATCTGATTTGTGGGGCACACATTGAAGTTAGGCACCTTGGGCAGATTGTTGGCTGGTGTGGCCGCAAACAACTGCGCCATCGCATCGGTCGGCAAAGTGATCGCAAACCGTCCACACATCAGCGATAGGTCTTTCGCGCCAGCTCGATCTTGGCGTCCATCATCGACATCTCTTTCATGATCTCTTGCCGCCGCGTGCGATCTCCGGTTTCCCGCATCTCTTCCCGCAGTTTTGCCAACTCGCGCGATAGCGATACAAATTCCGGTACACCGCCAGCCTCTTTTACCAGTCGATTGAGCAACGCGTTTTCCGGATCGTCGTCCTTCAGCAACGGCCTGCCCGCCCCTTCAAGGTTGTCAAAGTCACCAGCTTCTTCCGCTTCGCGGATTTTCTGATTGATCAGGTCGATAAGCGGATGATCCATCTGTACCCCAAAAGAAAGCCCTCGCCAGTTTCCTGGCGAGGGCCCAAAACGTCAAGCGCGCTCGCTTACTTCTTGCTAATACGACCGTCCAGCACAGCGCCAGCTGCGCCTTTCTCGGCGATGTACTCCGCAGTCACATCTGCCAAGTCTGGGCCATAGTCGTAGGCGTTATCTGCATCACGGAACATTTTGTAGCCGTCACCACCGTTACGCACATAGTTGTTGGACACAACACCGTAGGTTTTGGCGAGATTAATTGGCGCATCGCCAACCATCACGTCGCTAATACGGCTGCCAGCTTCTGCCGCGCCATCAAAGGTGTAGCTCATGCCAGCAACCTGCGGGAAACGGCCTGCGCCATCTTCCAGCTTGCTCACACCGTTTTCAAGCGCCGCTACTATGGTTTCGCCAGTCACTTGGAAAGTCGAGAGCGTGTTCTGGAACGGCAGCACGGTCAACACTTCGCCCATGGTCACTTCGCCCGCATCAATGGAAGCACGGATGCCGCCACCGTTTTGAATCGCGATTTCAACGCCTTGATCTTTCACTCGATCCAGCATCGCATCAGCAATCAGGTTGCCCATGGCGCATTCGCCAGCGCGGCAAGAACCGCGATCGCCATCAATTACCGCATCGGTGGACGCAACTACGCGAGATTTCATCTCTTCAATTGGTCCGGCAAGCTCTTTCACGCGCGCCACAATGGCCTCGTCTTCAGGTACAGACGCATCCAGCAGGATGGTATCACCTGTTGCTGCAGTCACGTTTCCTTCGCCGTCAAAGGTCAGCACGAGGTGCCCAACATATTTGGAATAGGCGTAGGCTTGCACAACCGGCACATTGCCAACCATGGTTGGATATACCATCGCACCTTCTTCGGTATTGGAGAACTTGGTGTGAGAATGGCCGCCAACAACCGCATCAACACCGGTCACCGCGCCCGCAATTTCCATGTCTTTTTTCACGCCTACGTGGTTCAGCGCGATGATTTTAGTCACGCCTTCTGCGGTCAGAGCATCCACATCCGCCTGCAGCGATTGGATTTCGTCTTGGAAGATCACCGCTTCACCTGGACTGGAAGTCTCTTCCGTGTCAGTCGCCAGCGCGGAGATGATGCCAATTTTCTCACCGCCAACTTCCAAAACAACATGGTTACCAACTTTACCAGCAAGTAGGTTGGATTGTGACACGTCAAGGTTGCCGGAGATCACTGGGAAAGACACGCCTTCTACCAGCTTCAACAGACCTTCGGGGCCATCGTCAAATTCGTGGTTGCCCACCGCCATGACGTCAAAACCGATCTTCTCCATCATCTCGATTTCCACATCACCCTTATAGGTGGTGTACATCAGAGAGCCTTGGTACTGATCGCCTGCGTCCAACACGACAACATTTTGCCCCGAAAGCTCTTCACGCAACTGCGCGATTTTGGTCGCAACACGGGCATAGCCGCCAAAGCACTTACCTTCAGCGTTGTCTTCGGCCTTACAGGTAGAGTCGTATTTGTTGATCGGCTCAATACGGCTGTGCAAGTCGTTGATGTGAATAACGTTCAATGTGTAATCCGCAGCCGCAAAACCAGCTGTGAGCGCCAATGCCGCCGCCCCTGTCATCAATCGAGTAATCATGGAGAATCCCCTCTCTTTTTATCGTTCAGTCAATATCGTGCAGTTTAATCGGCTCAAATGTCAAAGGTTTAACAATTCTGGTCGTACTTGACCTTATGCCTTGTCCGTTGCATGAGCAGACCATGCTAATCTTCAAGATATTCCGCTCCGACGAATGGGCCGCGCTGCGGACCGAAGGGCACTCCGTGGGCGCGCCTGTTGATGTGGCCGATGGTTATGTGCATTTCTCTACCGCCGGGCAAGCTGCCGAAACGGCAACAAAACACTTTTCAGGCAAGGAGGGCCTGTTCTTGCTGGCGTGTGAAAGTGACCAGATGGGTGATGATCTGAAGTGGGAAGTCTCTCGTGGGGGCGCAGAGTTCCCGCATCTTTATCGCGAGCTGCGCCTGACCGATGTGACCTGGGCACAGCCCCTGCCGCTGGTTAACGGCAAGCACGAATTCCCGGCCGGAGTGTTGTTATGAGCCTGAAGCGCAGTCTAGAAACTGTTGGCATGAACGTCCTGCGCAGCATGGACCCGGAAAAGTCTCATAGCATAGCTCTGAAAACGCTGGAAATGGGCCTAGGCAATGCGCCCGGCGAGATCACTTCGCCGCGCCTCAGAACCACTCTCGCAGGCCTCGATTTGCCCAACCCTGTTGGGTTGGCAGCAGGGTTTGACAAAAACGCCACCGCTTTGGACGCGCTTTCCAAATCGGGTTTTGGCTTTGTGGAAGTTGGCGCCGCAACGCCCCGCCCACAAACTGGCAATCCGAAGCCGCGCCTATTCCGCTTGACCGAAGACAAAGCCGCCATCAACAGGTTTGGTTTTAACAACGACGGCATGGACGCCATCGGTAGCCGCCTTGCAAAACGCCCGCGCAACGCTGTGATAGGTCTCAACCTCGGGGCTAACAAGGACAGCGACAATCGCGCCGCAGACTTCGCCCGCGTGCTGGCTCATTGTGGCGCGCATCTGGACTTTGCCACCGTCAACGTCAGTTCGCCCAACACAGAGAAACTACGTGACTTGCAGGGGAAAGCCGCCCTGTCGGCGCTTCTGGCGGGAGTGATGGAAACCCGAAACAACCTAGATCGAAAAATTCCGGTTTTCCTGAAGATCGCCCCAGATCTGACACCCGACGAACTGGCGGAAATTGCCGAAGTGGCGAAGGACAGCCAGTTGGACGCGATCATCGCGACCAATACGACATTGTCCCGCGCAGATCTGAAAAGCGCGCACAAGGATCAGGCTGGTGGCCTGTCGGGAGCACCTCTGTTTGAGAAATCCACACGCGTCCTCGCGCAGCTGTCCAAGTTGACTGAAGGTACAATCCCGCTGATTGGTGTTGGCGGCATTGGGTCTGCGGAGCAGACCTATACAAAAATCTGCGCCGGTGCGAGCGCGGTGCAGCTCTATACAGCATTGGTCTTTAGCGGCTTCTCACTGGCGGAAACGATCATTCGAGACCTAGATAAACTGCTGCAAAAAGACGGTTTCACCAACGTGGCAGAGGCCGTCGGAAGCAAACGTGAGGACTGGCTATGATAACAATCTGGCACAACCCACGCTGCTCCAAATCACGCCAAACCCTCGCGTTGGTGGAAGCCAAAGGCGAGGTCACTGTACGTCGCTACCTCGAAGACGCCCCTAGCGTAGAAGAGCTCACAGAAGCGCGCGCGCTTCTGGGCTTACCTGTGATCGACATGATGCGCGCGAAAGAATCCTTGTTCAAAGATTTGGGTTTGTCCAAGTCAGATGATGACGCCACCTTGTTAGCGGCGATGGCAGAAAACCCCAAACTGATCGAACGCCCAATTGTATTGACCAACGGCAAAGCCGCTTTGGGCCGCCCACCTGAGACTGTGCTCGACATCCTTTGAAGCAGGCTCAGCCCGCTTGATACACTGCGCTGATTTCCGACCGAATGATGCGCGCGATCAAAGCGCAATCCGCCTCAGAAAACGTCAGCGGGATGCGCATATCCACAATGCCTTTTAGAATACGGTCGGTTGCGGGCATCGGCTCAGACGGCGCATAGCGCCAACTGTCATAGCGCGATGTAAAGGCCACCGGCTCCGCGCCACCAAACCATTTTAGTTCAACACCGCACTCAGCACAGCGGTGCAAGACCTCGCCAATTTGTACTTCGGTCCAATCCAACAGCAAAAATTGAATGGAACTCCCGACATAGGCCTCCCCTTCCGGCCGCTCGACCACCGTAAGACCGGGCGTGTCCCGCAAACCGGACAGTAAGATATCATGCCGCGTGTTCCAATTTTCCACCTGCTTTTCGAGGCTACGCAGTTGTGGCCGCAAAATCGCGGCGCGCAAATGATCCATGCGGCCAGAGACATTTGGGGTATGATACTTAACTTGCTCGAAAACTTCGGCAGATGGCGCCGCACCATGCCTCTCGTAAAGCATATAGCTACCAGAGAGCATTATCGCCCGCGCCATCAACTCTTCGTCGTCGCTGATCAGGAAGCCGCCCTCGCCGGAATTGATATGCTTGTAGGTTTGGGTTGAGTAACACGCCATAGCGCCATGCCGGCCCGATGCCACTCCTCTCCAGGCGCCGCCCATAGTGTGGGCACAATCCTCAATCACTTTGACGCCATGAGCGTCACACATAGCTATGAGTGCATCCATGTCGCAAATGTGCCCCCGCATGTGGGACAACATGAGCACATCGGCCTGCTCCGCTTTGGCCTTAAGATCTTCAAGGTCAATGACCAGGCCTTCGGTGACTCCGACAAAAACTGGCACTGCGCCGACACTAGCAATTGCGCCAGGCACAGGCGCTAAAGTAAACGCATTGGTAAGCACACGGTCGCCAGGCTTCACCTGCATTGCCCTCAAGGCACAGGCCAGAGCATAGCCACCGGAAGCAACTGCCAGACAGAATTTGCTGCCCGCCAAGGTAGCGAATTCCTGCTCAAGCAACGAAACTTCACCAAGCTCACCTTCGGAAAGATTGTAGCGATGCAAGCGCCCGCTCCGCATAACCGTAACCGCAGCTTCAATTGCCTCATCAGAAATCGGCTCTTGCTGCGTGAAGCTTCCTGTAAATTTTTCGGTCATGTCAGTGCTCTCTATGTCTCAAGTCCAGCTAAGTGATTGGCAAACTGCCTCGACCTCACCTCAGGAAGGGTTTCGTCCAATCAATGCTGCCACAACTTGTGGCAAAGCTTCGTAATCATGCAACAAAGCTTCTGGCTCCAACGCTGCCATATCTTCGCCACTCGGTCCAAAGGTCACCAACACGCTGGGCACACCTGCCGCCCGGGCCGTATTTCGGTCAGTATCACTGTCGCCGACAAGCAATGTGTGCCTAGGATCACCATGTAATCGTTTCGCCGTTTCAATCAAAGGCAGAGGATCCGGCTTGCGTACCGGCAACGTGTCAGCACCAACTAATGCTCCAAACGCGTCCCGCACGCCAAGAGCATAGAGCAGTTTTTCAGCCAACCCCTCCGGCTTGTTGGTGCAAATTCCGACACCGTAGCCCTGAGTTTTCAACACCTCAACAGCGGTCATTGCACCGTCATAAAGAGCGGTATGCTCTGCAATAGCTCCACCATACGCCTCCAACAGAACCGGATAGTATTTCGAGACCATAGCCTCATCCATCACACCTAACCGCGTCAAACCTTCAGCCAACATACGCCGCCCACCACGCAGAGCCACACCTGCGTCTCTTTCCAAAGAAAGCACATCTCCATAGCCCATATCGCGGAAGCAAACATTCGCGGCCGCAATCAAATCTCCACTGGTGTCCGCCAGGGTACCGTCCAAATCAAAAACCACGGTCTTCATGTACTGCTCCATGCCGACTGCGCGAATTCCCGCGCACCGCTGTTACAAGGCGCAACCTGAATTGATGGCCCTTGGCCTTGCACCCTTCCTGCACTCGGATAAAACGGGCACAATCGAAATAAAAGAGAAATCAGATGAGCATCGCACTTGTCATCCTGGCCGCAGGCAAAGGCACACGGATGAATTCTGACCTGCCGAAGGTCCTTCATCCCATCGCAAACACGCCGATGCTGGTACACGCCATGCAAGCAGGAAGCGCATTATCGCCCGCTCGAACCGTCGTTGTGGCTGGACACGGGTTTGACGCAGTCCGAACCGCGGCCAACGATTTTGATGAAGATGTCATCGTCGTGGAGCAAAAAGAACAAAACGGAACGGCCCACGCAGTCGATGTGTGTCGAGAAGCCCTAAAAGGTTTTGACGGCGATGTAATTGTCCTTTTTGGCGACACGCCATTTGTGACAGCAGAAACACTTACAAAAATGGTGGCGGCCAAAGCCGAAAACGCCGTGGTTGTGCTTGGCTTTGAAACGGCTGAACCCGGCAAATACGGACGCCTGATTATGTCCGGCAACCAGCTCGATCGGATTGTTGAGTTTGCCGATGCGTCTGATGAAGAACGCGCCGTAACTTTCTGCAATTCAGGCGTTATGCTTGCTCACCGCGATACATTGTTTTCGTTGATTGAAGAGATCACTCCGCAAAACTCTCAAGGCGAATACTACCTTACAGACGTGGTTGAGTTGGCCCGCCAACGTGGACTTGGCGTGACTGCCGTTGCTTGTGATGAAGGCGAAACGCTTGGGGTCAACTCACGCCTACATCTCGCAGAAGCAGAAGCTGTTTTTCAGACCAATGCCCGCAAGGACTTGATGGAACTGGGCGTCACCTTGCAGCAGCCAGAAACTGTGATGTTGTCCTTTGACACCGTGATTGGACGAGACACGATTGTTGAACCGAACGTCTACTTTGGTCCCGGCGTTACCGTTGAGTCCGGCACACGCATCCGCGCTTTCTCACATCTGGAAGGATGTCATGTATCTCGCGGTTCACTCGTTGGACCTTACGCCCGTTTGCGTCCAGGCGCTGAACTGTCTGAAAACGTGCACGTCGGTAACTTTGTTGAAATCAAAAATGCCGAAGTTGGAGAGGGGACCAAAGTCAACCACTTGTCCTACATTGGCGATGCAACCTTGGGTGCAGGCACGAACATCGGTGCTGGCACCATCACCTGCAACTATGATGGTGTGATGAAACATCACACAACCGTCGGCGACAACGCATTTATCGGATCCAACACTATGTTGGTAGCGCCGGTGACTATCGGCAACGAAGCCATGACCGGGTCTGGTTCGGTGATCACCAAAGACGTTCCGGAGGCCGCATTGGCCATTGCGCGCGCGGAGCAACAGACCAAACCCGGAGTTGCGCGGAAGTTGTTCGATATCTTAAAAAAGAAAAAACAAAAGCGCGCATCGGAGAGTAAATAATGTGTGGAATTGTTGGGGTACTTGGAAACCACGAAGTCGCGCCAATTCTTGTTGAAGCGCTAAAACGACTTGAATATCGCGGCTATGACAGCGCGGGCATTGCAACCGTCAATGAAGGCATTCTGGATCGCCGTCGCGCAGTTGGTAAACTTGTAAACCTCTCAGACTTACTCGTGCATGAGCCTTTGCGCGGCAAGTCCGGAATCGGTCACACCCGCTGGGCCACCCACGGCGCACCAAGCGTGATCAACGCCCACCCCCACCAAGCCGGCCCTGTTGCCGTCGTGCATAACGGCATTGTTGAGAATTTCCGCGAACTGCGGGCTGAGCTGGCAGAAAAGGGCATTTCCTTCGTTACTGAAACAGACACAGAAACCATTGCCTTGATGGCGCAAAGCCATATGCAATCCGGCCTGCAGCCTATTGAGGCAGCACTTAAAACGATCTCTCAACTTGAAGGGGCTTTTGCGCTGGCTTTCCTGTTTGAAGGCGCAGACGATCTCATCGTGGCGGCCCGAAAGGGCTCGCCTCTGGCCATTGGACACGGCGATGGCGAAATGTTTGTGGGGTCCGATGCGATCGCGCTCTCTCCACTAACCGATCGCATTACCTACCTGGAGGAAGGCGACAGCGCAGTTGTAACACGCAACAGCCTGACTATTCGAAACCAGGACGGCAACGAGGTCCAACGCGAGTGCAAGACTATTAACATCGACCAAACTCAGGTTGATAAAGGTGGGCACAAGCATTTCATGGCGAAAGAAATTGCTGAGCAACCAACGGTTTTGGGTGAAGCCATTCGCCACTATCTGCCAAATGACGGTACCGAAATCACTCTGCCCGGCGGAGACATCGATTTCACCAAAGTGAACCGGCTGGTCATGGTCGCTTGTGGCACCGCCTCTTACGCGTGCCTAACCGCCAAATACTGGTTCGAACAAATCGCAGGCATTCCCGTAGAAGTCGACGTGGCCTCCGAATTCCGTTACCGAGAGCCCCCCATAACCGAAGGCACTGTTGCGCTGTTTGTCTCCCAGTCCGGCGAAACTGCAGATACACTTGCCGCGCTGCGTTACTGCGCAGGTAAAGCACAAAAAGTCGTGTCAGTTGTAAACGTCGCCGAAAGCTCCATCGCTCGTGAAAGCGATTTGGCGTTGCCAATCCTGGCGGGGGCAGAGATTGGCGTGGCCTCGACCAAAGCCTTTACGTGTCAATTGAGTGTTCTTCTGGTCCTTGCCCTAAAAGCAGCTAGCGATCGTGGTCGCCTTACAGCTGACGAATTGGAAGCACACCTGTCTGACCTGCGCGGTCTTCCCGGGCTGATGAACCAAGCCTTGAGCTCAGAAAGCCGGATTGCCAAGGTTGCTGCCAAACTGGCAGAAGCGCGTGATATCCTGTTTTTGGGACGAGGTCGCATGTTCCCCCTCGCTCTCGAAGGTGCGCTGAAACTCAAAGAGATCAGTTATATTCATGCAGAAGCTTATGCATCCGGCGAACTCAAACACGGCCCTATTGCACTGATCGATCAACATGTGCCCGTTGTGGTTTTGGCGCCTTACGATGAGTTGTACGACAAGTCGATTTCCAACATGCAAGAAGTGATGGCCCGCGCAGGCAAGGTGCTTCTTATCACCGACACTAGTGGCCTGAAAGATGGTGCGGAAGGCACGTGGGAAACGATCCAAATGCCGAAGGTATCAGACGTTCTGTCCCCGATCCTCTACGCTGTTCCGGCTCAGTTGCTGGCTTACCACACGGCCGTCGCCAAAGGCACCGACGTGGATCAGCCACGTAACCTTGCTAAATCTGTAACGGTGGAATGATGCAGCTAAAGGATGCCTTAACTGCGCTGGAAGCGCTGATCGAACCCGGACGTGCCGCAGGCATGGCCGCCTATCACAAACAGAAGCGGCAGGTTTTGGGCATACCAAACCCGGCACTCAATGAGGTCGCCAAGACCTGGCGACAAACGCTGACAGTAGAACAGCGCGTCCAGCTTGCATCCGATCTTTGGCAAACCGACATTTTCGAAGCCCGCATTGCCGCTTCAAAAGTTCTCACCCAAGCCCGCGTGCGTCCGGATGAGGAAGCCTGGCGTTTGATCGCCAGCTGGACACCCGATTTTGACAGTTGGGCCCTTGCAGACCACGCCTGTATGGCTGGCCAAAAGCGTCTGGTCGCTGATCCGACCCGCCTGGACCTGGTGGAGACCTGGACCACCTCCGAACACATGTGGACGCGCCGCGCAGCCTTGGTCATCACACTACCGTGGACAAAGCAGAACCACCCCAAGCCGGAAGAGTCGCAAACCCGTGACCGCGTTTTGGGCTGGGCGGCAGGCTATACCCCTGATCACGCATGGTTTATTCAAAAAGCCATTGGCTGGTGGTTGCGCGATCTGTCAAAGCACGATCCAGATCGCGTCTACGCCTTTTTGGAGAAACATGCCGACGAGATGAAGCCATTTGCCGTGAAAGAAGCCAGAAAGCACTTGGGTTAGCAAAGCTAGACACTACGCAAAAGCACTCGTGCTCACCAAAATGTTTTGGCACTACAACTTTAGGCGCCCTTGCCCATCTCTAGTTTGCCGACTACCAATGCTATATGACTGCACCATTGATCGATCCGTTTCACCGCGCAGTATCTTACCTGCGTGTATCCGTCACTGACAGATGCGACTTCCGTTGTGTGTATTGCATGGCGGAAAACATGACGTTCCTTCCCAAAAAGGAACTTCTGACGCTCGAAGAGTTGGATCGTATGTGCTCCACATTTATCCGGTTGGGGGTTGAAAAACTGCGTATCACCGGGGGCGAGCCTTTGGTGCGGCGTGACATCATGACCTTTTTCAAAGGCATGAAGCGACATTTGGATAGTGGCGCATTGAAAGAGCTGACGCTGACGACCAATGGATCTCAACTGGAGCGCTTCGCCGAAGAACTCTACTCCTATGGTGTACGACGGGTGAACATCTCTATGGACACCATCGACGACCAAAAATTTGCAGACATCACTCGGTGGGGCCGTCTTGAGCAAGTGATGCGCGGCATTGACGCCGCTCAGGCTGCGGGTCTGCGCATCAAGATCAACGCGGTCGCTCTGAAAGGCTTCAACGAGGACGAACTCTTTACGCTGGCAGAGTGGTGCGCGGAACGTGACATGGACATGACCTGGATTGAGGTTATGCCGATGGGGGATCTGGGCAATGAGGATCGCATTGACCAATATTGGTCTCTTGATAATCTGCGCAGCCGGCTTGCAGAGCGCTACACGCTAACCGATCTCGCCGAACGCACCGGTGGCCCTGCCCGCTATGTGCGTCTGGAGGAAACCGGTCAGAAGATAGGTTTCATCACGCCGATGACCCATAATTTCTGCGAAAGCTGCAACCGTGTGCGCCTGACCTGCACCGGTCAGTTGTTCATGTGCCTAGGGCAAGAAGACATGGCGGATCTGCGTGGCGCCCTACGCGGCAGCGAAAGCGACATATCTCTTGAAGAAGCCATTCGCGCCGCTATCGCACTCAAACCCAAAGGTCACGACTTTGACTATTCCCGTCAGGTGGTCGACGGACAAATGACTCGCCACATGAGCCACACCGGCGGATAGAGCCTTTAAAAATCAAGCCTGCGACTGTGCTCCGACCGGACCGGTACTTTTGCGATTGACCAAATATACAGGCATAACTGTGGGTGAACTTGCGTCTGGTTGCCCCCCCTTAAGAAGTTGCAAAACTCTACGCGCAGCTTCATTACCCATTTTGTTTCGGTGCTGATGTATCGTAGTGAGTGGTGGGTTAAAGACCTCGGTCATTTCTATATTGTCAAATCCAGTGACAGAAACATCTTCAGGCACGTTGATACCCGCTTCCGTCAAGCCTGCGATCAACCCAAAGGCAATTTGATCACTGGCACAGACCCAGGCTGTCGGCCCGTCACGCAATTCGGGAACGAGCAGTGCTGCCTCTTTGCCAGCGGCAATAGAAAAGCTTCCGGGTATAACCCATTCCGCCCTCACGTCGCCGCCACACTTAAGAACAGATTGTTTAAACGCGCGTTTGCGATGGACAGACAACACATTGGTTTGCGGACCTGAGACATGACCAAACCGGCGGTGCCCTAGGTCCCAGAGATGTTGTACCAACATGCGAATCCCCTCCGCATTGTCCGCCCGCACAGATGGTCCAGAGAAACCCTCAACCCATTCGCAGGCAAAAACGATCGGAACAGGAGGCGCAGCAGACTGAACACGTTCAAGCTCGCTGAGTTCGATACTTCCATCCAGAATAATAAGCCCATCCGCCTGCCCTGCCGCAATATAGCGCTGTATATGATCTGCGGACAGCGGCCCATCCCCACTATCGGTTACCAACAAACTATAGTCAGCAGCGTTGAGCTCCCTTTCTAGGCCAGAAAGAATATTGGAAAAAAATGGGTTAGAAAGGTTTGGCACCAAAGCAAGCACCGTACGGGATGTGTTCGTTCGCAAATTTCTCGCCGCTCGATTGACGCGGTATCCAGTCTCTTTGACTGCCGTCAAAACAGCTTCTCTGGTAGCTTCTGACACGACCCCCGGATCATTTAGCACCCGGCTAACAGTAGCCGTGGAAACACCGGCCAGCCGCGCAACATCAACAACTTTAGGCTTGGAAGTACTCACTATTATTTCTGGCCTCAAATTATTTATTGACTCACTCTAACGGGTAGAGCTAGCGTTGTGTAATCGATTACAAGCTTCTGTCAATGCCACACACCGCCTGATACAAGGGTTTGGAACTGGCAGGAGTTTTTTGGGAGGAAATGTAATCGATTACACGGCCGTATTGGCCGACATTGGGAGGATATAATGAACTTTTACAAAGCAACCACTGCAGCGATTGCGTTTTGTGCGGCCGGTGCCGTGTCCGCAGCAGACCTCGAAGTCACTCACTGGTGGACCTCAGGCGGCGAAGCCGCTGCGGTCGCGGAGTTTGCTAAGGCCTTTGATGCGACAGGAAACAATTGGGTAGACGGCGCCATCGCTGGTTCTGGTGGAACCGCCCGCCCGATCATTGTTAGCCGGATCATCGGCGGCGATCCAATGCATGCCACGCAACTGAACCACGGTCGCCAGGCGGAAGAACTTATCGAAGCTGGCTTGATGCTAGATTTGACCGACGTCGCGACCGCCGAAGGCTGGGCTGACACGGTCAATCCGACGTCCCTGCTCGACAGCTGCACGGTTGATGGCAAAATCTATTGCGCACCGGTCAACATTCACTCCTGGCAGTGGATTTGGCTGAGCCATCAAGCTTACGCTGACGCGGGCGTCGACGTACCCTCCAATTGGGATGAGTTTGTTGCTTCCGCGCCTGCGCTTGAAGCCGCTGGCAAAATTCCACTCGCGATGGGGCAGCAAGCTTGGCAATCCTCCGGCGCCTTTGGCGTAATCAACGTGGCGGTGGGTGGCCCTGAGCTATGGAACAAAATTAACGTCAACAAAGACGCCGAAGCCGCAGCAGGCCCTGAGATGGCTAAAGTATTTGAAGCAGCCGCAGCAGCGCGTGCCATGGCTGCGAACTCCAAGGTTCAGGATTGGAACCAGGCGACCAACCTCGTGATCACCGGCCAAGCAGGCGGTCAAGTAATGGGGGACTGGGCTCAAGGTGAATTCCAAGTTGCCGGTCAAGTTGCCGGTCAGGATTACACTTGCCTGCCAGGACTGGGTGTGAATGAAATCATATCCACCGGTGGCGATGCGTTCTACTTCCCAAAACAAGATGATCCTGAAATCGAAGCCGCGCAGAAAGAGTTGGCCAAACTGCTCCTGAGCCCAGAAGTTCAGGTAAACTTCAACCTGAAAAAAGGTTCCCTACCTGTGCGCGGCGACATCGACCTCACCGCCGCAAATGACTGCATGAAGAAAGGTTTGGAAATCTTGGCTTCCGGCAACATCTTACAATCTGGCGATCAGGTTCTATCCGCAGACACCTCAACTCAGATCGAAGATCTAATGGTCGAGTTCTGGAACGATCCCTCCTACTCAGCCGCAGACGCTCAAGCGAAGTATGCTGAGATCATCGCAGACGCGGATTAATCCAAGGTACGGAGCCCGCCCCTAGCGCGGGCTTCGTTTTCCTGCCGCCCCCAATTTCCCCTATCGGACCTGATGATGGTCACACTCAGACCTATCAGGCTGGAGACCCAAGCCATGGCTGTGACAGACGGCGCACGTGTGGAGTCCACTCAGACACCCGCCAAGCGGCCCAACCGCCTTTTCAAAAACATGACGGCAAAACTTGCCGCCATCCCTATGATCTTTACCGCTTTGGTGGTGTTCATCGGCTGCACCCTTTGGACGATCTATCACTCGTTCACCAAATCCAAATTACTGCCAGCCCCGGAAAAATGGGTAGGCTTGGACCAATATGAGCGTCTTTGGAGCACACGCCGATGGCTTGTCTCCATTGAGAACCTCGCGATCTATGGAATTTGTTCGTTGGTGCTAAGTTTGGTGATCGGCTTTACGCTGGCTGCTTTGCTAGACCGCAAAATCCGTGGTGAAGGTGTGTTCCGCACTATCTTCCTCTACCCTTTCGCACTCAGCTTTGTTGTAACCGGCCTCGTCTGGCAGTGGATCTTGAACCCTCAGTTCGGCATCCAGGGCGTGATACAGCGTTGGGGCTGGGAAAGCTTCACGTTTGACCCGCTGAACAACCCCAGCATTGTGATCTACGGCATTTTGATCGCGGGTATCTGGCAAGGTTCAGGCTTTATCATGGTGATCCTGCTGGCGGGCTTGCGTGGCATCGACGAGGATATCTGGAAAGCTTCACGCGTTGAAGGCATTCCCGTGTGGAAAACCTATATCTTCATTGTCATTCCGATGATGCGTCCGATCTTTGTAACCGCTCTGGTTCTTATCGCCGCAGGCATTATCAAGGTCTACGATCTCGTGGTGGCACAAACTTCCGGTGGTCCTGGCATCGCGTCCGAAGTGCCCGCCAAATACGTGATCGAAAAAATGTTTCAGGCTCAAAACCTTGGCCAAGGCTTTGCGGCCTCCACCATGATGCTGCTCTCAGTCCTCGTGGTACTGATCCCGTGGGCCTATCTCGAATTTGGAGGCAAAGGCCGTGACTGATACACCCGTCGACCTTGGCGTAGCTCCGCGCGGGGCCAAACCCCGTAAGCGCCTCACCCCAGCAAACATCATGCTTTACGGCACGCTTGTTGTAGCCGCACTCTATTACCTACTTCCACTTTACGTGATGATGGTGACGTCACTCAAAGGCATGCCGGAAATCCGCTTAGGAAACGTCTTCGCCCCGCCGGTCGAAATCACATTCGAGCCGTGGGTCAAAGCTTGGGCGGAAGCCTGTACCGGCATCAACTGTGACGGCCTTTCGCGGGGTTTCTGGAACTCGGTTCAAATCCTTATTCCATCCGTGGTTATCTCGATCGCCATCGCTTCGGTGAACGGCTACGCACTATCGCTGTGGAAGTTCAAAGGCTCTGAGGTGTTCTTCACCATCCTGATTTTTGGCGCATTCATCCCCTACCAGGTAATGATCTATCCCATGGTGATCCTCCTGCGCGAAGCAGGCGAAGGGCTTTCGCTCATCACCGGCACCAAAATACGCTTAATGGGCAGCATCTGGGGCTTGGTGATCGTGCACACGATCTTTGGCATGCCGATCCTGACCCTTCTGTTTCGCAATTACTTTGCCTCTGTGCCCGAGGAACTTTTCAAGGCGGCAAGAGTGGACGGTGCGGGGTTCTGGCAGATCTACTTTCAGATCATGCTGCCAATGGCCCTGCCAATCTTTGTCGTGGCAATCATCTTACAGGTAACCGGTATCTGGAACGACTTTCTCTTTGGCGTGATCTTCACCAAACCGGACACCTATCCGATGACGGTGCAGCTCAACAACATCGTAAACTCGGTACAAGGCGTTAAAGAATACAACGTCAATATGGCCGCAACCATGCTCACCGGCCTCGTACCCCTCATCATCTACTTTGCCTCCGGCAAACTCTTCGTGCGCGGCATCGCTGCTGGCGCGGTTAAGGGCTGACTATGACCAACGTAACAGTAAAAGACCTCACTCTTGAATTTGGCGCCGTGCGCGTCTTGGACAAGCTCAACATCGACGTCCGGGAAGGCGAGTTTCTTGTGCTTCTTGGCGCCTCCGGGTGCGGAAAATCCACTTTGTTAAACTGCATCGCTGGCCTGCTCGATATCACGGATGGAGAAATCCATATTGGAGGGCGCAATGTCACCTGGGAAGAACCATCCGAGCGCGGCATTGGCATGGTATTTCAATCCTACGCGCTCTATCCGCAGATGTCGGTGGAGGGGAACCTGTCGTTTGGATTGAAAAACGCCAAAGTACCAAAGCCTGAAATCGCAAAACGGGTGACGCGTGCTGCTGAAATCCTGCAAATTGAGTCCCTTCTGAAGCGCAAACCTGCCGCCCTGTCCGGCGGACAGCGTCAACGGGTCGCAATCGGTCGCGCCTTAGTGCGCGATGTAGATGTGTTTCTGTTTGACGAACCCCTGTCGAACCTAGATGCAAAGCTGCGCGCCGACTTGCGTGTGGAACTCAAGCTCCTGCACCAGAAGCTCGATAACACGATGATCTACGTGACCCACGATCAAGTCGAGGCGATGACACTAGCAGATCGCATTGCCATCATGCGCGGCGGTGTGGTGCAGCAGATCGCCAGCCCATCAGAGGTTTATAACCGCCCGTCTAACAAATACGTGGCAGGCTTCATCGGATCCCCTACGATCAACTTCTTTGAAGGCTCCATTACTGATGGCGGAAGGGAGTTCCTTTCTGCAGACATACACTTCCCACTCAGAGGCTATGAAGCCTCTCAGGGCGCTCTGACGGCGCGGCCGGCCTGGCTCGGCATCCGCCCTGAAGCCGTGATCACGGGAACAGATGTCGATCAACAACCAATCACGGCTGAGATCACGGTGGAATTGGTGGAACCTATGGGGTCAGACACACTAATTTACACAACACTTGCCGGAACTCCTTTCCGCTTCCGCATGAGCGGAAAAGCCACAGTGGCGGCAGGCGACACACTCGAAATCGGCTTTGATCCCGCCCAGGGATCTCTCTTTGACAAATCAACTGAAGACCGTCTTTGACGCTCATTTCTGGAGACTTTCATGAGCTTTTCGTTCCAACTGTACTCCTCGCGCAATGTCGCGAGCCAAGAGGCTTTCCTCTCAAATCTGGCCGAACTCGGCTACACCAGCGTCGAAGGCTACGGTGGTGTTTACGGCAACCCAGACTCCTTTGCCAAAGCCATGTCTGACAACGGCTTGACCATGCCAAGCGGCCACTTTGGCATCGATGACCTGCGCGACAACTTTGACGGCACCATGATGCTTGCAGACACTTTTGGCATCAAACACGTCATTGTACCTTATCTCGTGGCCGAAGCACGCCCAGCAGACAAAGCCGGCTGGCATGCGTTCGCAAAGGAGTTGTCCGAAATTGGCGAAAAGGTCAGCGCAACCGGCAGGACTTTCTCGTGGCACAACCACGACTTCGAATATGAAGCGTTGGAGGACGGCAGCTACCCAATGGATGTCATTTTAGAAACCGCGCCGAACATCGGCTGGGAAGCGGACCTTGGTTGGGTTGCCCGAGCAGGTTTGGACCCTGCTCCGATTGTCGCGAAGCACGCAGACCGTCTTGTCGCCGTTCACGTCAAGGACATCGCCAGAGACGGTGAAGGCCTCGATGAAGACGGCTGGTCCGATATCGGGGAAGGCGTAATGGATTGGACCGGATTGATCCGTCAAATCCGCGATCAGGCGCCCAACGCACTTCTGGTCGCAGAACAAGACAATCCGAGCGACGCTGTGCGATTTGCATCCGTCTCTATGGCCAACCTTAAGGAAATTTGATCATGGGTACTGCAGTAAAAGTTGGCATTATCGGATGCGGCAACATCTCCACCACTTACATGCGCATGGGACAGTTTTTCAAAGACTACAAAGTTGAAGCTTGCGCCGACTTGAACCCAGATGCCGCCGAAACACGGGCTGCTGAGTTTGGCTTGCGTGCTTTGAGCATTGACGGGCTCTTGGCCGATCCGGAAATTGAAATTGTGGTCAACTTGACCGTTCCCGCAGCGCATTTTGATGTGTCGAGCGAAATCCTAAAAGCCGGGAAACACGTTTATTCGGAAAAGCCGTTTGTACTGACTGCTGAGGAAGGCGCGAAACTGTCTGAGTTGGCCGCCGCACGCAACCTCCGTATCGGCTCCGCCCCTGACACTTTTATGGGCGGCAGCCACCAGAAAGCCCGCGAGATATTGGACAACGGCGAAATTGGACAAGTAACCTCAGGCACCATCCACGTGATGAGCGGAGGTATGGAACACTGGCATCCCAACCCGGATTTCTTTTTCCTGCCGGGTGCCGGTCCCATCTTTGACTTAGCGCCATACTACTTAACCAACCTGGTGCAGTTGCTGGGCCCTGTCGATAGTGTGACAGCCATGAGCAGCACGCCGCGCAGCCACCGTACCATCGCCTGTGGTCCACGAAATGGAGATAAAATTCCGGTTGAGACACCGACGACGGCGCACTCGATCTTGAAATTCGCAAATGGGGCGATCATCAGCTACGGCACCAGCTGGGACGTGAAATCCCATGAACACAACAATATGGAGATCTACGGCCTCGACGGAACTCTCTACGTACCAGATCCCAACTTCTTCGGAGGCCAACTCCGACTTGTCCGCAGCGACGATGATGAGGCTCTGATCTCCTCGGGACACCCGTTCTCCAAACCAAACGACGGAGACAATGCCAACTACCGTGGCGCGGGTTTAGCTGACATGGCCGCCGCCATCCGCGATGGCCGCCAACATCGCTGTAACAACGAGTTGGCGTTACATGTCGTCGAAGTGATGGGCGCGATCTTACAGTCAGGCGACTCCGGAGAAACGGTTGCGATCCAAAGCACATGTAACCGCCCAGCGCCGTTTGGCGCAGACGATGCCTTTGCAATCATGGAGTTGGAGGAAACCTGATGCCAACAAACCTCAAAGGGCCTGGCCTGTTTCTTGCGCAATTTGCCTCCGACCAAACGCCCTTCAATTCGTTGGAGAGCATTGCGGATTGGGCATCGGGATTAGGTTACAAAGGGCTACAAATCCCATCGGGGGACCTGCGGCTTTTTGATCTCGACAAAGCCGCATCGTCACAGACATATTGCGACGATCTCGCCGGCATGTTGGCGGATCGTGGGTTAGAGGTCACTGAACTCTCGACGCACATTCAAGGTCAGCTGCTCGCAGTTCACCCTGCTTACGACAAGCAGTTTGATGGCTTTGCGCCTTCCGCGGTTCACGGCAATAAAACTGCACGCCAAGAGTGGGCCCATGAACAGTTGTTGAACGCCGCAAAAGCCTCTCAAAAACTAGGGCTCACAACTTCGGTGAGTTTCTCAGGCTCTTTGGCATTTCCATATCTCTATCCTTGGCCGCAGAGACCAGCAGAACTGATTGAGGAGGCCTTTGAAGAACTCGCTCGGCGTTGGCTGCCCATCATGAACGCTTATGATGAGGCAGGTGTAGACATCGCGTTTGAGTTGCACCCGGGTGAAGATCTCTTCGATGGCGCGACTTTTGAAATGCTGCTAGATCGCCTAAATGGGCATAAACGTTGTACGATAAATTACGACCCAAGCCATTTCTTGCTACAACAACTCGACTATCTGGCATTTATCGACATCTACCACGAACGCATCACAGCTTACCATGTAAAAGACGCTGAGTTCCGTCCGGACGGTCGTCAAGGCGTTTATTCTGGTTACCAGCCCTGGCTGGAGCGTGCCGGACGCTTCCGGTCTTTAGGTGACGGCCAAGTCGACTTCGGCGCGATTTTCTCCAAACTGGCAGAATACGGCTATGACAGCTGGGCCGTACTGGAATGGGAATGCTGCCTTAAAGACGCGGCCACCGGTGCAGCCGAAGGAGCGCCGTTTATCGCAGATCACATCATCAACGTGACTCAAAAGGCATTTGACGACTTCGCCGATAGTGGGTTGAGCCGAGACGACACCCGAGCGCTTCTTGGTTTGTAGGAGATGAAATGCAAAAATTGAAACTTGGCATGGTGGGCGGTGGCGAAGGTGCCTTTATTGGCGCTGTGCACCGCATGGCCGCACGCCTTGACGGACATTGGGATCTGATCGCGGGATGTCTTTCTTCGACGCCGGCAAAAGCGCAGCGCAGTGCGGACTCTATAGGGCTCGAGCGCAGCTACCGATCATTTGAAGAGATGGCAGCCATGGAAGGCGCACGCGAAGACGGTATCGACGCCGTGTCCATTGTGACCCCCAATCACATGCATCTGCCTATCGCCCGCGCTTTTTTGGCTGCTGGCATTCATGTGATTTGTGACAAACCACTTACAACAGATCTCGCGCGGGCACAGATCTTTGCGAAGGAATGCGACAACTACGACGCACGTTTTTTTCTGACACATAACTACAGTGCATCGCCTCTGATCCGCCAAGCCAAAGAGATGGTAGCCAATGGTGACTTGGGCAAAATTCGCCTGGTGCATGCCGAGTATCTCCAAGACTGGCTATCTCGCCCAGCCGATCCAGACAACGTCCAAGCGGCATGGCGCACAGATCCTGAACGCACCGGGGGCGCTGGTGCCATTGGAGACATCGGCACCCATGCATATCACCTCGCGACCTTTGTTGTGGGCGAAAACGCCAGCCATCTCTCCGCGGACCTCAGTAGCTTTGTTGAGGGCAGACAAGTCGATGACAACGCGCATATTCTGCTTAGGTTTGCGACCGGAGCACGCGGTTCCATATTTGCGAGTCAAGTTGCTACAGGTAAAGAGAATGACCTAAAACTGCGCATTCATGGCACTAAAGGCGGCCTTTTATGGGAGCAGGAAAACCCAAACCAATTAATCTACACTCCAATAGGCGGTACCGAGCAACGTATAACTCGTGCCGGGGTCGGAGCACATGATGCCGCCAACTCCGTTTCTCGTATTCCCAGCGGACACCCAGAAGGGTACCTAGAAGCATTTGCAACGCTTTACAGTGATATTGCACGTGAGCTAACTGGAGAAACCGGGGCGGCATCCGACGTTCCGGGTCTTATGGATGCCATGGCCGGGATGCGCTTCATACATGCCTGTCAGAAGTCATCGGAAGCCAACTCATCCTGGAGGTTGCTATAAAAACCTCCTAGGCAAACTCTCCCTCTCGCACGCCCCACTGTAGAACAGTTCTTGATGAAAGGTAATTTTGGCCATCGTGCGTCACCGCATTTTATACCCAAAACTGTCGTACTTCAGACTTTTACGACGCTACGAAACCTTGCCCGATATGCGCGAGGAGGAATTCCCTCGAGCTTCTTGAAATCCCGACTGAAATGAAATGGATCTTGGTATCCGCAACGCAAAGCCACTTGTGAAATCGGTTGCTCGGTGGTGCGCAGCAAGTAGCTTGCCAAAACCATCCGTTCTTTGCGTAGCCAGCCCATAGGACTTTGGCCCGTTTCGGCTTTGAACCGCCGAAATAGCTGAGACTGGCTCGCGCCAGATAAGTTCACCAACTCGGCAATGTCCCACGCTCGATCTAACTCTTTCCTTACTTCTTGTGCAATTTGAGAGACCACCGTCCCTCCTCCAACCGGATGCCGGCTACATCTCAGCCTGGAAAGCTTCGCCAAGATTTCGGCAACTAAAGCGCTCATAGCCCCGCCATTGGAAGGCCGAGCTTGTGATAGCCTTGTAACCGCCGTGTCAAAAGACTCGGTAAATTCGCTACAACCACTCAATACTGGGGCCATGTCAAAACCAAACTGACGATGCAGCTTGTTCAGTCCGTGACCACAAATAGCCATCCAAAAATATGCCCACTCGGCTTCAACATCCGCGCCATGCTCGTGGTAATTCTGACGCACCAAGCCATCTGAAGAACGCGCAATTGTACGTCCTGCAACAGGTACACTATAAGGCCATAGTTCAAAGTCACCTGGCGCGGCATTAAAAACAATACTAGAGGTTTCAAACTCAGAGAAACGCAACTGGCTTTACACCTGTGTATCGGGCACGCTGATCACCATGTCCTGCATCTCTTCTGTGACCACCACCTGACAACTCAAACGGCTGGTGGGTTGCGGCTCAATCACAAACTCAAGCATATCGATCTCATCCGATGCCGGAGCGGCCACGCGCTCAAACCAGTCCTGAGGCAGCACACAATGGCACGTCCCGCAGGCACATGCTCCACCACACTCAGCAGCAATTGCATCGACGCCAGCATTAACTGCGGCCTGCATGAGAGAATTCCCGGGGGCGACGTCGGTTTCAACTTGAGACCCATCGGCTTTTAAAAAAGTAAGTTTTACCATCCAAGCACCCTCCTTAGGCTCGTTTCCAACCCATGCGCAGCGCCTTTGGCCCCCGCACGGAAAGACCACGCTTGTATTCGACCTTCGTGTCCGCCAGTTCAATGCCGGAAAAGCGTGCGTTGATAGAGGAGAAAATCACGTCCATATCCAAACGCGCGAGGTGGTTTCCAAGGCAAAAATGCCCTCCGCCACCAAACGCCAAATGCCGATTAGGGCTCCGCCCAACATCAAATTTGTCAGGATTGTCAAAGCGAACAGGATCATGGTTAGCCGCGCCATACAGCAATCCGAAACGGGTTCCGGCAGGAAATTTTCGACCGCCGACCTCGGTCTCTTCAGTCGCAAATCGATGAAAATACGGTAGTGGCGACTCAAACCGAAACATCTCTTGCACGGCAGTCTTCATCAATGCAGCGTCGTCACGAAGCCTTTGGTTTTGATCCGGGAATCGTAGAAGCGCATGCATACCACTCCCCAAAACGTCAATCGTTGAGCCATGGCCGGCCATTAATATAAGCATAGCCGTGGAAATCAATTCGTCCTGGCTTAATTGACCAGCATCGCGATGCCCGATCAAACGGCTCAACAAGTCGTCCTGCAACGCGGCTTCGCGCGTTGCCAATAGGTCCAGGAGATACTCGTAAAACTCTTTGGTTGCGAATTCTGCCCGTGCTTTATCTGCGTCTTCTCGGCCTGGATCAAAAAAGCGCACAACTTCTTCCGACCAATGCCGAAGCTTGGGCGCGTCTTCATCCGGAACACCCAAAACACGCCCAATTATGTGCCCCGGTACATGCGCGGCAAAATCACTGACAAAATCGATCTCGTTCTGATCCGAGAGTTCCTCGAGCAGCCCGTCAACAAAAGTCTGAATAGCCTCTCTCTGACGCGAGATCATTGCAGGTGTAAACTCTCGAAACACCACCTTGCGGAGACGGCTGTGTGTCTCACCCTCGCTCTCAAGCAAGTTCACTTGAACGTAGCGTTCGTGGTAAGGCATATCATGGAAATTAATCGCGCGCTGTTGCTCTTTGCGATCTATTTCACTGACAAATGCTTCGTTGTTGCGCAACATGTTTTTATTGAGAGCGACCGCTTCAACATCTGCCATTTTGGTCAGCATCCACGTATCCGCCTCTTCCCAATAATAGGGCATATCGATGGCCCGCATGGCGGCGTAGGTGGTATATGGGTCAGCAGCAAACTCTGCGCTGTGGGGATCAAAATTAAAATTGGGGGCTGGGTCGGTGAACATGACTTCCTCGCGCATATAGAATCTGGACAATACGTTCAGTTCGATCAAAGTAAATGCCTCTATCAGCCATAAAGCTGGACAATTCTCGCACACTTAAATCAGAGACCTACCTAGTTATGGCCAGGATTTGCCACGAGGAACCCACCCAACCACAACTCGAAATTGTGGAACTTGAAACTTTCGTAACGCATGACGAAAATATTTGACCAAATGATACATTCCCCTCATGGTGTCGGCACCAAACACCAAAAGAAAAATCCCAGGGGATATGTTCCATGAAAAATCAATCATTTACGCTGTCGGCAACCATTGCTGTTGCCGCCACACTTGGCGCTGGCGCGGTCTCTGCCGACACGCTGCGTCTTTTGACCTGGGGCGGATATGCGCCGGAAGAAGTTGTTGCAAAATTTGAGGCCGAAACCGGCCATACCGTTGAAGTGACAAAGTCCAACAACGAAGAGATGATTGCCAAATTACGCGCCACCGGCGGCGGTGGCTTTGACCTGGCGCAACCAAGCCAGGATCGTATCGCTGGCCCACAGGAAGAATTTGGCATCTACAAACCAATCGATCTGTCCAAGATTGACGCTTCCCTGTTCATTCCATCCATGCTGGATGCGACGAAAGGCAACACCACCGTTGGTAGCGACGTCTATGGCGTGCCGCACGTATGGGGCACCTCTGGCCTAGTGGTCGACACCGCGAAAGCGTCTATGGTTCAGGATTATACAGACCTCTGCGCCTCCGACGTGGCCGGCAAAGTGTCTTACCGCCTGAAGCGCCCTACCCTGATTGGCTTTGCCTTCTCTATGGGCCTGGATCCGTTTGCCGCCTACGGTGACGAAGCGGCCTATGCTGACATCATGTCGCAGGTCGAAGCCAAGCTGATCGAATGTAAAGCGGGCGTCAAAACCTACTGGGGCGGCGGCGACGAGCTGATGGGCCTGATGCGCTCCGGCGAAGTTGTGGCCTCCATGGCTTGGGACACTGGAGGGTGGAAACTGAACTCCGACAACGCAGACATCACCTTTGTGGCGCCTGCTGCTGGTGCTTTAGGTTGGGTTGATACCTTTGTTCTGCCAGCCAAAGGCAAATCGGATGACGCAGCTTATGCATGGATCAACTTTGTGATGCAGCCAGAAGTGGCCGCAATGATCACCGCGGCTGCAGGAAACTTCACCGCCTCCAAGGGTGCGGACGAGTTTGCCTCCGCAGACCTTAAGGCGCGTTACCAGGGATCGTTCCCAGCAGAAGCCATCGACAACATCAAATGGTACCCACCAGTACCAGCTGGTCTTGAAGCCATCGAAGGTGGTGTTCTGGACCGCGTAAAAGCCGCTAAATAAACCAGCGTTTTTTCATTAGCTAAAACAGCGTGCGTCCTCGCGGGCGCACGCTTTTACGACTTTAAAGGACCTCCCAATGACACCCGATCTGCAGTGTACCAACCTCACCAAAAGTTTTGGCGAGACAACAGCGGTGGACAATGTTTCCTTCTCTGTACCAGCGGGGTCCTTCTTCTCGATCCTCGGCCCATCTGGCTGTGGAAAAACCACGATCATGCGGATGATTGCCGGCTTTCTGGAGCCAAGCAGTGGCGACATCCAGATCAAAGGCAATTCGGTCTTGAACGTGCCGCCTAACAAGCGCCACGTGAACATGGTGTTCCAACACCTCGCCCTCTTCCCGATGATGAATATTGCCGACAACATCGGCTACGGCTTGCGTCGCGCAGGCATGCACAAGAAAGACATTAGCTTCAAAGTGGACGAAGCGCTGGAACGTATCGGCCTGCCGGGTATCGGACTCCGCAATGTGGACGAACTCTCTGGTGGTCAAAAACAGCGTGTGGCCATTGCCCGCTGTATGGTGCTTGAGCCTGACGTCCTTTTGCTTGACGAACCACTGGGCGCGCTCGACCTCAAACTGCGCGAACACATGAAAGTGGAACTGAAGACCCTTCAGGCCGCCTTTGACACAACTTTTGTTTACATCACCCACGACCAATCAGAGGCGTTGGTGATGTCCGACAAAATCGCCGTGATGAATGCAGGACGCTTTGAGCAGGTTGGCAGCGCACAAGACCTGTACTACCGCCCAGACACCGCTTTTGTTGCCGGTTTTGTTGGTGACAGCAACCGTTGGTCTGGCAAAGTCATCAAACAAGACGGTGATAACACGCTGGTTCAAACCACCAGCGGCCTAACGCTTCGCGGGGCGACCCAGGGGCGCTCGCTCTCTCAAGGTGATACGATCGACGCCTTTGTACGACCAGAAGCCATTCGCATTGCCCACAATGCCGAGGACCTCGCCAGCTTTGACAACCAAATTTCCGGTACGGTCACCTCGATCCTTTTCAATGGCGCGGCTTCTAGGGTCATGGTCCGCGATACGAACGGCCACGAAGAAGTAGCCGTGAACCTGCCGCAATCCGGTGAATTTGCAAATCTCACCAAAGGCGCTCCGGTGCACATTGGATGGGCCGGCGATCAAGCCAATTGTTTCGCTGCAGGAGCGTCCTGATGCACCGCGAAGCAAAACTTGGACTCATCCTGCTTCTGACGCCGTTTCTTCTTTGGCTCAGCCTGCTAATTGTGATCCCTCACATCGACCTTTTGTTGGTTTCCTTGCGTGAGCGTGTCGGCGTCGGCCAATATGAAATCAGTCTTGGAAACTATTTTAGTTTCTTCACCGAACCGCTGTACATGGTGACGTTCTTGCGCACTGCAGTGATGTCTATCTTTGCAACGATCCTGACTCTGCTGATCGGCTTTCCAGTCGCTTACTACATCGCCAAAATGGCCAAAGGCCGCACACAATCTGCATTGTTCTTGCTCTGCCTTGTGCCGTTTTGGGTCTCTGAATTGGTCCGCACCTTTGGCTGGATGATCTTACTGCGCGAAACCGGCATCATCTCCAACTTGCTACAGTCTGTAGGCCTCGCCAACGGCCCTGTGGAAATGCTCTACAATGATGCCGCCATTATGGTGGGCCTGGTCTATACCTCCATGCTGTTTATGGTGGTACCCCTGATCACAACGCTTGAAAGCTTATCTGACGAAGTGGTCGAAGCCGGCTATGATCTGGGCGGCAATGGCTTCAGCGTTTTACGCGAGATCATTATTCCCCACGCCATGCCCGGCATCGTGTCAGGCTCCATCGTGGTCTTTATGCTCTGCCTCGGCAACTACCTGACCCCAACCATGTTAGGCGGCAAGGAAAGCCTCTGGTTCACCGAG
>JAAENN010000274.1 GCA_024224295.1 Shimia sp. | reverse complement strand
GAGCCAGTCTCGTCTGGCCCGCGCGCGGTTTCAGGATGTCGAATTCGCGGAATTCGAGGATTTCTCTGATGCGCTAGCAGTCTGTCGGATTTAGGCTCCGGCCCCGTGACTTGTTGGCTCTGGGCGAAGTCTTACGCAGCCTTGAGGTTGCATAGGCGCTTGCAGTTGTAGGCCAGGGTGACCAAGAGCCATTCGGTTTTGACGTTTTCAAGGCCTCTGAGAAAAAAGTGGGTGAAGCCGAGGACGGATTTGATGATGCCGAAGACAGGTTCGACGGTGCATTTTCGTCGCTTGTATTTGGCTTTGGCCTCTTCGGTCTTGAGTTTCTCCTTCATGGCGATGCGCCACGGGGCCTTGGGCTCAGCAGGGCTGTTCAACGCTAGTTATTAAATTTTCGGTTGGAGGATTCCCACGGGCGGATTTATCTGAATCTATAGGAGTGCATTTGATTCGGAGGATGCACTCATGTCATTGGAATTCCTGAACCTTTTATCTCAGATCCCTGATCCGCGCCGGGCTCAAGGCAAGAAATGGAAGCTTGGCCCGATTGTTTTGTCAACGATCCTGGCGGTTTTGTCCGGAGCGTCCTCCTATCGCAAGATCCACCGTTTCATCGAGGCGCACCTTGAGCGCCTCAACGAGGCGTTCGGTTTCGGCTGGAAGACGGCGCCCGCTTACAGCGCCATCCGCACCATCCTGCGCGGGCTCGACCCCGGCGATGTGGAGCGGGTTTTCCGCGCCCATGCGGCGATGCTGAGTGGCGGCGAGGCGGGCGGAGACATCGAAGCTATGCCGGCGGTGGCTATTGACGGCAAGACGCTGCGGCACAGCTTCGATGCCTTCAATGACCGAAAGGCGGCGCATGTGTTGAGCGCCTTTGCGGCTGACGATGCGCTGATCCTGGGCCATCTGGAGGTGGACGAAAAGAGCAACGAAATCCCCGCCGCGCAGAAAATGATCGAGGCCCTGGGGCTGGAAGGCCGTCTGTTCACGCTGGACGCCATGCACTGTCAAAAAAACTTTTGCCGCGGCCCGTAAGGCGAAATGCCATCTGCTTGTTCAGGTTAAGGAAAATCAGCCCGCCCTGCTGCG
>JAAENN010000273.1 GCA_024224295.1 Shimia sp. | reverse complement strand
CAGTTCGCCGCCCGGTAGCAGGTCCCGGAGAAACGCGCCGTCTCCACGAAGGTCTCCAGCAACACCGGCCGGTACCCGTAGCGCCCTTCCCAGTCTTGGGGCAGCACCCGGGAGGCCATCGATAACAGCTTACTCGCCAAGGAGGCGACGCGAATCCAGGGTAATATCAAAAATCGCGCGTTGTTGACCACACCACCCAGGTTGCGTTGTCGCTGCGCCCGGCTCCAGCCGATCCAGGTATCGCGCGGTCCGCTCTTCCAGGCCGCCGCCCCGAATCCCAGAACCCCCAGCAGGCGAGCCCCGGCATAGACGAAATAGCGCAACTGTGCGCCCGGCAACGGCTTGTAGCCCAGGTAGTGGTAGCGATCGATGTATTCATTCCACAGCGCGCTGCTTCGGCGCTGCACCGGTTCCAGGCGCAGACTCTCCAACTCGTGAACCGCCGCCTCGAACCGCGGCTGGGGTTCGGCCTGCGCGGTACGCCGGCGGAACGAACGGCACGGGTTGACCTGGCGCAGCGGTGGCGGTAACCCGATCAGCCCGTCCCGGTGCATCCGCAGCAGCGCCACCCGGCAACTCATGTCCTTCCAGCCCCCATCGGCCTTGCGCCAATCAAACGCCTCGCACACCAGATACGAAAGCCGCTGGCGATTCGCCTCGGGGTTCTCCCGGATCAGGGTGCGGATCCGTTCGATGTCGCTCGGCTCGAATGGCCGCCCGCTGTAGCGCTTTGCCGTGGACAGTGTCTTCATGCGGCATGTTATAGAGAAAAAACCGCACCGTGTCCCGCAAGAATTTCTTATTGATGGATTAGCTGGTTTTGGGGTAAAAAGCCCGCTACTCTACAGCCTAGCGCTTGGGATGTCCTCGGTCACGCATGGCTGCCGGAAGGACACGATCTATACCAAGGTCGATCTGGCGGCATTGCGTACGCTGGCACTACCGTGGCCGGGAGGTGTGCAATGAACACACTTCGTCAGGCCGTTCATGCGTATCTGAGCATGCGACGTAGTTTAGGATTCAAACTACACCACGCCGGCAAAGCATTACTTGATTTCGCCACGTTTATGGAGCAGCAGCACGCGACCTACATCACTCAGGCGTTAGCACTTGCCTGGGCCCAACAGCCAGTAAACGTTCAAGCGGCGCACTGTGGGCACAGCGCTTGAGTTTCGTGCGTGGATTTGCCCGTTATCGCAGCTCGAGCGATCCACGCACGCAGATTCCATCGCCCGGTTTATTGCCCTTTCGACCCAAGCGGGCGCGACCCTATCTGTACTCGGACAAAGAGATAGAAAGCTTACTGCGCGCCGCACGCGACAAGCCACACCAAAGCGGTGCATTGCTGCCTTGGGTCTATTATTGCCTGTTTGGACTGTTGAGTGTTTCGGGCTTACGTCTGAGCGAAGCGCGCAACCTCAAGCTG
>JAAENN010000272.1 GCA_024224295.1 Shimia sp. | reverse complement strand
TCGACCTGCCAACGGCTTTTGTAGAGCGCGCAGATTGTGGCTGGCGGAAGGGCGAAGTTGTTGGTGATGAACACCAGCGTCTTGCCGGTTGCGGGATCGTGGAAACGGATGCGGCGCAAGTGTTCGGGATAGTTCCGCCTGGTGGCATTGCCGTCGAGCGCAATGGTCTGGTCGCAGATGATGCCGCCCAAGCGGTCCGTCGGTGCCGAGTAGACGCGATGGGCATCCATGTTCGATTTGGCGCGGGTCACGAAGAAGGCACCGGCCCGATGCAACAGATGAAGGCGGGTGAAATCGACATAGGCGCGATCCATGACATAGAAGGCGCCGGCTTCCGCCACGAGCATGTCGAGGGCATGAACATCGTGCAGCTTGCCGTCCGAGATATGAATGAAACTCGGGATGTTGCCCTGCAAATCCAGCAACGTGTGCATCTTCACCGCCGCCTTGGTGGTGCGGAAATGGGCCCACGGGAAGACCGACAGGCACAGGTCGATGGTCGTTGCATCCAAAGCATAGACGGTGTTGGAAAGCTCCAAACCGAGATCTTCGTCGGCGTACAGCTTGCGTGCCTGGGCGATCAACCGCTGGGCCACTTCCGCGTGGATGCGCCAGTCGCGCCTTTCGTTGGCATCGGCCAGAGTCGAACGCCGGACCGGTTCGCGAAAGCCCATGTGGTAAAGTTTCGGCGCATGCACCGACAGGCATATCTCGATATCGCGCAGGCTTTCCCGGTAGCTCAATTGGGCAAAGGCCATGGCGCGGTATTGCTCGGCGCAGGTAAGCGTTCGGACCCGGTGATCGCCGCCGTACCGCGCGACGATCCGGGTGAAGGTCGTCCAGGGCAAGAATTCCATGAGCTGCGCGAACATCGTCTTGCCGGTGTACATGGCCATCTCCAAACAGAAACCTGAGAGATTGCACCCGCTCGCAGTTCAAGTCGACACCACCACACTACACGACTCTGTTAAATTCGAGCGTTGTTTTGTGTTTTGGCCAGAGGCTGGTCCAGATGGCTGCGGCTTTGTCGGGATCGAGGAAAATCCAGTTTCGAAGCTGGTCGAAACCGGTTCTGAACCATGATTTTCTCAAATAGCCGTGTTTGGCTCTCTTGATTGGCCGGCTGCCCTTGGCCGCTTTGGCGCAAGCATAGGCCCAGACCATGGCCAGGGTGATTATGGCGATGAGAACCGACAGTTTGCCAAGCTGCGTCATGCGGGTGTCCTCCATGTTCAGACCCCGAGTTTTGCTATCACCGAACAGGCATTCGATAAACCAGCGTTGTTTGTAAATCCGCAATGCCTTGCCGGGATTTGCGTTGGTCACGATGATCAAAAGCTCGCCGTCCTTCAGCCGTTTGGCGGCGAAACGAAGCGGCGTACCGGCGTTTGCAGGCATGGTGGAAAAGCGCCCCGCGCGGTTTTCCAGGACTGCTTTCATGACGCGTTTGCGCAACAGCGATTTCAAGAGATATGTCCGGCCGTCGTCAAAAGTGACATACATTTTCGCCTTGATGCGAATTGCGAACAACACCTTGTTTTCCAACAGAAATCCAATCCATTCAGGGCCGATGAATTCACGGTCGGCCAGAAACCACCGGATCGAACGGGAGCCGAAAATATCGAGATAACGCTGCATCAGGGCGATGCGCTCGGCGCTGTTGGAGGAGCCTTGTTTGTCCAGCATGGTCCACATCAGCGGAATGCGCACCCGCCTGGTCACCACCGCCAGCATCAGAATGTTGACATCACGCCGCCCGATCTTCCAGTTGGTCCGGTCCAGACACAAAATCCATGGGCCCTGGATGTTCAAAAGCTTGATCACGGCCAGAGCCAGCCAGTCCTCGTCAAGGCGGACATACTGAAAAAAACGCTGCAGGCGCCGGTAGCTGGAGCTGGTTTGCGCCGTGCCGGAAAACTGGGCCGCGACATGGCTCAGATTGACAGTCCGGGCATTGACCAGACAGATAATCAGACCGGCAAGCGTCTCCAGACGAGACTTGCTCAGGTCAATATGGGCCGATAGGGTCGAGATGAGGGCACCGGAGAGTTTCGAGGACATGAGACGATCCTGTTGTAGTGGACAGAATCGCCCATTCCACCTGATTCTCCGGCTCCTCTGCAACAGTGTCGTGTAGTGTGGTTGCATCTATTTTCGTCTTGAGCAAGTGCTTGATGGATAGGCATTTTCTCGAAGAGCGTGACCGAGAATATGTGTAGCAAAGTGTAGAGCGAGGCGTCCAGGTCGAGGCGCT
>JAAENN010000271.1 GCA_024224295.1 Shimia sp. | reverse complement strand
CGGTCGACCGAAGAAAGGTGAGGAGCGGGTTAAGGAACCGACGCGCTTACAACGGCAAACCCAGATGCCGCTACCGGCGATGCTTGAGGACCTGCCGAACGCGTGTGATGTTGGCACCAAGCGCAACAGCAAGGGTCATCAGGAAACCTGGATCGGCTACAAACTCCATCTGGATATCGCCGATGGGCAGATCCCCATCAGTGCGCTTCTGACCTCGGCCTCGGTGCACGACAGTCAAGTGGCGCTGCCCTTGGCCACGATGACCGCGCAGCGCACCACCAACCTCTATGATCTGATGGATTCGGCCTACGATGCCAGCGAGATTGCCGCCCACAGCCACAGTCTGGGCCACGTGCCGATCATTGACTGCAATCCGCGGGGCAATGCGGCGTTGAAAGCCGAGCTCAAGGCCGAGGCCGCGCGCTGGCGACGGCTCGGTTTGGAGCGCCCCGAAGATGTCCGCTATCGCGAGCGCAGTGCGGTCGAACGCGTCAATGGGCGCTTGAAAGATGAGTTCGGCGGACGCTTCATACGGGTCCGTGGGCATGCCAAAATCATGTGCCATCTCATGTTCGGACTCCTCGCGCTAACCGCTGACCAATTACTGCGATGGGTGATGTAGTCTGAGAGTTACGGAAAATTATAGAGCGCTCGAAGCGACACCCGAAACCGGGTGTCAAGGCTGGGTTTGTGCCTAATCAGGCTCCATTCAGCGGTGATCGAGCCCTAAGGGGCTCTGCCTATCATTTCGGAGGGAGCGCGCTAGGCAGACAAACTAAATGAGAAATAGTCCTATTTGCCGGCATCCGTGGGCCG
>JAAENN010000270.1 GCA_024224295.1 Shimia sp. | reverse complement strand
GATCTCGGGTTGATGGTGGGCAACATGTGCGGCACCTCGCTCGCCATGGCGCCGTCATTCGTGATCGGTCTGGCGTGAGATCTCCACGATCTGGACGGCCCGCTCCTCTTCGAACACGATCGGCCTCACGGAATGGAATACTTAAACGGCGTGGTGTCGCCGCCGTGCCCCAAGCTCTGGGGTTGATTCCAGGCATAACAAATAGGGACTTGGTGATGGATTCCACAAACTCGCGGCGAGTATTCATAAAAAACGCAGCGGTCCTCGGGTGTGGCGCCCTGGTTGCCCCGGGAGATTTGGTGCACGGCCTAACTGTTACGGCCGGAGCAACACGTGAACTCGACCTGGTGATTGAAGGCGGGATGGTGTTTGATGGGTCGGGCAAGGCGCCTTTTGCGGCGGATGTTGGAATCACCGGAAAACAGATAGCCGCAATCGGGAATTTGAAGGATACGAAGGCGAGGGTCAGAATCGATGCGCAAGGTCTTGCTGTCGCGCCGGGTTTCATCGATTCACATGCGCACACGAATCTGATTCGAAACCCCAAAGCGCAGAGCAAGATCTTCCAAGGCGTTACGCTGGATATCACCGGGCCCGATGGCGGTAGTCCATTTCCCCGACCTGTCGAGAAAGGCGACTCGAAGAAAGCACCGCAATCGACTAGCGAGTTTTCCAATTACAGCCATTGGGTCGACTCCTACAAAGATACACCCATTGCCATGAACCTCGGATCGCTCGTGGGATTTGGGACCATTCGCGAGATGGTTCTCGGCAGCAGCTCCCGCAAGCCCACAAAAGATTAGTTGGAATTGATGAAAGAACTCGCGCGGCAGGCGATGGGGCAGGGCGCGATGGGGCTTTCATCCGGCCTGGAGTACGTGCCCGGCACTTACGCCAGTACCGAGGAAATCATCGAAGTTGCCAAGGCGGCGGGGG
>JAAENN010000269.1 GCA_024224295.1 Shimia sp. | reverse complement strand
TGAAGACGGCATGCCTGGAGGTCCGAACAACCCGCTGGGATCGCGCGCCATGTATCTCTATCAGGATGGCCGTGACACCTTGTTCCGCATACATGGCACCACCGCGCCGCAATCAATTGGCACTCCAAGCTCAAATGGCTGCATTCGCATGACCAACTGGCACATCGAACAGCTCTATCAGCAAGTACCATTGGGCACAGAGGTCATTGTGATCAGCGGCCGCGAGTAAGCTGGATTGCCCGAGACATGTTAAAGGCGCGCCGTATTGGGACGCGCCTTTTTTGTGGCTTAACGAAGGGTTTTAAGCAGGGCTAGAGACGCATAGCCGTCTGGCACCATACCTTTGGCGCGTTGATACTCCCGCACAGCGCCGATGGTAAGAGGACCGATTTTGCCGTCTATCTTCTTGGTGTCGAAGCCTGCCTTGGTCAGGCGTTTCTGCAGCTCAATCCGCTCTTTGTAGGTCAATGCGCGGTCGCCACGAGGCCAATTGCCTTGAATGGCTGGGCCGCCCATGATGCGGTCGCTGAGATGGCCGACGCCAATTACATAGGCATCCGCCGTATTGTAGTGCTCGATCACGTCAAAGTTCTGGAAGATCATAAAAGCCGCACCTTGCGCACCGGCAGGCAACAGGATCGATGCCTTGCCATGGTTCGGCACCGCACGGCCACGCATGTCTGTGATCCCCAGCCGCGCCCACTCGCTGGGGTTTTTCAGGTTCTCACGGTTGGCAGAAGCGTAATCAAAGCTTTTGGGCAGCTTCACTTCCACGCCCCAGGGTTGGTTCTTCTTCCAGCCAAAATGTTTGAGATACGCGGCCGTTGAGGCCAGCGCATCGGTTGGGTCACCCGACCAAATATCGCGCTTGCCATCACCGGTGAAATCCACGGCATAAGATAAGTATGAGGCCGGCATAAACTGGGTGTGGCCCATGGCGCCAGCCCAGCTGCCTGTCATGTTGGACGCGATGACGTCGCCGCTTTGCAGAATACTGAGCGCGGCGGTGAGCTGTTCCTCGAAGAAGTCACCACGGCGACCGTCATAGGCAAGCGTTGCCAATGCTTCGATCACTGGCGTGCTGCCCTTAAAAGTGCCATAGGCGCTTTCCAGCCCCCAGATCGCCACCACAACTTCTTTGTCTACGCCGTAGCGCTTTTCGATTTTCTTCAGCGTGGCGTTATGCTTGTTCAGAGCGGCCTTGCCATTGCGAATGCGGGCGTCAGAGGCGGCGCTGTCGAGGTAATCCCAAATGGTTTTGGTGAACTCGTTTTGATTGCGGTCTTTCTTGATGATATCGGCATTGTATTGGACACCTTTGAAAGCCCGATCAAAGACCGCAGCGCTGATCCCCTCCTTGAGCGCGCGCGATTTGTAACGCTTGATCCAGCGTTGCAAGCCCTTGGTGGAGGCAGCAACCTCAATGGGCTTGTGCGCGTTTAGAGCCTCCGCCAACGGGCGTAGAACGGGGCGCAAGGACTGAGATGGTGCTCCTGCAGAGACCGTCGAAGCTACGACAGAACCGATAACCAAACTTACCAAGAACCCAAATGTCCGAATCACAATTTTCCCTGCCTGTTTTGTGAGAAGTGTAGCGCGCCAGTGTGTGTGGCAAAAGTGCTGTCAGTCAGAGGCGCGGGGAATTGCCGATTGCGCCTGCTCTGCCTCCAAACGTGCTTTGAACTGTCGCAACATGGGGATGCGGCGCGGGCGAAAGTAACGATCCGTGATGTCGAGGTTGCTCATGCGGTCGAGGCGGAAGGCACGGAAGTCCCTGCGCAGGTGACAGTAAGCCATCAGACAATGGGCGCTTTGCATGAAGACGATGGACAAGGGATCAACTTCGCGGGTGGTGCGGCGGCCTTCCGCATCGCCGTAGTCAAAGGCAACGGTCCGCTCTTCCCAGGCGGCCTGACGCAAGGCGCCTGCGTCAATGGTGATGTCAGGCGGCTTTTGGAATCGTTTGGCGGTCAGCACAGCATGTTTCAAGCGATGCGCCTGCGCCTCCGGCAGGCGCGACTTTAGCTTGGTTAGAGCCGTTTTTGCCGCTCTTGCGAGTGAGGGATCAGCCACTTCCACGACCTCTTTGAGCCCGACCACCAGCGCCTCAATTTCTTCCGGCACAAAGCCCAACGGCGGTAGAGTGGCATCCTCGATAAGTGTGAAGCCAAAGCCCGCCTCACCATCGATCACGGCCCCAAGACTGCGCAGGCTGTCGATGTCGCGGTAGATTGTGCGTTCAGACACGCCGGTTTCCTGCGCCAAGGCTTGCGCAGTGGCGGGAGGTGACAGGTCACGCAGGGCCTGCATGAGTTGGAACAGTCGGTCGGTGCGGCTCATAATTTTGAATACTGCACCCTACTGCCAGAAACTGACAAGAGGCTTCTGTAGGACTGATCCCACAAACAATCAGTGGAGAGTTCCCATTAAGCTAATTTCATTTCCCGGTGACGCGCAGTTTCCAACCCATTCCCCGTTTTGTCTAAAAGCCATGTGCCTGCTCGAAATGGCCAAAGTCGATTGGCGGCCTGAGATGGTGCAGGATTTTGAAGCGTTGCCGCTGGGCAAGGTGCCGGTGGCACGGGTTGGCGATGCTTTGATCCCAGACAGTCACAATATTCAGGGTTATTTGGAGTCTAATGGGGCCGATTTCATGCCGGGCTTGAGCCGGATCGAAAAGGCGGCATCCCATGCCTTAATCCGCACGGTAGAAGAGAGCCTGCGGCTTGGGTTGGTGCATGATCGCTGGCTGAATGACGAGTGCTGGGCCGTGATGAAGGAGATCTTCTTTGCTGCTGTGCCAGAGCCAATGCGAGAGCAAGCGGCGGAGGAAGCCCGCGGTCATGTGCGGGCTGGATTGATGTCTGAAGGCATTGCGCGTTTCTCGCCAGAAGACCGTCAGGCGCGGTTTGACAACGACCTTGAGGTTATCGACGCCACACTGAACGGACAGCAATTCCTATTTGGTGACACGCCAACAGCAGCAGACGCGGCGGTCGCGCCGGTGCTGGATATGATCCTGACGCTGCCTGTTGCCACCGACCTTCGCAAAGCAACCAAAGCGCGGACCGCATTGGCACCTTATGTGGCGCGTGTGCGGGAGGCGATCTATCCGAACGCCAGCAAAGTCATGCAGGACTTTATGAGCGTCGCTGCCGAGTGACCTTGCGTTTGGTCTTGGCCGCCTTGTGCTTTGCCTTGGCGGCTTTGCGACGGGTGGGGCCACCGCGGCCCCGCCCTTTGCCACCACCTCGCCCAGCGCGCTTTACCAGCTCGCCATCCAGCGAGATCAGTTCCAGCGCGATGCCGCCGGTGACCGCAGTGGCTTCTTTGAGGCGTGCCGTCACCCGTTGACCAAGGCCAATCACTATGCCGGTGTCAGAGCCTAATAGCGTGTTCGTTTCGCTGTCAAAGTGGAAGTACTCGCGGCCCAGCTCGCGCATCGGGATCAGGCCATCAGCTCCGGTTTCATCCAGCTTCACAAACACACCGAAGCGCGCGATACCGCTCACCCGGCCAGTGAACTCATTGCCGATACGTTCAGACATATAGGCTGCGAGGTAGCGGTCCGTGGTGTCGCGTTCCGCCAACATTGAGCGACGTTCGGTTTCGGAAATATGCGTGGCGGTTTTTTCGAGACCTTCGGTTGCCTCGGATGTCAGGCCGTCATCCCCCCAGCCATGCGCCGAGATCAGGGCACGGTGCACGATCAGGTCGGCATAGCGGCGAATGGGTGAGGTGAAATGCGCATAAGCCCGCAGCGCGAGGCCGAAGTGGCCGAAGTTGGACGGCGCGTAATAGGCCTGCGTCATGGACCGCAGGGTGGAGATGTTGATCAATTCCGCCTGTTCCGTGCCTGCTGCAGCATCCAAAAGCTGGTTCAAATGCCGCGTTTGCAACACCTGCCCTTTGGCCAGGGTCAGCCCGGCAGCTTGCGCGGTGTCGCGCAATGCGTTGAGTTTCTCCGGGCTCGGTTCTTCATGTACGCGGAACAGAAGTGGCGACTTCTTGGCAATCAAGGTCTCCGCAGCACAAACATTGGAGAGCACCATGAACTCTTCGACAAGTTTGTGCGCGTCAAAGCGGTCGCGGAAGTTCACAGAGGTGACTTCACCCGCATCCGAGAGCTCAATTTTTCGTTCTGGCAGGTCCAGCGCAAGCGGCTGACGTTCGGCTTTGGCCTTTGTAAGAGCCTCATAAGCGGCATAGAGCGGCGTAATGATCTCTTCCATCAACGGCGCGCAACGCTCGTTGGGATGACCGTCTTGGGCCTGTTGCACTTCGCCATAGTTCAGCGAGGCCACAGAGCGGATCATGGCGCGAGTGAAGCGGTGGCCAATCTTTTTGCCTTTGCTGTCGATCTGAATGCGCAGCGCCAGCACCGCGCGGGGCACGCCTTCGTGCAGAGAGCAGAGATCACCAGACAGGCGGTCCGGCAGCATCGGCACCACACGGTCCGGGAAGTAGCTGGAGTTGCCACGTTTGCGCGCTTCACGATCGAGCGCCGTGTCAGATGTCACATAGTGGGCCACATCGGCGATCGCGACCCAAAGCACATGACCGCCCTCGTTTTTGGGATCATCATCCGCGTGGGCCCAACAGGCGTCATCGTGATCGCGGGCATCCGCCGGATCGATGGTGACAAACGGCATGTCCCGCAGGTCTTCACGTTGGCCTAAAGGCGCCGGTTTGGCCTTATCAGCCTCTGATACGACCTCATCAGGGAAGGTATCCGGGATGCCATGTTGGTGGATGGCAATCAGACTCACAGCTTTGGGTGCTGTTGGATCCCCAATGCGGGCCACAATACGGGCGCGCGGCAAACCGAGGCGCCCTTTAGGGCCGGATTGTTCGGCCTCGACCAGCTCGCCATCTTTGGCACCATGGGTTTGATCGGAGGCCACCGACCATTCCTTGCCGTCGCCCTTGTCGATGGGCAGGATACGCCCCCCTTCAGCGGTCTTGCGGAACATGCCCAAGACACGTTGCGGGTTGGTGCCGATCCGGCGGATCAGTCGGGCTTCATATTGAATGTCACCGTCATCGAGCTTGGTCAAGCGACCGAGAATACGGTCGCCCGCACCCAATGCAGGGTCAGACGCACGGGGCAGAACCAGAATTCTGGGTTCCTCGCCTTCCCCATGCCATTCCAGCGGGCCCCCGCTCCTCCCTCCGGGGCTCCTCCGAGGCGAGCCCCCGCCCCGCTTGGGGTGGGTTACAGATCACCGCACAGCTTTCCATGGTAACGCGTGTCTGAGGCCCCCCAC
>JAAENN010000268.1 GCA_024224295.1 Shimia sp. | reverse complement strand
TCAATACATGGACATGCTCGGCGAGTTTGCCTCAGACATAACCAACTCGCTTAAACCACATTCAATACAGCCGCCCCCTCTAGTTTTTCCAATACCAAACAAAGCTCCGGACAACCTAAAAGAAGCCCTTCTTAAGGCATTTTCGTTAATTTGGGTGGATACAGAAGCGTGCGCAAATCGGATTCGAACTTGTCTAGAGATATTCCTTGACGACAAAAAAATCCCCAAAACAAAAAAAACGAGAAAGACAAAGAGGTCACCATCACTCTTCATAGGAGAATTGAAGAATACGCCAAAATTGATAAAGATTCCGCTCGCTTACTTTTGGCAGTCAAATGGATCGGGAACTCCGCTAGCTATTTTGATGAAACCCAACTTAAGCGGACTGACCTGCTAGATGTTTTGGAGATTTTCGAGCTAGTCCTTGAAGAGAATTACGTCGGCAAGAGGGCGCGCCTTATGCAAATCGCCGAGACAATAAATGACACCAACGGGAAGCCGGCCTCTTCGAAAAGTAGATGATCCAAAATTATCAAATATTTGGTGGCGACTTGGGTTGTTGAACCAGCTCTGCAGCTGTCGCGCCCGACCTCGGGAGGAAGCGAACGCGCCCTCCCGTGGGGGAGGTCGGGCGCGGCATGATGCAAGGCATCATGCGTTAGCACCACAAAAGCCCCTAAGCCTTATACCCCTCAGACGCCTCATAATACGCCTCAAACCCAATCCGATCCCGCACCTCAGCAAACGACATCAGCGCGCTGTCCTGCACCTTATCGGCCTTCAGCTCCGCCAAGGTCTCCACCACCTGCTGCATCACCGCAGACAACAGCGTCAACGGATAAGCCGCGATGTTAAACCCCATGTCACGCAGCTCGGTCTGAGGCAGGATCGGCGTATCGCCACCCTCCAGCATATTGGCCATCAACAGCCCCGGTGTTTCCTCACAAATCAGGCGCATCTCATCCACACTCTGCGGCGCCTCAACAAAGATGATGTCTGCACCAAGCTCAAAAAACTGCTGCGCCCGGTCAATGGCTTCGCTCATGCCATGTGCCTTACGCGCGTCTGTCCGCGCGAGGATAAGCACGTCCTCCTCTTCGCGCGCATCCACCGCCGCTTTGATGCGATCAAACGCCACCTCACGTTCCACCACCGCCTTGCCCGGCGTGTGGCCACAGCGTTTTGGTGCCACCTGATCCTCAATCATCACCGCCGCCGCCCCGGCCCGCGCCAGGCCTTTCACGGTGCGCATCACATTCATCGCATTGCCATAGCCGGTGTCCCCGTCCGCCACAAACGGCAGGCTGGTGGCCTCCGAAATGTTGCGCACATGGTCCACCACCTCGCCATAGCTCATCAGCCCCAGATCCGGCATGCCAATGCGCGAGGCCGAGGCGGCAAAGCCTGACATAAACGTCATGTCAAACCCCGCCTGCTTGATCAGCTTGGCGGACAGCGCATCATAACAACACGGCGCCACCACCAGCTCTTTCTGTTCCAATAGCGAGCGCAGCCGGGCCGCGCGTAGGTTGCGGCCCTCATTGGGCGCAATGCGAACTGTATTTGTCATCGTCACTGTCCTCCTGCTCAGCGGGCCAATTCATAGGGGATATAGAGCGCCAGCGCAGGCCAGAACCACAACAACACCGCCACCGCCAACATGATCGCCGCAAACGGCAACGCGCCTTTCGCAACCTCCTGCAACCGCGCATTGGCCACCGCCTGAATGACAAACAGGTTCATCCCCACCGGCGGCGTGATCAGCGCGGTTTCAATCAACACAACAAAGAAGATGCCAAACCAGATCGGATCAATCCCAATGTTGAGCACCGCCGGCAACAACACCGGCACCATGATCAACAGCATCGACAGGCTCTCCAGGAAGAACCCCATGAACAGCAACACCAGCCCCACAGCCAGAATAAACAGGCTTGGGTTGGAGATGTTCTCAGTCAAAAACGCGCTGATCGACTGTGGAATCAGATAGAGCGTGATCGCATAGGAAAACACCTTCGCCCCCGCCACAATGATCAACACCATCACCGAGGTGCGCAAAGAGCCTTCCACCGCCTCCCGCAGCTTGGCAAAATCCATCCGCCGCATAGCGAAGGTCATGATGAGCGCAATCACAAAGCCCAGCCCCGCACTTTCTGACGGTGTCGCAATGCCGGTGTAGATCGACCCTACAATGGCCACCGCCAGCGCCACAGTGGGCAACGCCATCAACGAGGCCCGCCCGCGCGTGCCCCAGTCCGCTTTGGCAATTGGTTGATAGGCACCAGAGAAACGCGAAAACAACATGCCGTAGACAATGAACGCCCCGGCCAAAAACAACCCCGGCCCAATGCCTGCAAGGAACAGCGTCGGGATCGAGCTTTCCGTCACCACGCCGTAGATGATCAGCGGGATCGACGGCGGAATCAAAATCCCCAAGGTGCCGCCTGCCGCCAACATGCCGTAAACAAACGGTTTGTCATAGCCACGCTTGGACATCTCCGGAATTGCCACGGTGCCAATCGTCGCCGCGGTCGCCACCGAAGAGCCGGAAATGGCCGAAAACAACGTACACGACAGGATTGTCGCCACGCCCAACCCACCGGGCCAATGTCCAACCCAGCTTTGCACCGCCGCATACAAATCGCGCCCCACCCCGCCTTTGAGCAAGACATTGGACATCAACAAAAACATCGGCACGGCAAGGAGCTCAAAGCTGTCCATCGAGCCGTGCAATCGCTGCGGAACCGCCACCAGAGGCAGCCCTTTGAGCCCCAACAGGATCACACCCAGACCGCCCAGCGCGAAGGCCACCGGCGTGCGCAACAACAACAGCGCCATAAACGCCACAAGAATGAAGACCGCTTCCATCAGTGAGCGCCCCCCATCACATCGTCATTGGGCAAAGGCTCCATCCAAACGCGACAAAGCTGCGCCGCGCCTTGCAAGATAAGCAAAGCACTGCCCACCCAAACCGGTGCATGGGTGATCATCTTTGGTGGCGCAAGGTAGGTGTCTGTCGTGTGCCCGGCCAACGTCGCCTTCAGCCAAAGCTGAAACCCGAAGTAGCAAGCAGTCCCGGCAAAAATAAACAGCACGACAATCGCCAAACTCTCCGCCAGGCGCCGCCAGACAGTGTTGGGATTGCTCAACAGAACATCAATCGTGACCATCTCACGGTGCTTCAGCACATAGGCCGCGCCCAGATACACCACCCAGACCTGTAACACGCGGCTGATCTCATCCACCCAAATGGTGGGCGCGTTAAAAACGTAACGCATCAGCACTTCAAACGTGATGAAAAAGCCGACGGCAAACAGAGTCCAGGCACAAAGCTTGCCTGTGAATTCAGTGATGCCATCAATGATCCGGATGATCATTGGCCACTCCTTGCTGTAATTTTTGCGGGGAAACAAAAAGGGGGACACCATCTGTTGCGACAGCGTCCCCCCCATAAGGCTTAATTGGTCATTGCGCTTTTCACAGCTGCAACCGCCGCCGCGCCGGTCTCGCCAGTTTCTTCTACAAAGCGGTCCACGACGCTGGCTGTCGCTGCAACCCAAACCGCGCGCTGCTCAGCGGTCAGCTCGGTCACGGCAATGTTGCCTTTCATCTCATCCACTGTGGCGGCTTCTTCAGCGTAGACCTGATCGCGCAGTTTCTGCTCCACTTCTGCCGCGGCCGCGTCGATGATTGCCTTGTTCTCATCAGATAGACCTTCGTAGACGTCATTGTTGATCACCGCGACAAACTCAATCGCGCTATCAAAGGTTAAGATCATCTGATCCATCACTTCAAAAAGCTTGCGGGATTTCACCGCAGACGCACCAGTCATGCCCACATCCACAGCACCCTGCTAATAGGCAAGGAACTGCTTGGAGCCAGACATCAACGTTGGCGCACCACCAAGCTCCTGCACGGTCCAACCATGGACTTTACCGTATGTGCGAACCTTTTTGTCCGTAATATCAGCTGGTTCTACAATCGCGTCGCCATTGGTCAGGTAAACGTTCCGGCCAAACGCCTGCCACCACAGAATGCGATTGTTGGTTTCCTTAAGAATCGCCGCATCCAATGTCGCGCGCATGTCAGAGCCCGGGGCCACGGCTGCGCGGATGTGCGCTTCGTCATTGAAGATGAATGGGATCGACACCACGTCCACCGCTGGCACGGAACCGGCAAAACGGCCAATGAAGGCAGAGCCCGCTTCCACCGCGCCGCTACCAACAGCCCCCGGCACTTCTTTGTCTTTAAAGAGCTGTGCAGACGGGAACAGTTGAATTTCCAGCGCTCCGCCGGATTTCTCCTCCACGATGTTTGCAAAATCCTGCCAGTTTTTGCCCAAAGAATGTGTTTCCGGCAGCTGCAAAGTCACCCGGATGGTCTCTGCAAAGCTGGCAACTGGTGCAACGCTGACAAGCGCCGCTGTCGCGGCGGCTGCAATCCAATGTTTCATGACGTCCTCCCAAAATCGTACTTATGAACGCTCAACCCTAGGGCGGCTTGCGGAAACTCGGTCACGATTTTGAACGCCCGGTTCCGCTAACGCGCAACAGCGTTTCTTTTTGTGCCCGAAAAGTAGGACCAAACGGTCAAATTTAATGCTGCACGCAAATTTGCTTTCGCTGTATACAGTTACAACGACGGAGGGGAACAACTTTGGACGACGCCGACAAACGCATCTTGCGGGCCATTCAGGAACAACCAGAGCTTACAATGCGTGAACTTGGAGAAGTCACCGGATTGAGCCACACGCCTTTCTGGCGCCGCCTAAAACGGCTGCGCGAAGAGGGTTAAATCACTGATAAACGGTATGTTTTGGACGCGCAGAAGCTTGGCTTTGACATCGTCGCTTTCTGTCTGGTGAAGTTACAAGAACACACGCAGGAGTCGCTGGAGGAATTTGAGGCCGCCATCGAGTTTCTCCCAGAGGTGGTAGAATGCTACTCTGCCACCGGCGATCAGGACTACATCCTCAAAGTACTCGCGCTCAGCGTGCGGGACTATGAGGAAACCATCAAACAGCGGCTGCTCAAGCTTCCGCACATTGGCTCCATCCGCACCAGCCTCGCACTAAACGAGATCAAGAACACGCCCGACGTGCCGGTCTGACAAGCCAGCGCGCCCACGCCAAACTCAACCTATCGCTGTGCCCTGTCCACGCGCCGCATTGGCCCGGCACCAGACCAAGGCCCGGTCGCTCAGAAACGGCCCAAGCTTCGCCTCAACCTCTTGGTGGTAGAAGTCCAACCATGCGACTTCGGCCGCTGTCAGCGCGTCAAACTCCAGCATCTCGGTCATGATCGGCGTCCAGGTCAAATTGCGGAACCCGAAGAAACCGTTGTCCTCTTCAACAATCTCAAACAGGTTCTCAATCCGGATGCCATAGAGCCCCGCCACATAGTGTCCCGGCTCAATCGACATCACCATACCCGGCATCAGATCCACCGCACTCACCGGCTTGCCGATCCTTTGCGGATGCTCATGCACCGACAACCGATGCCCAATTCCGTGACCCGTGCCGTGGTCATAATCCAGCCCCAGATCCCACAGAGGACGTCGGCAAATCGCATCGATATGATGCCCCTGCGTACCGCTCGGAAACTTCAAAGTGGCCAGCGTACAAAACGCCTTGAACACAGCGGTGTAGGCTTGGTCGTACCCTTCGGGCCGCTGCCCAAAGGCAAAGCTGCGGGTGATATCGGTGGTCCCGGTCTCGTACTGGCCGCCACTGTCCAGCAGATAGGGCGCTTCCGGCAAGATCGCAGCATCACGCGTTTCGGTCGTGGCGTAGTGGCACATCGCGGCATTGCCGCCTGCAGCCGAGATTGTGTTGAAACTCTCACTCAAAAAGGTGCCACTGGCCTCACGGAAAAAGTTCACCTGCGCCTCCGCCTCGCTTTCCCGCACAGGATCACCACTAGCCGCCCGCGCAGGAACCGCATCAGCCAACCAGGCAGAGAACTCCGTCACCGCCACACCGTCCTGAATATGACAGGCCCGCATACCTTCCAGCTCCACCGCGTTTTTCAACGCCTTGAGATACGTTAGGTAGCTGGTCCGTCGCTCAATCTTGGCGCCAATCTTCTCCAGCGCCAGACACGCCGCCACAGGCGAGAACTCAGGATCCACCAAGACCCGCTGTCCAGTTTTCACCGAGGCGCGGATCGACGGTAAAAACCCATGCGGCGGCACCACTGAAATGCTCTCCGGCAGGCTGGCCACCAGGTCATTTGGAAGTTTCTCCGGCTCCACAAACCAGGTCACAGCACCCGTGTCTGCCACCAACATAAAGGACTGTGGGACCGGCAAAAACGGCACATCGTCGCCTCGGACATTCAGACACCAAGAAATGTTGTCGGGCTGCGTTTCCACATGAAACTGCGCGCCCTGCTGCGCCATAAAAGTCGTCAGCTCCTCCACCTTGTCGCTTGCCGTTTTCCCGGCAAACTGCAACGGCATCGCGCTCACCTGCCCCATTGGCGAAGAAGGTTGGTCATCCCAAATGAAATCCACCGGATTGTCACTTTGCGGAGACAGTTGCACACCTGTCTCCGCAAGCGCGTCAGCAAAGCGATCATACCAACTGGGCGGCAAATGCATCGGATCAAACCCAACGCACCACCAATCTCCAGACTTCTCAGACAGCCAATCCTCCGGCGGCTCCTCAAACAGATGGTGGAAAGAAAACACCGCCCCTAGGCACTCTTCCCGCACCTGCACGCTGTAACGCCCGTCCACAAACATTGCGACCTCATCCATGGTCACAATCGCCATACCAGCCGACCCCGAAAACCCGGTCACATACTGCAACCGCTCATCATGCGGCGCGACATACTCACCTTGATGCGCATCATATCGTGGCAGGATAAACGCATCCAACCCGCGCACACGCATCTCCGCGCGCAACGCCATCACCTGCGGCGGCACGCTCTCGATCCCACAATCAGGCATATTGGTTGATCTCCTCCGAATGGTGACAGGCCACTTCGCCGCGCCCCTCCAAAGCCCGCAATTCCGGGATCACTGTCCGGCACTGGGCCGTCACGTGACGACAGCGCACATGGAATGGACAGCCCGGTGGCACATTGAGAGGCGACGGCAACTCACCTTCCAACTGGATCGCCGCGCCTTTGTCATCCGGGTCCAGCGACGGCGCCGCACTCAGCAAGGCCTGCGAATAGGGATGTGACGGCGAAGAGAACAACGTCTCACTGTCGCCAATCTCCACAATCCGCCCCAGATAGATTACCGCCACACGGTTGGAGACATGCCGCACCAGCCGCAGGTCATGCGCCACAAACAGAATGGTCAGATGCAACCGCTCTTGCAGCTCCAGCAATAGGTTCACCACCTGCGCCTGCACCGACACATCCAGCGCCGATACCAGCTCATCCGCGATCAGCACCTCCGGTTCCACCGCCAAGGCCCGCGCAATCGCAATCCGCTGCCGCTGCCCTCCGGAAAACTCATGCGGGAGCTTCTCAGCCGCATCCTGCGGTAGCCGCACCAGTTCCAACAACTCCGCAACCCGCGACGCAATCTCGGCTTCAGGCCGCATCTCATGCACCCGCAACGCCTCTGTCAGAATATCGCCGGTTGTCATACGTGGGTTCAGCGACGAGTACGGGTCCTGAAACATCATCTGAACCCGGCGGTTATAGGTGCGATCCTTGCGCGCTTTCTCATCAAAGATGTCCTGGTCATCAAAGTGGATCTGCCCGCTGGTCGGCGGATACAATCGCACAATGCAACGCGCCAACGTCGACTTGCCACAACCGGACTCCCCCACCACGCCAAGGGTTTCCCCCTGCAGCAACTCAAGGGTCACACCGTTCAGTGCATTCACCGATTTCCCCGGTTTGCGCTGCACCATATCCAGCAGAGAACGCGACACCGGAAAAGACAAATGCAGGTCTTCGATTTTCATCACAGTCTGGGTCATGCGGCATCTTCCTGTGTCGCGGGCATTGGATGGAAACAAGCCGTCTGCCGCCCCGGCGCGATGTCCTGCAACGTGGGCCGCGCCGACCCACAGGCCTCGCTCGCCGCCTGACACCGCGGCGCAAATGCACAGCCTTCTGGCAGTGAAAACAAGCTGGGCGGCGTGCCCGGTACTGAGTACAGTTGCGTGCGCGGCGGCACATCCTGCGGCACCGAACGTATCAACCCTTCCGTGTAGGGATGGCGCGGAGTTTGCAGCACCTGGCGCACATCGCCCTGCTCCACCACCCGCCCGGCATACATCACCGACACCGTGTCACAGGTCTGTGCCACAACGCCCAGGTCGTGCGTCACCAGCACAACCCCCATCGACATCTCGTCCGCCAGCTTCAGGATCAGGTCCAAAATCTGCGCCTGAATGGTCACATCCAGCGCCGTGGTTGGCTCATCCGCCAGCAACAGTTTCGGGCTGGCCGCCAAAGCAATCGCAATCATCACCCGCTGGCGCATCCCGCCGGAAAACTGGTGTGGATATTCGCCCAGCCGCGAGGACGCCGCCGGAATACCCACATGATCCAGCATCTCAATCGCACGGTCTCGTCGCGCCCGACGCCCCAAATCGGTGTGCGCCTTCAAGGTTTCGGTCAGCTGTGTGCCCACGGTCAGCAACGGATTGAGTGAGGTCATCGGCTCCTGAAAAATCATCGCAATCTCGCGCCCGCGGATCTTGCGCAACTGCCATTCAGACATCGTGGTCAGCTCTTGCCCCTGCCAGCGCACGGACCCGTTGACCTCGCCATAGTGCCGCGCCAATCCCAGGATCGAGCGCAAGGTCACGCTCTTACCGGAGCCACTTTCGCCCACAAGCCCCTGTACCTGCCCTTTGCCCAGCGCAAAGCTCACGTCGCGCACCGCAGGGAGGGCGGTGCCGCCCCGGCTAAAGGTGGTGCAGAGGTTCTCTACTTCCAAAATTGGGTGATCTGTCATTGTCTTTCCCCTCACCCGCGCGGCCGCAACAGGTCCGCCAGACCGTCGCCAATCAACGAGAATCCCAGACCAGTGATCACAATCGCAATCCCCGGCATCAGGCTCAGCCACCAGGCCGTGGTGATAAAGTTACGACCCTCGGCGATCAGCACGCCCCACTCGGCCTGCGGCGGCTGCGCGCCCAATCCAAGGTAGCCCAAGGACGAGCCGAGCAGGATCGCCAGCGCCATATCCGTCATCCAGTAAACAATCACCGGCGTGATCGCATTGGGCAGCAGATGGCGGAAAATGATGCGCCGGTCGGAATAGCCCATGACAATCCCGGCACTGGCATAGTCATTACCCATCTGCGCAATCACCTCAGCCCGCATCAGCCGCGCATAATAGACCCAGCCCACCAGCGTGATCGCGATATACATATTGATTAGTCCCGGCCCCAACACGGCCACCACAGCGATGACAAGAACCAGAAACGGGAAGGTGATGATCGCATCCACCACGCGGCCAAAAATCATGTCGGCCACACCACGGTAGTAGCCCACCAAAGCCCCAACAGTGATGCCAATGGTCAAGGCAAACACCGTCGCCAAAATCGCCATCTGCATATTCACCGTGTAGGCGTGGATCACCCGCGATAGCGCGTCCCGTCCCAACATGTCGGTGCCAAACGGATGCGCCCAGCTTGGCGGTTGCCGCACCGCCAGGTAGTCGATGAAGTTTGGATCATACGGCGCAAAGAAGCTTGGAAACAGCGCCAACAGGGTGGAAATACCGAGGATCACTGCCCCGATCAGAAACCCCGGCTTGCGCAGCGCCAGTTGCAGCCGCGACAGCGGCGCGTCGGAGGATTTTGCAGGAGTCACAACAGCATCGCTCATGTCAGACGCATCCTTGGATCAAGCAGGCTTTGGAACAGATCGGTCAGCAGGAAGACAATCGACACTAGAATGGCGAAGGTCAGCGTCAGCCCCTGAATAAGCGGATAGTCCCGCGCAAAAATCGCCTCCAGCATCAGCCGCCCCAATCCGGGCACGGCAAAAACTGTCTCGGTCACCAGCGTGCCGCTCATCAGATTGCCAATCGACAGACCCAGCAGCGTGATGGTGGAAATCAACGCGTTGCGCAGCACATGGCGCCCTAGGATCAGCCGGTTGGGCAGCCCTTTGGCACGCGCAAACTGCACATATTCCGCATCCAGCACCTCAATGATTGAGGCCCGCAAATTGCGCATGATGATCGCGGATGTGTAGAGCGCCACTGTCATCGACGGCAGGAACAGATAGTAGAGCTGGCCAAAGAAGTCGTCGCCACTGCCCCCCACCGGGAACCAGCGCAACTGCGCCGCCAGAAAGGTCAGAAGGATCAAGCCAATGTAGAAAACCGGCATCGAAAGGCCGACCTGAAACAGGGTGCGGATTACCGTATCAGGCCATTTACCGCGGTTCAGCGCCGCCACAAAGGCCAGCGGCCCGGCAATCAACAGCGACAGGGTCACAGCCAAAAGCGCAAGGAACCCTGTTGTTGGCAAGCGCTCAATGATCACACTGGACACCGAGGTGCGCATCATAATCGACCGCCCAAGGTCGCCTTGCAGAGTGTTGGTGAAAAACAGCCAGAACTGCACCAGCAGCGGATCATTCAGACCAAGCTTTTCTCGGATGGCCGCAAGATCGGCATCCGAGGCTTTGTCGCCCGCGATAGCGATGGCTGGGTCGCCCGGCAACAGCCGGACCAGAAGAAAGATGATGATCATCACAAGCACAAATGTGGGGACCATCAGCGCGAGGCGCTTCAGAACGTATTGCAGTCCGGCCATGGGTATTTTCCAATTGAGACACGCGCCGCAGGCCCTCGCCCGCGACGCGCTAAGGTCTTACTTGCTCACTGTTGCACGGGAGAAGATGTTGGCGCCCAGCGGGGTCTGCACGTAGCCGTCAACCGCTGTGGACACCGCCACAGCGAACGGCGTTTCGTACATGAACAAGAGCGGTGCCGCTTCTGCATAGATGTCCTGCATCTCCGCATATTGCTGCGCGCGTGCCGCCTGATCCATCTCTTTGCCAGAGGCTTCGAACAGTTCGTTGAACTTGGCGCTTTCCCAGCCGGTGCCCACAGCGCTGCGCACTGGGGAATAGCCCAACCAGCCGGTGACCTGGCTTGGATCGTTCACATCGTCCACCCAGCCATAGGTGTGGATGTCAAACTCACCAGAACGGTTCTTCGCGCCACGCGTTGCACCGTCAACCTGCTCCACCACAAGATCAATACCCAGCGGCGCCCACATCTGTTGTAGCGCGGCAAAGATGGTCGCGTCATCAGAGGACCCCGCCAAAGTGGTCAGGATCACTTTCGTACCGGCTTCGATACCTGCCTCTTTCACCAGCGCTTTGGCTTTGTTCATGTCATAAGAATAAAGATCCAGCTTGGACGCCAGGCGTGTGGAAGACGACATCAGCGGTGCGGTCATTGGCTGACCTGCACCCTGCAGCACCAGACCAATCAACGCATCTTTGTTGGTGGCATAGTTGATCGCCTGGCGCACACGCACATCCTTGAGCGGGTTGGCCGAACCATCCGCTCGGCTTTCGCGGGTGTTGATTGGGGAATAGATGATCCGTGTCGACGGATAGAGGTTCATGTTGATCGCTGGATCCGCATCTAGTTCGGCCACACGGCTGAACGGCACAAACTCCACCGCGTCCACTTCTCCAGCCTGCAGCTTCAGAATGCGGGTCGCGTCATCCGGGATGATGTCAAAGTGCACCTTATCCAGATAAGGCAGCGATTTGCCGTCGGCGCCCATCTCCCAGTGATGCTCGTTTGCGCAGAAATCCATAGAGGCACCCTGCTCAAAGCCACACACATAGAACGCACCGGAACCGACACCGGCACTTGCGGTGGCAAAGATGGCGGCAGACTTCTCTTGATCCGTTGCGCCCTCTGCCGCCTCAAACACGTCTTTGTTCACAATCGCAGTGTTGAACGTCGCAAGCATCGACAGGATCGTCGGATCCGGCTGGCTCAGGCTCACGGTGATGGTGCTGCCGTCCGCGGTCACATCAGACACGCTGCCCAGCATGCCGGACCATGGCCCCAAATCGCCATTGCGTGCGCGGTCCAGCGAAAACAGCACATCGTCCGCCTCCAGCGCCGACCCGTCGGCAAACTTCAGACCGGATTGCAGCATCAGCGTGACGGTCTTGCCGTCCTCTGAGACTTCAAAGCCCTCGGCCAAACCACCGACGATGGATTTCCCGTCATCAGACGAACGCAGCAGCGTGTCAAACAGGCTGCCCACCATCCAGATGTCCGGGTTGCGGTCCGCGTAAATCGGATCAATCAAGCGCGAGCCGTCGTAGCGGGCAAAGTTCAAAGTGCCGCCGCGTTCCTGCGCCACCACCGGCGTTACAAGTGCGGTCGTTGCCGCCAAAGCCGCCGCCATAAGGGTGCGTGTCATGTCTATTTTCCTCCCTGGTCGAATCTCTTCGGTGACCAGGAGAATAGGCAGTTTTTGATATTTTGTTAAAACTTTTTTTAGCGAAACTAAATTTTTGGAGCAGGGATTTTAGAGCGGGTCGCAAAATTGGATACAATATACTGAAAACACTACCCTTCTTTCAAACATCCGCAAACTTAATTTTCAGCCACTGTGCTCATTGGCGTCGTGCTGACCCACAATTCAACGGATTCCACATCGCTCACGACACGCGAAAAATGCGGTTTTGCGGTGTTGTGGTGAATCACATCCCCCGGCCTCATGACAAACATCGCGCCATCCAGATGGTACTCAACCTCGCCTGAAAGAAGGTAACAAAACACCTCCCCATCATGGCACATCTTCTCGGATTCATGCCCCGGTGGACGGTGAATGATTTGCGAATGCATCAACGCACCCGGGAACCCAGGCCCCAATTTCTCATAAAAACGGCCCGCCGTGCCAAGCGCATAGGATTGTCGGCGATCTTTCTGGATAAACTCAGAATAGGTCTCCGGCACACTCAACAACTGCTCAACGCTGGTCTGCAACGCCGCCGCAATCGACATCAATGACGACAGCGACGGAGAGCTGATCCCGCGCTCGACCTGCGAAATGAACCCGGTGGTCAAATCCGCCTCTTCAGCAACGACCGTGAGCGTCTTGCCCAACGCCTTGCGCCGCAACCGGATCGCCTGCCCCAGCTTTTCGGGCTGCCCCTTTTGTTTTTTCTTTTTTACTGACGGGGACGCTGCCATTACGATCTCCATTGAAAAATCTGGGAAAATTGCGGCCACACCATATCACGGGAAAAAGATATGTATACTAAATTGAATTTTAGCATGATTATATGTTTGACACGCGCTGCGCGCCGGTTATCCAATAACAACCCGCTGGTTTTGCCTGACGCGTGACACCGGCCGCAGGCTGCTCCTATCAAAGGAGCCCCTCATGCATTTTGCTTATCCTATCACCCTGTTTGGCCTCACCCTTCTGACCGCCTGTGCAACCCCGTTGGAACGCTGTATTTCCACCGCGCAATCTGAAGTCGCCACACTACGTCGCGCCATCACAACCGCCGAAGGCAACATCACCCGCGGCTACGCCATCCACCGCAGCTCAGAAAGCTACACCTATTATGACACCTGCTATGACAAGAAAGACCGCGCCTACAGCTGCCCGGAAACCCGCTACCGCACAGTAGAAACCCCGGTCGAGTTAGACGTGGCGCAACAACGCCAACACCTGAAAGCCCTGCGGCGGGACCTACCCGCCGCCAAAGACCGCGCCCGCGCGCACGCGCAGCACTGCACGGCGCTGCATCCGCCAACTGGATGACAGCACCACGCTCTAGAAGATCTTAGAAATCAAAGATGTCGTCGAGGAAACTGCTCATCTTTTTCTTCTTGCGTGACTTGCCCTCATAGCGACGCACATGCCCTTCGTCATAGCCACGTCCATCATAGCCACGCTGCGATGCGGGCTGCGCCGCTGCAGGCGGCGGTGGTGGCGCCGCCGCATAGGCACCGGCCCGCTCGATGATCTTGTCCAATTCGCCACGATCCAGCCACACGCCGCGAAAACTGGGGCAATAATCAATCTCCACCCCATTGCGATCTGCAATCACTAGAGTTTCACCGTCCACTGGACATTTCATCAAGCACGTTCCTTTTGTTTGCGTGCTAAAAACTTAGGGACCACTTCACGAAATTCCAGCCGACGTGACGAGGTTTCCTCCGCGACGCCGTGAAACACGCGGGATTTCTCACCTGTCACGCGTCACAGAACACCGCGAGAATTAGCCAATACCTCCAGCACCTTGTCCCTCCGGTACCTAAAATTGCGAGTTCTTGACGAAAATACTCAGACAGCAGTACCTGACTAAACTAATCAACATTATGTTTTTAAACACTTTTTCCTTGAACTCCCCTCCCACTGCTCCTATGTATAAGCCAACAGAGAGCTAGCCAGACCGGCCACGCACGCAGCAAGCAATCAAGCCAGACCGAGCTTTTCGCCAGGTCCCGCCAGACAGCAAGCCACGCACGCAAGCAGACACGGTCCCGCCAGCTACACAATACCGGCGCCCAGGTTGCACCCAGGCGCCGTTTTTGTTTGCTGCACACTTTTGCTCCCCCTGAAAAACTGACACGCTTCCACCATGACCAAATCTGACCCGATCCGCCCAACCGATGCTGAGGCCCGCACGCTGGCCCGCGACTTGATGACCACCGCAACCTACGCTGCGCTTGCTGTCACCGACCCCGCCACCGGCACGCCGTCTGTGACCCGCGTCGCTCTTGCCACCGGCCCAGATGGCGCCCCAATCACATTGGTCTCTGATCTGTCCAGCCACACAGCAGCCCTGCGCGCAAACGCCCACTGCGCGCTATTGGTTGGCGAACCTGGCGACAAAGGCGACCCACTCACCCACCCGCGCATGACATTGCACACAAAGGCATCGTTCCTCGCCAAAGACAGCGACGCCCATGCTCAAACCCGTGACCACTACTTGTCGCTGCGGCCGAAAGCCAAACTCTACGTTGATTTCCCCGATTTCTCATTTGTGCGATTTGAGGTGTCCGGCGGCCTGATGAATGGCGGGTTTGGCAAGGCTTTCCGACTGGCACCCGAAGATTTGTTAGCGCCAACACCTTTTTCTTGACGGAGCGCAATGGCGCGCCCTACCGTCGCACCATGCCATTACACAAATTAGATCACGCCAACATCGGCACGCAGAATCTCGACAACATGGTCCGCTTTTACGAAGAGGTGTTGGGCATGACCAACGGCCCTCGGCCGGATTTCGGTTTTCCAGGTGCCTGGATGTACCTCGGCGACCAAGCGGTGGTGCACCTGGTGGGCTCCACAAAACCGCTCATCGCGGGCGGGCAGGAGATCGCACTTGAACATGCCGCTTTTGCCGCCACTGACTTACCCGCGTTTCTCGAGGTGCTCAAAAACCGCAATCTGGAGTACTATTTCGGCTTCCCGCCCGGCTTTCCGATAGTGCAGGTTAACATCCATGATCCCGACGGGAACCACCTGCATGTGGATTTTCACCTAGACGAGCTGCCGGCGGAGCTGCGTCCCGCAACTTTGAGCACCTAAACGTATAGGTAGGCACGTTCAACGCCGCCCCTCCATAAATAAGTCGTCATACCAACAGGATACCGACCTTCAGATGTCTCGCCAAACCTGTGGCGATGACGGTTATTGAAGCAACGCTTTAGATGCCTCCACTGCATCCGCAATCGGCGCAAAGTAACGTGACTCAATCGATGAGCCGCTTCGCATGACTTCAGCTGCCCTATCCGCACCCGCCATATAAAGCTGAATCGCTTGCGGCAAGGACTCCTGCGTGACGGCTTTGATCCGCCCGCCATTCACACGTTCCCGCCCGAGGTTGGAATCAGTATTCGCACGCACAAAGGAATATAACCCGCGGTTCACACGGGTCAGCGCCACTTCCGCCTCCCAATAGACCGAAGCCTTTGAGATCACACGCACAGTTTGACTGTAAGTTTGTCGCAGACAATCCACACGATAGACCAAGTCAACCTTTGCGCATTCAGAGACACCATAGGCAAAAATATTCACGGTCCGTTTTGTCTGCTGGTCCGAAAAGCCAATGTCTTCCTCTGCCATCACAGGCTGGGCCACGATTCCGACAAAGGCCACTACTGCTGCCTGCAACACTTTGACTACGCGCATAATTAAGCCTTTCTCCCTGTCTATCGAGTCACATGTACCGCGCATTTGGCATGCCGCACAACCTGTGCCGCGGTGCTGCCCAACACAATGTCTTGTACGCCCGGCCTATGTGACGCGATCACGATGCAATCCACGGCATTTGCAGCCGCCCACCGCCCTATCGTCTTGCCTGCGTGCCCTTCTTCGACCACGCCTTTTACGTTCGGAAGATCGCCGCCCATCGCCTCCAGACTGGCCACAATTGCGGACTGAGCCTCGGCTTGAAACCCTTCCGGCACGTAGTTGATCACATAGCTCGGCACATGCGCCATCACGTGCAGTAAGCTGACTTGCCCGTCCTCATCAACCAACCGCCGCGCCACGGCCACTGCCTCGCTTGGATCATGGCCCTCGTCAAAAGCTACAGGCACCAGAATATGCTTATACATTTCAAACTCCTAACCAGACACAACAACAGCAGTAACGAACCAAAACGTCAATCATAGGACTTCATGACGTCATACATCACAGGTTCAAAACTGCGACAAAGTTGATTGATCGTGCGGTTGCGTGCCCGCATCTCTTCGCTGCGCAACATCGCCTGAAAATCCTCCCGACGCTGCCATTGTGAATAATTGGCAATCCGGGTCTGTGCGTCATTCACATGCAAACCCGCGGCAATAAACCCTGGCTGCTTGGAAATGAACTGATCATACGCATCGGTCAGCGCATCCAGCAGATCTTGGCAGGTGCCTGGCGTCATTTCGAAGGTCGTGATGACGGTCTGAAGCTCCATCTCCTTGGAAATTTTTGGCATAGGTTCCTCCTTGCTTTTCTTCAGCTTAGTGCACGCCCCCACAAATTGACTAATGGTTTTCCGGCGCCGAGACCTGAAGGCATCTGCCTTGCCATAGCCGAACACAGGCATGTGATTGCAACAGACGTGATTTTGCCCCATTCTATGCTTGGTTTTTTTGCCGGGCGAACCAGAGGGCACCTATCAAGCCACGCGGCCCGGCACAGACAAATGAGGCAACCATGACCAGATTTCTCGCTGCGCCGTTTTTGGCGCTAATGCTTGTTCCTGCACTTCCTCAGACGGTTGATGCCAGCACACTGAACCGAGCGTGCCTACGTTCGGACCGCGATGCAGCCACCCGCCAAATGTGCCGCTGCATTCAGAAAACCGCGAACAAAAGCCTTTCTCGTGCAGATCAGAAACTCGCCGCGAGCTTCATCAAGGAACCTCATAAGGCACAGGAAATCCGTCAATCGGACCGGCGTAGTCATGAAATCTTCTGGAAGCGTTACAAAGAGTTCGAAACCAGCGTTGTAGCCAGCTGCAAACACCTGCGCTGACTCTTTTGGAGTGTCGAAAGCCTCTTGACGCAATGGTCAGCCGCTTTCACAAAAGCCAAAGCTAATGGAGGGACCTATGCTCAACAAAGGTGTCACATTGCGCGGCCTCGAAGCGTTTGAAGCGCTTGCCGAACATGGCTCAGTGGCGCGCGCCTCCGAGATCACGGGCCTGTCACAGCCCGCCGTGTCCCAGCAGATCCGAAACCTGCAAACCGCCCTTGGCACCGACCTGATTGATCACAGCAAACGCCCCATGCAGCTCACGTCGGCGGGGCGCGCCTATCTGGTCCGCGCGCGGGAGGTCCTCTCACAACTCAGGTTGGCAGAGTCCGAAATCACCGTTATGGACCTCACCCACCTGACCCAGCTATCGATGGGCATCATTGACGACTTTGACAATGATCTGACTCCACGGCTGGTCACCAAACTGGCAGAATCCATGACCCGCTGTCGCTTCCGCTTGGTGACCGCCCCCAGCCATGAGATCACAGACGCCATTCGCAACGGTGATTTGCATTTAGCAATAACCGCAGTAGCTTCGGAAGCGATTGAAGGCATAACAGAATACCCGCTCTCGCAGGACCCGTTTATTCTCGTGGCGCCCGCCGGATACTTGCCAAAAACAGGGGACATCAAAACAGCGCTGCAAGACCTGCCCATGCTCCGTTACGGTCAGGAACAACTTATTGGTCGCCAAATCGAGGCTGAACTGACCCGCGCTCAGTTTGATATTCCGCACCGGTTTGAAATTGGCTCTAACCCATCCCTTATGGCCATGGTGTCGCGTGGCATCGGTTGGGCGATCACAACACCTCTGGGCTACTTAAGGGCCGCACGGTTCCACGATCAGGTAGAGGCGCACCCGTTACCTTTCCCACCATTCAGCCGCCAAATCTCGTTGCTCGCCAGCGGTGATTGGGCCGACACGGTGCCGCGCGATGTGGCACACAGCATGCGCGGTCTGATTCACGCCCATTTGGTCAGCCCCGCCCTCGAGCGCTTCCCTTGGCTGGACGGTGCATTCAAAACCCTCGATGAAGACCGCTAACCCAGCTTTCAGTTTTCCAAAACCTCAACCTGCCGCAATAGCTGTCCTAAGCCCGCGAGCGCAGTGCTCGATTAGGTCCAGCGCGCCATCAAAATCCCGCGTGTAGTACGGATCTGGCACTTCAGACAGTCCGCTGTCAGACGCATAATCAGTGAACAACTGCACATCGGTGGTATTCCCGTTTGGTCGCAGCGCCTCAATATTGGCGATGTTTTCCGCATCCATACCGATGATCAGATCAAACCGTTCAAAATCTTCCACCACAAACTGCCGCGCACGCAAGTCGGACAAATCCACATCTCGCGCGAGTGCCGCAGCCTGCATCGGCCCATAGGGCGGCTTGCCCACGTGCCATCCCGCTGTGCCCGCGCTGTCAGTTTCCACCTCTGGTGCCATGTCGCGAAACACGCCCTCCGCCGAAGGTGAGCGACAGATATTGCCCAAACATACAAACAAGACCCGCATGCAACCTCTCCCTTGTGTTGCCATAGCCATCGCCGCAATTGGCATACAGGTCAAGCACTTGCCACCTCCCTTTCGGCTTGCAAAACTGGCCACAGCCAATCTTAGGAGCCCCCATGTCACAATCGATTGTCATCCTCACCGGCGCTGGGATCAGCGCCGAAAGCGGTCTGGGCACCTTTCGTGATGAAGGTGGCCTCTGGGCGCAGCACCGTATCGAGGATGTCGCCACCCCTGAAGGTTTCACCCGCAATCCAAAACTGGTGCATGACTTCTATAACGCCCGCCGAGTGCAATCCGCCGAGGCGGAACCCAACGCCGCCCATTTCGCACTGGCAGAGCTGGAGGCCGAATTCCCCGGCACCGTCCTGATCGTGACCCAGAACGTGGACGGGTTGCACGAAAAGGCCGGTAGCCAAAGCGTTCTGCACATGCACGGGACTCTGCACGGCGCCCTGTGCCACGCCTGCGACCATCGCTGGCCTGCGCCGCCTAAAATGACGCCAAATGACCCCTGCCCGGCCTGTGGCGCAGCCGCAACCCGCCCGGACGTTGTCTGGTTCGGCGAAATGCCCTACGGCATGGAACGCATTTCCAGCGCTTTGGCGCAGGCGGATGTGTTTGTCTCGATTGGCACCTCCGGCGAAGTCTATCCAGCGGCCAATTTCGTAAACGAAGCAGACATGTTTGGCGCTCATACGGTGGAGTTAAACCTTGAGCCTTCCTCGGGCGTTTCCCGATTTTCTGAAACCCATTTTGGGCCGGCCACGCAGGTTGTGCCGAACTGGGTCGCCGCCGAGCTCGCCCGGTCAAAATAAAAGGTCGGATGCAAAGCATCCGACCTCCAATTTTTCAGTCCTGCATTTCGTTAGTGATCGTGCTTCTTTTCGCCATGACCAGAGTCGTCGCCATGTTTCATGGCACCGTGATCCGGTTTGCGCTCCAGATCCACAGGCACCTCCAACATCACATCTCCAGCTTTTTCAAACGTCAGCGTCACGTTCACCACATCGCCATGTTCCAACCCGCGAGTAAGCCCCATGAACATCACATGATCACCACCACGCGCCAGCGCATGTTCGCCGCCCGCGGGCACTGCAAAGCCCTCCTTGACATGCATCATCTTCATGTTGCCGTTGCCGTCATCCTGATGAGTATGCAATTCGGTGCGTTTGGCCACGTCAGACGTCACGCTGACCAACTGATCGTCCTCAGTGCCAGTGTTCTCGATCACCATGAAAGCTGCACCAGCTTTGGCCATCTTGGAAGATACACGCGCATAAGCGTCATTCACCGCAATGGTGCTCTCAGCGAAAGCAGGCAAGGCGAAAGCAACGGCAGTAGCCGCCGCGAAGGAAAGGGTTTTGAAGGACATATTGGTCTCCCGTCCGATAGGTTTTCTCTGTGTTAATTGATTGGATCAGAGAAAAACCACCGGCGGCGCCCGCGCGCTTTCCGCGATAAGACGAATCACGTCCTCGACAGCCATCTGTTGGAGACGAAGTATCTCACTCCGGCCAAGCACCTCGCCCACGTTCGGCTGATCCAGGGCCACCCAATTGAGTAGAGACAAGCTTACGTCAGGACAGAAATGCGCCGGCCCGGTGGGATTGCCCTCGGCGTCCACCGGCACCATCACTGCGCTTTCGCCGATGCAGTATTCCGCAAAGCCTTCCGGGCCGGTCATGCCACGCGCAATAGCCATGCTGTGCCCGGTCAGAACCAGCACCAGCGCCATAACGGCGGCCACATATCTGCGCAAACGAAGCGTCATGGCCGCATATATGCATGCCCCGTTGGAATTGTGAAGGCGACAAAAAGAAACAGCCCCGCAAAACTGCGAGGCTGTCAAAATCTTCAAAAGATCAGCGCAATCAGGCGTTTGCTGCCTGTGCTTTGGCGATCTCTTTTTTGACTTTCAGAGCGCTATCAGACAGCTCGACGTCTTTGGCTTTTGCCATAAACGCGTCCAGGCCACCGCGGTGATCCACAGTGCGCAGCGCGGCTGCGGAAATGCGGAATTTGAAACCACGGCCCAGAGTCTCAGACTGTAGGGTCACGTCGTTCAAGTTTGGCAGAAACCGGCGACGGGTACGGTTTTTGGCGTGGCTTACGTTGTTGCCCGTCATCGGGCCTTTTCCGGTCAGTTCGCAACGGCGCGACATGGGTTCATCCTCGTTTTATCGGTCTACGGGGAGATCGACCCCGTCAAAGCAAGTGGGCGCCGCCTAGGCTGCGCCCGGAAATTTGTCTGGCGTCATTAGGCCCATTTCACGGGGGCGTCAAGTGATTCAGCCGCGCTTTGGCTGCATTTTGCCCGCTAACCTTCTGGCGCCCGATCTTCATTATCCGCGAGACAGTTGCGGTTCCACCGGATTGTCATGCCCTGATCCCGGCGCGCAAAGATTTCTGGAAGGAAATTCTCAAAATTGCCAATCTCTTCCACGGTGTGCAGCACCCAGGCGTAATTCTTGTCCTCATAGTACAGCCAAGGAATCATAACCCGGTTGACCAACGGCTTAAGCCAACCGCTTTCTACGCCCACCGTTAAGTGATTGGTGAACTTTGCGCCGTCCGGTCCGTCTTCAAACCGAAATTCCAGATCCGCCACTGTCACACCGCGACGCGTAGCTTTAAGAGCGAAGCGATGCTCCTCCAAAGCCACCACCTCCAAACGTTCATCCAATGAAAATTTTGGATTGCGTTGATAGGCCTCTTTAATGTTTAGAAAGTCCCCTGCCTGTAGCGGCCCCTCCGGCACAGCCTTTTCGCTGTTCAAAGAGATGTGATCCAACGGATGGCTCACCAAAAACGCGGGGTAGCTGTCCCCATCGATCTCTAGGGTCAAATCGGCATAAATTCCATACCACCATGTGAGCATCTCGGCGGTCACATCCCGCACGGGCGGATGGTCCACTTCAAACAGTGTTCTCCCATCTGGAAGATGCGTGACTATGGAATGGGCATTGTCAAAACTTTTCAACGCCCAGCCAAATTCTCTTGGTTCTGGTAATTGCACGTACGTCTCCTGCTCCTGCGCAACTCAAGAGCTTGTTCCGACACCTGTCGCATATGCCAAAACAGCTGATTTCAAACTGTGGGGATTGGAGAAACAAAGCAAGAAGTTATGATAATTGACGCTGCGACAGAGAGACCGCTACACAGCTTTCTCACGTCCCCACATGATCACATCGCCTTGTTCACGCAGCGCAAAAATCTCAGGCAGGAAATGGCTCCACGCCCCAACCTCTTCAACATTGTGCGACATCCACGCTTCAGTTTTTTTCTCATCAAAAAGAAGCGGCACAAAAAAATGGTTGATCAGCGTTTTGGCCCACCCATCCGCCACTCCGACACAAAGTCGAGTGGACACACAAAGACCCTCCGGCGTGTCCTCAAACGCATACCGCATGTCCGCAACGGTCAAGCCAAAGCGCTTAACTATCAACGCATATCCTTCCCGATCCCGCTTAGTGACGAAAAACGTTTCTGTATTGCCGTACTCTTTGTTTGCCCCATAGGTCTCTTTCAAGGTGACCCGGTCACCAGGCTTCAAGTGCCCGAACCAACCTTTGTCCGCGCGCTGAATGGAGATATGGTCGCGCGGATGCCAAAGCTTGAAGGCCTGAAGGCGTTCGCCAACTGTTTGAATGTGCAGATGGGCATAAATCCCGAACCACCAATCAACCATCTCAGCGGTCACGCCTGTAACAACAGGGTGGCGCACTTCCAACACGATGCGACCATCGCGATTCTGCGTGAAAACGGTCTTGGCTTCTTCCAGACCCCGCAGGGACCATTCAAATTCTCCAGGTGGAGGCAATTCCATCACTCACTCCAAATCGACGGCGTCGTCCAAAGACGGAATAAGTAAGGCAAAAGCCTTATCAATCTTCAAATGTCAGACGCACGATTTGCCGATGATTGCGCAAATCAGGAGAGTCGTTCAAGCATCTCCTTAGCGGCCTGACCAGGCGTCATGACACCAGAAGCCACTTTTGCATCCAGGCTGCTGAGGTGTTGCGGCGCATTGCCGTGCTTCAGCCGCGCCAATAACCCTTGTCGCACTTCCTCGTGAAACCAAAACTGAGCCTGCACCGCACGCCGGTAAGCCCAATGCCCCTCTGCCTTGCGCCACTCTGCAAGGACAGTCATCTCATCCCAGGCGGTGGTCAAACCGTCTTCCTCCAACGCCGACACCGTCATGGCCTTGGGGAATCCTTGTGGGTCCTGTGGCCGCTTACGCAACAGCCGCAACGCTCCAGAATAATCCGCGCAGGTCCGCATGGCCGCGCTCTTCAGATCGCCATCCGCTTTATTCACCAGTATAACGTCAGCCATCTCCATGATCCCACGCTTCACACCTTGCAATTCATCACCACCCGCAGGTGCCAGCAACAGCAAGAACAAATCCGACATCTCCGCCACAACCGTTTCAGATTGGCCAACCCCAACGGTCTCAATCAACACCACGTCAAAGCCCGCAGCCTCACAGAGCGCCACAGCTTCGCGCGTACGCCGTGCCACGCCGCCCAAATGGGTTTGGCTGGGCGATGGACGGATAAACGCATTGCGGTCCCGGCTCAGCCGTTCCATCCGCGTTTTATCCCCCAGAATGGAGCCACCGGAGCGTGCCGAAGACGGGTCCACTGCCAACACGGCCACGCGCAGCCCTTGCGCAGTCAACATCATGCCAAAGCTCTCGATGAAGGTGGATTTCCCCACCCCCGGCGTGCCTGATAGCCCAATCCGCAGCGACTGTTTGCCCGCTTTTGACAGATCGTCCAACAAAGCCGTGGCCTGCGCCCGATGATCCGGCCGCGCGCTCTCTACCAGGGTGATGGCACGGGCCAGCGCCCGACGGTCCTGTTTCAGTATTCTGTCGCGCAGATCTGCGATATCCATGGACAAGCCTGTATCTTTTTGATTGTGAGTCTTCATGCCGCGCATGACCCCATTTTGTCTACCCCGCCCTTGCCGCCTTCTCGCCGTTCTGCTGCTCTGTGCCGCAGTTCAGAAACCTCAGATCGTCAATGCCGAAACGCAAAAATGGTCGGTACACGCTTTTGGCTTTAAAGTTGGCGAATTGAACGTCACTGGCGCACAAACCAGAAGTGCTTTTTCCGGAAACGGCACCTTTCATACAACAGGCCTCGCTGGAGTCCTGCGGCGCATTCGCTTCACAGCTCAAAGCAAAGGCACCGTAAAAGGAGCCAAAATCGCCCCTTCCCGCTACAGCGGATTCATCGACACCGGCAAAAGGGTCAGCGAAACCACCTTGACCTTCTCCGGCACGCTGCCGCGCAAAACCGCTGGCGCACAAACACCCGCTACACCGATCTCAGACAAAGCCAAGCGCGGCGCTGTAGACCCCATGACCATGATGTGGCTCACCCTGCGTGATCAGCATGCGGACAATCTCTGCACGTTGGACCAAAAACAATATGACGGCACCCGACTTGTGCGCATCACCCTAAAATCCCGCCAAAACGGCGAAGGCCAAGTCACCTGTTCTGGCACCTATGACCGCATCGGTGGCTACTCCGCCGAAGAACTGGCCGAACTCAAAACCTCTCCGCTCTCCATTGTGTACACCGCCGAAGGCGACACCTGGCGCGCCAGCGAGGTGCATCTCACCTCCCGCCACGGAAAGGCCAAGCTCTTCCGCCGCGACTAGTGCATGATCCCCACTGGACGCCCCGCGCCCGCTGGCCGATAAGTTGCCCTATGACGCAACTGCCCATCCACGACGCCCTTGATCCGTTAATCTCCGCCCTGCGCGATAGAGGCCGCGCGGTCCTGCAAGCCCCTCCAGGCGCGGGCAAAACCACCGTTGTGCCTCTCGCTATGCTGGAAGCAAATCTCACCAAGGGCCGCATCCTGATGCTGGAACCCCGCCGCCTCGCCGCGCGGGCTGCTGCTGAACGTATGGCCCAGACTTTGGGGGAAACAGCAGGCCAAACCGTGGGCTACCGCGTGCGCGGCGAAAGCAAGACCTCCAAATCCACCCGCATCGAGGTGGTCACCGAAGGCATTCTCACCCGTATGATCCAATCCGACCCGGAACTCTCCGGCATCGGCGCGGTGATCTTTGACGAATTTCACGAGCGCAGTCTGAACGCCGACCTCGGCCTCGCGCTGTGCCTCGAAATCTGTGACGCCCTGCGTGATGACTTAATCTTGGTGGCCATGTCCGCCACGCTGGACACCGAACCCGTTGCCGCCCTGATGGGCAACGCGCCGATGATCACGTCGGAAGGCCGCGCCTATCCGGTGGAGACCCGCTGGCTCGACAAACCATTGCCCAAGAACACCCGCCTGGAAGAGGCCACCGCACGCCTGATCACACAGGCGATCCGCGAAACGGAAGGCGGCGTGCTGGTCTTCCTGCCCGGCGAGGGCGAAATACGTCGCACGCAATCCCTACTCAAACTACCTGATGACTTCACGGTGCACCCCCTGTTCGGCGCCATGCCGTTCAAAGATCAACAAGCCGCCATTCGCCCGGCCAAACAAGGCCGCAAAGTGGTGCTGGCAACCTCGATTGCGGAAACGTCCCTCACCATTCAGGACGTGCGTGTGGTGGTCGACGCAGGCCGCGCCCGCCGCGCCCGCTTTGATGCCGGCTCAGGCATGTCCCGCCTTGTCACCGAACGCGTCACCCGCGCCGAAGCCACCCAACGCCAAGGCCGCGCAGGCCGTGTGGCAGAGGGCATCTGCTACCGCCTCTGGACCAAGGGCGAAGAAGGCGCACTGTTGCCTTTCCCGCCCGCCGAAATCGAAGCCGCCGACCTCACTGGCCTGGCTCTGGAACTCGCCCTCTGGGGCGCCGCCCCCACCGATTTGGCGTTGCTAACGCAGCCCAACCCCGGGAGCTTTGCCGAGGCGCAATCTGTGTTACAAATGCTCGGCGCGCTGGACGGCGACAACCGCATCACCGCGCATGGCAAAGCCCTTGCCAAACTGCCTTTGCATCCCCGCCTCGCCCACATGCTCGCCACCGCAGGCCCGCAAGCCGCGCCTATGGCCGCGCTGCTTGCCGCCCGCGATCCGCTTACCCGTGGCGCACCCGTCGACCTCGCCCTACGCATCGAAGCCCTGACAGACCTCAAACGCTTCACTGACCACCGCCCCTACGGCGTCAACCGCGCCGCATTGCACACGATCCGCGACGAGGACAAACGCCTCGCCAAATCCGCCAAAGGCAGCGATCCCACGCCGCGTAGCTCGGCAGAGCTCGCAGCACTGGCATATCCAGACCGTATCGGCCTGCACCGCAAAGGTGACGATCCGCGATTTGTCCTCTCTGGCGGCAAAGGCACCGTACTCAATGACGAAGACCCATTGGCTGCCACCCGCCTGATTGTGGTGACAGATACAGACGGCAACCCACGCGAGGCACGCATCCGACAGGCCATCCAAATCTCCGAAGTCCAAATCCGCGAGCTGTTTGCAGATCTGATCTCCTGGCAAGACAACTGCCACTGGTCCAAACGTGAGCGCCGAGTCATTGCCCGCCGCCAAGAAATGTTTGGCGCCGTTGCGCTGGACGACCGCATCTGGAAAGACGCCCCCGATGATGCCATCGCCGCCGCCATGCTCGACGGGGTGCGCGACCTCGGCGTCACGCTCTCCCCTGCCGCCCAACGCTTTGTCGCCCGCGTCGAGTTGATCCGCGCCGCAGGTCACGATCTGCCCGACATGACGCCAGACGCACTGTTGTCGACCATCGACGAATGGCTTCTGCCACACCTGACCGGCGTGAAAACCGCCGACCACTGGAAGAAATTCAACCTGCTGGACGCTCTGCGCGCGCGCCTTGACTGGAACCAAATGCAACTTGTCGACCGCCTGGCCCCCGCGCATTTCACCACGCCGTTGGATCGCAAAATTCCCATCGACTATTCCGGCGAAAACCCAGAAATAACCCTGCGCCTGCAAGAGCTCTTTGGCCAAACCACCCACCCAATGGTGGGCAATACTCCGCTGCGCGTGACCCTGTTGTCTCCGGGCCAAAAACCAGTGCAAACCACCATGGACATCCCCGGCTTCTGGGCCAGTTCTTATGCCGACGTGCGCAAAGACATGCGCGGCCGTTACCCCAAGCATCCCTGGCCCGAAGACCCCACCCAAGCAGACCCCACATTGCGGGCCAAACACCGGAAACAATAGATGTATTTGGGGCAAACCTTGACGTTTTATCGGTTAAAACGTATATACAAAAGAATAACAAAGAACCGACCCGATAACAAAACCGAAAAAAGTCGAGCAGACGTCCATGACCAACGCCTTGAAAACCGCTTTCGATAGCGTAATCGCACCATTGTGGCGGCGCCCGCGCCGTATCCAAGTGGCCGCGCTGTGTACGCGTGAGACGCAGGGCACCACAGAGGTCTTGTTGATCACGTCGCGTGATACAGGCCGCTGGGTATTGCCCAAAGGCTGGCCCATCACCGGTCTGGATGCCCCCGGCGCGGCCCTGCGCGAAGCTTGGGAAGAAGCGGGCGTGAAAGAGGCCAACATCAACAGCGAGCCTGTTGGCATTTATGGCTATGACAAGCGCCTGGACGGCGGCCTTGAAGTGCCGGTGGACGTGACGGTTTTCGAAACAGAAGTCAAAGAACTGGTCGACGATTTCCCGGAGTCGGAGGAACGCACCCGCAAATGGGTGCCCGCGCAAGACGCCGCCGATATGGTGAACGAACCACAATTGCAGGCCATACTGCGCGAATTGTAAATGTTTCGTAACGCATTTGTAACGAAATCGTTGCATTGACCCGGTGACGGGGGTAGCCCCCCCGTACGACTTAAAGCCGGGATTCTTTGTCATGACCTCGCCAAATGCAGGCAAGAAATGGTCCACTCTGGACCGAGACCTCAACCGTATCTCCCATCTGGAATCTGCCACCATCTATGTCGCCCGACCTATGGTCGGCTTTGGCATTGCGATTGCCTTCATTGTGCTCGCAGGTGTGGCCGCTGGCCTTCTCTCAGGCGGCGACTCCAACACGATGATCATCATCGCGGCCGCTGGGATTGGTGCCTATATGGCGATCAACATTGGCGCCAACGATGTGGCCAACAACATGGGCCCTGCAGTGGGCGCCAATGCGCTCACCATGGGGGGCGCCATTGTCATAGCTGCCTTCTTTGAAAGCGCAGGTGCGTTGCTGGCCGGCGGCGACGTGGTTTCCACCATTTCAAAGGGCATCATCGATCCCACCGGAATGGCCAACACCACTGTCTTTATCTGGGCTATGATGGCCGCGCTGATTTCTTCCGCGCTCTGGGTGAACCTCGCCACTTGGGTGGGCGCACCAGTGTCCACCACCCACTCTGTTGTTGGTGGCGTCATGGGGGCAGGCATCGCAGCCGCAGGCTTTGCCGCCGTGAACTGGCCCACAATGGCCAAGATCGCCGCCTCCTGGGTAATTTCACCAGTGCTAGGGGGCGTGATTGCAGCCGCGTTTCTGGCCTTCATCAAGATCAAAATCATCTATCAAGACGACAAAATTGCAGCCGCCCGTCGCTGGGTGCCTGTCCTAATCGGCATCATGGCCGCGGCATTTGCGTCTTATCTGGCGCTCAAAGGCCTCAAAAAGATCATCAAAATCGACCTACAAACCGCTCTGCTGATTGGCGCAGCTGCGGGAGGCCTGGCTTATGTTGTCTCTGCCCCTCTCATCCGCAAACAATCCGAAGGGCTGGAGAATCGTAACAAATCGCTGAAAGTTCTGTTTGGCATCCCTCTGGTGTTCTCTGCAGCGCTGCTGTCTTTCGCACACGGCGCCAACGACGTCGCCAACGCGGTTGGTCCGCTTGCCGCGATCGTACACGCTGCTGAGTTTGGCGAATTTGCTGCGAAGGTCTCTATCCCCAACTGGGTGATGATCATCGGCGCCTTTGGGATTTCTTTCGGTCTGTTCCTGTTTGGGCCCAAGCTGATCCGCATGGTGGGCGAAAAAATCACCAAACTGAACCCGATGCGCGCCTACTGTGTGGCGCTGTCTGCCGCGATAACTGTGATTGTCGCCTCGTGGCTGGGCCTGCCAGTCAGCTCCACCCACATTGCTGTGGGCGGTATTTTTGGGGTCGGCTTTTACCGCGAATGGCACGCCGAGCGCCGCCTGCGCAAAACCACTGTACAACGCGCTCCGGAAAAACGCATTGCGCCAGAAGAACGTCGCCGACGCAAACTGGTGCGCCGCAGTCACTTCATGACCATCATCGCGGCATGGGTTATCACCGTGCCCGCTGCTGCATTGATGTCCGCTGTGATCTTTTATGCGCTCAACACGCTGAGTAACTAAAACTAACTGTCTGCGGGCGCACTTTGCGTCCGCAGGTGTTTTTTCACGTCCTGCGCTGTGAGATTAGGGGACCCTGCTCCCCGTGCCTCCGCCTTCCGGATCAACCCTGCAATACCTGCATTGACCGGCGCTGCCACATTGGCCTTCTGCGCCAACTGCACAATTTTCCCCTGCAACTCGTCAATCTCTGTCGCACGGCCTTTCTCAAGATCTTCCCACATCGAACTGCGGGCCGTGGGATCAATTGAAAGCATCGTTTTCGCGACCAACCGGAAGGCCCATGTCGGCAACCGCAAAATGCGCGGCACCGCCGCCATTGGTACTTTCGCAACCGGGTTCTCAAAGGCCACTTCCGCCGCTTGTAAAACCGTCAAAGCTTCCACAATCTGTGCCGCCATCAACCTCCGCCAGCCCCGGTCTCCAATCTGCGCGCGCAGCGGCAGACCTGACAGGGCGTTCAACGCATTATTGAGGTTGATCAGCAACTTACCCCACTGCACCGCGGCTATGTCGCCATGTTCGTGCACATGTAAGTCCGGCAGGCTTAAATGCCGCGCCACGTGCCCCTGGCCGCGCTCAATAAGGATATCGCCGCTGGTGCCACGGTGGAACCGACCACCACCCACCCAGACCACGTTAAACGGCACCATGCCCGCCCGCACGTCCCAGTTAGGCAGCATCGTCCGCAGCAGCGCTGCATTCTCTACACCGTTCTGCAAACTGACCACCACTGCGTCTTCCGGCGCATGCTCTGCAATCTGCTTTGCCATTGCCTCGGTGGCGCCACTCTTCACGGTGATTAACACAATGTCCGCTGCGGCCAAGCAACCCGGGTCCATACTCATCGCAAACCGATCCGGCGACAATGCCACGTCCAAGTCACCAAAGTCCGTCAGGATGAGACCATTCTGTGTGATTTCCTCAGCCGTACCTGCCCGCAACAACAGCGTCACATCATGCCCGCCGCGCGCCAACAACCCGCCGACAAAACACCCGATACTGCCAGCCCCGGCCACCACAATCCTGGGCGTATTCTTACGCCCTTGCGCCTCACCCATAATCCGCTCCCTTTGTCCTCTCGCACAGCCAGCCTAGGCGCACATCGGACGACCAGACAACAAAAAGGGCGCCAGCCGCGCTGACGCCCTTACGTTACTCAATGCCCCAAGCCTCAACTCTGAAGGCACCACTTCATGATCGCCTTTTGCGCGTGCAGCCGGTTTTCCGCCTCATCAAACACCGCCGAATTTGGCCCATCCATCACAGCGTTGGTGGCCTCTTCGTTCCGGTGTGCCGGCAGACAGTGCATGAACAGAGCATCCTCTTTCGCGTGGCTCATCAACTCTTCGTTCACTTGGAACCCACGCAGTTGATTGTGCCGACGCTCCCGCGCAGACGGAGCATCATGCATGCTCACCCAAGTGTCGGTCACCACAAGATCTGCGCCTTGCACAGCCTTCACAGGGTCCCGTTCGATCTCCACCTTCACACCTTTGGCGCGAGCTTCGTCAATGAACCCTTGCTCCGGGTCCAGCGTCTGCGGACCAGTGAATGTCAAATCAAAGCCAAACTGCCCAGCCGCATGGGCAAAGCTGGCAAAAACGTTGTTGCCGTCGCCCGACCACACGACTTTTTTACCTGCAATCGGTCCCGCCTTTTCTTCAAAGGTCAGAATGTCCGCCATGATCTGGCATGGGTGCGTACGGTTGGTCAGACCGTTGATCACCGGCACTGTGGCGTTCTCCGCCATCTCCAACAATGTGGCCTCTTCAAACGTCCGGATCATGATCAGGTCGACATACCGGCTCAGCACCTTGGCGGTGTCCGCAACGGTCTCTCCATGACCGAGCTGCATTTCAGAGCCGGAGAGCACCATAGTCTGTCCGCCCATCTGGCGCACGCCCACGTCAAAGCTCACACGGGTACGGGTGGACGGCTTTTCAAAGATCAGCGCAACCATGTGATCTTTCAGCGGCAGATCGTCATCCAGCGCGCCTTTTGGGCGACCATTGCGGGCGTCTTTGATCGTCTTGGCGCTGTCGATCATGTTGCGCAGATCATCTACCGCCGTCTTATTGATATCCAGAAAATGCTTCATTTCTATAGTCCTTAACCTTCTGCGCTCACGTGCGCCGCCGCCTTTTCAAGCCGTTCAACGGCCTCGGCAATTTCTTCATCGGTAATGTTCAGGGGCGGCAGCAACCGCACCACATTGTCAGCCGCAGGCACGGTCACGACCTCATTTTCATAGCCCGCCGCCACAACGTCACCACAGGCCGCCTTGGAGCACTTCAGCCCCAGCATCAGCCCGGCGCCACGCACCTCTTCGAACACCTCAGGATTCCCAGCAACCAGCCCTTCCAGCTTCTGACGCAGCAGGCCCGCCTTGCGGTTTACTTCCGCCAGAAACGCTTCATCCGCAACCACATCCATCACCGCGCCACCCACGGCACAGGCCAATGGGTTGCCGCCGTATGTGGACCCATGGGTGCCCGCAACCATACCGCTCGCGGCGTCCTCCGAAGCCAGCACTGCGCCCAATGGGAAGCCACCGCCAATGCCTTTGGCGACCATCATAATGTCCGGCATCACACCGGCCCACTCATGGGCAAACAGCTTACCAGTCCGGCCCACACCACATTGAACCTCATCCATGATCAGCAAAATGCCCGCTTCATCGCAAATTGCCCGCAACGCTTTGAGGTCCTCATCCGCCATGGGGCGGATACCACCTTCACCCTGCACAGGTTCAACAATTATGGCTGCCGTCTGATCAGAAATCAGCGCCTTGGCCGCGTCCAGATCGCCCCAGGCCACCTGATGGAACCCCGGCAACATCGGCCCAAAGCCCGCTACAAGCTTCTCCGCGCCCGCCGCTGCAATCCCAGCAGAGCTCCGGCCATGGAACGCACCTTCAAAGGCGATGATCTCCACCCGCTCCGGCTCACCTTTGTCGTGCCAATACTTGCGCGCCATCTTCACCGCCAACTCACAGCACTCGGTGCCGGAGTTGGTGAAAAACACTGTGTCCGCAAAGGTATGCGCCACCAGCTTTTCCGCCAGTGCCTGTTGTTGGGTGATGTTGTATAAATTAGACACATGCCACAGCTTGCTCGCCTGCTCGGTCAAGGCTTCCACCAAAACTGGATTGGCATGGCCCAGCACGTTCACAGCAATGCCCGCGCCCAGATCCAGAAAACGTCGGCCATCCGCCTCGATCATCCAGCTTCCTTCGCCCTTCTCAAACGTGAGGGCGGCGCGGTTGTACGTCGGCAAAACGGACGGGATCATGTCGATCTTCCTTTTTAGATCATGAGCCTTAGTGACTGCATCACTTGCGGCATTTGCGTCAATGTTTTTGAGAACTTGTGCGCCACTTTGCAGCGCAATGGATCAAGGGCCGGTCACGCAGATGCGCGTCGGCGTCGAACAAAGGGGATATCTGTGCGTTTGATCATGTGCCCTGCCTAGAGGCATCGGCAACAAATGGGAACCCCCAACTTTCGTTTCGCGCATTTTTTGTGACATCCCTGCAAATCGGCGGAACTTATCTCCCCAAGTAACACACCTCAAAGCCGTCCCTTGCCACTCCGAATAAGCAGGCTCATAACCGCCTCATGAGCGAACACCCCCTGCCCCGCACAAATCCGGCCCTTGCCGCCGCGCTGACCCTTGCCGCCTCGGCATTTGCGGCGGGCACCACCTTGCTGGCCAAGGCTCTAGGCACTGGTGCCTTGGGGCCGGAAATGCACCCACTTCAAATCAGCCACGGGCGCTTTCTGTTCGCATTCTTAGGGTTTGCCACGGCTGCGATGATTATACGGCCTCACATCACCCGTCTAAGCTGGGGCCTTCATATCGGCCGATCAAGCTTAGGCTGGGGCGGTGTGACGCTGATGTTTGCCGCCGCAGCCTTCATTCCCCTGTCAGACGCCACCGCGATCAGCTTTCTGAATCCGGTAGTCGGAATGCTGCTTGCAATCCCGTTTCTGGGAGAAAAGATCGGCCCTTGGCGCTGGGGGTCTGCTGCCTTGGCCTTCGGCGGTGCGATGGTGCTCACACGTCCCGGCGCAGGTGCTCTGGAATTTGGCGCCTTCCTCGCTTTGGGCGCGGCATTTGCCATGGGGGGCGAGCTCATATTTATTAAGAAACTCACCGGCCGCGAACGCCCTTTCCAAATTCTGCTAATCAACAACGCAATTGGCCTGACCATCGCCTCAGTCGCCGCAGCTTTTGTATGGCAAATGCCAACCTTGCAGCAATGGGCCGCGCTGGTGGGAATTGGCCTGCTGATGGCCTCGGCGCAAACCTGCTTCATCAACGCCATGCGCATGGCAGACGCGAGTTTTGTCAGCCCGTTTTTCTATACATCTCTCGCTTTCGCTGCACTTTATGACGCGGCAGTGTTCTCGGTCATGCCTGATGCAATCAGCTGGCTCGGCGCAGGTATCATTCTCTGCGCCGCCGCCATTCTTGTCTGGCGCGAAGGTCGCAACCGTTGAGCACCTAATCCATCCGGACAACAACCGTCACTTCACCGCGCAAGGCGGTTTCCCAATGCAGATCAACTTGATCACCATTGCTGCCCTGCTGAAGTCCAACATAGGGAACCGCATAAACCGTTTGCCCAGACGTGTTGCGTAATCGCGTGGTGGCCACCACAGATTCTACTGACCGACATCGCCCGCCAAATGGCAATTGTCCCTCCGTGTCTACAACCCATGTACTCGCCTCGGAGCTCTGATCCTGCGTAAGTCGCAATGGATTGGACGTAGGTGTTGAGACGTTGTGGAACGTATTGCCACCAAACTCAACGTTTTTGCCTTTGGTCATATCCAGATCCGCGAAACTCGTGTCGACACGATCCACCCGGTCAATGCTGCCATTGATGGAGCGGAATTTGTTCCCCGTTACGTTGAGGCCCGTGATGTAGTGCCCCGAGCCATGTGGCTTAATCACGAGATAGGAAAACCACGGTGCCACCGCGCCAGACAGGAACAAATTGTCCGTGATCGACAGCGCTCCAAAAGAAAACCCACCGCCAAAATTTGGCTCTGGATCATATTCGTTGGACCACTCTATCGTCGCATTGTCGATGTAGTTCCCGTCAATTGTCGCCGAACAATAGCCCTGCGCCAACAGCACCCCCGCCGTACGCACTCCGGCGGCTTCGCTGTCTCCCTGAAAAAAGTGGTTTCCCGTAATCGTGCAATTTGACCCGCCGATCACTGCAAAATGCCGGAATTGACTGGCGCGGTTGTTGCGCAACTTCACATCATTGGCGTTGCAATTGATTGCCACACTGACGCGATCCTGCGCACGATCTGCACCCTCCGCTGTCAAAAACTGGCAACGGTCCACCAACATACCCTGGCACCCCTCGCCCGGTGAGCTGATGCCGCGATGTTTCGGGCGGTTTATGAAACTGTCCCGAAAATGAAACGCAATCCCGCTCCCAGACAACAGGACACCGCTGGCCTTGTCGTTGCAAAGCAATTCCACATTGCTTACCGACATCTGGCTCACTTTGGTGAAGCCACTGAAATCCAGCACATACTTGTAACGAGTGAACGTCAAATTTTGCGTACCCTCGGCATCATAAAGCGGTTGGGAAAGCGTGATCTCCTGAGTGCCGATATTGACACTGCGTACATAGACCTCACGTCCTACACCGTTTCCGGTCACAACCGAGCCAACCTGCACATTTGCCGCATTGCTAACGTTGCGCAAAAGTCGACCATCGCTGGGCGCATAGGTGACCTGACTGCTCACCACATCCGGCTCCCAAACACTGTCGCCAGTCACATAAAGCTGGCCATTCTTGATGATCCGCCGTTGCGCATAGGAACTGCGATTGGGCACCGCTGCCCGCAGATCCAATGGCTCATCTATGGTGATACGCCGTCCACACAGATCCAGACTTTCATGATCACTGTCATTCAAAAGGGATTGGAACGCCCGCTTAAACCCTTCCTTCTCGTCATCAAAGGCCTCGGCATAGCTTGGAAAATCAAAGTTGCGGCGCAAACTCAAAACATGTTCCCGCGCCATACTGACCGTGCCCTCAAACACCACAGGGTTCTCAATAGTGACACTGTTCCCAAGGAAATACGTTCCTGCGCTCACCAACACGTCGCGCCCCGCAGCATCTGCATCTGCGGCGTCAAAGGCGGCACTGTCATCTGTGACACCATCCCCGACTGCGCCATAATCACGCACGTCCACGCGGCTGAGCATCTGCCGGTGGAACACGCGGGTAATGTCTTCGATCACAATATCATCGACCCGAACGACCCCACCAAGGCTGCCGGTAAAGTCGATACCGAAATGTCCGTAAACAGGGGTAGCCCCCCACACCATGTCCACGCCGCCACGCGCGCCGGCGCCAATAATCGCGCTCACCTCGACGACATCACCATATGTCTGCAGCGCCACACTGGGCCCCACTTCAACCAAACCACCGACATGATCACCGTTACCGTCCCCAGCCCAGCCGGCCAAACGCACCGAAGGTAGGTTGCCGCTAATGGCCTTAACACGCGCTGTCACGCGCAGGTAGCACCCCGGCAACAGCGGCGTGTCTCCCATATACCGCAGCGTCTGCACACTTTCAGTTTTGATCAATTCAAGGCACCCGCCAAAATCCTGATCCGCCGGAACCAAGGCTGCGTTGACCGCGCCGTCATAGGTATCGCTGCCTGGCGTGCCGTCCCCACTGGACCAGACCGCCAACCCCTCCGAAAACTGAGGGGGCATTAACAGAACACTTTCGGTAATCGCCTTGTTCATCTCTTTCCTTTCCCGCCCATCTCTCAGGCGCGCACTCCCAATCACCACGCCGAAACGGACGCGAAACCGGGACACAGAAAACGAAAGAAAAATGAAAAGGCGCTGAGAGCACCGCACGCACATTGTGCAACGGTACTGTCCTCAGCAAGAAGAAGTCAGGATTAAGCGCCCACCCCTTTGGGCTGCATCAACTGCACCGCCGCAATGCGCCAACTGTCGCCATCGCTGATCATCAGATACTCCAGCGCATGCACCACACCTGAGCCATCACGCACCAACACACGCTGCCACAGCGCATTTCCCTCCGCGCGCAGCTTTCCGAACCGCACATCCTCGGCCTGATGAACCATCGGGTAGCCGCGTTTTACCATCGCGCCAAAGTTTTCCGGCGTGCCAAACATGCGCTGGATGTTCTCGGCGGCAAAGGTGAAGGCGTTGGCAAAATCATCTTCGGCAAACGCCGCCATCTGACTGTTGATCACACCCTGTATTTCCGTAGCCGCGCCTCCCTCCTGCGCGTCGGCAGACTGCATTCGGGAAAACTCCATCACAACAACAATTGCGAGCAAAACATGTTTCATAACGTACCTCCCATATTTCAAGGTACGCGACACAACTGCCTGCGGATCAGTTCCCAGACCTGGTTGCCCCTCCCCAAAAGCAAAAGGCCCCGCCAGAGCGGAGCCTTCTAAATCGGGAGAGTCAGCTGGCGCTACTCTGCCGACACCAGGTCCCCGGCCAGCGCTTTGTGAATCAGCGCAACAGTTTCCTCGACGCCATACAGCGCAATGAACCCGCCAAACCGCGGACCTTGCGAAGCACCCAAAAGCACCTCATAAATCGCCTTGAACCAATCGCGCAACGGCTCAAACTCATGGTTCTTGCCAATCGCAAACACGATGGACTGCAGGAAATCTTCATCGTCAAAATCCGGCTCTGGAAGCGGATCGTCGTTGCCCATCTTCGCATTCTTGGCCGCGATCACCGCCAGCGCGGTCTCCGCACTGCTCAACGCGCCGGCCAAATCTTCCAGCGCGCGACGCTCCTGCTCGGTTGGTGCACGATACACTTTCGCCGGCTTCACAAAGTCGTTGAAGTAGCGCACCGCATGGCCTGCCGCCGCATCCATACCCGGATGGGTCTCTGCCGTTGCATCCGGCGCATATTTGTTGATGAAGCCCCAAAGCGTGGCTTTGTCCTCAGCATTGGACACCGACGCAATGTTGAGCAACATGGAATACGGCACCATCATATCGGACTGTGGCACATCACCACCGTGGATGTGCCACACTGGATTGTTCAACTGCGCCTTGATGTCCTGCGTATGATACGCCCGAAGCTGCTGGTGATACTCATCCACTGCCTTTGGGATCACATCAAAGTGCATCCGCTTCGCCGTCTTCGGCTTCTGGTACATGAAGTACGCGAGACTCTCTGTGGAGGCATAGGTCAGCCACTGGTCAATGGACACGCCGTTGCCAGACGACTTGGAAATCTTCTGTCCGTTCTCGTCCAGGAACAACTCGTATGAGAAGTGGTTTGGCTGACGCCCCCCCAGCGCACGACAGATCGCATCATAGATCTTCTCGTTGGTTGCGTGTTCCTTGCCATACATCTCAAAATCTACGCCCAGCGCCGCCCAGCGCGCGCCAAAGTCCGGCTTCCACTGCAACTTCACATTGCCGCCAGTGACCGGCACGGTCCATTCTTTACCGGTCTCATCGTCAAACGTGACGGTATACGTCTCAGCACAGACCTTCTTCATCGGCACATATAGCACGCGGCCGGTTTCGGGATGCAACGGCAGGAAAATCGAATAGGTCGCCGCCCGCTCTTCGCGCAGCGACTTCAGCATGATCGCCATGACCTCGTCATAACGTTCAACAGCCCGCTTCAGGATCTCATCAAACTGACCCGACCCATAGAACTCCTTGGCAGAGTAGAACTCATACTCAAAGTTAAACGTATCCAGGAACCGACGCAGCATGGCGTTGTTGTGGTCCCCAAAGCTCTCATGCGTGCCAAACGGATCCGGCACCGACGTCAGCGGCATTTGCAAATACGTCTCCAACTGCTCCGGATTGGGCACGTTGGATGGCACTTTGCGCATCCCGTCCAAATCATCTGAGAAACAGATCAACTTGGTTGGAATGTCACTGATCGCCTCAAAGGCGGTCTTGATCATTGTGGTACGGGCCACTTCGCCAAAGGTGCCGATATGTGGCAGGCCGGATGGACCGTAGCCTGTCTCAAACAGCACGTATCCCTTCTCCGGCGCACCCTTTGCGTAGCGTTTGAGAAGCTTGCGTGCTTCTTCAAAGGGCCAGGCTTTGGATACGAGGGCTGCGTCGCGCAGGTCAGACATTGTCCATCTCCGATGTCGGGATTGGTTTCAGCAAAATCATGCCCAGCGCTTCATTACACCAGACAATCCGCCGCTTCCTATTGCTCCTTGCGGGGTCAGTCAATATTCTGCACCGCAACAAGGTTATTTCAAAGGAATTCCCAGTGCCGGATAAGACCCCAACCACCCTCACGCCGCAAGACTGTCTTGTCGCCGTGATGATTGCCGTGTCGGCCTCCGACGAAAACATCCGCACTGCCGAACTGGTCAAAATCCAGGTCGCAGTCAACAACCTGCCGATTTTTGCCGAATATGACATCGACCGCATGCAGCACGTCAGCCAGTTGGTGTTTGAATTGTTTGAACAGGAAGACGGGCTTGCCGCACTGTTTGGCTTGGTTCGCCACGACCTGCCCGCACACCTGTTTGAAACCGCCTATGCGCTGGCCTGTGATGTTGCGGCTGCGGACGGGACACTTGCAGAAACCGAACTGCGCATTCTCGAAGAAATCAGGTATGAGCTGGAAATCGACCGCCTGCATGCAGCCGGCATCGAGCGCGGCGCCCGCGCCCGCCACATGGTCTGACGCCAAACGGCGGTTATCAGGCTCCGCCTGATGACTGCTCTTCGCTTGCAACCATCGACAATAACTCGCGCTTGCGGAATGGCTTGCTCAAAAAGTCATCCATCCCCGCCTCCAGACTGGCATCAATATCACTTGGTTGCGAATTGGCCGTCAGCGCGATGATTTTACACGGCTTTTGATCGCTCTCAGCCTCCTGCGCACGAATGTGCCGCGTGGCCTCCAGCCCCCCCCATGACCGGCATCAGCAGGTCCATTAAAACCACATCCCAGCCTCCGGTTTCAAAGGCTGCCACAGCCTCCTGACCATCTTCGACAAACGTCAATTCCGCCCCAGTGGGCGCCAGCATCTTTTTCACTACCAACTGGTTGGTCTTGTTGTCTTCCGCGACCAGCACTTTCAGCCCATCCAAGCGGGGAAGTTCGCTTACATCAGCCTGCACTTGATCTGATGAGCGCACAAATTCAAAATCCAATCGCGGCGGTTGGCTCTTGTCACTCTGCGCTTCCGCCCGGTCCCGCGCAGCGCGCACATCCGCCGAGGTAGCGGTCGGGAAGTTCAGGCAAACCTTAAAGGTAGAACCTTCACCTCTTGTGCTTTGCACCGACATCTTACCTCCCATGCGCTCCACAACGGCGCGGGAGATCGCCAACCCTAGCCCCGTGCCTTCTTCACGCTGCATCTCCGGACGATCAATCTGTTCAAACGCGGCGAACACCATCTCATGATCTTCCGGCGCAATGCCAACACCCGTGTCCGACACCGAGATCTGCAAAGACAACACCGCGCCGCCCACGTAGGTTACGCCTACGCTGACCTGACCAGTCTCGGTGAACTTGATCGCATTGCCCACCAGGTTGAGCACCACCTGACGCACACGTATGCCGTCACCGACAAATGCCTCCGGGGCGTCTTGTGCATAGTCTTGCACAAGGACGAGCCCTTTTCTCAACGCCCGTGGCCCCAACAAAGTGACGGTCTCTGCAATAAGGTCCCGCAAGGAAAACGCCTCAACATGCAACGAGATGGTGTCGGACTGGATTTTCGAAAAATCCAGTACGTCATTCACAATCTCCAGCAACGCATTAGCGGAATTATAAATCGTCTCGGAAAAAAGCCGCTGCTGATCATCCAGCGCGGTTTCTCTCAACAGCTCGCACATGCCCATGATGCCATTCATCGGCGTGCGGATTTCATGGCTTACATTGGCCAAAAACCGCTCTTTGGCGCGCACCGCCTGCTCGGCCTTGTCCTTGGCAATCCGCGTGAGTTCCAACGCATCGTCGCGTTCTTTATTGGCAGAAACATCCATGGAAGAGCCGACAAGGTGGGTCAACTTGCCCTGTCGATTGAACAGTGGACTTAGTGTTGTGCGCATCAACGCCACACGGTTGGCTTGCGGGAAAGGCACCTCGTAGGTCACCTCCTCTGCCTGCGCCACAACACTCAGATGATGCGCCAGCCCGCGCTGTCCGACGCGATCGCCAAATACTTCAAGCGCAGTCTTCCCAATAACGTCGTCAATAGAAAAGTCGGTATGTTCTAACGCTGGGGCGTTGGCCGCCACGTAACGCGGCAGGCCATCTTCGCCCACTTCCAGCACAAACACCGAAAAAGCAATCGAGTCCAACAGGGCAAACGGATCACTCTCTTCACCGTCTCTCACATTTTTCCCCTTGATATCTTTTCACAGTGCCGCCGGCCAAGCCCAAGGCAAGCGGACAAACCGAATGCAAGCTGGCGTTTAGGTACGCCGCAGTTTCACAACGTCTTTTTAATAAATTCTAAATTCGGAATTGGTTCAAGCATAAGCAGAACCAGCGGCCATACGACCTTTGGTGTACCTGTTAAGGGATGCCTTAGCACAAGTTTGGAGAGCCGCCACTTTGGTTCGCAATCACCGACAACAAGTCTCCCTTTCGAAATGGCTTGCTGAGAAAGTAGTCCATTCCCGCATCCAGACATGCGGCCGTGTCACTGGGTTGCGCATTGGCCGTCAATGCAATGATCTTACACGCAGGCCGCGCCATGTCCTTTTCAAAGGCGCGGATCTGGCGTGTTGCCTCCAACCCGCCCAAAACCGGCATCGACAAGTCCATCAAAATCAGATCACAGTTGCCGCTTTTGTAAGCCTCAATCGCTTGCTTCCCATCTGATACAAACTGCAACTCCGCCCCGGTTGGCCCAAGCATTTTACCCACAACCAGCTGATTGGTCCGATTGTCCTCTGCGATCAGGATCTTGTGGCCTTCTAGCGACTGCGAAACAATCCCATACGCAATTGTATTTGTCTCTAAGGCCTCTTCCACCTCAGGATCCGAAACCACGTTCATCGCCCGTGGTGCTTCGATCGTTTGCTCACGACTCGGCACATCGGTCCCGTCCGCCAAAGGTAAATTCAGTTGCATCGAAAACACCGACCCCTGGCCAAGCACGCTGTCTACAGAGATCAGCCCCCCCATGCACTCCATAAGCGCCTGCGAAATGGCCAACCCGAGCCCCGTCCCATCTTCGCGATTGCTGCTTGGATCATCCACCTGTTCGAAGGCCGAAAAAATGCCCTGCCGGGCGTCCGGTGCAATACCGACACCTGTGTCCGCTACTGAAACGATCAACGGGAAGGTTGCAACCTGCGGATTATGGGTCACCGATACAATGATTTGTCCCAAATCGGTAAACTTGATCGCGTTGCCAATCAGATTTGTCAGCACCTGCCGCACCCGCATCTCATCGCCAACAAACCCGCGCGGCACCGTCGAGCCATAGTCCACGCGCAACTCAAGCCCCTTGCCTTCCGACCGCGTACTCAAAAGCGTCGTCACTTCCGTGATCACTTGAAACAGTGAAAAGGGCTCTTTCTGTAGCTTGATTTTCTCCGCCTGAATTTTTGAGAAATCAAGGACGTCGTTCACGATGCCCAAAAGCGCATTGGCTGAACCGTAGATCGTGTCGGAATAGAGCTTTTGCTCAGGCGTCAACGCGGTCTCGCGTATCAGCTCTGACATACCAAGAATGCCATTCATCGGCGTGCGGATCTCATGGCTCATGTTCGCCAAAAATCGCTCTTTGGCGGAACTGGCTTCCTCAGCCTTCTCCTTCGCCATTTTGGTCAGTTCCAACGCCTCGTCCCGCTCCCGCTCAGAGGTCACATCAAGCGAGAACCCAATCAGATGGCTGACGGATCCATCAGCGCCAAACACAGGAGTCAAGGTGGTGCGCAAATCCAGTGCACGCTTGGGAAAAGGGATCACCGCCAGATAGGTCACCGGTTCTGCAGCGGCGATAGTATCCAGGTGTTTCTTAAGCGCCCGCTCGCCCATGGTCCCGCCATAGATCTCAAAAGCCGTCTTACCCACAACATCCTCGGACCGTAGCTTAACAAGCTCGAGCCCTGCTTGGTTCATCATAACGTATCTGGGCAGGCCATCTGCGCCGACTTTCAACACAAAAACAGTGGTCGGGACCGCATTCAGCAGCGCGTCATAATCAGGGTAATCCAAGGTTGTCACGCAATGCACCCATGTGATGATCCTTTCCAAAAAATGGAAGGGTTTGACCAATTTTAAAACTGATACCTAAAAAACCCTTACCAAATTGTTGCTAGCGGACACAAATGATCCTTCTCCCCGACGCAATCCTCCCTGATTGCTTTGCATTAACACGTCAAAATAACATCAGAAAACCGGCTTCGGCCGCTCTTCACCACTCGATAATAGAGATTAGGTCGCCTTTACGAAACGGTTTGCTTAAGAAGTCGTCCATTCCGGCAGCCATGCAAGCCTCAGCATCACTGGGTTGCGCATTTGCCGTGACGGCGATGATCTTACAGGCAGGCCGTTCGGAAGCCTTTTCATAGGCCCGTATCTGGCGCGTGGCTTCCAATCCACCTAGCACCGGCATCGACAAATCCATCAGGATCAAATCGCACTCCCCGGCCTTATAGGCTTCCACCGCCTGTGCCCCATCTGGGACAAAATGCAGGTCTGCACCGGTCGAGCCCAGCATTTTGCTCACCACCAGTTGATTAACTCGATTGTCCTCAGCCACAAGAATTCTCATCCCCTGCAACGTTGCGCCGTTTTTTTCCTGCACCGGAAGATGCTCCATGTCATCCTCAGGCGGCGGATGGGGCGCGAGCAGCGGTTCTTCAACTTCATAGTCTTCCACCACCTCATCTGTCGTGGGCAAGCCAAGGTATATCGTGAAGGTCGACCCATGCCCCAACTGGCTATCTAGCTTGATCTTCCCATTCATGCGCTCTACCAGCGCCTGCGATATCGCTAAGCCCAAACCGGTTCCGTCTTCGCTGCGTGTTTCCAGCTTGTCGCTTTGTTCAAATGCGGAAAACACCAGATCATGTTCATCCACATCAATACCGCGCCCAGTGTCACGCACCGAAATGGTCAAAGGTAGTCGCGCCGCTTCCTTATGGTAGCCTACGCGAACATCGATCCGTCCATGTTCGGTGAACTTAATCGCATTGATAATCAGGTTCAAAAGCACCTGCCGAATGCGGCTGGCATCGCCAAGGAAATTCGAAGGGACTGACTTGTCGTATTCAACATCAAACGCGAGCCCTTTGGAGTCGGCCCGCACCCTCAAAAGGGTTTGTGTTTCATGCACAAGCCGTCGCAACGAAAACGGCTCATCGTGGATCGAGATTTTCCCAGCTTGAATTTTGGAGAAATCCAAAACGTCATTGATGATACCCAAAAGCGCATTGGCGGATCCAAAAATTGTGTCGGAATACAACCTTTGTCGACTACTGAGCTCTGTTTCCTGCAAAAGCTCACACATACCAATGATACCATTCATCGGCGTGCGGATTTCATGGCTCATATTGGCCAAACACTGTTCTTTGGCATCACTGGCCTCTTCCGCTGCGTCTTTGGCCAAATGCATCAGCTCAAGCGCGGTATCGCGTTGCTTTTCCGAAGTAATATCTACGGACGTGCCCAAAAGATACTCAAGTTGGCCGTCCTCGTTGTAGATCGGCGTTAGCGTCGTGCGAATTTCCTTTGGCCCTGATTTTAAAGGAAACGACACTTCATACGTGGTTTCCTGCCCCGACCTAACAACCCCAAGGTGCAAGGCGAGTGCCCGCCGTCCTGTGACTTCTCCAAATATTTCCGCCGCCGTCTTGCCTTCGACAAACCCTGGTTGCAACTGAGCCGTTTCGCGCGCCGACTGGTTCATCATCACGTAACGAGGTAGACCATCATCCGCCAGCTCAAGGACGAAGACACCCATCTTCACTTTTTCCAAGAGCGCGAACTCTACTAGCTTATCGCGTTTCCCCACGTCTTTTCCCGCAACCTGAGGCCCCCAAATTAGGGCGTTAAAACGTAATTCATATTTTTCTCAACTGGGTACCGACACCTTGCCGCACAAATTTTCGAGCACGACGTGATGGGATTTTCGGCAATCACGCCGTGAGCGTGGGCACGAGCCCCTTAAAAAGTATCAACGACGCCGCAAAGCCCCGTCAAGAACTAAGACGTCCAGAATTAGATCACCCACGCTGGATGAACACAGCTCGACCTAAAACCGCTCACTAGGCACCGTATACAGTGCCCCACCGCTCGATTAGTTTCTGTTGCAGTTTCTTGGCACGCCCATTGTAGGTGCGTGCCCCTTGGGGACGTTCGCGATCCGGCCCAATTAATCTGGTGCGCGCCGACACATCCGCGCCAAAGATTGCAAATGCCAGTTCCCGCCCATCCGGTGTTCTCACATACCCCGCCAATGCACTGACAAAATGCAGCGTGCCGGTCTTGGCAAGCACCTTTAAAGGATGGCCCTTGTTCACCTTGCCGTTGGCATCCCGCAACGCAATCGTTTTCAGGATAGGACGTAACACAGCGTGCTGGCCAGCCTGTGCCAGCATCAATGCCATTTCATCTGCGCGCAGGCGCGAAGCCTCTCCCAGTCCGGAATGATCCACCAGCGCGGCATGCCGCATACCCAGTGCTTCTGTCGCCCAAGTATTCATCGCTGCCGCCGATGCTTTCACCGATTGCGGCTGTACCCCGCGAGCCTGACTGGCCGCCATACCCACCATCTCCGCCGTGATATTGGTCGAGTATTTGAGCATGCCTTTAATTATATCCCGCAACGCCGGACTTTGCTTACGGGCCAACACCGTACCGCGCGGCGGGTTTTGCGTTCTTTTAGGAGCCTTCAGAGCAATCCCATGCGCCCGTGCTAGGGTGCGGAACACCTCCCCCGCGTAGACTTCGGGTTCACGCATCGGCAACCACCGCGCACCGCCCTTGCCAAGCGCACCACTGGCGACGGTCCAATGATCCCGCCCACCTTTCGACGTGTAAGTATATACCGGTACGCTGCGGTTCACGATTTTCATGCGCGCCACCTCGACCTCTGGCCGGTATTTGTCGCTGCGCCCATCCATGGCGACCGAATAGCCGTTAGACCCGCGTTTCCATTCAAAATGCACTCGATTGTAATTCAGCGCGATGCCCGACACGGCCGGATTATACCCTGCATGATCCGGTTGTTTCTTGTCGATCCGCTTCACCGAAGGTAACGCTCCGCCCCAAACCAGAAACTGACCGGTAACCTCCCGAATCCCTGCAGCTTTCAACGTGCGTGCCAAGTCTGCCAGGCCATTCGTGTCTAAGGTTGGATCGCCGCCACCACGCAGCACAAGATCTCCGCGCAGAACACCGTTGGAGATATTGCCCACTGCCACCAAACTGGTCTGAAACCGATGGGTTGGCCCGAGATATGCCAAAGCATAGAGAGCTGTGAGAACTTTCGTGACACTGGCAGGAGGCAATCCACTGCTGGCCTGATGGCCTTCCAGAACCGCGCCATCGCCCATCCGCGCCACTGCAAAACTGACCTTCCCGGTCAGCCCACTTTCGCGGATCAAAGCGTCCGCTGCTGGCACCGATTTGACAGGTCCCGTCTTCACCCCCGCGGGGCGCAAAACAGGCCGTAACGACCGGGTTGGTGCATCTGCCAAAACGGACGTACCAAGCGACGCAGCACTCAAACTCAAAAACGCTCGGCGAGAAAAAACCTTCGTCATAGCTAAAACTTTATCCTTTTGCGCCCGCCGCGTTCAACCCACTGATCCGCAATTCTCTGTTTTCAATCACGCATCAATACACAGACTTTTTGTCTCAGAACAAACATGTTACGCCGCTCCCATGTGGAAAATCTTCCTTCTGATGTTTGCCGCCATGTCGATGATCCCTGCCGGGGACACCGCTGGCAAACTCATGACACAAGATTTTGGCACCAGCCCGCTGTTTGTCGCCTGGTCGCGCTTTGTGCTCGGCAGCCTCCTTGCCCTCCCCCTTCTGCGCCCGGACACCCTGCGGCTGCTGACCAATTGGCGCATCTGGCTGCGCGCGGCTTTGCTCACTGGCGGCATCACCTGCATCCAAACCGCCCTGCAGACCGCCCCACTCGCCGACGTCTTTGCCGCCTTCTTCATCGGGCCATTGTTTTCCTACCTGCTCTCCGTGCTGCTCCTGAATGAAACCGTTACCCGCGTCCGCAGCGCCCTTATGGGCCTTGGTTTTCTGGGCGTCTTACTTGTGGTCCGGCCCAGCTTTGACATGTCGCCAGGCCTGTTGTGGGCCTTGGCTGCCGGTTTATTCTACGGCGCCTTCCTGACCGCGTCACGCTGGGTCGCCCCCATCGCCCGTCCAACCGGCCTGCTCTTCACCCAGCTGTTTTTGGCCGCCGTGATGATGACCCCCTTCTGCCTCACAGAAATCCCGCCAATGTCGCCAACACTGGCTGGCCTCACCGCCACCAGCGCGATCCTGTCCATGGGGGGCAACTTCCTGCTGCTGTTTGCTTATGCCCGCGCCGAAGCCGCCATACTTGCGCCGTTTGTCTATCTCCAACTGGTCAGCGCCGTGGCGCTTGGCTGGCTGGTGTTTGGCGACCTGCCCGACACGATGACATGGCTCGGCCTCACCCTGATCATTGGCGCAGGCCTGACGTCTGCCCTGCTGTCAAAGATCAGAACCGCCGCTCCACGCCAAACTGCACCCCAACCGAGCGATAGCTGAACGCCGCAATATCACTACGCCCCCGCTCCGCATCGATTTGAAAGTAGGGTGTGTACGCCCCTGCGATAAACAGATCGGACCGCTCTACCCGCAGGCTGCCACCGTAAATCATCTCATCGCGATCCGCCTGAAACGCGGCACTTGGGTTACGGAAATCTTTCTGGCGCACAAACAACCGTGGCCGCAACGTCCAACCCTTCTGTACATCAATCGTGGAATACACACTCCACTCCAAAGACTGATAGGCAAGTGAGGCTGTGTCTGTGTTGCGACGTTCATAGGCAATTTCAGTCCCCAAAACGGCGCGCCCGCCAACAGACCGACGAAATCCCAACAGACCTTTGAGTTCACTGCCATCCAAGCCACTGCTGATATGATTATCGATCCGGGCATAAGACAGACGTCCGTAGGCAGATCCCCCAATCAGACTACGCCGTTCCCCCTGAACTTCGAGGCCGAAGGCATCTTCGTAGTGGTCTCCCGCAAGGACGCGCGTATTGGCAAAAGCTGCGACCGATGCTGTGGTTTTAGCGGACAAGAGCCGAAGGCCAAATCGACTGCGCAGCTGTAAATCGTCATATTGCCGTCCTTCCGCCTCCAACAAATCAAAGCCGAAACTTGCAAAACCAACTGTGCTTGACTTTGTTCCGCGCAATCCGTGTCCGTCGTCAGAGTTTTTGGAACCAATGGCGGTTTAAACTAAGAGAGAGTTTGGCTCATCTGGTTTGTGTGATTATGCGGCGTGTTTGCTGTGATGCAAGCGTCGCGCTTCGAATGTCTTCCGTTTGATCCTTTCCCT
>JAAENN010000267.1 GCA_024224295.1 Shimia sp. | reverse complement strand
GCACGAAAAACACGTCGCGGCTGAGCGACCGGAATCCCGGAACAGCCCCTGCCCGGCGCCCGCGGGGTCAATCACATTTCGCACTGCTGATATATTCTGTAGCGTTATGCGGATTGTATTGTTTCTAGTAACTGTCCTGGCTGTCTCGTGTTCCGAGGCGCCGGAGTTCAACGGTTCCATCCAGCCCTGGCCGGAGAATCCGAAGTACTGGGCGATGGGCGGCGAGCCGGTGTTGCTGCTTGGCGGGTCGAAGGATGACAGCCTGTTTCAGATTCCCGATCTCGCCGAGCATCTCGATTTGCTCGCTTCGGTTGGCGGGAACTACATCCGGAACACCATGAGTGACCGCGAGGACCACGACTACGAGGTGCACGCGTTCGGGAAGCGGGAGGACGGGAAGTACGATCTCGAGACGTGGAACGACGAGTATTGGCGGCGGTTCGAGAGCATGGTCCGGCTGACCGCCGAACGGGGGATCGTTGTCCAGATCGAGGTTTGGGACCGCTTTGACCACGCGCGGGAACACTGGCCGCGGGACCCTTTCCGGCCGTCGAACAACGTCAACTACACCAGCGAGGAGACAGGGTTCGCCGAGGAGTACGCGCGCCATCCGGCGAGAGACGACCAGCCGTTCTTTCACACCATTCCGGGCATGGAACGCTACGAGCCGCGTTTCGACAAGGTGCGGCGCTACCAGGAGCGGTTTGTGGAAAAGATACTCTCCTACACACTGGACTACGGACACGTGCTCTACTGCATGGACAACGAGACTTCAACGCCGCCCAGGTGGGGACAGTACTGGATGAAGTTCATCCGCGATCGCGCCGCCGCGCGCGGGCTGGAGGTCTATGCCACGGACATGTTCGACGATGTCTGGAAGGCCGAGGAATCCGCCAAGCTCCGGCTGGCGTTCGAGACGCCGGAGATGTACCCGTTCGTCGACATCTCGCAGGTGAACAGCCGCAACTTCGGCCAGGGGCACTGGGATCGCGTGATGTGGCTGCACGAGCAGGTGAGGGACCGGCCGCGCCCGCTGAACAACGTCAAGATTTACGGCGACGGTGACACGAGCTGGGGCTCGGGGCTGCCCAAAGACGGCGTGGAACGCTTTTGGCGCCACCTGCTGGCGGGCAGCGCCTCGGTGCGATTTCATCGGGACGGCGCCGGAACCGGATTGCAGCCGGTGTCGCAAGCCTCCATCCGGGCGGCGCGGGGCGTCGAGAGCCTGGTCAAGTTCTGGGACATCGAGCCGCACATGGAGCTGCTCGGCGAGAGGGAGCCCAACGAGGCATACCTGGCGGCGAATCCGGGCGAGGCTTATGTCCTGTATTTCACCGATGGCGGATCGGTGAGCCTGAACCTCGGCGCCGTGGAAGGAGAGATTCCGCTGAGCTGGGTGGACGTTGCCACTGGCGACCGCCGGGCTGGCAAGGCGCGGGCGGGCGGTGGCGTGGTCATGATCGAGGCCCCGGAGGCCGGCGGCTGGGTGGCTGTGCTAGCCTCGATTTCCACGAACCGACCGTGACGGGTTGATACCGGGAGTGTCCGCTTTGAGAAGCGCACGGATTGGGCCTTTCCATTCTCTAGTTCGTTAGCAATATCTAGTACTGGTTATTATCCATGAATCTAGCTAGTTCGATCCAGTGCCGCGGCAGGTCACAGCATGGGAGTCTCGCCAGCCATTCAGCACACCTCGTTATACCAGCCATCCTGGTGCTTGTTGGCTTGGCATCTGCGAAAAACATATTGACTGCGAATTGTTTTTATAGCATCATGTAACTGTGAGTATGAGTCATGGTAAACAGCTAACAGACCCAGCCGCCTTCTTTCTCTCCCCCCAAGACCCCCTCCACCGCCAGTACGAAGCTCTCCGCACCTATTTCGTCGAACAACTCCCCTCCCACCAAGTCGCCGCCCGTTTCGGCTACACCCCGGGCGCATTCCGCGTCTTGTGCCATCAGTTCCGCCATGTTCCCGACAAACGCTCCTTCTTTCGCCAGCCCCGCCACGGCCCTCAATCGGCCCCCGCCCGCGATCACGTCCGGGAGTTGGCGGTCGCCATGCGCAAACGCAATCTGTCGGTCTACGACATTCAGCGGGAACTCGCCGCGGCCAGCCATACCATCAGCATCAACGCCCTGTCGGTCCTACTGCGCGAAGAGGGCTTTGCCCGCCTGCCCCGGCGCCGCGATGAGCAACGACCGCCCACCCTGAAACCAGAGGCGGCGGCGGTGGCCGACATCCGCCAGCTAGATCTCTCCTCCCGCTCGTTTCGCACGCCGCTGGCGGGTCTGTTCCTGTTCGTGCCCTTGCTCGCGCCGATCGACCTGAGCCGGGTCGTTCAGGCCGGCCCGCTGCCGGGTTCGAAGATGATTCCGGCCGCGTCTGCCGTGCGCAGTCTGCTGGCCTTGAAACTGTTGGGCAAGGAACGCAAAAGCCACGTGATGGATCTGGTGTTCGACCAGACGATCGCCCTGTTTGCCGGTCTCAACGTCGTTCCCAAGCGTTCCTACCTGGCCGCCTATAGCTCGGGGATCGATCACCGGGCCAACCTGCGGCTGATGGCGGCCTGGTTTGACCAGATCGAACGAACCGGCTTTCAGCACGGCTCCTCGCTCGATCTGGACTTCCACACCGTGCCCGCCAACAGCGCCGAGGAACCGCTGGAAAAGCACTACGTCTCCAGCCGCAGCCGGCGTCAGAAAGGCATCCTGGTCTTTCTGGCTCGCGACGCCGAACAGCGCCTGCTCTGCTACGGCAACGCCGGCATCCCCAAAGCGGAGCAGGCCGATGAGATCCTCCGTTTCGTCGAGTTCTGGGAGCAACAGACAGGCCGCGCCCCGACCGAACTGGTGTTCGATTCTCAACTGACCACCTACGCGAACCTCTCCCGCCTGAACCAGCAAAGTATCTTCTTCATTACGCTGCGCCGGCGCTCGCGCAAGATGCTGGGCGAGATCTTCAGCCAGCCGGCCTCCGCCTGGCGTCGCATCACGCTGGATTCGCTGACTCGCAGCTATCGCACGCCGCGAGTCCTCGACCAGCGGGTGGAGCTGAACGGCTACCAGGGCACGCTCCGTCAGATGACCGTCATCGATCTCGGCCACGAGGAGCCCACCGTGCTGCTGACCAACAACCTCAAAGCCAGCCCGGCCACCCTGGTCACCCGCTACGCCCAGCGGATGCTCATCGAAAACAAGATCTCCGAAGCCATCCAGTTCTTTCACCTCGACGCCCTCTCCTCCATGGTGGGCTTGAAGGTGGACTTTGATCTCCAACTCACCTTGATGGCCAGCTCGCTGTACCGCCTCATGGCCCAGCGGATCGGCAGAGAATATGACCGGGCGCAACCCAAAAAGATCTTCCGCAACCTGCTCGACCTCTCCGCCCGCGTCGACATCGATGCCGGCCAAGTGGTGGTGACGCTCGACAAACGCGCCCACCTCCCTTACCTGGTCGCCTCCGGCCTCATCGACAAACCCACCCCCATGCCCTGGTTTGGAGACAAGCAGCTGGTCATCCGCGTAGCCTGAACCCCCTCCCGCTACCCGCAGTGTTAGCTCATGGTAGTACCGTGGAAATCGAGGCTAGCCCTGCTCTTTACCCAAAAACAAAGACTGGACAAAATGTTTCGTCCCGTGTATTCTGGCGGCATGACCACACAGAATCAGATCAAGCGGGTGCTGTCGGAGCCCTCCAGCATACAATCCGTTTGCCGGCTGCTGGAGAGCCAGGAAATCCCTCACCGCAGCGCCCTGGCCGGCCTGGTGTGCGAACAGTTTCGGTTCCATGACGCCCGTGGCCAGCAACAACGGGCCGGGTGCCTGAAGGCGTTGCGGGAGTTGGAAGCCGCCGGTCATTTCACGTTGCCGGCGGCTCGCCGAAGCCACCGGCGCAGTTCTCCCCGCCGTTTGCCGGAACCGGTGCCCTTGCCCACGGAGGTGCCCGATCAAGCCGGTTTGGTTCGCGGACTGGAGCTGGTCTCGGTGAGCACGTCCGAGCAGATGCGGATCTGGAATGAGCTGATGATCAACGATCATCCGCAAGGGGCGGGCCCCCTGGTGGGACGGCAGTTGCGTTACCTGATCGCCTCCCAACACGGTTGGCTGGGCGGATTTGGATTCGCCGCGGCGGCGCTGCAGTTGGCCGACCGGGACGAGTGGATCGGCTGGGAGGCCGAGCGGCGCCGGCAGTATCTGCATTTTGTGGTGGGGATGAGCCGGTTTCTGCTGCGTCCGAGCGTCGCCTGCCGCAACCTGGCGTCGAAGGTGCTAAGCCTGGCGATCAGGACGTTGCCCGATGATTTTGCGCGGCAGTTCGGCTACCGGCCCTGGCTGGTCGAGAGTTTTGTGGACACCAGCGGCTATTCGGGGGCCTGCTATCGGGCGGCGAACTGGATCGCGGTGGGGATGACCAAGGGTCGGGGCCGACAAGATCGTTTCAACCAGTGGGCGTTGAACGCCAAGGCGATCTATGTCTACCCGCTGGTGAGCGATTTTCGCCAGCGCCTGGGGTTGAGCCCGGATGCCGGTCGGGGCGCGTTGAGCCCGGCCGACGGTCTGGAAGCCGACCAGTGGGCGGAAAACGAGTTCGGCGGCGCCCCGCTGGGGGATGCGCGGCTGAGCAAAAGGCTGGTGAACGTGGCCGCCGCCAAAGCTCAAGTGCCGGATCGGGCGTTCAGCGGGGTGGCCCAAGGAGACTGGCCGGCGGTCAAGGGCTATTACCGTATGATCGACCAGCCGGAGCAATCGGAGGTCAGCATGCCCCACATCCTGGCGCCTCACCGGAGCCGCACCGTGCGGCGGATGATGGGGCAAAAGACCGTGCTGTGCGTGCAGGACGGTAGCGACCTGGAATACACCAACCTGCACCGGTGCGAAGGTCTCGGTGAGATGGGCGCCAACCAGACCGGCGCCCAGAGCCGCGGACTCCATCTGCACTCCACGTTGGCGGTCGCCCCGAACGGACTTCCCTTGGGGGTGCTGCGGGCTCAGTGCACCGCCCCCCAGGCGAAATCGGAGGAGGAGGACCGGCCCAGCTTCGCCATTCCGATCGAGGAGAAGAAGACCTTTGTCTGGATTGAGCATCACCGTGAGCTGGTGGAGTTGGCGGCCGAGATGCCCCAGACGCGACTGATCGACGTCTGCGACCGGGAAGCAGACTTCTTCGAGCTGTTCGACGAACAACGCCAAAACCCGGGCGTCGATCTGCTGGTGCGCGCTAAGCATGACCGCAACCTCACCGAAGAACCTGGCAAGCTGTTCGCCGCCGTTCGTCAGGCGCCCGTGCAGAGCCGGGTTCGCGTTCCCATCCCCCGGCAGAGCGCCCGGCCGAAAAGAAGTAAACAAAAGGCCCGGCCCAGCAGACCCGGGCGCACGGCCGATCTGGCGGTACGCTATACACGCGTTCAGCTTCGTCCCGCACACTATCACGCTGACAAGGAGCCGATCGATATCTGGGTGATTCATGCCCTGGAAGAAAACCCTCCGCCGAACGCCAAGGCGGTCGAGTGGTTCCTGCTGACCACGATGGACATCACCTCGGCCGCAGAGGCCGAACAGTGCCTTCGCTGGTACTGTCTGCGCTGGCGCATCGAAGACTGGCACCGGGTGCTCAAATCGGGCTGCCGCATTGAGGATCTCGCTCACGGAACCGCCGAACGGTTGCGCCGCGCGATCGCCATCAACCTGGTCATTGCCTGGCGGATCATGCTGATGACCCTGCTGGGCCGACAGACCCCGGAACTTCCGGCCGCGGTGCTGTTCTCGGACATCGACTTGCGCACCTTGCGGGCTTACGCTAAAAAAACGATTGAAGCCTCCCTCGCTGCTGGGGGAAGCGGTCACGCTGGTGGCGAAAATCGGAGGATATCTCGGACGCAACAGTGACCCGCCGCCAGGCCATCAACTCCTCTGGCAGGGATATGCGGAGTTTCAGTTCATGTGCCTCGGCTTCGCGTTGATGGAGGGGGGAGGATGAACGACCGCTCGGTAGCACTTATGGGTAAAGGGCAGGCCTAGCCTGGATTCCCACGCGAGGTTATCGACCTAACACAATGGGGGTCCTATCCAAAGACGAGACGGAGATGCTTCTTGCCGAGCCAGGGGATGGGTAGATCGGTTTTGTCGAAGCCGGTGGCCAGCAGTAAGGGGTTGTGGGCGCGTTTTTGGAAACGGACTTCGATCTCGTGATCGGTGAGCGTCACCTGGGCGGTAGCGTCGACCAGATCACGAAAGATGTGGCGGCTCTTGGCCCGCTGGTAGCCGTTGCCGACACGGGCGCCGAGGAGTCGATAGAGGCTGCTGGCCAGCAGCGTCAATTGCAGGTCGCAGTCTACCTTCATGGCGACGGCGGAAGAGAGCGCATCCATGTGGAAGAAATCGATCCCGTCGGCGATGCTGTTCTCGATGACCATGCGCTGGGCGTAGCGGCCGATCAGCTTCCGAGCGGACCGCCGCAGTTGGTTGGTGATCAGCAGGGTGGGCTCCTCATGGCCCAGTTCGGTGATGACCAGTTGACGGATCGGCCCGTCATAGTCATCGAGGGTGATCTTCTGGTCCAGGATACGGGGCTTCCGGTAGAGGCGGGCTACGCCGTCGAGTTCGATCCGCTTCCAGGCCGATAGCGGCGTGGCGGCGATCTCGGCCATCATCTTGGGGTGGCGCCGCCGGAGCGTGATAAAGGGGACCCCCTGGCCGTTGAGGCGATTGAGGTTGGCATAGGTGGTGAGCTTGCTGTCGAAGATGAGTTCTTCCGGCAGCTGGCCGGTGCGCTGTTTCCAGAAATCGACGAACGAGAGGATCTCGTCGTTCTGGGCATCCTTGCGCACCCCGGCGTTGCTATAGCAAAACACCCGGGTGTCAGCATCCTGAGCCAGAAACGCCAGCACGCCCTTCTGGCGGCGGCTGCGCTTGGAGACATAGTGCTTTTCCATCAACGCGTCCTCGCCGTGGAAGGGGATGGTGTGGAAGTCCAGGTCGAAGCTGGCGCCGCGGCTAAGCCCTATCTTGCCAGCCGCGTCAAACCACAGCCGCATCAGCTTCTGGTGGGCGTCGGGGTGGACACGACAACTGTACTCGGTGAGGAAGCTGCGTTTGGGAATCACGTTCAGCCCGGCGAACAGGGCCAGTCCCTCATCAAAGACAGAGCCCATCACATGGCTATGCCGGGCGGAGCCAAACAGCTTCAGGGCCAGCAGGCTGCGGATGGCGGCCGCTGCCGGAACCTGCTCGCTGCCGGGAAAGCCCGCCCGTTGGAGGAGACGGTCCAGGCCGGCCGACACCAGCGAGGGCAAAAACAAGAACAGGCCACCGAACTTGGTACGGAACCGGCGGGGACTCAGATCCAGCTCGGCGACGTTGGCCACGGCGGCGGCGGTGGGGCGGGTAGCGGGCGGCCGTTCCTCGTCCCGGCGTCGGGGCAGCCGGGCGAAGCCCTCTTCGTTGAGGATCTGCGAGACAGCCACGGGGCTGATCGGCTCGGTTTCCTTGGTCAGGGCCTGGCTGATGTCGTAGATCGAGAGGTTCTGCTTGCGCAAGGTGATGACCTTTTCGCGGAGGCGCTCTTTCTTGGGGGCGGATTTCGGCCCTTTGGCGGGAGGCAGGAAGAACTGGCGCTCGGGGTTCTGGCGGAACTGGTGGGCCAGGACGCGAAAGCTGCCTGGGGTGTAGCCGCCGCGGCGAGCAGCCTCGGCCGAGGAGAGGCCTTCGACGAAATAGGCGCGGAGGGCTTCGTACTGGCGGTGGGTGGAGTTCTGATGCTGGAGGAAGAAGCGAGCGAGGTCTGTTAGTGATTCTGATGTATCACTATACATATATCCACTATGTCACATCCCGCTAGGAACATCGACACAAAAGAGAACATTTCCGCAAAATAATGTTTTGGCAGGACTACGGCAAACCAGTATCCAAGAAGGAGCTCATCGCGTCGGCGGATACAGAGTTGGTGGAAGTCAGTTCAAGATGTTCCAGAATACCTAACGCTATCTGATAAGAACCACAAGAGATCCGCGGTTGGCCAGCCGCAACCGGATGGACTGCGTTAGGATGCGATCATCGCGTGGGAATCCAGGCTAGGGACGTGGGTGCAATTCTAGCGAGAGGCTCTGCGTCTCCATCTTCTTGCCACGCTTCAAAAGCTGCCCAGAGTTGCT
>JAAENN010000266.1 GCA_024224295.1 Shimia sp. | reverse complement strand
GATCGTGGGTGGAGACTTCTTCCAATCAGTTCACTGTCGTCCCACAGCCTAGAGTGGATTGAGGGTCGGTTTGCAGGGTAGTATTCTCCTGACGAAACCACAACGCGGCTGGATGCCGCGAAAAGGAGAAGCCCATGACCCACAAACCGACACGTACGAATCTAAGCGTTCTAGCTCAACTTTGCAAGTTGATTCCTGGCCACCTCGTTGCGAAGCTCGCCCGGGAATACGGTGTGGACAAGAAGGCCCGGACCTTCAAACCCTGGTCCCATGTGGTGGCCCTGCTCTACGCGCAGTTCACGCATGCGCTCAGTCTGAACGATGCTTGCGACGCGCTGAAAAATCATGCGGCGAAACTGTGGCGGATTCGCGATGCGGCGGCGCCCTCGAAGAACGCTTTCTCTCACGCCAATCGCGAGCGCGACGGCGACATGGCGGAAGCGCTGTTCTGGGCGATCTTGAACCACTTCACCACGGTGTATCCGCGGTTTGGCGGCCGGCGATTTCAGGGCATGCCGCGCCGTTTCAAGCGGGCCGTGCACGCCGTTGACTCCTCGACCATTCGCCTCGTGGTCAACTGCGTCGACTGGGCGCGCCACCGACGCCGGAAAGCGGCGGCGAAGTTGCACCTGCGGCTCGACCTGCAGTGCTTTCTGCCGGCCTTCGCCATCGTGGACACGGCGGCCCACAACGACAACAAGCGCGCGCGGGAGCTGTGCGCGGGACTCCAGCCGGGCGAAATCGTCGTCTTCGACAAAGCTTACGTGGACTATTCGCATCTGTACGACCTGACCATGCGCGGCGTGTTCTGGGTCACCCGAGCCAAGGACAACATGCAGTATCGCGTCCAAAAGCGGCTCTTGAAGAAGCCGGCCGGCAAGATCCTGCGCGACGATCTGATCGTGCTGAGCGGCGCTGCCTCGCGCGAGAAGTATCCATCCGTGCTGCGCCGGGTGCGGGCGATGGTCGAGGTCGACGGCCAGCAGCGCGAGATGGAGTTCCTCACCAACAACTTGGAGTGGGCAGCGTCGAGCATCGTCGAGCTGTACAAGAGCCGCTGGCAGATCGAAGTGTTCTTCAAACAGATCAAGCAGACACTGCAGTTGTGCGATTTTCTGGGCCACAACAAGAACGCCGTCCTGTGGCAAGTGTGGACGGCGTTGATCCTCTATGTGCTGCTGCGGTTTCTTGCCTTCGCCAACAGTTGGCAACATGGCTTCAAACGGTTCTTCTGTTTGCTGCGTTCGAGCGTCTGGGATGGTGTCTCGGTGGCCAGCTTGGCGTCGCTGTGTGGGACAGCAGGTGGCGCTCCTGCGATGCGGGCGGTGCCGGAACAGCTGTATTTGCCCGGTTTTGGGCCGCCACAGGCGGGGTCGTGAGCGATGCACACCTCGTCTATGGGACAGCAGACGGGCGATTTGACAAGACCATGAGCAAGCAGTAGCCAAAAATCTGCAAACGGGTTCTGCAGTTTCACCGCAAACAGGCCCCCAACGCTGGGGTTTTCATGCGGGATAGGGCGGATCTATGAGGCTATGGGACGACAGTGAAAGAAAATGGAGATTTCCGGTCGGAGGGGGATTCGCCGGCGTTTCTTCATGCGATCGTGACCGGGTTGCGGAACCTGGAGTCGCCGGACTGGGG
>JAAENN010000265.1 GCA_024224295.1 Shimia sp. | reverse complement strand
TGTCTGACGTCAGCGCTAATTGGTCCAAATAGGGCGATTTGATAAGGGAGTGTTTCTGTCTCATCGTAACCACTGAGGAGTGGAAGATGAGAAAGACAACAAAGAGCCCCAGCGAGAAGATCGTCAAAGACATCAAACGTGCCACGCGCAAACAGTATTCCTCTGAGGAGAAGATCAGGATCGTGCTGGATGGCCTGCGTGGTGAAGACAGCATTGCTGAGCTTTGCCGCCGAGAAGGGATTTCCCAGGGCGTTTACTACAAGTGGTCGAAGGACTTCATGGAGGCTGGCAAACGGCGACTGGCGGGTGACACCGCCCGTGCTGCGACGACTGACGAAGTCAAAGACCTGCGCCGTGAGGCTCGTGACCTGAAGGAGGTTGTGGCAGAGCAAACGCTCGCACTTCGGCTGCTCAAAAAAAGCATGGTCGGGGATGGGGGCGACCAAGAATGAGATACCCTGCATCTGAGAAGCTGGAGATCATCCGAATGGTTGAAGAAAGTCATCTGTCAGCGCGTCAAACATTGGCTAAGCTCGGCATTCCCCGCACAACGTTTTACCGCTGGTACGACCGATACCTGCAACGCGGCGAAGCGGGTCTTGAGGATCAATCTCCCAAGCCCAAACACGTTTGGAATCGCGTTCCTGACGAGGTGAAGCGCAAGGTCGTCAGCTTCGCCTTGAAAGAGACAGAGCTGTCACCCCGCGAGTTGGCGGTGACCTTCACAGACCAAGAACGGTACTTTGTATCGGAATCCACAGTGTATCGCACGCTCAAGGCACATGACCTGATCACCAGCCCAGCATTCATCGTACTGAAGGCCGCGAATGAGTTCGAGCATAAGACAACGGCCATCAACCAGCTTTGGCAGACCGACTTTACCTACCTCAAGGTTCTGGGGTGGGGCTGGTTCTATCTCAGCACGATCCTGGACGATTACAGCCGCTACATCATCTCGTGGAAGCTCTGCACGACCATGCGAGCTGAGGATGTGACAGACACTCTCGATCTGGCCTTGCAGGCATCTGGCTGTGACCAGGTCCATGTCGTTCACAAGCCACGCCTGCTGAGCGATAATGGGTCCAGCTATGTCTCTGGAGACCTCGCAGAATGGCTGCAAGACAAAGGGATGAAGCACTCACGCGGTGCGCCGTACCACCCTCAGACACAAGGTAAGATCGAACGATGGCATCAAACCCTGAAGAACCGGATCTTGCTGGAAAACTACTTCCTACAGGGCGATCTCGAAGCTCAAATCGAAGCCTTTGTCGATCATTACAACCACCAGCGCTACCACGAGAGCCTGAACAACGTCACACCCGCCGACGTCTACTTCGGGCGTGACAAAGCAATTCTGGAACAAAGAGAAAGGATCAAACAGAAGACGTTCGAAGCGCGACGCTTGCATCACAGCCAACGTGCAGCATAATCAAACCAACCAGATGAGCCGAACTCTCTCTTAGTTTAGGCCGCCCTTGGTTCCAAAAACTCTGACGACGCACAGTAAGGGAAGCTGTCCCCAACTGTGTCCGTGATGGATGTGACCAAGCTGGACGATGTGTTCTACAAAGACGCTGATCCACGGTCCGCAATTGTGGCAGAACCACAGTTGGGTCTTGGCCCACTTCACACCGCGTACGACGGTCAGGGCAACTGCTTCACCACTCTATTCCTTGATAGCCAAGTTGTGAAATGGAACCTCGAAGCGGCTGTGAAACAGTATGCCGGTGAAGATGTGGATCCGATCCTTGAGAAAGTGGATGTACATTACCAGCCAGGCCACAACTCGACCTCCATGGGGGAAACCAAAGAGGCCGATGGCAAATGGCTGATCTCGATGAACAAGTTCTCCAAAGACCGTTTCCTGAACACTGGTCCCTTGAAGCCTGAGAACGAGCAGTTGATCGACATCACAGGCAGCGAGATGAAAGTGGTGCATGATGGGCCAACTTTTGCTGAACCGCATGACAGTATCATCGTACGTCGTGACATCGTGAACCCGAAAAACGCCTATGACCGCAACGACCCAATTTGGGAAGACACCCGCAAACAAGCGGAAGCGGATGGCGTGGATTTGGACGACTGGCAGGATCAGATTATCCGGGACGGCAACAAGGTGCGCGTCTACATGTCGAGCCAGGCGCCCAACTTTGCCATTGAGGAGTTCACCGTCACCGAAGGGGATGAGGTCACCGTGATTGTCACCAACCTGGATGACATTGACGATCTGACCCACGGCTTCTGCATGGCGAACTTTGGTGTCGCGATGGAAGTTGGTCCTCAGGCGACCGCTTCTGTGACCTTCACCGCCGCTCGGGCGGGTGTTCACTGGTTCTATTGCCAGTGGTTCTGCCACGCGCTGCACATGGAGATGCGCGGCCGGATGTTTGTTGAGCCAAAAGGGGCATAAGTCATGATGAAATGGTCCCTTTCTGCTGTGTTTGTTGCGTTGGCCTCCGTTGTTTCGGCGGCTGATTGGGACGTGCCGCTGCGGGACGGGGCCATTTCCGAGACACTGGCGCAGGCGGAGGACGGAGACGTGCTTCGCCTCGCTGCTGGCACCTATCGGGAAGCCGTGGTGCTGGAGAAAACCGTGACGCTGGACGGGCAGGGGCATGCTAAGATTGATGGGCAAGGCAACGGGTCTGTGATCACGGTAACAGGCGATGATGTGGTGGTGCGCGGGCTGACGGTGGTTGGCTCAGGCGACCGGCACGAAAACATCGACAGCGGTATTCAGTTGAAGAAAACCGCCTATGCGCCGCAGATTTTGGACAATGTGCTGCTGGGCAACCTTTACGGGATCGACATTCACGGCGCGAAGGACGCGCTGGTGGCAGGCAACCGTATCGAGGGACGGCAGGACCGGTTGATGAACCGGCGAGGCAACGGGATTTATGTCTGGAACGCGCCCGGAGCTGTGGTTGAGAAGAACGATGTGAAATGGGGCCGTGACGGGATTTTTGTGAACTCGTCCAAGCGCAACATTTTCCGCGACAACTTGTTTCGCGAGCTGCGCTTTGCGGTGCACTATATGTATGCGGATCGCTCCGAGGTGACCGGTAACGTGAGTATCGGCAACGATCTGGGCTATGCGGTGATGTTCACCACCCATGTGAAAGTCAAAGACAATGTGTCGATAAATGACCGTGAACATGGCGTGATGCTGAACTACGCGAACCGCAGCGAGATCACCGGGAATTATGTGAAAGGGGCCAAGGAAAAATGCACCTTCCTCTATAACTCCAACAAAAACGACTTTTCCGACAACTGGTTTGAGGGCTGTGGCATTGGCATCCATTTCACCGCTGGCTGGCAGGACAACCGGATTGTTGGCAATGCCTTTGTAGGCAATCGCACGCAGGTGAAATTTGTCTCTACCAAGTGGCATGAATGGTCCGAAAAGGGCCGCGGCAATTACTGGAGCGACAATGCGGCCTTTGACGTAAATGGCGATGGATTTGCGGACAGCCCCTATCGACCAAACGACAGTATGGACCATGTGCTCTGGAGCCAGCCGGCGGCAAAAATGCTGCTCGGTTCACCTGCGGTGCAGATGGTGCGGTGGTCGCAATCGGCTTTTCCGGCGTTGTTGCCGGGGGGCGTGGTGGACAGCCACCCTTTGATGAAACCTAGTCGGCCTCCAGCTGCAATAAAGGCGGCCGAGAAGGGGAACCAAGATGGATAAGATCCTAAACATACAAGGCCTCGTGAAAGATCGGGGCAAGACGCGCGTGTTGCGTGGGGTGGACCTGACGGTCTCTGCCGGAGAGCGCGTGGCGCTGCTCGGCCATAATGGCGCGGGCAAGTCGACGCTGATTAAAACTGTGCTCGGGCTGACCAAAGCGGGCGGCGGCTGTGTAACAATTGCGGGTCATAAGCCCGGTAGCGCGGCGGCGCGCGCGGATACGGCGTTTTTGCCGGAGGCGGTGAGTTTTCATCCGGCTCTCACTGGCCGCGAGCAATTGATACTGTTTGCGCGGCTGGCAGGGCAAAAGGCGGATATTGCCGGACTGTTGGAGCGCGTGGGGCTGGCGGATGCGCTGGACCGGCGCATTGGCACCTATTCCAAAGGCATGCGGCAACGGCTTGGACTGGCGCAAGTGCTGCTCGGTAAGCCCAAGCTAGCGCTACTTGATGAGCCGACCAGTGGGTTGGACCCGATTTCGCGCCAAGATCTCTATGCCATCATTGATGAGCTGGCGGCGGGCGGTTGTGCCGTGCTGATCGCCAGCCACGCGCTGACTGAAGTGGAAGCGCGCACAGATAGGATTGCCATCATGCGCAAAGGTCATCTGGTGGCGGATGACACGCTTGCAGGTCTATCTGCGAAAGCTGGATTGCGCACCAAAATGCGGGTGCGAGCGACCTCGGATGCAGACGGCCTTGTTAAGGTCATCGGGGGACGGCGCATGAATGGCGCCTCGGTGGAGGTAGAGATTGATGCGGCAGGCAAGATGGAAATGCTTCAGAAAATCGCGGCTATGGGGGGCGCGGTTGCTGATGTGGACATCACCTCGCCCGGGCTTGAGGATCTCTATCGTCATTACGCCAAAGAGGAGATGCACTGATGAGGTTCTTGGCGATTGCACAGGCGGAAATACGAATTCTGGCGCGTAACCGTTGGCTCTTTATGGCAACCCTAATCATGGTGCTGTTTGCGCTGGCGCTGACCTTCGCAGGCAGCGCGCCTACAGGCACCTTGGGCGTGGATATGCTGACCATATCCGTAACGTCGATGACAACCTTGTCCGTCTATCTCGCGCCTTTGTTGGCGCTGATGATGTCCTTTGATGCCGTAGCGGGCGATGCAGAGCGCGGTTCGTTGGGGTTGCTGCTGAGCTATCCTGCGGGGCGCGGAGAAATCCTGCTGGGCAAATTTGCGGCGCACCTGGCGGCACTGACCATCGCTATGACTATTGGCTTTGGCACGGCAGGGGCCATCGCTGCCAATATGGGCGGCGCGGGGCAAGAGAGCGTTTTGGCGCTTCTACGCTTGATTGGCACCTCGGTTTTGCTCGGCGGCGTGTTCCTGACCTTAGGCTATATGGTGTCTTCGCTTGCGAAATCCGCCACGGCGGCCGCTGGCATGGCAGCTGGCCTTTGGCTGATCTTTGTAGTGCTGTACGATCTGGGCCTGTTGGGCGCTGTGGTGATGGACAGTGGTGGCTGGTTCACCGAGACCCTGTTCCCATGGCTGATGGTGGCCAATCCGGCGGACGCCTTCCGTCTGTGGAACATTGCCAGTTCCGAGAGCGTGGCCTTGGCCAGTGGTATGGTTGGCGCTGCATCCGCCTTGCCTGTCTGGGCGGCGCCTCTTTCATTGTTGCTTTGGCCGTTGCTTGGCTTTGCGTTCGCGCGGCTGGCCTTCCGGAGTGTTGAGCCATGAGACTACCCTTCATTGCGGCCGCGCTATTGGCATTGGCCGCCTGTAAAGACGAGGTCGCAGTGGCTCCGCCCGATCCTGTGCCATTGACCGAAGAGGCGCTGAGCTTCTTTTGTCAGATGAATGTGGCGGAGCATGGCGGCCCCAAGGGCCAGATCCACTTGGAGGGCTATCCCGCGCCGCTGTTCTTTGCACAAACCCGGGACATGGTTGCCTATCTGAAAAGTCCGGAACGTGATGCCATGATTATTGGTGTCTATGTGAGCGACATGGGCGTGGCGCCAAGTTGGGAACAGCCGGGAATCACCAATTGGATCTTGGCAAGCGATGCGCATTTTGTTGTTGGAGCCAAAGTGGCCGGTGGAATGGGCGCTCAGGAGGTGGTTCCGTTCAAAGAACTGCAGGAAGCGGCAAATTTTGCTGATCAATGGGGTGGGCAAATAATGCAAATCGATGCTATTCCCCCCGAAGCAGTCCTTGGACCCATAGATTTTGATCAGACGTTGGAGACCCCGTCATGACCCGTTTGAACCGCCGCCGTTTTCTGACCATCGCCGCAGCCAGCGCCGCTGTGCCGGCTGGCATGGCCGTGGCCGCAACTGATACTGCCTCCTGGAACGGCATTGCGCTGGGCGCACCGGCACAGATGAAGATTGCCGGCATGAGTGCCTCCGAGGCGGCGCCGATCTTTGCAGCGGTAGAAGCTGAGCTGTCCCGTCTGGAAGGCATCTTCTCCCTGTACCGCGATAGCGCATTGACCACGCTGAACCGGGACGGCGTTTTGTCCACACCAGCGCCTGAGCTGCTTGAAGTGCTGAGCCTGAGCGACAGCGTCAACAAAGCCAGCGGTGGCGCGTTTGACCCATCCGTGCAGCCGCTGTGGCTGGCCAAAGGCGGCAAGGGCGACGTTTCCGACGCGCAGGGTCTCGTGGGCTGGAAAAATGTTCATTTTGACACCGCTGCTGTGAAGTTTGACACCGACGGCATGGCGCTGACCCTGAACGGTATCGCGCAGGGCTACGTGACCGACCGCGTTGTCGCGCTTATGAAGGACGCAGGCCTGACCAACGTGCTGATGGACATGGGCGAAGTTGCCGCGCTGGGCACCAAAGCGGATGGCGCTGGCTGGACAGCAGGCGTGACCACGCCTGAGGGTGACATCGTTGCGCGCGTGACCCTGACCGATCGTGCGCTGGCAACCTCCGCGCCATCGGCCACCGTGCTGTCTGGCACCGAAGGCCACATCTTCCTGCCAAACGGCACTGCGAGTGTTCAGGCGCTGGCCTCTGTGTCCGCACCTAGGGCGGCTGTCGCGGATGCGCTGTCTACGGCGCTGTGCCTGATGGATGAGGCCGCCGGTCGCGCGATGGTGGATCAGTTTGCCGGTGCGCGTATCGAGGCGCTGGCCTAAGCCACACGGCACTTTTCCTGAAGAATTTGAGCCTCTCGCACCGATGTGCGGGGGGCTTTTTGTTCAGTTTTGGGTTGTTTTGTTGGGCGATTTTCCTGTTTTACGCGTTATTGGACTTGTTCGAATTCTAGATGCGCACGGATGATCTGTCGCGCAGAGTTCGTTTCTAAGTGCATTAATTTAAAGGGTAAAATTTACCAACTTGTCCACGATGAGTGAGAGTCTTCAATTCTGTAAGGGTTCTGTTAAGGCCTTATTTTTTAGATTGGTCCTAAATTCAAATACCAGAAATCAAAGGTACTTTTAACGATGACACAGAGTTTGGCTGCCACTGTGGTGCTATTCGGCTTGGACGGGAAAAACCACACAACGCTGCGACAGGCCGGGACCAAGGTAATTGGATGGTTGGACGAGGTTCTGGACCACTTTTACGATTATGCGAAGGCGCAGGATCAGGCGGCGCGTTTCTTTAAATCAGAGGAGATGTTGGCGCATGCGCGCAGCCAGCAGAAGAAACATTGGGCCAAGCTCCTCAATGGGGAGTTTGACGAAGAGTTTGGCGAAGCAGCAAAAACGATTGGCGAAGTGCACTTTCGCATTGAGCTGCCGTTTGAGCTCTACCTGGCAGGGTATGCGCGGGCGACGTCATTTATCCAGGGATCATTGGTGGAGCGCAGTGGCAAAGTAATCGGGCCTGTTGGCAAGGCCCGGCTGGCGCGGCAGCTTTCTGTACTGGACCGGGCGTTTACATTGGATATGAACCTGGTGATCGATGCGTATTTCCATGCGCAACAGGCTGAACAAACGCGCGCATTCAGGCATCTGCAAGATGGCATGCAGCGCATCGCGCAAAAGGATTTGTCGCAGGGAATTCCCGGACCTGAGACCAGTGACTTCCCGGCGCGGTATGAGGGTATTCGGCAGAGCTTCAATCATTTGCAAAGCGAAATGGGGGAGGTCATGCAAACAATTAAGTCTGCAACGGAGGATCTGGATCTCACTGCAGCGGAGGTGAATTCCGGGGCGGATGACCTCGCGAGACGCACGGAAACGCAGGTGGCAACGCTAGAGCAAACCACGCAATCGGTGGAGGAGATTACTAAGAGCGTGCATTCCTCTTCCAGCGCGACCCAGGAAACGGATGCCATGATGTCCCAGACCCACCGAAAGGCCCAGACAGGTCAAGACGTGATGCGGGATACAGAAGCCAAGATGCGCGAAATTGCAGAGTCTTCAGCGCAAATCTCCCAAATTACAGGAGTGATTGACGAGATTGCCTTTCAGACCAATTTGCTGGCGCTTAACGCGGGCGTGGAAGCCGCGCGGGCCGGTGATGCCGGTCGTGGATTTGCGGTTGTGGCATCTGAGGTGCGGGGTTTGGCACAGCGCGCGGCCTCCTCGGCGGCAGAGATCAGTGAGTTGATTCAGGCATCAACGGAGTTGGTTGAGACCGGCGTTGAAATGGTGGATCAAGCCGGTCGTGTGCTTGGTGATATCGTTAACAAGGTCGAGGAGGTAACGAGTTTGACTTCACAAGTGGCCAATTCCTCCAAAGAACAGTCCGAAGGGTTGAGCCAGATTTCCAGCAGTCTGTCGCAACTTGACAGTGTGACCCAACAAAATGCCGCCATGGTGGAACAAACCGCCGCTGCAGTTGGGTCAATGCAGAAGGATACCACTTCCATGGCAGTGCTCGTCGGCGAGTTTGATTTGGCTGACAGCAAGATGCGCGACATGATCTCTGAACAAACGGATGCGCAATATGCGGCATAAATGAGATCAACCTGAACAGGCTCGGTGGGTTAGAACACGAAGTGATCCACCGACAAATCTGCGAGGGCAACGTTTTCTAGAAGGATATCGTTGCCCTGTCTGTCAGAGATGAGAGCACCGGCTTCTGTCGAAGAAAGGTGGTTAGAAAGCAGATCGTCAAAGCTGTCGATTTCGCCAATTGCACTCAGATCGAGGACGTCGCCATTTTGGGCGGTGTCAAAATCGGTGATGCGATCCTTGCTAAAACCTTCTGTGAACACGAAGGTGTCCGCTCCTCGGCCGCCTTCAAGCGTGTCATTGCCTGCGCCGCCATTGAGCGTGTCGTTACCCCCCGCACCATTGAGGCGGTTGGCGCCTGCACTGCCAGTCAGAGAGTCGTTGGCGTAGTTAGACCCAAGAATGTTCTCGATGCTGAGATACGTGTCGCCGCCGGAATTTGCGCCAGTATCAAGATTGACGGTCATGCCGATACGGTGTCCCCAATAGGACAGGGTGTCCGTACCTTCACCACCGTCAAAGACATCTCGCCCGGAGCTGTCCCACAGGATATCGTCGCCCGCACCACCGATCAGATGATCGCGGCCGTGGCCTCCATGCAACGTGTCGTTGCCGTCCAGGCCATAAAGCGTGTCGTTGCCTCCTGCGCCGCGGATGAAGTTGTCTTGGGCATCGCCGGTGAGATGGTCGTCGGCAATGTCAGATCCCAGCAGGTTTTCGATGTTGATAAGTTGATCGCCGCCCGCACCGGTACCGGTGGACAGGCTGACCACCACGCCGGAAGTGGCGCCCCAATAAGAGGCTGTGTCGATGCCCGCGCCACCGTCGATCACGTCTTGGCCTTCATCATCGCGCAAATAGTCGTTGCCCGCACCGCCCAGCAGCGTGTCGTTGCCTGCGCGGCCATATAGGCGGTCATCACCTCCCGCACCGTTGAGCAGATTGTCACCTGCGTCACCCCAGAGGCGGTCGTTGGCGATGTTGCTGCCAAGAATGCTTTCGATGCTTTCGTAACGGTCGCCGCCGGAATTCCGACCTGTGGCGAGGTTCACATACATGCCCGCCTTATGGCCCCAATAAGACAACGTATCCGTGCCAGCGCCGCCGATGAAAACATCCCGTCCGGAACTGTCCCGAAGATAGTCGTCGCCGTTGCCCCCGATCATGGTGTCATCGCCATGCCCACCATAGAGACGGTCTTCGCCCGCGCCGCCATGCAGGAGGTCATCACCGTCTCGGCTGTAGAGATGGTCGGCGCTGTCGCCGCCAAAAAGAAAGTCGGAGTCCACTGCGCCTTGCGTTTCGCCGATCAGGAACACGGTGTTGGTGCGTTGGCCTGGGTTGCCGGTGGCAACGGATACGGCCAGTTGCCCGTCATCAGTGAAGAACAGGCCTTCCGGCTCCAGAAAGCCGGTGGGGTCTACAGACGGGTGTTTGATTTCAAAGTCAGAGGCGGACACCACGGTGCCATCCATTGTCATTTGCACAAACTTTTTGACCGCGTCAGGTTCGTCATATCCGGTGATTGCGTAGATAAAGGTGCCGTCGCTCGCCAGCGCTTGCAGCGGGTTTGATTGACCTTTGTAGCTTGTGCCGAGCTCTTCAGGCGCGTCAAACTCATAGAGCGGTTGCGCCTCTGTAAGCGCTTCGGTCCCGCCCGTAATGTTGCTCATGCGGAACACACGCAGCATGTCGTGGGTGTTGTTGGATTCCACGATCAGGAATTGGCCGTCTGCGGAAATTGTTGGGGAGGCGGAGCCCGAACGGCCTGTTTCTGGCCAGACTTGAAGTTCCTGGATGTTGCCGACAAGCAGCCCGGTTGGATCGGTTTGGTCAGCAGACAGTTCAAAGCGCAATACGCTGTCCGCGTCGCCCATTTTTGAGGACCAAAATACGTGAAAGGCTTCCTCCTCACCGGTGATGTCATTCATCCGGTAGACGGTTTTTTCAAAGCTTAGGCCTTGATGCCCGATGTCTGCCATGGCGGTTTTGGTCACGCGGTCTGCGGTTTCTTGTGAGCCATCTGCGTTGGCATTTTCATACAGGCTGATCACTGCGCGCTTGTTTGCACCAGAGCCGGTGACGTGCAGGCTGACAAAGGCATCGCCCATTTGGTCCACGGATTGAATGACATTGCGTGCGCCTGCGCCAAAGGGGGCAAGACCCTGATACTGGACAGCAGTCTCGGTCATCACAAAGCGCGCATTCATCCAAAATACTCCTAAAATTTTAGGTGTTGGGGCCAAAAAAAACGGCCGAAGGCCGATAGGTGTAGGGGCAAACTCGTCGGTGCCGGGCCTCACGGGCCCAGACACCTCGCATTGGCCGTTTTGGCCTGCGTGGTGTCTTTGTCGGTGTTTTTTGTCGGGGGCGCATCTGAAAACTTAACAAATGGTTAACAAATAAGTTTCATTTCAAAGCGAATTGGATGTTGGGGGCGGTTCAGGGTTTTTGAAGATAGCGGGCATGACTTGGGTTTGGTCAAGTCGCGCATGGCTGCACCGGCGTAGACTGCTCCTGAACAGGACAAAGGACAGGTGATTTATGCCCGCGATTCTGCGTTTGTTTTCAGAAGGGTTTCGAATTTTCTTTCTTGCTGCCGGTGTTTTTGGTGCCGGCACTGGCATTCTTTGGACGCTATCTTTGTGGGCTGGCGGAGCGGGCATGGAAGCCCTGCCCATGCCGCCTAGTCAGTGGCACGCTCATGAGATGATTTTTGGCTATGGTGCAGCGGCGATTGGCGGTTTTTTCCTGACCGCTGTGCCAAACTGGACGGGCACCAAAGGCGCGCGCGTGGGCTATATCGCCGGTGTGTTTGCGCTCTGGTTGCTGGGGCGGATGGTACTTTGGCCTTTGGGGCTGGTACCGCCAATGATCGCGATGGCAGTGGATCTGCTTTTTGTGCCGGTTCTTGCCTTGAAAATTCTCAGCCAGTTGCTGAAGCGGCCGAAACCGCAGAACATGATCTTGCTCTCAATGTTGGTGGCCCTTTGGGTGAGCAATCTGTTGACGCACCTGGAATGGGCTGGCCTGACCGATGACACTGCACGGCAGGGTATATTGGGCGGTCTGATGACCTTGGTTGGTTTGATCGGCGTGTTGGGCGGCCGGGTCACTCCGGCGTTTACGCGCAATGCGATGAAACGTGTGGGCGTGGCGGAAGCGGACTGGCCAAACACACCGGATGGGCTCAACAAGGCCGCGATTGTGACATCTCTGGCACTGCCCTGGGCGGCTATGAGTGGTGTGGATGTGCTTTTGGCAATTGTCGCCTTGGTTGCCGGCGCTGTGCAATTGGTGCGGCTTGCCGGGTGGAAAAGCTTGTGGACTGCCAGTCAGCCCATCCTGTGGTCGCTGCATAGCAGCATGGCGTTTCTGGCGCTGGGGCTGATCCTGTGGGGGCTGGCTGAGTTTGGCATTGGGCAGGAATTGGCAGCGATTCACGTGTTGGGCATTGGCTGTGTGGGGGGCATGACCTTGGCGGTGATGAGCCGTGCGGCACTGGGGCATACGGGACGTGCCCTGATTGCACCCGCGCCCATGGCCTGGGCCTATGGTGTGATGGCTTGTGCGGCGCTTATACGCTGGATTGGTCAGAGTTTTTCGACGGTTGGTTATGACGTTTTGTTGCTGATGTCCGGGGGGCTTTGGGTGGCGGCGATGGTGTTGTTCCTGGTCGCGATTTACCCGATGGCGATTGCCCCCCGAGTCGATGGGAATAGCGCCTAGGCTTTTTTGCTGTCGTCCACGATGGTCATTTTTGCCAAGCCGCTCTCACCTAGTGGAATGGTGGCAAAAGGCCCGCCAATGGTCATCTGCGCCAGATCAGTGGGGTCGGCAGGAGGAGCATCGGCAAGGATGGCCTCGGCAAACTGTTCCGCATTGTCTTGCGGTTTGTAACCTAAGTGGCCTGCGCCGGTGTTGTGCACCGGGGCGCGGTCATTGTTGGAAATGCCGTAGACAATTGAAAAGCCAGTGGTTTGCGCGGTGATAGCGGCAGTAACCATGCGGATCAGGTCGTCATAGCTGAGCCATGTGGAGAGCGAGCGCGGGGCCACAACCTGTGCGCAGGAGAAAATCCGCATATGCACGCTTTCCACGCCGCGTTTGTCCCAATACATGCGGCCGAGATCTTCGGCAAAGCACTTGGCGAGGCCGTAGAAGGTGTCGGGGCGGTGCGGCGCGTCGATGCCGATGTTGTCGGCGACCTTGTGCATGCCTACGGCGTGCACGGAACTGGCGTATACAACCCGTTTCACGCCGTTGCGGTAGGCCGCCTCCCAGACGTTATGCGCTCCGATGATGTTGGGGCCAAGGATTTCCTCAAACGGGGCTTCATCGCCAATGGCACCAAAGTGCACCACCATATCCGCGTCTTTGAGCACGTCGATCATGGCTTCCAAATCGACCAGATCGGCCTGTACGTAGCCTTCACCCGGGTAGAGCGTGCCGATGTCCTCTGCGATGTCGGTGGAGACCAGTTCGTCTGCCAGTTTGGTCAGCGGCTCGCGCAGGTAAGAGCCAAGGCGGCCAGCGGCGCCGGTGAGGACAAGTTTTTTCATAGTCAGGGAGCTTTCACGTCTTCTAGTAAACTATCTGCGGCATTGGCCAGAAGTCCGGCATCCGAGCCGCAGGCGACAAAGGTGAACCCCGCGCTCAACAGGCGGCGGGCAAAGGCCACGTCACGGACAAGAGTGCCAACAGGAATTTTCTTGGAAATCAGTCGCATCGCGGCGGGCAGGATTTTTGACCATACGTCATCATGCATGGCCTGACCGAGGTAGCCCATGTCTGCGGCAATATCGGCGGGGCCAAAAAAGACGCCATCAACGCCGTCCACCGAGGCAATGGCCTCTACATTTTCCAAAGCTTGCAGAGACTCCACCTGAACCAGCACGGCGGTGTTGTCCTCCACGGTGGTGGTGTAACCTTTATCGCGGCCAAAACCCGTAGCACGGGTGGTGCCTCCAAAGCCGCGGGTGCCCTTGGGCGGGTAGCGCGTGGCAGCCACCGCGGCGGCGGCTTCGTCGGCGTTTTGCACCATCGGAAACAGCAGGCCCGGCGCGCCCATGTCCATCAGGCGTTTGATTTTCGCGGGATCGGTCCAGTCCGGGCGCACAATTGCGGTGCTGTTATAGCCTTTGATCACCTGCAGCTGCGCCTGTACGTCAGCGAGCTCCCCTGCGCCGTGTTCCATGTCCAGCAGCAGCCAGTCATAGCCCGCACCTGCCACGACCTCGGTTGTCAGCGGATCGCCAAGTGAGACCCATAGGCCAATTTGTGGTTTGCCTGCGCGGATTGCGGTCAGGAACGGGTTGGATTGCACCATCAGATTACGGCCTTCTCAACTATAGGGTCATTGTTGAGAACACGTTCAAACGTAAAGGGCGCCATGTCTAGGGTGCGGAATTCCCCGTAGGTCAGTAATTCTGCCACGGCGCGGCCCATAGCGGGACTTTGTTGTAGCCCGTGGCCGGAGAAACCGTTCTGGAAAATGAAGTTTTGGATTTCTGGATGGGGGCCCAAAATAGCGTTTTGATCGAGGGTGTTATAGGCATAGTGCCCGGCCCATTCGCCCCCTACTTTGATGGCTTCAAACTGCGGAATACGGGTAGCGATGATTGGCCAAACATGATCCTGCCAGCGGTTGTGATCCATGTGGAAATCATCAAAGGCCACTGCTGGGTCCGGATCAGGTGCGGCACCTGCGAGGTAGGTGGTGGGACCATCCTGTCGGACATGTACGCCGGACGGGTCGATGGTCAGCGGCAGGTCCATCGGCAGTGGCTGTTCCGCAGAGAAAATCCAAGTGAAGCGCTTGCGTGGTTCCACCGGCATCTGGATACCTGCCATTTCCGAGGTGCGCGCGGCGCGGGGACCGGAGGCGTTCACCACCTGACCGCAGGAAACCACATCGCCGGACGCCAAGGTGACAGAGGTGACTTTGCCGCCGTCGCGCGCCATGGCGACCACTTCGCCCTGCACATACTCCACACCGCGTTCGCGGGCGGAGCGGCGGAACCAGTCAAACACAACGCCGCCATCCCAATAGCCTTCGTCTCTGGTGTTGATCGAGCCCAGAAGGATGTCGTCCAAATTGTAGAACGGGTAGCGGGCGGCGATTTCTTCGGAGGTCAGGAGTTCTGTTGCGGCACCGGCAGCTAGCTGAATCTTTTGGTTGTCGCGTAGAGTTTGGGCAAAGCTCTCTTTGTCCGCCAGATAGAGGTAACCGTAGTTCTGGATGTCCACATTGGGCACCCGCTCGTCACCGCCCATACGCGCGCGCAGGCTTTTTACAAAGTCGGCGGCGAACTGGGAAATCTGAACGTTTAGCGTGTTGGAAAACTGTTGCCGCATACAGGAGTTGGTATGTGCGGTGGAGCTGAACTCGTAGGTCGGGTCTTTCTCAACCACCAGAACCGATCCACTAAAATCCGGGTTGTCGGACAAAAACCAAGCGGTAGAGGATCCCATGATCGCCCCACCGATGATAACCACGTCGTAAGATGTTTTGGTTGGCTTGGTCGCCATTGCGCCTGCTGCCATTAGACAATCTCCCCCCGTTTGGCCCTCGTGAGGGCCTCGGCAATGTCGTCTGCCGATATGTTGTAATGCTCTGCAGCGTGTTCCGGGGTGATGTAGCCAAGCGCAACATCGCGTTTTACACGCTCCGGATCACGGCGGTTTGGGTTACCGTAGCCAGCGCCGCCGGGGAAGCCCATTTGCACCACAGTGCCATGGGGTATGAATTGTTTGCCCTTGCCGCGCACCGCTGAGCCATCGGAGCGGGCCAGACGGGTGGCCCCACCGGCGCCGCCGTTGCGGCGGCCTTGAGCTGGGTGATCGACGCGGTCCAGCATCAGGGAGATGTCAAATTCGTAGCCCTCGCGCGCGCCGACATCCATGTATTGGCCCAAACCGCCACGGAACTCACCTGCGCCGCCGCTGTCCGGGCGCAGCTCTTTGCGCCAGATCAGCACCGGGCCAACCTGTTCGGTGGCTTCCACCGGCATGGTCATTACTCCGGATGGGAAGGCGGTTGCGTTCATGCCGTCGAGTGTGGGCCGTGCGCCGGAGCCGCCGGAGTTAAACGTCAGCACCTCGGCGCGTACCGGGTCTTCCGGCGTGTCGCCATCCATGCGAGGGCGCAGGGAAACCTGGAAGTTGCAGAGGCAGCCTGCGCCCTCGGCGAGCACGGTGTTCGGTAGCAGTTTGTCGAGCGCGTTGTAGACCGTGTCGGGCACCATGTGGCCAATCACATGACGCAGGGCGACGGGGGCCGGGAATTTGGCATTCACGATGCTGTTGTCCGGCGCGGTGATCTCAAACGGGGCCAGAGAGGCGGCGTTGTTGGGGATCTCGGGCGCGATGGCGCATTTCAGCGCGTAGCAGGCATAGGCCTTGGTGTAGACCAGCGGCACGTTGATGCCTTTCTTGTCCAAGCCAGAGGTGCCGTCCCAATCGCTCAGAATGCGGTCTTTCTCGATGGTCAGTTTGACGTGCAGGTCGATGGGCGTGTCGTAGCCATCGATGCGCAGGTGGCCTTCGGCTTCACCGGGTGTGAGCGCATTGATACGCGTCAAGGTGGCTTTGTGGGAGTTGCTCAGGATGAAATCGGAGATGCCGGACAGGTCGGACAGACCAAACTCTTCCACCATGTCGATCAGGCGATTGTGACCAATCTCATTGCTGTTTGCCAGTGCGTAGATGTCGCCAACAAGCTGATCTGGTTCGCGTACGTTACCCCGGATCAGGGCAAGCAAGGTTTGATCCACCGTGCCGCGATCAGCAAATTTCATGATCGGTAAGTAAAGTCCTTCTTCGTGCACGTCATTGGCATCCGCACCAAAACCGCGCCCACCGATATCCGTGACATGCGCTGTGCAGGCGAAGAAGCCGATCAACTGGCCGTTGTGGAAAGAGGGTGTCACAACAGTGATGTCATGTTTGTGGCCGGTGCCTTCCCACGGGTCATTGGTCAGATAGACGTCGCCCTCAAACATGTTCTCGCGCCCGATGCGGCGGATGAAATGCCCGACGGCATCCGCCATGGCGTTCACGTGTCCTGGCGTGCCGGTCACTGCTTGCGCCAACATTTCCCCGGCTTGGTTGTAGACCCCGGCGGAGAGGTCTCCTGCCTCGCGTACGGAGGTGGAAAAGGCTGTGCGGACAAGCGCTTGTGCCTGTTCTTCCACCACGGAGATCATGCGGTTCCACATGACCTGAGAGGCAACTTTGCTGTGCTCGGTCATTGGATGGTCTCCTTTGTGCGCACGTCGAGCGTGCCGTCTGCGTGGGTCAGCACCTCGCGGCTGGCAGGGACGACGACGGTGGTTTCATCCTCAGTCACCACGGCGGGGCCTTGGGCGATATGGCCGTTTGGCAGGTCGGTGCGGGCAACGACGGCGGCGTCCACGGTTTTGGCCAAAGCTGGATCAAAAAGCGGGCGGGTCGTGGTCGGCACGAGCGGCGTCAGCGCGCTGGTGTCGTTGAGTGGGGTGGCGGTGGCCTGTGCGGTGTAGGCGTTCACGCTCCACACGGTGATTTCGACATCCATGCCTTCAACGGCACGGCCAAAGAGCGCTTTGTAATCTGTCTCAAACAGCTGCAGGAACGTGTCGGCATCTGGCGTGGCCGCTTGTTCTGCGGTCAAGGCGATGGGGATTTCCCAACCCTGTCCGGCGTAGCGCATGTAGATCTTGTGATCTCGCAGGATTTCGGCCTCCGCGTCACAGGAACGCACAAAGCAGGTGGCCTCGTCGGACATATCCGCAAACAGGGCCTTTACCCTCTCTGGATTAAAGTCACCAATGCGCATGAAGACGGAGCGGTTGGCCTCAAAGCTGAACGGTGCGCGCAGGAAGCCGATGGCCGACCCGACGCCGGCACCTTGAGGCACGAGGCAGCGGGAGACACCGAGTTTTTCGCAAAGTCGGGCGGCATGCAGTGGGGCTGCGCCGCCAAAGGCAATCATCGTGTATTCGGAAAGGTCTTCACCGTTCTCCACGGCGTGCACGCGGGCAGCATTGGCCATGTTTTCATCAACAACTTCTGCCAGGCCAAAGGCTGCTTCGGTGGCGTCCATGTCGAGGGTTTGACCAATTGCCGCGTCGAGCGCTATTGCAGAATTGTCTGGGTGTAGAAGAATGGAGCCGCCCGCGAAGTTGTTGGGGTCTAGCTTGCCAAGGATCAGGTCAGCGTCTGTTACAGCCGGGGTGTCGCCGCCACGGCCATAGCACGCCGGGCCGGGTTCGGACCCCGCACTTTCGGGACCAACGCGGATCTGGTTCATCGCATCCACATGGGCCAGTGAGCCGCCGCCCGCGCCAATTTCAACCATGTCGATCACCGGGATCGAGATCGGCATACCGGAGCCTTTTTTGAAGCGATAGGTGCGGGCAACCTCAAACACACGCGCGGTTTTGGGGGTTTGATCTTTGATAAGGCAGATTTTGGCGGTTGTGCCGCCCATGTCAAAGCTGAGCACTTTGTTGAGGCCGTGTTGCGCGGCAATGTCGGCCGCAAAAATGGCACCGCCTGCTGGTCCGCTCTCTACCAAACGCACCGGGAAATCCGCAGCGCTTTCCAAGGACATGATTCCGCCGCCGGAGTGCATCAGGAACACGGGGCACGCGGCGCCTTCTTCGGCCAGTCGATCTTTCAGACGGCCCAGATAGGATTTGATCAGAGGCTTGATATAGGCGTTGGCGATGGTGGTGTTGAAGCGTTCATATTCGCGCATCTGCGGGGAGACCTCGCAGGAGAGCGAGACCATTACGTCGGGCAGTTTTTCCGCCAGCACCTCGGCAATCAGACGCTCGTGGGCGTCGTTCACATAGGAATGCAGCAGGCCCACGGCGATGCTTTCGTAGTTTGCTTCGGCCAGTTCCTCGGCTAGCGCTTCGATGTCGGCGCGTTCCAGCGGGATCAGGGCCGCACCTGTGGCGTCCATGCGTTCGCGCAGCACATAGCGGCGGTTGCGCGGCAATAGTGGCTCCGGCAGCGTAAGGTTCAAGTCGTACTGCTCAAACCGGCTTTCCGTGCGCATTTCGATGACATCACGGAAGCCTTCGGTGGTGATCAACGCGGTTTTGGCACCGCGCCGCTCAATCAGCGCGTTTGTCGCCAACGTCGTGCCGTGGATGATTTGGTCAATGGCGGCGGGCGTTACACCAGCCTTGGCGCACACTTGATGCATGCCGTCGACAATGGCGTTCTCAGGCGCGGCGTATGTGGTCAATACTTTGGTGGAAAAGCGCTTTTCACCAATCTCCAACACCACATCGGTGAAAGTTCCGCCAATATCGACGCCCAAACGGGCCCTGGGTGATGGCATCTGTAAACGCCTCCTTGTATCTTGATGAGCAAGGTAGAGGGCGCGCCTCATGAAATCCAATTATTAGAATTCATGAAATAGATTGGGAAAATTTATCGTGCGGCGTGAGCCTGTGCAATCTGTTGAGCCAACTCCGCCGCTGCCTTTACAAAACTTGGGCAGGTGTCGGCGTCGTACCGCGCGTAAAACTGAAGAGCATCAGGCACCCAAAGATAGCGTAGGGGGGCCAGAGATCCGCCGACAAGGTCGTCGCGCACCATGGCTTCTGGTAGACAAGCTACACCCAGGCCGTCGCGGGTCATCTGGTGGCAGGCCGCCAGATTGGAGGAGGAGACATGCCGTACAGAAATGTCTGAGAAGGCGGCGAAGTGATCTTGCATCTGGTTGTACGGAATCGTGCCGCGCGCGTGCGTCAGTATCGGGTGCTTGGCCAGCTCGTGCAGGCTTAGCACCCTGTTGGAAAGGCCTAGTCGAGGGCTGCCGACCCACAGCATCGGTAAGGGACCAAGATCCGCACTGCCGCTGCTTTGGCGTTCAAACGGCGCGCTTTGTAAAGCCAGATCAATCCGTCGTTCTGTCAACGCGCGGGATAGATTCACCGACAGATCAACGGTCAGGTCCATGTCAATATTTGGAAAGCGTTCTTTTAGGACGGAAAAGAACTCCCCCAGCCAGGTGTGCACGATCATCTCGGTCACACCTATGCGTAGGGTGCCGTCAAACAGGCTGTCATCTGCGGCGGTGAGCAGGAAGCGATCCATTGCCAAAAGCACATTGCGCGCCTCTGACAGCAGCTTCTCCCCCATGGGCGTCAGCCGGACAGAGCCCGCATCTCGGGTCATCAGGGAATGTCCAATTTGTCCTTCAAGTGCGGCGATACGGGTCGAGATATTGGGCTGAGTGGTGTTCAGCCGGTCCGCCGCGCGGCGAAAACTGTGCATGTCGGCAACGGCCACAAAGGCTTGAAGCTGTTTCAGGCTGATCTGGGCCATGGGCGCTCGCGGGCAATGAAGGTCGCGGCACTCTAGGGCAGGTTTCCAAGGTTGGAAAGGTGAGCTTTGGGGGGCACAGGCGTGTGACCTTGCTCAGATAGAAATTCTGTGCATGTTAGCGGAAACATTCTTTGGCATAGGTTCTGGTTGCATGTGGTCGGGTGCCAAAGAGGAGTGAATGCATGCGCAGTGGGGGAGTGTGAGTATGATGATCAATCCGGAAAAATTTTTGAGAGAGTTGTTTGATCGGGCGGTGGCCGTGGCGGATCCGATGGCCGCCTTGCCAGAGGTTTTGGGTGAGAAACCCGACGGCCGTTTGATTGTGGTTGGCGCAGGCAAGGCGAGTGCCCGTATGGCGGAGGCGCTGGAAAGCGCTTGGGGACCTTGCGAGGGGCTGGTGATCACGCGGTATGGCTATGAACGCTCCTGCGCAGGCATCAACATCAAATCCGCAGCACACCCGGTGCCGGATGCAGCAGGGGAAGCCGCGACGCTGGAAATGCTAGACCTCATGCGTGGGCTTGGAGCAGATGACACCGTGGTGTGTTTGATTTCCGGCGGAGCGTCGTCTTTGTTGACAGCTCCAGTACCTGGGGTGACGCTGGACGAACTGAAACAGGTGAATGCCGATTTGTTGGCCTCTGGCGCGCCGATTTCCGCAATGAATGCGTTGCGCAAACATCTGTGCCAGGCCAAAGGCGGACAGCTGGCGGCAGCGGCCTATCCAGCCAAAGTGGTGAGCTATTTGATCTCAGACGTACCGGGCGATGATCCTGGGATGATCGGCTCAGGTCCGACAGTTGCAGAACCAGAGAGTTTAGACAGCGCGCTGGCCGCTTTGGCACCGTATGGCGTTTCCCTGCCCGCGCATGTCGAGGCGGCTGCGCGGGCCCACGCCGGTGTGGTGATGCCAGGTGACGAACGCTTGTCCACCACGGAAAACATCCTTTTTGCGTCTCCGCTGCAATCGCTCAAAGCAGCGCAGGAGGTGGCAGAAGCGGCGGGGCTGCGGGTGGAAATCCTTGGCGATGCGCTGGAAGGCGAAGCGCGGGATGTGGCGCGAGAACAAGCGGACTTGGCCAAAGCTAAAGTGGGGCGTGGACCGCGTGTGCTTCTGTCGGGGGGTGAGCTGACCGTAACGCGGCGTGGCGACGGCGTGGGTGGGCCAAATGCCGAGTTCGCGCTGGCCTTGGCGCTGGCGCTGGAGGGCACGGAAGGGATTCAAGCAATCGCCTGCGACACCGATGGTGTGGATGGCGCTGCCGACGTGGCCGGCGCGGTGATTGGGCCGCATACGTTGGCGACCGCACAGGCGAAAGGCGTGGACGCAGCATTGGCATTGGCCGAAAACGACGCGCATAGTTTCTTTGCAAAGATTGACGCGCAGGTGGTGCCGGGACCGACGCTCACAAATGTGAATGATTTCCGGGCCATTCTGATATCCAGGTAATTGCGCCACCCAGTCAAACACGCGTAGAGATGGTTCACAAATGAACTTGTGGGAGCAAGATGATGAAAAAGGCGATTATCACAGGCCATTCCAAAGGGCTTGGTGCGGGGATGGTGACCTGCATGATCGAGGCTGGCTATGAGGTTTTGGGCCTGTCCCGCTCTGGCATTGGAGCAGAGATTTCAGGGTTGACCGAAGTCGCGTTGGATCTGGGGGACACGTCGGCGGTGAGCGCGTTCGCAACAGGTGCGGAGTTCGCATCCTTCCTGGACGGTGCAAGCGAAGCCGTGTTGATCAACAATGCGGGGATTGTGGAACCTATTGCTCCGATTGGTCGTCAGGACGCGGGCAAGATTGCACAGTCGGTGGCGGTGAATGTGACGGCGGCTCTGATCCTTAGTGACGCTTTTGTGGCTGCCACCGGAGGTGCAGACCGTCGGGTGGTGCATATTTCCAGCGGTGCAGGGCGCAATGCCTACACTGGATGGAGTGTGTACTGTTCCACGAAAGCGGCGATGGACATGCATGTGAGGGCAATGGTCGAGGATGCGGTAGCGGGCCTGAAGGCGGAGAGTATCGCGCCAGGTGTAATTGACACCGGAATGCAGGCGACCATTCGTTCTGCACCAGAAGAAGATTTCGCACTGCTGGATCAGTTCAAATCGATGAAAGCCGAAGGTGGCTTGGCCAAAGCCGAGGATACGGCGGCGAAAATTTGTGGTCACATCCTAAGCGATCGATTTGGCGCGGAGAGTATCACCGACGTGCGGACGTTCTAAGACAGTAAGGTCCTCGCACAGTTTGCGGGGGCCTTTGCACATTGTGCGGAAGACGCACATTTTTGCTATCCCTTTGGAATTTATCATTGCCGAAAAGCCATCAGGTGGCTTAGGGAAGAGATACACATGTTAGCGCTAAAGTTCGAGAAAACTTTGGCGATTTTCGGAGGATGAGATGAAACGCTCTACCATCAACGCCATCATAGCGTCTGCGGATGACATGATCCGGTCTTTTGGTTTTAAACTGCCGCCTTTTGCCTATTGGACACCTGGAGAGTTCAAGGCGCGGGCCAGTGAGGCAGAGGCGCTTATTCAGGCGCGGTGTGGTTGGGACATAACGGACTACGGTGCGGGCCAATTTGACGAGATGGGTCTTTTTTTGTTCACGCTGCGAAATGGCCGCCTGTCTGATCTTCAGCGTGGTGGTGGCATGTGTTATGCGGAAAAGCTTCTGATCTCGCGTCAGGATCAGCTATCGCCAATGCACACCCATGTTATTAAGGCGGAAGACATTATTAACCGCGGTGGGGCCACTATGGTGGTGGAGCTATTCGGTTCTGACGACGACGGGAACTTTGCCGATGACCGGGGTGGCATGGTGATGTGTGATGGCATTCCCCGTGCATTTGCCCCGGGCGAAAAACTGAAGTTCGCACCGGGCGAGAGCCTGACCCTGATGCCGGGTGACTGGCATGCATTCTGGGGCGAAGGTGGCGATGTGTTGATTGGCGAGGTCTCCACCGTGAATGATGATGAAACAGACAATGTCTTCCGTGAGCCGATTGGCCGGTTTGCCGAGATCCAAGAAGATGTCGCGCCAACCCATTTGTTGGTGAGTGACTACGCCAAATGGCTGGCCTGAGGAGGCACAAATGATTCTTTGTTGCGGCGAAGCACTGATTGATATGATTCCGCGTCCGACCACTGATGGAGGCACGGGATTTGTGCCCCATGCAGGCGGAGCAGTGTTCAATACCGCTGTGGCGCTGGGCCGTTTGGGCGCGCGGGTGGGTTTGGTCAGTGGCATCTCCACCGACAGTTTTGGGGACATTCTGATGACCGAACTGGTGGCAAGCAACGTGAGCACCACGGCCCTAATTCGTGCCAAACGCCCGTCCACCATGGCCTTTGTGCATTTGAGCAGCGGGCACGCAACTTATTCCTTTTATGATGAAAACACGGCAGGTCGCATGATCCAGCCCTTTGATTTGGTTTCAGTCGAACCGAAAGTGAAGGCGCTATTTTTTGGCGGGATCAGTTTGGCTGTCGAGCCATGTGCCGACACCTATGCTGAGTTGCTGGAGCGTGAAGGCGCTGGTCGTGCGGTGATGGTGGACCCCAATATTCGTCCCGGTTTTATTGCCAATGAAGCGACCTACCGTGCCCGACTGGCAACTATGTTTGCCAAGGCGGATATTGTGAAGGTATCGGATGAGGATCTGGAGTGGCTGGTTCCGGGTGATGACACAATGGATGAGCGCGCTATGAAGCTGATCGATCAAGGCCCGGCGCTGGTGTTGGTGACCCGTGGTGGGGAAGGTGCGGATGCCTATGTGACTAGCGGACATAAGCTGTCTGTGGCGGCTGAAAAGGCAGAAGTGGTTGATACGGTTGGCGCAGGCGATACGTTCAACGCAGGTGTTCTGGCGAAGCTGGCCGAGCTTGGCGTGCTGACCAAAGCCAAAGTGCGAAACCTGTCTTTGGAAGACGCCGCCCTCGCGTTGGCCTTTGGTGCCAAGGTGGCGGGGGTGACAGTCGCGCGGGCGGGGGCCAACCCTCCCTGGTCCAGCGAGCTGACCTAAGGGCTTGCTTTATTGGCGTCAGATCGGCACATAGCGGGCGATCTGACAGGAGCCGCACATGACACCGCAGGACGTTGAAGCCCTTTTTACTCGCCCCGACGGCAGCTATGGTTTTGCCCGCTGGAGCCGCCCGATTGCGCCGGTGGTTTTTGGGGTGGAAGAGGCTACGCTGCAAACTGTGAAAGGCGCGCTGGAGGCGGTGGCCACTTTGGTTGGCCATCAAATGGCGGAGACCGATCCGGAGCTTGGCAGCAACTTGATGATGTTTTTCTTCCGGGAGTGGGACGAGCTTCTGAAGGTGCCGGATTTGGAACGTTTGATCCCGGACCTGAAAGTGCTTGTTGGCCGCTTGCAAGAGGCGGATGCAACGCAGTACCGTGCCTTCCGTTTCGAAAACGACGGTAGCATTCAAGCGGCGTTTGTCTTTCTGCGCATGAATGATGAGATGGCCAAAATCCCAGCTGAAGCTTTGGCGCTGGGTGAGGCCGTGCAAACCATTGTCACTTGGGGGCCGCAGGCCTTTGCGGAACAATCCCCCTTGGCTGTGGTACCGGAAAGTGGCGCAACTGTGCTGCGGCCGGAGATCGCCGCTGTGATTGCCGCCGCCTATGACCGAATGATGCCGGTGGCGGCCGAAGATGCGAGCCACGCGTTACGCCTGTTTGCGCGGTTGCGACTCGATTAATTCTCACAATTTCGCACCTTAGTCCGGCCCTTTCTGCTCTCATGTGCGCTTGTGCTGTGTTGTCTGTGCAGTGACACCTGTTTTGTGAACCCGCCATTTGAGGCACTCTGTTTGTGTAGCGAAACGCGAACAAGGAGTGTGACATGGCAGGTGATGTGCCCATTATTGCGGCGACCCGACCCGTCAAAGTGGAGCTGGAAGAAGGCAAAACCTATTTCTGGTGCAGTTGCGGGAAATCCAAAAATCAGCCGTTTTGTGACGGCAGCCACGCGGGAACAGAGATGAAGCCGCAGAAATTCACCGCTGAGAAAAGCGGTGATGCGTTTTTGTGTCAGTGTAAAGCCAGTGCCAATGCGCCATTTTGTGATGGGACCCATGCGCGCATGGGGGAGGCCAAGGCGGGCGACCCTGCGCCGAAACCGCAATCGGATGTGCCGCAGGCCGTGGCGACACCGGAAGAGCCTACCGTGGCGCGCATTCACGAACTGGCGCGCGACGGGTTAAGCAAGCTGGGGCACCACGGTGAGATGGGATCCATGGGCGTGCCGCGCAAAGACCTGCCGCAGTGGGATGACATTCAGGTTTTACCTGCGCAAGTGGCACGAAAGCCGTTGTTAGATGACGCTCCGGTGGACACCTCCGTGGTGATTGGTCCACGTGCGGCCAAACCTTTGCAGTTGGATATTCCGCTGTTTGTCTCGGACATGAGCTACGGCGCGTTATCGGAAGAAGCCAAAACCGCGCTGGCCCGCGGCGCGGAACTGGCAGGCACTGGGATTTGCTCTGGCGAAGGCGGTATGTTGCCGGAAGAGCAGGCGGAAAACTCGCGCTACTTCTATGAGCTGGCCTCGGCGCAGTTTGGCTGGAAGCCGGAGCTGGTGGAGCGGGTACAGGCCTTCCACTTCAAAGGCGGGCAGGGTGCAAAAACCGGCACTTGCGGGCACTTGCCCGGCGAGAAGGTGCAGGGCAAGATTGCGGAGGTGCGCGGGCTGGAGCCAGGTCACAGCGCCGTGTCGCCGTCAACGTTCCCGGAATTGCATACGCCGCAGGATTTTGCCCGCATCGCCGATGAGGTGCGGGAACGCTCCGGCGGCATTCCGATTGGCTTCAAACTTTCTGCCAACCACATCGAAGCAGACATCGATTTCGCGCTGGAAGCAGGCGCGGACTACATCATCCTCGATGGCCGTGGTGGCGGCACGGGGGCAGCGCCGCTGATCTTCCGGGACCACATTTCGGTGCCCACTATTCCGGCTCTTGCTCGGGCGCGGCGGCATCTGGATGCCAAAACCGGTGGCGAAGTCTCTCTGGTGATCACCGGCGGTTTACGCGTGGCGGAGGATTTTGTGAAAGCCATGGCGCTGGGCGCGGATGCGGTTGCTGTGTCTAACTCTGCGATGCAGGCGGTGGGCTGTATCGCGGCGCGCATGTGTAACTCCAACAACTGCCCGGTGGGCATTGCGACGCAAAAGCCAGAACTGCGTAAGAAGCTGGATGTGCAGATCGGGGCCGAGAAGCTCGCGCGTTATTTTGGGGCCAGTGTCGAGCTGATGCAGGTGCTGGCGCGGGCCTATGGACACAGCCGCCTGACGGATCTCAAAGCAGATGACATCACCACATGGAAACGCGAGATGGCAGACCTGAGCGGCGTCCGTTTTGCCGGCGTGGGACGTTAACTTGGTGAACTTTGATCAAAAAGTGAGCGGCCAAAAACCTTGAGTTTTTGGCCGCTTGCAGGAACAGTACCCAAAGCTTCCCGCATTTGAAGAGCCTTTTGATATGACTCCTTTGCAGAAATCCCTTTTATGGATGACCCGTCTGGCCGTTTGCTGCGTGCTCGGCCTCTGGGCGGCGAGAGCGCAGGCTTCCTCTGATGAGATGATGGCAAAAGCCAGCGCGCTTGAGGTGTCGACCGCCAGTCTTGAGCTTTATGTTGTGCCCTTGACCACCGCCCAATTGGCCGAGTTGGCCGATGTCTGGCAAGGCCATACGTCCAACACAATGGCGACCTTCATTGATTTGAACGAAACTCTGGAGGGCTTATCTGGGGAGGCTGTGGAGGCCGGTCGGCGTCAAGTCGCCGCGGTTTCCGAGGAACAGTCGCGGGTGGCCGCTAACTATAAAGCCGTTTTGTCCAATTGGTCTGCCAAAGGCGGTGCGGTGGAAGACGTAGCCCTACATCAGAAGTTTCTGAACGCCATGACCACCGCAACGCTCAAAGCCACCGATGCGCGCACACTAGCAGCTATTGTTGTCGGGTGGCTTGGATCTCGTGATGGCGGAATTGGGCTCTTGATGCAGGTAGGGGTATTCCTGATTGCGCTGTTTGTATTGCTGTTCATTGCCCGTTTCGTACGCAAACTTGCGGCACGTGGGCTAGGCCGTGTGCCGGCAATGTCCAAGCTCCTACAGGGGTTTGTTCTCACAGTGGTCTATTGGATTACAATTGTTGTGGGCTTGATGGTGGCTCTGGGTGTTGCGGGCGTGAACGTTACGCCGTTGTTTGCGGTATTTGGCGGCCTGAGCTTTATCCTTGGCTTTGCCTTGCAGGATACTTTGGGCAACCTGGCGAGCGGGTTGATGATTATGGTGCTTAAGCCGTTTGACACCGGCGACTACATTGAGGTCTCGGGCGCCAGCGGGGTGGTTGATGACATGTCGGTGGTTTCGACCCAAATCCGCACTTTCGACAATCAGATCGTTGTGGTGCCAAATTCAAAAATTTGGGGGGATGTGATCACCAATGTCAGCGCAGCAAAGACCCGGCGGGTCGATCTGGTGTTTGGCATTGCTTACTCGGACAATGCGCCTGCTGCTGTTGAAGTGCTCAAAGCCTTGGTGGCCGCCGATCCGCGTTGTCTGCAAGATCCGGCGCCGGAGATTTTTGTGGGCGAGTTGGGGGACAGCTCGGTCAATCTGTTCTGCCGCCCGTGGGTTGTCACCGAGGATTATTGGGATGTGTATTGGGGGCTCACGGGACAGGTCAAAGAGCGTTTTGATGCCGAAGGCATTTCTATTCCTTTCCCGCAGCGCGATGTGCATTTGATCCCGGTGGATAACTGATCCAAAACGGGTGTTGCCCCACGGCTGTTTTCGCCCTACGCCTTTCGCAAGCCGATTTCAGGAGAGCCGCCAATGTCCTACACCTTGCCGATCCGCGTCTACTACGAAGACACCGACATGGCGGGCATTGTCTACTACGCTAACTACCTCAAATTCATTGAACGTGGCCGCAGTGAATGGGTGCGTGAGATTGGCATGGATCAGCATGAAATGAAGGCCGAGGGCATTGTTTTTGCAGTGCGCAGGGTGGAATGTGACTATCTTGGCAGCGCCGTGCTTGACGATCTGCTGACCGTGGAAACCGAAGTGGCCAATGTCACCGCCGCGCGGCTTGTCATGGAGCAGCGGGTGAAACGCGGCGAAGAAGTGTTGTGTCACGCCATGGTCACGGTTGTATGTATGAACGAACAAGGCCAACCGGTGCGTTTACCGGCAAATATCCGCCAAATGGTGCACTAAAGCGGGCGATTTCCCGCGAGCGATGCCAATTTATTGGCTTTCCCCGTAGAAACCCGTTACGTTTGCTTTCAAACAAGGCCCCGACAGAGGGCCACAGAGCAGAGCAGGCTATATGGAACACGCAGCAGTCGATTTCTCGATGTGGGCGCTTTTTGCGCGCGCCACTTTAACCGTAAAACTGGTGATGCTGATGCTGATCGTGGCATCCTTCTGGTCTTGGTCGGTGATTGTGCAAAAACACATCATGTACCGCAAGGCGCGGCGCGAGGCGGCCCGGTTTGATCGATCGTTCTGGTCTGGCGAGCCGCTGGATCAGCTATTCGAAGAATTGGGACCGGAACCAAAAGGGCGATCGGCTCGGGTGTTTGCCGCGGGAATGGTTGAGTGGCAACGCAGCCATCGACAGGATGGTGGGTTAATTGCGAATGCCACCAGCAGGATTGACCGATCCATGGATGTGGCCATCGCCAAAGAGGCGGATGAGTTGCAACATGGTTTGCCGATACTTGCCACCGTTGGGTCCACCGCGCCGTTTGTTGGGTTGTTTGGGACCGTTTGGGGCATCATGAATGCCTTTATCGAGATTGCCGCGCAGCAGAATACCAACCTCGCGGTTGTTGCACCGGGTATTGCCGAAGCATTGCTCGCCACCGGTCTGGGGCTTTTGGCGGCCATCCCCGCCGTGATTTTTTACAATAAACTCAGCGCGGACAGCGATCGCATCGTGTCAGGCTATGAAGCCTTCGCCGATGAGTTTGCCACGATCCTTAGCCGCCAGTTGGACGCCTAAGTCATGGGTGCGGGTGTCATGAAATCTGGCGGAGGAGGCGGCAAACGTCGTCGCCGCAATCGCCGCAGCAGTCAGCCAATGAGTGAGATTAACGTCACACCGTTTGTGGATGTGATGCTGGTGTTGCTGATTATCTTTATGGTTGCCGCGCCGCTGATGACCGTTGGTGTGCCGGTTGAGCTTCCCAAAACCGCCGCCAATCCATTGCCGGGTGAGCAGGAAGAGCCGTTGACCATCACCATTGATGCCAATCTGGGCATCACCATAATGACCACCCCGGTTGCCGCTGAAGATCTGATCCCGAAACTGCGCGCGGTGGCGGCAGAGCGGGAGTCCGATCGGGTGTATCTGCGTGCGGATGGGGCCATTCCCTATGAAGCGGTGGTGCAAGTCATGGGCGCCTTGAACGCGGGTGGCTTTAGCGATGTGGGGCTTGTGACCGACCTGGGCGGTCCGGCGCTGGATGGCACTGACCCTAGCGGGACGGACAACTAGGGCGCGCGCGTGCATATCGGGCATTATATCTCGGGCGTTGCCCACACCGGTCTAATCAGCTGGGTGTTGTTGGGCGGGGTGTTTGACTCCGATCCGCCACCCATGGAGGTGGTGGACATCGCGATGATCTCGTCTGCCGAGTTTGATGCGCTGACCCAAAGCCAGATCGCGCCGGAAACTTCGACCGAGATTGCCTTGCCGCAGCCGCCCGAGGAAACCGAGCCTGCGCCGGAGGTGGTTGCTCCGGAAGATGCGGTGGTGCCGCAGCCGGAACCCATCGAGCCGATTGAGGCGGAGCCGGAGGTTGCGCCAGATGTGGCCGAGATTGCCGATCCCACACCGCCGGAACCAGAAGTCGCGCCGGAGCCTATGCCACAGCTGCCGACGCCAGAGACTGACACGGCTGTGATTATTCCAGATGCGCCGGTGGAGCCTGTGCCCGCCCCGGTGGAACGTGTTGCACCAGAACCCGTCGCGCAACCAGATCCGGACACCACCATCGCCGACGCCTTGCAAGAGGCCACCAAACCGGATGAGGCCGGCGAAGCGGCGGAAGAGGTTAGGGAAGACACTGCACCGGAAGCGGCCTCCACCGAAATTGCCACGGAACCAAAACAGGAAGAAGTCGCGAGCGCCGCACCGACGCGCTCCTTGCGTCCGCGTATCCGTCCAAATGCGGTGGCTGAGCCGCAACCGACCCCGGCTGAAGACGCTATCGCGGCTGCCTTGGCGGAAGCGGCGGCCCCAACCGAGTCCACTTCTTCCGCCCCCGCCGGGCCGCCACTCACCCGGGGAGAGAAAGACGGGTTGCGCGTGTCGGTGCAGCAATGCTGGGTGGTGGATGTTGGCTCCCGCGCCGCTGACGTGACTGTGGTGGTGGGGCTGAGCCTGGATCAGAACGGAAAAGTTCAAGGCGATATTCGCATGTTGAGTTACGAGGGCGGCGACGAAGCCGCCGCCAAAACCGCTTTTGCCGCTGCGCGCCGTGCTGTGTTGCGGTGCCAAAAAAACGGATACGACCTCCCCGCAGAAAAATATGACCATTGGCGGGATGTTGAGATTACATTTAACCCGGAGAAAATGAGGTCCAGATGATGAGACTTTTTGCGACCCTAGTGATCGGGATCCTGACGGTGGGCCAGTTTGCCCATCCTGTTTCGGCCCAAGGCACCCCACTGCGCATCGAAATCACCGACGGTGTGATTGAGCCGATGCCTTATGCGGTGCCGGATTTCGTAGCGGAAACCCAAGGCTCCAATCAGGTGTCTAAAGACATCAGCCGGGTGATTGCGGCAGATCTCAACGGTACTGGGCTGTTCCGGGAAATCCCGGCAAAGGCGCATATCTCCTCGATCACCAACTTTGGCAGCCCGGTGCAATTTGCCGACTGGAAAGCGGTGAACGCCCAAGCGCTGATCACTGGCGGCGTGTCAGTGAGCGACAACCAGCTTGAGGTGAAGTTCCGCGTCTACGATGTCTTTGCGGGAACAGAGCTTGGCAACGGTCTGCGTTTCAAAGGCACCACGGACGGCTGGCGCCGCATGGCGCATAAGGTGGCGGATGCGGTTTACGCACGGATCACAGGCGAGGGCGGTTACTTCGACAGTCGCGTGGTCTACGTGGCGGAGACCGGACCTAAAAACGACCGCAAGAAACGTCTCGCGGTGATGGATTATGACGGCGCAAACCTGCAATACCTGACGGACAGCAGTTCCATTGTGTTGGCGCCACGGTTCTCGCCAACCGGGGATCGCGTGCTTTACACCAGCTATGAAACCGGCTTTCCGCAGGTCTTTGTACTCGACGTCGGGTCTGTGCGCCGCAAGGTTCTGTCTAATGAAAGCGGCACCATGAGCTTTGCACCGCGGTTCAGCCCCGATGGCAAAAGCGTGGTGATGTCGGTGACCGAAGGTGGCAACACCGACCTTTACAAAATGGACATCGCTTCGGGCAAACGACAGCGTCTTACATCGACACCGTCGATTGAAACCGCACCAAGCTATAGCCCCGATGGCAGTAAGATTGTCTTCGAGAGCGATCGTTCCGGCACCCAACAGCTCTATGTGATGTCAGCGGGTGGTGGCGAGGCAACGCGGATCAGTTTTGGCAAAGGTCGCTATGGCACACCCGTCTGGTCGCCGCGCGGCGATTTGATTGCTTTCACCAAACAGAACAAAGGCCGCTTCCACATTGGTGTGATGCGCACCGATGGCAGTGAAGAGCGCTTGTTGACCGCGTCGTTCCTGGACGAAGGTCCAACCTGGTCCCCTAACGGACGCGTGATCATGTTCACCCGCGAAACCCGTGGAGCAGGCGGCGCGGCATCGCTCTATTCGGTAGACGTGTCAGGGCGCAATTTGAAACCGGTGAAGATCAACGGCGGCGGCTCTGACCCTGCCTGGTCCCCCCTGCAATAAGGTAAGCCCGCCCACTGCGTTTTGCTTGCACACCAGCTTGTGATAAGACAGCTTCATAAGAAGAGCACAAAATGCATTTGAGGCGACGGATATAGGAACGAGGCAATACTCATGAAAACATGGACAAAAGCAGTGCTGACAGTGGCTGCACTATCTTTGGCGGCTTGTACCGATCCGGGCAGTTTCGGCGCTGGCGACGATTATGGCACCGGTACTGGCGCGGACAGCGGGTTGGGCAGCAGCGCTGATCCCGGATCAATCGCCTATTTCCAGGAGGCTGTTGGCGACCGTGTGTTGTTTCTCGTTGATCAGTCAACGCTCAGTGAGCAGGGTCGTTTGACAGTTTTGGCTCAGGCCAATTGGCTGATGGAGAACCCGGATTATATAGCGGTGATCGAAGGTCACGCCGACGAACAGGGTACGCGGGAATACAACCTTGCGCTTGGCGCTCGCCGCGCCAGCGCCGTGCAGGAGCTTTTGGTGTCTCAAGGTGTGGCTTCCAACCGCATCCGCACCGTGAGCTATGGCAAGGAACGGCCGATTGAGATTTGTTCGGAAGAAAGCTGTTATGCACAAAACCGTCGTGCGGTGACTGTGTTGACCGCCAACCTGTCGGGGTAAGACATGATGCGAGCGCAAGTATTTGCTTCCTTGAGCGCGCTTGCGCTTGTGGCAGCGCCGATGATGGGCGCTGCCCAGACACGTGAAGAAACGCTGGCGGATATTCGTCAGCAGCTCTCAGTTTTGTATGTCGAAATGCAAAACTTGAAGCGGGAGCTGTCCACCACTGGCTCGGCTGGCACCATTGTAACTGGTGCAACGACCTTGGAGCGCGTGGATGTGATTGAGCAGCAGTTGCGTGTGCTGACGGGCAAAACCGAAGAGTTGCAATACCGTGTAGAGCGTATTGTCACAGACGGCACCAATCGAATTGGCGATCTGGAATTCCGGCTGGTGGAGTTAGAAGGTGGCGATCTAAGCCAGTTGGGTGAAACCACCACTTTGGGCGGGGATGTTGAATCCCTGCCGTCCAGCGGTGGCGAAGACACTGGTTCGGGTGATGGGGCGCCAACCGAACTGGCTGTGGGCGAAGAAACTGATTTCAATCGCGCGATGACTGCATTGGACGCCGGTGAATTCGGCGCGGCAGCAGATCAATTTTCGACGTTTGTGCAAACTTATCCTGGCAGCCCGCTTGAGGCCGAGGCGCATCTCCGCCGTGGTCAAGCGCTTGAAGGCAAAACTGATCTGACCGGTGCAGCCCGGGCCTTCCTTGAAGCCTATTCGGGTGCGCCTCAATCCGGTACAGCGCCAGAGGCATTGTTCCGGCTGGGCAGGTCGCTCGGCGCATTGGGGCAGACCAATGAGGCCTGCGTGACGTTGAACGAAGTTGGCGTGCGCTATCCAGGCGGAGCCTTTGTGGCTGAAGCTCAGGCCGAAATGGTCAGCTTGCAGTGCTCCTGACACGACTTTCAGACTGTCTTGATCGGGCATTTGGCTCAGATGTTCCAAAAAAAATCGGCGTCGCGGTCAGCGGTGGTGGCGACTCTATGGCGTTGCTGGATTTGCTGCGCCAATGGGGAAAGGCGGAGGTGGCAGTTGTCAGCGTGAACCACGGATTGCGCGCTGAGGCCGTTGAGGAATTGGCTTTGGTCGCGGAAGTCGCCGCGCAGTACGGCCTCTCACACGACATTTTGCAATGGCACTGGAACGGTGCTGGCAATCTCCAGAACGCTGCGCGAGATGGTCGACGAGAGGCGATTGCCTCTTGGGCTAGGGAAAAGAGCCTACGCCATGTGGCTCTGGGGCATACCAAAGATGATCAGGCGGAGACCTTTCTGATGCGTCTGGCGCGCGGGTCTGGTGTGGATGGGTTAGCCTGCATGTCGGAAGCCCGGGACGTCGACGGCCTGACTTGGCTACGCCCGTTACTGGACGTGTCTCGCGACGACTTGCGCCAGCATCTGCGCAGCGGCGCAATTTCGTGGGCCGATGATCCAAGCAATGAAGATCCGCGTTTTGACCGGGTGAAGGCTCGGCTTATGTTTGAGACATTGACGCCTTTGGGCCTCTCTGTGGACCGGTTGGCGCAAACGGCAGCGCATATGCGCCGCCAACAAGAGGTGTTGCAGTGGGCTGAGACCCAAACAGGGACGCTGTTTGAGCAGGATAAGGTGGGTGATATGGTCGCCAATCGTGCCAGCTTTGATGTCGCGCCTGAAGCGCTGCGCAGCAAGGCGCTGGCAGATGCGCTGTGTCAGGTTTCCGGACAAAGCTACCGCCCACGTTTTAGGCCGTTGCAAGACGTTATGAAAACAGACACGCCAACGTCCCTACACGGCTGTTTGATCCTACCACAAAAAACCACAATCCGCGTGACCCGTGAATGGGCTGCTGTGCGCGACGAAGTGGCAACCGTCGACGCGATCTGGGATGGTCGGTGGCGTCTGTCTTATGGTTCAGAACTTGCACCGCAAACAGTGCACATCGAGGCGCTTGGCCAAGAAGGACTCGCAAAAATTTCTGATTGGCGCGATACTGGCCACACCCGTCAAAGTCTCTGGGCTACCCCCGCGATTTGGCAGGGTGACAGGTTGATCGCCGCGCCATTGGCCGGGCTCGCAGAAGGTTGGACCGCACAGCTTCTGCGCACATAAGCAACACTAGCCGCGCCTTACGCCTGAAATTGAACACTATCGCATTGATTACGGCCCCGCGATCTCTATTTAACTCTGTACGCGCTCGTGATAGGCCACGGGCGTTCTGAAAGGGAGACTTGCCTTGGGCAATGCGAGAAATGTAGCTTTCTGGGTCGTGCTGTTTTTGCTGATCCTGGCCTTGTTCAACTTGTTCAGCGGAGATAGCAGTTCGCTGCAAAGCCGTGAGACCAGCTATTCAGACTTTGTCGCCTCAGTTGAGGCAGGCCAGGTTCAGAATGTGGTCATTGACGGCGAGACGCTGCGCTATCAGTCACAGGATGGCTCGACGAGTTCTACCATTCTGCCTCCTGATGCTGAAGTCACTCAGCTTTTGACTGACAAAGGCATCGACGTGCGCGCTGAGAGCCAACAGACGTCTGGTCTGCAAGCCTTTCTGGTTAGCCTTCTGCCTTTCTTGCTTCTGATAGGTGTCTGGATCTACTTCATGAACCGCATGCAGGGTGGCGGTAAAGGCGGCGCAATGGGTTTTGGTAAATCCAAGGCCAAGATGCTGACTGAAAAGCATGGGCGTGTGACCTTTGACGATGTTGCTGGCATTGATGAGGCCAAGGAAGAGCTAGAAGAGATCGTAGAATTCCTGCGCAATCCGCAGAAATTCTCCCGCCTTGGCGGCAAAATCCCAAAAGGCGCACTGCTTGTTGGCCCTCCAGGTACCGGTAAAACTCTTCTTGCTCGTGCGATTGCAGGCGAAGCGGGTGTTCCGTTCTTCACAATCTCCGGGTCCGACTTTGTCGAAATGTTTGTGGGTGTGGGTGCTTCTCGTGTTCGTGACATGTTTGAGCAGGCCAAGAAAAACGCACCTTGTATTGTGTTCATCGACGAAATCGACGCGGTCGGCCGTCATCGTGGCGCTGGCTACGGCGGTGGTAACGACGAACGTGAACAGACCCTCAACCAGTTGCTGGTGGAAATGGACGGTTTCGAAGCCAACGAAGGTGTGATCATCCTCGCGGCGACCAACCGTCGTGACGTGCTGGACCCTGCGCTGCTGCGTCCGGGCCGTTTTGACCGCAACGTGACCGTGGGCAACCCCGACATCAAAGGCCGCGAAAAGATATTGGGCGTGCACTCCCGCAAGACCCCGCTGGGCCCAGATGTCGACCTGCGCATTATCGCGCGTGGTACACCGGGTTTCTCCGGTGCGGATCTGGCAAACCTCGTGAACGAGGCTGCGCTGATGGCCGCGCGTGTGGGGCGTCGCTTTGTCACCATGGAGGATTTTGAGTCCGCCAAAGACAAGGTTATGATGGGCGCAGAACGCCGCTCTATGGTGCTCACTAAAGAACAGAAAGAGCACACAGCGTACCATGAATCGGGCCACGCCGTGGTGGGGCTGGCTTTGGAAAAGTGCGACCCTGTGTATAAGGCCACCATCATTCCACGTGGCGGAGCATTGGGCATGGTGGTCAGCTTGCCGGAAATGGACCGTTTGAACTGGCATCGTGACCAATGCGAACAAAACCTGGCGATGACAATGGCGGGCAAAGCTGCCGAGGTGATCAAATGGGGGGAAGATTCCGTGTCCAACGGTCCAGCTGGCGATATCCAGCAGGCGAGTGCGCTAGCACGGGCGATGGTGATGCAATGGGGCATGTCCGACAAAGTGGGCAACATTGATTACCAGGAAGCCGCGGCAGGGTATCAGGCCAACGGCGGCGCGGGCGGGTTCTCGGTGTCAGCGCATACCAAGGAACTCATTGAAGAAGAGGTCAAGCGTCTGATCCAAGAGGGTTATGATCGCGCGATGAAAATCCTGACCGAAAAAAATGAGGAATGGGAACGATTGGCGCAGGGTTTGTTGGAATATGAGACACTGACCGGAGATGAAATCAAACGGGTGATGAATGGTGAGCCACCTCATTCCGATGACAACAAGGGCGATGATACGGATGAAGGCAACGCGCCAAGCGTGACCGCAATCCCGAAAACAAAGCCGCGTAATAAACCAGATGGGGACGGCGGACTGGAGCCGGAACCCACGGCCTAACCTGAGGGACAGGCCCAAGACTATGAAACCCCGGAGCGTGAGGGCGCTTCGGGGTTTTCTTTTGCCACCAAGGTACTGGTCACAAATGGTGAACATCTCCATCAGTCATCTTTGATTGTCTGATCATGGCACTAGCTCTAGGTTCCGCGCAGAACTGTTATGAGGAAACGCAACATGCCTGCATTAAAACCAACTACCTTTGAGGCCGAAGTGGTCTGGCTTGGCCGCGTGGCCAATTCGGAAGAAGACCTAAGCGCCGCGTCGGTGCCGTCGCTGAAACTCGCGCTTGGCGGCGATGTTGGCGAATTTCATTCTGGGATCACACGCCCATCCTGCGTCCGCGTGAAGGCGCTTTATGAGCGCGGTACCGAGATCATGAACGTGCGCCAGCTGTCGGTTTTGTCTCAGGAAGAGTTGGACATGATCGCCAAGGAGATGGGGCTTGAGGCCGTGGATCCGGCTTGGGTCGGCGCTTCCCTTGTGGTGAAGGGCATTCCGGATTTTACCCATGTGCCGCCAAATGCCCGGCTGCAAGGGCTGGACGGAGTGACCATCACGGTAGATATGGAAAACCGCCCCTGCGTGTTGCCCGGTCGGGTGATCGAAAGGGCGCACCTGGGATACGGCCCTAAATTCAAAACAGCCGCCTCTGGCAAGCGCGGTGTGACAGCTTGGGTGGAACGTGCAGGCACGCTGTCCGTGGGTGATACCATGCGCCTGTTTGTGCCGGATCAACCGGTCTGGAGCCATCTGGAGCGCGCGCGTAAATCCTGACCGTGCAGGCATTCCATTAAGGGTGGTCCTTGTCCCCGATCCTGACGTAACGTCTCCAAAACGAAACAGGCGCCTCTTATGTCGACGCTAGAAGCGTCGGATATGTCGGAAACGCATCTCTTTGCCGTTTTTTCGGCGCTACAAATGAGGTGAGAGAGCGTCAAATTTTATGACAGGGACCACCATGAGCTTCAAAACCGATATTGAAATCGCCCGTGAGGCAAAGAAACAGCCTATCCAGGAGATTGGCGCAAAGCTGGGTATTGGCAGTGATGACCTGCTGCCTTACGGCCACGACAAAGCTAAGATTAGCCAGGAATTTATCAACTCCGTACAGGACCGTGAAAACGGCAAGCTGATTCTGGTGACTGCGATCAACCCAACCCCTGCGGGCGAAGGCAAAACCACCACCACCGTGGGGCTGGGCGACGGTCTGAACGCGATCGGCAAAAAAGCTGCTGTGTGTATCCGCGAAGCGTCCTTGGGGCCAAACTTCGGCATGAAGGGCGGCGCCGCGGGTGGTGGCTACGCACAAATCGTGCCGATGGAAGAGATGAACCTGCACTTCACAGGTGACTTCCACGCGATCACTTCCGCGCACAACCTGCTGTCGGCGATGATTGACAACCACATCTACTGGGGCAACGAGCTGGAAATTGACGAGCGTCGTGTTACCTGGCGCCGTGTTCTGGACATGAATGACCGCGCACTGCGTGACACCGTGACCTCGCTTGGTGGTGTGGCCAACGGCTTCCCACGTCAGACCGGCTTTGACATCACCGTGGCCTCCGAGGTGATGGCGATCCTATGTCTCGCCAACAACCTGGCGGACCTGCAAAAACGTCTGGGTGATATGATTGTGGCTTATCGTCGTGACCGCAGCCCGATCTATGCGCGTGACATCAAAGCCGATGGTGCGATGACTGTGCTTCTGAAAGACGCGATGCAGCCAAACCTGGTGCAGACGCTGGAAAACAACCCGGCCTTTGTGCATGGCGGCCCCTTTGCCAACATCGCCCACGGCTGTAACTCTGTGATCGCCACCACCACCGCGTTGAAAGTGGCGGACTATGTGGTGACCGAAGCTGGCTTTGGTGCGGACCTTGGTGCCGAGAAGTTCATGAACATCAAATGCCGCAAAGCGGGCCTCGCGCCGGATGCGGTTGTGCTGGTGGCCACCATCCGCGCGATGAAAATGAACGGCGGCGTGGCGAAAGCTGACCTTGGCGCAGAAAACGTCGATGCAGTGAACGAAGGCTGCGCCAACCTTGGCCGTCACATTGGCAACCTTAAGCAGTTTGGCGTGCCGGTTGTTGTGGCGATCAACCACTTTGTCACCGACACCGACGCCGAAGTGCAGGCGGTGATGGACTACGTCGAAGGTCAAGGCTCTGAAGCGATCCTGTGCCAGCATTGGGAAAAAGGCTCTGAGGGCACCAAAGCGCTAGCAACCCGCATTGCAGAGATTGCCGATGCGGGGGTGAGCCAGTTTGCGCCGCTCTACAAGGACGACATGCCTCTGTTTGAGAAAATCGAACGCATCGCAACCTCGATCTACCGTGCGGATGAGGTGCTGGCGGATAAGAAAATCCGCGATCAGCTGAAAACCTGGGAAGATGCCGGCTACGGTCACCTGCCGGTGTGTATGGCGAAGACCCAATACAGCTTCTCGACCGATCCTAACCTGCGCGGCGCACCAACAGGTCACTCCGTGCCGGTGCGTGAAGTACGGCTGAGCGCTGGTGCCGGGTTTATTGTGGTGATCTGTGGTGAGATCATGACCATGCCCGGCCTGCCACGGCACCCGGCGGCGGAGAATATCCGCATCAATGATGAAGGTCTGGTCGAGGGACTGTTCTGACGCATTGCGGTTTGGACTTAGGCGGGGTAGGGCAGGCGCAACACTTGCGAGAGGATGCCATGCTGAGCCCCGCCGATTGTCCTGATATGCCAACCCTGCGTGCGCAGATTGATACGCTGGACCGAGAATTGGTCCGCCTCTTGTCGCTGCGCACCACCTACATTGACCGCGCTGTAGAAATCAAAACCGGCGTAGGCCTGCCTGCCAACATTCCAGCTCGCGTTGAAGACGTTGTGGCCAAGGTCAAAGAGACCGCTGCGCAAGAGGGGTTGGACACCGAGATTGCCGAGACCTTATGGCGGCAGTTGATTGACTGGTCCATTGCTCGGGAAGCCAAAACCATCAAATTAGACTGACGCGCAAGGAGCGGCGCGTATGAAAGCACCCACCGGGGCGCGCCCCGGGCAGATCATAAAGGGGAGCGTGATGAGCGCACAGATCATTGACGGCAAAGCCTTTGCGGCCACAGTTCGTGAGAAAGTGGCGGGCCATGTGGCACGTTTGAAGGAAGAAAACGACATCAGGCCGGGTCTGGCCGTGGTATTGGTGGGCGAAGACCCGGCTTCGCAGGTCTATGTGCGCTCCAAAGGCAAGCAGACCGTTGAAGTTGGCATGAACTCTTATGAGCATAAGCTTGATGTAGATACGTCTGAGGCAGATCTGCTGGCGCTGATCGACAATCTTAACAACGATCCTGCGGTACATGGCATATTGGTGCAATTGCCACTGCCGGGCCATTTGAACGAAGATCTGGTGATCAACTCGATTGATCCGGCCAAAGACGTGGATGGTTTCCACATTTCTAACGTCGGCCTTCTGGGCACCGGTCAAAAGTCAATGGTGCCGTGCACGCCGCTGGGCTGTCTGATGATGCTGCGTGACCATCATGGCTCGTTGTCTGGCATGGATGCAGTGGTGATTGGCCGCTCCAATATCGTGGGCAAGCCAATGGCGCAGCTTCTACTGGGCGATAGCTGCACTGTGACCATCGCGCACAGCCGCACCAAAGACCTGCCTGAAGTGGTTAAGCGCGCTGACATCGTGGTGGCCGCCGTGGGCCGTCCTGAAATGGTTCCGGGCGAATGGATCAAAGAGGGCGCGACCGTGATTGACGTGGGCATTAACCGCATCGATGCGCCGGAAAAAGGCGAGGGTAAAACCCGCCTTGTGGGTGACGTGCACTTTGAAAGCGCCGCTGCTGTGGCCGGTGCAATCACGCCGGTTCCGGGTGGCGTTGGCCCCATGACCATCGCCTGCTTGCTGGCCAACACCGTGACGGCCTGCTGCCGTGCCAACGGTCTGGCAGAGCCGGAAGGTTTGACCGCGTAAGGCTGTTGGGCAGATGAGAGGGAAGGGTCGCTTTGGCGGCCCTTTTGTTTGAGCGGGACGTCATTCCGCCCAAGGCCCGTGATGGCCCGTGCCGCCATCAACCCGCGCAAAGCCATGACGGCCAAAGAAATCGCGCTGTCCTTGGATCAGATCGGCGGTGCCGCGAGCTTGCGTCATGCCATCAAACCAAGCCAGAGCTGCGGTCATTACTGGCACCGGATGCCCCGCAGAAATGGCCGCGCTCACGACCGCGCGCAAAACTGGCACGGTGTCTTTGAGCGTTGCCGCCATCTCCGGCGCGTAGGCCAGAAGGCCGGCCGGCGGGGCGTTGCGGAAGGCCTTTGCAATGCCGCTAAGCAGGTCAGACCGAATGATACATCCCGCCCGCCAAATCTCGGCACAACGCGACAGGTCCAGATGCCAGTCAAACTCCTCTGACGCGCTGGCCAAGAGGTCAAACCCTTGACTGTGGCCAATGATGCGCGCGGCCAAAGCCGCCTGTTCCATCTGCGCTGGAGTCAAGTCGACCGCACCACGCGCAGGCGCAAAAATCTCTTCTCCAACTTCGCGCGCCTCACGTCCGGCGGACCACACGCGTGCGCCGACAGCCGCCTCAACTGTACCGGCGGCAACACCCAGCTTCTGCGCTTCAATCGCGGTCCAGCGGCCAGTGCCTTTCTGGCCAGCTGTGTCGACAATCACATCCACTAGCGGCTTGTCCGTCTTTGGATCAACGGTCTGTAAAACTTCGGCGGAAATCTCCACCAAATAGCTGCGCATTGGCCCATCGTTCCAACGCACAAACTCTGCGCCGATCTCGGCCGTCGTCATCCCCAAGCCACGGCGCATCAGGCCGTAGCTCTCCGCCAAAAGCTGCATGTCGGCATATTCAATGCCATTATGCATGGTTTTCACGAAATGCCCTGCGCCGTCCGACCCAACATGATCGACACAGGGCACACCCTCAAACTTGGCCGAGATCGCTTCCAGCATCGGGCGCATCGCCTCCCAGACGGAGGCCGTGCCACCAACCATCATTGACGGGCCGGTGCGCGCGCCAAACTCGCCGCCGGACACGCCCATGCCCATATAGGCCAAACCGCTGGCCTCAAGGTCGGCAGCGCGGCGGCGGGTGTCTTGAAAATCTGAATTGCCGGCATCAATCAGAACGTCACCGGGCAACATATGGGGCTTTGCTGCGGCTATGGCGTCGTCGATCGCCTGTCCGGCTGGGATCAGAAAGATGATCGCACGCGGTGCGGGCATGTCGCGAATCATGTTGGCCAGACTGTCATGGCCCGTAAAATCTCCCTTGAACGTCGGAGCTGCTGCAACGAAGCTATCCATGTCCTCTTTTTTGTAAGAGGCCACATGCAGGTCAAAGCCGGTTTCGGCAATGTTATGCGCCAAGGCCGTGCCCATGGTTCCCAGTCCATAAAGGCCAAAATTTGCAAGCGTCATCGGATGGGTCCTTGTCTTCAAAGAGAGAAATCAGCTGGCCGTGCCGCCTGAAACCGCGGTGCGCTATCCTCTATGTCCTGCGCTAACAGAAAGAAGTCAATCCATCGGTGCCGCCACTGGCGGTCAGCCTATCATATGCTTGAGCCACAGTTTCGTCCGGCGGTAGGCTAGCATCGATAGTCACACAGGCCTCTTCCGAAGAGGGGCGCTCGAGCGTTTCCAGTTGGCTGTCAAGCAGACTGGTTGGCATAAAATGATCCTGCCGCGCGGCCATACGCGCGCGGATTAGCGCTGGGTCTGCCGCTAAGTAAACGACAACGGCATCCGGGTTTTGCGTTCGCAAAATGTCCCGATACCGGCGCTTCAATGCAGAGCAGGCCACCACAACTGGTGTCTCTGGCTGAGTGGTCCGCGCCTGATACATAGCCTCTGACAGCGCCTCCAGCCAAGGCTGTCGCATTGCGTCTGTCAGCGCGATACTTTTGGCCATGGCCGAGATGTTTTCCGGGGGATGGAAATCGTCAGCCTCAATATAGCAGCCGCCGAGCCGATCCGCCAAGGCTTGCGCTAACGTCGTTTTACCGACGCCGCTCACACCCATCACAATAATCGCCTTGCCTGTTGCTGCGTTGGTCACGCTGCGCCTCCCGCTCTGAGTTCACTTAAATGGTGGCGCAAACACAAATCAAGGAGTCGTTGCCTCTCCTCCAATTGCAAGGGTCAGTTCTTTTGCCGCTGAGGTTACGGCTCGGGCCAGCCTTTCGGTTTCCTCACCGCTCACACGGCTGGCAGGGCCGGAGACGGAAATGCCGGCCACGGCCTCTCCGTTGAAGTCAAACACCGGCGCCGCGATACAGCGCATGCCCATGTTTCGTTCCTCGTCATCCACAGAATAGCCACGGTCCCGAATGGCGAGCAGATCTTCAAGAAGCGCATCCAAATCGGTGATGGTGCGCTCGGTAAACTCTGTGAGCCGTTCGTTTGCCAAAAGCCGATTGCGCCGACCGGCTTCCATATGTGCCAGCAGTGCTTTTCCAATGCCAGAGGCGTGCATTTGTGACAGCGTGCCGGGCGGGAAAAACGCCCGGATGCTGGCGTGGGTTTCAATCTGGCTGAGGAAAAGCACCTGTCCTTCGCGCTCCACCCCAAGGTTGGCGGTCTCCCCGGTCAGTTCCATCAGCTTGCGCATCACTGGCCGAGCGCGATCTACCAGACTGGTGCGCCGCAGAAAGCGTGCGCCGATGATGAATGCCCGCGGCCCAATGTGCCAAAGCTGCTCGCGGCCCTCAAATTCGACCAGCCCACGGGTCTCCAGCGTCACCAAAATACGATACACCGTGGCTGGAGACTGTCCCATCTCGTCAGCAATTTGTGAGAGTGTTTTGCCCTGTTCCTCACTCAAGAATTCAAACACCTCCATCGCGCGATCGAGTGATTTGATGGTGTTCTGCGCCGTCTTGTCATGCCAGTCACGAGGACGCCCTCGGGCCTTGGGACCGTCATTTTCAGCATTCTTTTGCGAAACCATAAACTGCCCCTTCGAATTTTTTGAAAAGCACATTCACAATATGAAAAAATCAAGCATATGACAATATTGAATAATTTCGGCATTTCTCTTTCTGAAATCATTTTTCAAAAAAATTTCCCGCCGCAATTTGCGCCGCTATGGTCGTCTCAACGCTTGAAGGAGACCTGCCATGAGCTTCCAAAACCCTGTTTTCATTCCCGGTCCAACCAACATCCCGGAGAGCCTGCGTAAGGCTTGTGACATGCCCACCATCGACCACCGCTCACCGCTGTTTGGTCAAATCCTACACCCGGCCCGTGAAGGTGTGCGCAAAGTGCTGAAAAGTGAGAGCGCGGAGATTTTCATCTTCCCTTCCACCGGCACTGGCGGTTGGGAGACTGCGCTCACCAACACGCTGTCTGCCGGCGACAAAATCCTTGCCGCGCGCAATGGAATGTTCAGCCATCGCTGGATCGACATGTGTCAGCGTCATGATCTCGACGTGCAGGTTGTGGAAACATCTTGGGGTGAAGGCCTTCCAGTGGACCGCTACGAGGAAATCCTCACCGCAGACACCAACCATGACATCAAAGCCGTTTTGGCCACGCACAACGAGACCGCAACCGGTGTGACATCCGACATCGCCGCCGTGCGCCGCGCTTTGGACGCCGCAGGCCACCCGGCGCTGCTGTTTGTCGATGGTGTTTCCTCGATTGCCTCGATGGATTTTCGCATGGATGAATGGGGAGTAGACGTGGCCGTGACCGGTTCGCAAAAAGGCTTCATGCTGACTGCTGGTCTGGCGATTGTGGGCTTTAGCGCCAAAGCCATGGCAGCGACTGAGACCGCCAAACTACCGCGCACCTTCTTTGACGTGCACGACATGGCCAAAGGCTACGCCGCCAACGCCTATCCATACACGCCTGCCGTTGGCCTGCTGAACGGCTTGAATGAAGCCTGCAACATGCTGCTGAACGAAGGTCTGGACAACGTCTTTGCCCGTCACACCCGCATTGCCGAAGGCGTGCGCGCCGCAGTGGGGGCTTGGGGGTTGGAGCTCTGCGCCGCTAATCCATCGGTTTACTCTGACACTGTAAGTGCGGTCAAAACACCCAAAGGGTTTAACGCCACCGACATCGTGACCCATGCTGCGGAGAAATACGGCGTGGCCTTCGGTGTGGGCCTTGGCGAAGTGGCTGGCACAGTGTTCCGCATCGGCCACCTGGGCAGCCTGACTGACGTGATGGCACTCTCGGGCATCGCTACCGCAGAGATGTGCATGGTTGACCTTGGCCTGGACATCAAACTGGGCAGCGGCGTTGCGGCTGCGCAGGACTACTACCGTGGCAACACCGCCACGGCACAAAGGGACGCGGCCTGATGCTAGACAGCGATATGTATATCCCAACCTATGAAGACATGCTGGAGGCGCACACGCGCATCCAGCCCCACATCCGCCGCACACCGGTGCGTGTGTCGGATTACCTCAACGAGCTGACGGGCGCAGAGCTGTTCTTCAAATGTGAGAACTTTCAGGAGCCGGGCGCGTTCAAAGTGCGTGGCGCGGCCAATGCGGTCTTTGGACTGGATGAGGAACAAGCGAAGCGTGGCGTGGCGACACATTCGTCGGGGAACCACGCGTCCTGTCTGAGTTATGCGGCCATGAAACGCGGCATCCCGTGTAACGTGGTCATGCCGCGTACCGCACCGCAGGCCAAGAAAGACACGGTGCGGCGCTATGGGGGCAAGATCACCGAATGCGAGCCGTCCACCACTTCGCGTGAGGCGACTTTTGCCGAGGTACAGGCTGTCACCGGCGGCGATTTTGTGCATCCTTACAACGATCATCGCGTAATTGCGGGGCAGGGGACTTGTTCCAAGGAGTTCATTGAGCAGACCGACGGTCTGGACATGGTGGTCGCGCCTATTGGCGGCGGCGGCATGATCTCTGGCACCTGCCTGACGCTCTCCACCTTGGCGCCTGAAACACAGGTAATTGCCGCAGAACCGGAGCAAGCGGATGACGCCTATCGCAGCTTCAAGGCCGGTCAGATCATTGCCGATGATGCGCCCAAGACCATCGCCGACGGGCTGTTAGTGCCGCTCAAAGAGCGCACTTGGCATTTTGTCTCCAACCACGTGCGCGAGATTTACACGGCCTCCGAGCAGGAAATCATCGATGCGATGAAACTCACATGGAAGCATCTGCGCATTGTGATGGAGCCTTCCTCTGCCGTGCCTTTGGCGACGGTTCTAAAGAACCCCGACGCCTTCAAAGGCAAGCGCGTGGGGATGATCATCACCGGCGGAAATGTCGATCTCGACAGGCTGCCTTGGCTGGCAACCGCCTGAAACAAAAACAATACGATTTCCGACAGAGGATAAGGACATGAAAGACATAACCAATCTCGACACCTTCGAAGTCGGCTTTGACATTCCGGCCAAGCCGGGCATGGATGCTGCCGACATTCAAACCCCGGCGCTGGTGTTGGACCTTGATGCGCTGGAGCGCAACATCAAGAAGATGGGCGACTATGCCAAAGCCCATGGTATGCGCCACCGCGTGCACGGCAAGATGCACAAATCCGTGGATGTGGCCAAGCTGCAGGAAAAACTCGGTGGTGCCGTAGGCGTCTGCTGTCAGAAGGTGTCGGAGGCCGAGGTCTTTGCCCGGGGCGGCATCAAGGACGTGCTGGTGTCCAACCAGGTGCGTGACCCGGCCAAGATCGACCGTCTGGCACGTCTGCCTAAGTTTGGCAGCCGCACCATTGTTTGTGTGGATGACGTCGCCAATGTGGCGGACCTCTCTGCCGCAGCCGTGCAGCATGGCACCGAACTGGAAGTTTTTGTCGAGATCGACTGTGGCGCGGGGCGATGCGGCGTGACTACAACTGAGGCGGTTGTGGAGATTGCCAAGGCTGTTGAAGCCGCTGACAACCTAAAGTTTACCGGCATTCAGGCCTATCAGGGTGCGATGCAGCACATGGACAGCTATGAGGACCGCAAGGCCAAGCTCAACGTGGCGATTGCGCAGGTGCAGGAAGCGGTGGACGGCCTCAAAGCCGAAGGCATCGCCTGTGAATTGGTCTCCGGCGGTGGCACGGGCTCCTACTATTTTGAGAGTAACTCCGGTGTGTACAACGAGCTGCAATGTGGCTCCTACGCTTTCATGGACGCGGACTACGGCCGCATTCTGGACAAAGACGGCAACCGCATCGACCAAGGGGAATGGGAAAACGCCTTCTTCATCCTGACCAGCGTCATGAGCCATGCAAAAGCGGACAAAGCCATCGTCGACGCGGGGCTGAAAGCGCAATCCGTTGACAGCGGCCTGCCGGTGATCTTTGGGCGTGACGATGTGGAATACATCAAATGTTCTGATGAGCACGGTGTGATCATGGACCCAGCCGGGGTGCTGAAGGTCAACGACAAGCTGAAGCTGGTGCCCGGCCACTGTGACCCAACCGCCAACGTGCACGATTGGTACGTCGGTGTGCGGGACGGCAAAGTGGAAACGGTTTGGCCTGTGTCCGCGCGCGGCCGCGCCTACTGATCCCGTCACCAAAAACCACCTCAGGCGTCTGGCGCGCCGGACCGGTGCCCGTGTGTCTGCTTTCCCTTCCGGCAGTGACACGCGGGCACGCAAATTTCTGATGAGAGAGCCCATGCTGATTGTACCTGAACGCGAAATTGCCGATTTGATGACCCGCGAGGCGGCCTTTGATGCGGTTGAAAAAGTCTTTGCCGCCATGGCCGCGCGCGACGCCTATAACTTTCCGGTGGTGCGTGAGGCCATCGGCCACGAAGACGCGCTTTATGGGTTCAAAGGCGGCTTTGATCAGGCTGGCTTGACGCTTGGTCTTAAGGCGGGCGGCTACTGGCCAAACAACCTGGAAAAACGTGGATTGATCAACCACCAATCCACCGTGTTCCTGTTTGATCCGGACACCGGCAAAGCCAAAGCCATGGTCGGCGGCAACCTCTTGACCGCGCTGCGCACCGCTGCCGCGTCGTCTGTGTCGATCAAACATCTGGCGCGTGATGATGCCAAAGTCATCGGCATGATTGGTGCAGGCCATCAGGCAACGTTCCAGTTGCACGCTGCTTTGGAACAGCGCAGCTTTGAGAAGGTCATCGGCTGGAACTACCACCCGGATATGCTGCCCAACATCGAGAAAGTTGCCACCGAAGCTGGGCTGCCGTTTGAGCCAGTTGGGCTGGACGGCATGAAAGAGGCTGACGTGATCATCTCCATTACTTCCGCCTTCGCGCCGTCCCTGATGGTAGATCACGTCTCCCCCGGCACGCATATCGCCTGTATGGGCACCGACACCAAAGGCAAGCAGGAGGTCGAAAGCGCGCTGCTGGCAAAATCTTCTGTCTTCACCGACGAGGTCGCGCAGTCAATCTCCATTGGTGAGGCGCAACACGCCGTGGCCGAGGGGCTGATCAAGGAAAGCGACGTGGGCGAAATTGGCGCAGTGATCAACGGCACCAACCCCGGCCGCACCTCTGCAGAGCAGATCACCCTTTTTGACGGCACTGGCGTTGGCTTGCAGGATCTCGCGGTGGCCGCCGCTGTGGTCGATCTGGCTGTCGAAAAAGGCATCGCCATAGAAGTCGATTTTTAAGCACTTCCTCTAACAGTTTGAAATCACGTGCCTCCGTTGCCTTACTGGCTACGGAGGCTTCTTTTTGCGCTTTCAGTGGAGAAGGCTTACGCGACGTTTTATTCAAAAATTCATTGAAAGTATCTCCCGATTTACGCCGTTCTTCCCCGTAGTCAAAGTCGATAAAACTGGCGTCACACGCGCGCGATACTAGCGCGATTGGGGAGGCCAGATGGCGCATCGCTTGGATAAGACAGCTCAGAAAGACAGCGCCCCGGCGCGGTCTGAGCCTGATGTATCCATGGTTCCCCCACGCACCCAATACCGCGACGGCCTGTCCGTCGCGCCCTTGATCTGCCCCTCGTGGGCAGGCGGTAGCCGCACACTGCGGCCTGCTGTGGTCGTCACGCGCTGCGTGACTGAAGTGGCCCCAGCGCTGACCTCTGAACCTGCCGCAACTCCCCAACTTCGGGGCATTGGACCGCATATCGCAGCCCAGTGAGTTCACGCCGGGAGATGTCACTTTGAGGAGAGGGTGGCATCCCTTCGGTTAGCAAATGGAGGTCCCACATGAGGGATGGTAGCTATACCTACAAGCTGTTTGACCGCAGCGATTTTAGTGCCTTTTGGGCGCTGTTTACTGACAACCTGATCAACCTGATGGTGCTGGCTGGCGTCTGTCAGTTTGTGTTCCAGATGCCGGCCGAGATCGTCTACGGTCGCATCGTGCCCGGCGCGGCCGTGGCCATTTTGGCCGGGATCGCCGTCTATGTGGGCCTCGCCAAACGAGCAGCAGCCCAACACGGCCGCGACGTGACCGCGCTGCCGTACGGCATCTCGACGCCAGTGATGTTTGTCTATCTGTTTGGCGTGATCGGACCGATTTACTGGTCCACCAACGACCCAGTGCTGGCCTGGCAGGTCGGCATCGGGGCAGGTTTCATGGGGGGCATCGTCGCCGCGCTGGGCGCGGTGATTGGCCCATGGCTCAAACGTGTGACCCCTCGTGCGGGCATGCTTGGCACGCTCTGTGGCATCGCGCTGGTCTTCATCGGCACCGTGCCGCTGGCCACTGTGTTTGAAAACCCGTTCATTGGCTTTGCCTCGATGATCATCATCCTTTGGGGCCTCGTTGGCCGCTTCCGCCTGCCATTCAACATCCCCGCCGGTCTGCTCGCGCTGATCGTCGGCACCGTGGTGGCCTTCGGCATTGGCGAATCCAAGTTGAGCCTGGATGGCGTTGGCTTCTACCCACCGCTGCCCTACTTCGGTGACCTGATCGCGGGCATCCAGTACCTGTTTGCCAATCCGGAGCTGTTCCTGGTGCTGGTGCCGGTGCAGATCTACAACTTCATCGAGACCATGAACAACGTGGAAAGCGCGGAAGCAGCGGGCGATCATTACCCTGTGGCCACTTGTCAGATCACCGATGGTGTGGGCACAATGGTTGGTGCGGTCTTTGGCTCACCTTTCCCAACCACCGCCTACATCGGTCACCCGGCGTATAAGCGCATGGGCGCGCATGCAGGCTACATCATTGGCGTGGGCGCGGTGATCCCGCTGGCGGCCTTCTTTGGTCTGCTGGCCTTCCTCACCAACCTGATCCCCACGGCGGCTGCGGCTCCGGTGCTGGTGTTTGTCGCTCTGAGCCTGATCACCAATACCGCGCATTCAGTGAAAACCGATCACATGGCGGCGGTGACCATTGCGATGATGCCACATGTGTCTGCCTTCCTGATGATCAAATGGGGTGCTCTCATTGGTGCGCTGGGTGCAGTTGGCGTTGCTGGCCTGCCAAACCTCGGGGACGACGCCTTGACCGCAGCGCTGTTACAGCAAGGCGCACATTTCGAAGGCCATCTGGCCCTCTCACAAGGTGCAATCCTGACCGGTCTGATCTGGGGGGCCATTGTCGCCAGCGTCATTGATGGCCGCTTCCGCAACGCAGGGGGCTTTGCCCTCGCCGCTGCCGTGATGTCTGCCTTTGGTATCATCCATGGTGCCAGCCTGCAGTGGCCCGTGCTTAACGGTGTGACCTCCGGCTACCTGATCGCGGCCGCCTTCCTCTACATCTACCCGCTGTTTCACAAAGAGGATGACCTGGTGAACGCAAACGCGGTAGTGGACGAGGCCCCGACGCCCGCTGAATAACGTCCACTTCCCCGGACGCCCTTGTGCGGGCCAGCCTTGTCCTTCGGCGGCCCGCACCTTTTCATTTCGCCACATTGGACCCGACCATGTCACACACAGAGACCCAAACGCTCCTGCGGGGCCGTATTCTGGATTTCCACGCCGCCCCTGCGGATGAGATGGACAACGACGCCTACACCTACATCAAGGACGGCGCGATCCTAATCGAGGGGGGCAAGATAAAAGCCACAGGCGTCTACCATGATATCGCCGCACAAGCTCCACAGGCCAGGGTTAAAGACCACCGTCCAAACCTGCTGCTGCCCGGCTTCATCGACACCCATGTGCATTTCCCGCAGGTGCAGGTGATTGCCTCCTGGGGTGAGCAGCTTTTGGATTGGCTCAACAACTACACCTTCCCTGAAGAAACCCGCTTCGAAGACCCCAAGCACAGCACGGCCATGGCAGGCCATTTCTACGACCTGCTGACCAGCCACGGCACCACCACGGCTGTGTCTTACTGCTCGGTGCACACGGCGTCGGTGGACGCCTATTTTACCGAGGCCGAACGGCGTAATATGTGCATGATTGGCGGTAAGGTGATGATGGACCGCAACGCGCCGGATGCGCTTCGGGACACGCCGCAATCCAGTTATGACGACAGCAAAAAGATGATGGCCAAATGGCATGGCAAAGGCCGTGCGCATTACGCCATCACGCCCCGCTTTGCGATCACCTCAACGCCAGAGCAAATGCAGATGGCGCAGGCGTTGGTGGCGGAGCACCCAGAGTGTTTTGTGCAGACCCACCTGAGCGAAAACCACGACGAGATCGCTTTCACCAAGGAACTCTACCCCGACGCGCCGGATTACCTGGGTGTGTATGAGGGCTACGGTCTGCTGATGCCCAAAACCCTGCTGGGCCATTCCATCCACCTGACCCCGCGCGAGATTGACGTACTGGCCGAAACCCAGGCAAAACCTGTGTTCTGCCCAACCTCCAATCTTTTCCTTGGCAGTGGTCTGTTTGACGACGGTGGGCTGCGCGCACGTGGCATTCAGAACGCAATTGCCACCGACATCGGGGCAGGGACCAGCTACTCGATGCTGCACACCCTCAATGAGGGCTACAAAATCCTTCAACTGCAGAAGCAGAAACTGCACCCTCTGCGGGCCTTTGATTGGATCACCCGCGGTAACGCCGAGGTGCTGGGCCTGTCTGACAAAATTGGCACGCTGGCGGCAGGCTCAGATGCGGATGTGGTGGTGTTGGATTCCCATGCAACTCACGCCATGGACCTGCGCATGCAGCGCGCGGAAAGCCTCACCGAGGAGCTGTTTATCCTGCAAACTCTGGGTGATGACCGCGCCGTGGCCGAGACTTACGTTGCTGGCGTGGCGCAGAAAAACGGCGCAGAGGACAGCGCGGCCGTAACAAATCCAAGGGTTCTGCAGCCCGCGTGAACATCCGTTTTCAAATTCTTCTTAAAAGAGCCTTCCGACAGACAGGCTTTGCCACCGGACCCTGCGCCGGATTAGACATATCTCAAACAATCAGGAGACACATCCATGACCGGCTATCTGACCACCCATGTTCTGGACACTGCCCGTGGCTGCCCCGCTGAGGGGTTGAAAATTGATCTCTACCGGATCGAAGGCGAGACGCGCACCAAGCTCAAATCTCTGGTCACCAATGATGATGGCCGCACTAATGAGCAAATTCTGCCCGCCGCAGAGTTCGCCATTGGTGAATATGAGCTGATCTTCCACGCCGGAGCTTATCTGGACGCCTGTGGCACACCGCCAGAAAAGCCGCGTTTCCTCGATGTGGTGCCGATCCGCTTTGGCATGTCGGAGGCCTCGCACTACCACGTGCCGCTGCTGCTTTCCCCGTTTGGCTATTCCACCTATCGTGGCAGCTAGGGCCCGAGGTTAAAACAGTTTGAAAGGGCGCGCTCCGGTTTCGGACGCGCCTTTTTTCTATGCGACTTGTTCCAACGTGGTGGATTTTCATTGTTCTGAAAATTTTGATACTGCTTGGCATTTAGAGGGAATTACGAACAAAGGCCCGGTCGCGTAGACTGAACAAAATACGAATCTAGGGGAGGCCGCCATGTACGATATAGCCATTCTGTGGGACTGGATCGCATTTTCCGTCCGCTGGCTACACGTCATCACCGCCATGGCGTGGATTGGCGCATCGTTTTATTTCATCGCTTTGGACCTGATGTTGAAGCCAGCAAAACACCTACCCGAGGGCGCCTATGGCGAAGAATGGGAAGTGCACGGCGGAGGTTTTTACCACACGGTGAAATACCTCGTGGCCCCATCCGAAATGCCAGAGCACCTGACCTGGCACAAATGGCAGAGCTACACCACTTGGCTCTCCGGTGCGGCGCTGTTGATGATTGTCTATTGGGTGGGCGGTGAACTATTCCTACTGGACCCAACCAAAGCGGATTTGAGCCTGTTTCAGGGCATCCTGATTTCCGGAGGCTCCCTGACCATTGGCTGGCTGGCTTATGATTTTTTGTGCAAATCCAAGCTCAGCGAGCAGCCAACCCTGCTGATGTTGCTCTTGTTTGCCATCCTTGTAGTGATGTCCTGGGGCTATAACCAGATATTCACTGGCCGTGCCGCGCTGTTGCATCTTGGGGCCTTCACCGCCACCATCATGACCGCAAACGTGTTCTTCCAGATCATGCCAAACCAACGCATTGTGGTGGACGATTTGAAAAACGGCCGCACGCCGGATGCCAAATACGGCAAGATCGCCAAGGTGCGTTCCACCCACAACAACTACCTGACGTTGCCGGTAGTGTTCCTGATGCTGTCCAACCACTACCCGCTGGCCTTTGCCACCGAGTATGCTTGGATCATCGCCAGCCTGATCTTCCTGACCGGCGTTACCATCCGTCACTATTTCAATACCATGCACCGCACCGGCAAAGGCCCTCTCTGGACTTGGCTGATAACTGCGTTGCTGATGATTACCATCGCTTGGCTCTCCACAGTACAGACTGGCGAGACCTATGAGGAATCCGAAGCCCGCGAATTGACCGACTACGAGCAGAAGTTCGCCTCTGCTGAAGGGTTTGAAGACGCTTACTATGCGGTGCTTGGCAATTGCTCTATGTGCCACGCCCGCGAGCCTTCCTGGGAGGGCTTGCACTGGGCTCCCAAAGGTGTGGTGCTGGAAACGGAAGCCGATGTGGCGCGCCACGCAGAGCAGATCTATCTGCAAGCGGGGCGCACGCACGCCATGCCGCCGCCCAATGCGATTGAGATGGATCAGGAAAGTCGTGCCCTGATCGTAGCCTGGATCAAAGAGGTCCGGAGCGACGGATAACCACGGGTCTTTGCGACCAATGGAAAGGGCACTGTCGGGTGCCCTTTGGCATTTTTTGGAGGTGGGGCCTTTGTCCAAGAGGCGATCCTGTAGAAATTTAGGAATTCAAAATTTGGTATACCAAATTCCAAATACCTTGTAGAAGGGCGGTGTGAGATTGCGAATCGGCCAAGAGGAGGTCCGGTCGCAAACCTGAGGAGGATCAGACAAATGAAGAAGTTTCTTGCCACTGTATCGTTCGCCACCATGGCCCTAGCCGGTGCCATTGCGAGCGCGAACGAATACCCGTCCAAAACCATAGAAGTGGTGACTCATGCCGGTAACGGCGGTGGCACAGACGTGACCACGCGTATGATGATGCTGCGCGCACGTCGTGAACTGAAAGCCGACATGGTCGTTGTGAACAAAAAAGGTGGCGGTGGCGCGGTTGCGATGGACCACTATCTGGCTGTGCCTGCGGATGGTTATTCCATCCTGACTTTTACAATCGGTCACGCGGCAACGGTTGCCAAAGGCAAAACCAAAATGACGCTGGATGACATTCGCCCGATTGCACGCGGGACAGACGACCCCCAAATCCTGATGGTGAAATGCGGCGCCTATGCGGATGCAGAAACTTTTGTTGCGGCTCAAAAAGACGCACCCATCAGCTATGGTACGACCCATTTGGGCAATATTGACGATGTGTCTGCCTTCATGTTCACCAAAAAGGGCGGCATGCAGACCCCAAAAATCGTTCCGTTTGATGGCGGTGGCGAGCTGGCAACCCAACTGGTTGCAGGCGCGGTGGACGCGGCGGTTCTGAACCTCGCCGAAGCAGGCTCCCAGATCGACGCAGGCGATGTTTGCCCGATTGTGGTTCTGGCCAACGAGCGGATGGCCGGTTTGCCAGACGTGAAAACCGCCAAGGAGATGGGCATCGACGTAAGCTTCTCCACCGTGCGCGGCTTTGTGGTCCACAAAGACACCCCGGATGAGGTGGCTGAAAAGATCGAAGCGTCGCTAATGAAGTCTATGCAGCACGGCGTTTATCAGGGATTCCTAGAATCCGTGGGATTGGACAGCACCTCTGTGGTTGGCTCCGAAGAATGGGGTAACCAAATCACCACGATGGTCACCGACATGGAATCCGCTCTGAAAGAGCTGGGCTTCATCGAGTAATCTGACCACTCGGCGCGGCGGCATCCTCCCAATCGACGCCGCGCCCCCCCCACTTTTCGCAAGGGCTCCCCAATGCACGCCGAAGAGCATTCTTCCTCCCCGCCGGCCCGCCGGCATATTTCCAACGTTGCGGTGCCGCTTGGCATTGTGGCGTTCTGTGTCTGGGCCTTCTGGCTGTCGACACAGTTTGACCGCGTTCCTCCAATTCTGAAGCGCGGCATGCAACCATCCGATTTCCCACAGCTTGTCATCGGTCTGATCATCCTGCTCGCCGTGTGGCTGATGTTTCGCGACAAAAGCGAAGCGCCCGCACGTTTGAGCAAGATGGCGCAGGTGACCATGGGGCTGTTGGTCGGCTTTCTGTTGATTGCAGAAGTCGACCTGTTTCTGGGCCTTGCCCTGTTCTCTGCGTCCCTAGCGACGCTTTGGGGAGAACGCCGCGTCTGGGCCATTGTGCTCGTCGGCCTGATTTCCCCGATCGCTGTCTTCTTCCTGTTTGACGGCATTTTCGAGGTCCGTTTCCCGCGCGGCCTGCTCACCAACCTCTGGTACGGATAACAACAATGGACGCAGCTCTTAACGGCCTTATGGCGCTGGCAGATCCGCATCTGATGGTGCTGATTGTTGCCGCCACGCTGGGCGGTGTTCTGGTTGGGGCTTTGCCCGGCCTCAACGCCACGACTGGTGTTGCCTTGCTCTTGCCTTTCACCATCACGATGGACCCGGTACCGGCCATCGCGATCCTGACAACCATTTATTGCGCCGCCACCTTTGCGGGCGCGATCACCGCTATTTTGATCAACACTCCCGGAACCTCGGCCAGCGCCACGACCTGCCTTGATGGCTACCCGTTGGCGCAGCGAGGCGAGGCGGGCCGCGCGCTGGGGGTGGCCGCGGTCTCCTCGACCATTGGTGGGATCATTTCTGTTGTGTGCCTGATGGCAGCTGCGCCGCTGATGGCGAGAGCCGCCTACAACTTTGCACCGCCAGAGTATTTTGCTTTGACGGTGTTTGGCCTCTCTATGTTGGCTACCATTGGCGACGGCTCGCCGGTGAAAAACATCCTGTCCGGGGCGTTTGGCGTGTTGCTGGCCACTGTGGGCATCGACCTGCTGACCTCTATCGAGCGCTTCACCTTTGGTATGAACGAACTCAGCGAAGGCATCCCCTTTGTGCCGGTCATGATTGGTGTCTTCGGGATTAGCGAACTCTTGGTACAGGCCGACAACTTGCATGTGGAGCGCAAGCCGGTGATCATGAAAAAGATCAAACTGCCTTCGCGCGAAGACTACAAACGGGTGTGGAAAACAATTCTGCGCTCGTCCGGTATAGGCACGTTCATTGGCATTCTGCCCGCCGAAGGCGCGACCGTGGCCTCCATGATTGGCTATAACGAGGCCAAGCGCTGGTCCAAAAAGCCGGAAGAGTTTGGCAACGGCTCGCTCGAAGGTATCGCTGGCTCTGAAGCGGCCAACAACTCCGCTACCGGCGGGGCCATGGTGCCGACCTTGGCGCTGGGTATCCCCGGCAGCCCAACTGCGGCGGTGATCCTGGCAGGTCTGATGGTACACGGATTGCGCCCGGGTCCAACCATGTTCACAGAACAGGCTGACTTTGCCTTCGCGATCTTCTGGTCGATGATGTTTGTGAACATCCTGTTCTTCTTCATCGGACTGTGGGGCGCCAAGATTTTCGCCCGCGTTACCCTGATCCCAATTCAGATCCTGTGGCCGATTGTGTTCATCTTCTCGATTGTGGGCGCTTACGCGCTGGAGCAATCCATGATGGATGTCTGGATCGCCATTGGCGCCGGTATTGTTGGTTTCTTCATGCGGCGGCACGGGTTCTCTGTTGTGCCCATGGCGATCGGCTTGATCCTGGGCGGCATGCTGGAAACACGGCTGGGGCAATCCATGGTGATGCTGGACGAAAAATGGTGGCTCATGGCCACACGTCCGCTGTCCCTTTTGTTCTTTGTTCTCACCATTCTTGCCCTGTTTGGCCCGATGGTCTGGGGACGTCTTTTCAAACAACGCTCGCCGCTTAAGTCGACCGGAGAATAACAATGACCAAAATCAAATCCGTCCGTACCCGTGTCTGGAACTGGAAAGGCAAAACCGTTCCCCCCACTGGCAACTTCTGCACCAACGCCAACGATGTACTGTGGGATAAGGGCGATGCCATGGCCTCGTTCCGCTTTCACCAGTGGCTGACCTGCGAGATTGAAACCGAAGATGGCACCGTGGGCATCGGCAATGCCGCCTTGGCGCCAACTGTGGTCAAAAAAGCCATTGATGACTGGTTTGCGACGATGGTGATTGGTGAAGATCCGTTTGACTACGCCTATCTTTGGGAAAAGATGTACCGTCGTTCCCACGCCTGGGGGCGCAAAGGCATCGGCATGATCGCGATTTCCGCCGTGGATCTCGCGATCTGGGATCTGATGGGCAAGTTGGCAAACAAACCGGTGTTTAAACTGCTCGGTGGTCGCACCAAAGAAAAGATACCGGTCTATTATTCCAAGCTCTACTCCGGCACCATCGAGGCGATGCAGGCCGAGGCGGAAGAAGCCAAAAAAAGCAACTATCAAGGCTACAAAATGCGCTTTGGCTGGGGACCGAAAGACGGCATGGCCGGCATGCGCGAAAACCTGAAACGGGTCGAGGCGGTGCGTGAGGTCGTCGGCTATGACGTGGACCTAATGCTGGAGTGTTATCAGGGGTGGAACCTGGACTACACCAAACGCATGATGCCCAAACTGGCCAAATATGAGCCACGTTGGCTCGAAGAGCCGGTGATCGCGGACGATGTGGAAGGCTATCGCGAACTCAACGCCATGAACATCGTGCCAATTTCCGGCGGCGAGCATGAGTTCTCAGTAATCGGCTGCAAAGACCTGATCGAGAAGAAAGCCGTGAGCGTTCTGCAATATGACACCAACCGGGTGGGGGGCATCACGGCGGCCCAGAAGATCAACGCCATTGCCGAGGCTTTCCAAGTGCCGGTCATTCCGCATGCTGGGCAAATGCACAACTACCACCTAACCATGGCCAACGCCAATTGCATGATCAGCGAGTACTTCCCGGTGTTTGACGTCGAAGTGGGCAACGAGCTGTTCTACTACATCTTTGATGGCGATCCGGACGCGGTTGACGGCTATCTGGATCTGGATGACAACAAACCCGGGTTGGGGATTGAAATCTCGGACAAGTATTTGGATCAGTTCGAGGTGGTGGAATGAGCAGCATGTACACAGGCATTTGGCCGGTGGCCCCCACGCCATTCAATCCTGACGGCACGGTTGACTTCGAAGGCATGAAGCGAGTGCTGGATTGCCTGATTGATCAAGGCGCAGATGGCATCTGTGTGCTTGCCAACTTTTCTGAGCAGTTTCTGATTTCAGATGCGGAGCGTGAAACACTCGCCCGACTGTCGGTGGAGCATGTTGCGGGGCGTGTGCCGGTGATTGTCACCATCAGCCACTACGCCACGCAGATCGTCGTTGAACGGGCGCAATTTGCCAAAGACCTCGGGGCGGATGTGGTGATGATGATGCCACCTTATCACGGCGCCTTGCTCAAAGGCACGCCGGAGCAAAGCTTTGAACAGTTCGCCGCCGTGGGTAAGGTGGGCATTCCAATCATGGTGCAGGACGCTCCGCTGTCCGGTGTGGATCTGCCTGTGCCTTTACTGGTGCGTATGGCCAAAGAGATTGAGGCTGTGAAGCTCTTCAAAATCGAATGCCCACGGGCAGCCAATAAAATCCGCGCCCTGATCGAGGAAGGCGGCGACGCCATTGAAGCGCCCTTTGACGGTGAGGAAGCGATCACGTTGCTGGCCGATCTGGATGCGGGCGCAACCGGCAGCATGACCTCGGGCATGATTGTGGATCAGATCAAACCTGTGCTCACACACCACTACGCAGGAAAGATTGACGAGGCCACCGCTGCTTATGGTCGCGTGGCCATGGCCATCAATCACGAGAACCGCCAATGTGGTTGGCAATCGTGTAAAGCGGCCATGGTTGAAGGTGGCGTGATCAAATCTGAGTTCTGTCGCCACCCGATCCCACCGCTGCATCCGGCAATCCGGTCGCGGCTGATCGACTTGTTGAAACCGCTGGACCCGCTGGTCCTAAAATGGGGGAAATGACGTGAGCAGTGATTGGCTGGAAGCGTTAAAACAGCAGGGCGGTGTGCGCCCACGCAAAACCCTGGCCGAAGAGGCCGCGGACAATCTGCGTGAACTCATTTTGCTCGGCAAACTGGCCCCGGGCACGGCTATTCCGGAGCGGGATCTGGCGGAGGCCCTAGGGGTATCGCGCACCCCTTTGCGAGAGGCGCTGCGGCTGTTGGAGGTTGAGGGGTTGATCGAATACTCCGCCACTCGGCGTCCCCATGTGGCTGATCCGTCTTTGCACGAGCTGACGCAGTACATCTCTGTGTTGGGCGCACTGGAGGCTCTGGCCGGCGAAACCGCCTGTCGCGAGGCCACTATGGCCGAAATTGCCGACATTGTGCGCCTCGGCGCGCGTATGGTGGAAGGGTCGGATAAGCTGGCGCCGCTGGAGTTCTTCCAGCTCGACATGCAGTTTCACGCCGCCATTGTCGAGGCCAGCCGGAACGAGCCGTTGATTGAAACCCACCGGCAATACAACGCCCGCCTCTGGCGCGCGCGGTTTTTGTCATCGCAACAAGTGGACCGCCGCGACAACACCTTGGCGCAACACGCCGACATCACCGAAGCGCTGCAAAAACGCGATGCCAGCGCCACCCGCCGTGCTCTGCGCAACCACCTGAAAAGTACAATCGAGAACATCGCCCGCATCCGTAATGACGGTGCTGGCGCAGCCTCCGAGGATTAAACATGAAACCCAAAATTGGCATTATCCCCGGTGACCCAAGCGGCATCGGCCCTGAACTTATTGCCCGTCTTTTGACATCTGAGGGTGTCGCGGAGGCAGCAGAAATCCTGCTGATCGGTGACCGCCACGTGTTTGAGGCCGGTCAGGTCGTCGCGGATTGCAACTTTGATATGGTGCCTGTCGCTGACCTCACAAAATGGAGAGACACAGACGACAGCTTTGCGCTTTATGAGATGGACACAATCCAACCTGAAGCCGTCAAAACCGCCGAAGTCACCGAGGCGGGCGGTACCTCTGTCCTGTCCACTTTAGATCAGGCGCTGGCCTTTGCACAGGACGGCATCATCGACGCCATTGTCTTTGCGCCGTTTAACAAAGCCTCTATGCATCTGGCTGGCTTGGGCCATGACGACGAGTTGCATTACATGGCCGAGAAACTGGGTGTGACCGGATACATTTCCGAACTCAACACGCTGGACGGCATGTGGACAAGCCGTGTCACCAGCCATATCGCGCTGCGCGATGTGGCCGACACCATCAGCGAGGAACGGGTGAGCCAGGCGGTGCATCTGATCCACAATGTGCTGCGCCGTTCCGGCGTGGCGCGCCCGCGCATTTCGGTGGCTGCCATCAACCCGCACGCAGGCGATGGCGGCAATTTTGGCACCGAGGAATCGACATTCTGGAACCCACTGTGCGCAAGCTCGCCGAAGGCCAGATGTCCGTGGACGGCCCGTGGCCCTCGGACACAGTGTTCCTGAAGGCGGTCGCCAAAGAAATCGATGCCGTGGTCACCATGTATCACGATCAGGGGCAAATTGCCCTGAAACTGCTGGGATTTGATCGCGGCGTCACCGTGCAGGGCGGTCTGCCCATTCCGGTTTCCACACCGGCCCACGGAACCGCCTTTGACATTGCAGGGCAGGGGCGGGCCGATGTTGGTGCCACCCGTGCCGCCTTTGATATCGCCTGTGACATGGTCACCCATTGGGACAACGAAACATGAGCTTTACCCCCCACGGAAAACACCTGATCGCCGGTCAGTGGACCGCCGCAGACAATCATTTCGCCTCAGAGCCTGCTCACGGCCCGGCGCACCAATTTTCGGTTGGCTCCCCGGCCGATGTGGATGCCGCTGTACAGGCTGCCGAAGAGGCGTTTTGGTCCTTTGGCTATGCCTCTCGAGAGCAACGGGCGACCTTCCTCAATACCATTGCGGATGAAATCGAAGCCCGCGGCGATGCCATCACCGAAATTGGTACGCAGGAAACCGGCCTGCCAGACGCCCGCCTTCAAGGCGAACGTGGCCGCACCACTGGTCAGCTGCGTTTGTTTGCGTCGCATATTTTGGCCGGCGACTATCTCGACCGCCGTCATGATGTCGCCTTGCCAGATCGCGCGCCGCTGCCACGTCCCGATCTGAAAATGATTCAGCGCCCAATTGGGCCTGTGGCTGTGTTTGGCGCATCAAACTTCCCTCTGGCGTTCTCCACTGCTGGTGGTGACACGGCTGCTGCGCTGGCCGCTGGCTGTCCGGTGGTCGTTAAAGGCCACTCTGCGCACCCTGGTACTGGCGAAATCATTGCCGAGGCCATCCATGCAGCAATTCAAACCTGCAACCTGCATCCGGGCGTTTTTAGTCTGATCCAAGGCGGCAATCGCGCTGTGGGTGCGGCCCTGGTGCAGCATCCGTTGATCAAAGCGGTGGGCTTCACCGGTTCCCTTGCAGGTGGCCGCGCCTTGTTTGACCTCTGTGCCCAGCGACCAGAGCCGATCCCCTTCTTTGGCGAGCTTGGCTCCGTCAACCCGATGTTTGTCCTGCCCGCCGCCGCAGAAGCACGTGGAGCGGAAATTGGCACCGGCTGGGCCGGGTCGCTGACCATGGGGGCAGGGCAGTTTTGCACCAACCCTGGTATTGCCGTGATCCTGAAGGATCAGGCCGACGCCTTTGTTGCGGCAACTGCCGCCGCGCTGGGCACGGTCGGGCCGCAAACCATGCTAACCGACGGCATCGCCGCCGCGTATCGCGACGGTCAAACCCGCATCGCGTCTTGCGACGGCTTGCAGGAGGTGCTGAGTAACAGCCATGCCCAACGCGATGCCTCCCCATTCCTCTACCAGACGACAGCAGACACGTGGCTGGCCAATGAGTCCCTGGGCGAAGAGGTCTTTGGTCCGCTTGGCTTGGTGGTGATCGCCGAGGATCTGGATCAGATGCGCGCTTTGGCGCTCTCTCTGCAAGGTCAGCTCACCTGCACCCTGTTCATGGATGAAGCGGACACCGCCGTCGCCCAAAGCCTGCTGCCTGCGCTGGAGCGCAAAGCGGGCCGTATTCTGACGAATGGATATCCAACAGGCGTGGAGGTCAGCGACACCATGGTGCACGGCGGTCCATACCCGGCCTCCACCAACTTCGGAGCTACCTCAGTGGGAACTTTAGCAATCCGGCGTTTCTTGCGGCCGGTCTGTTATCAGAACTTGCCAGATTGTCTGTTACCTGAAGCGTTTTAATTCATGACCGGCCTCAGCAATTGCGCGTGAGGCCGGCCAATCCGAATGTCCGGGTTGTGTATGATGGGTCTATGTAGCGTCAGAGATTGGGGATTTCTTTATGAGCAGGCCGACAAGAGAAGCATAGCCGCGTACACGTTCTGCTCTTCGCTCATCGAAACAAGACAATTTTTTAATGCGCTCCGAAAAGTTCTTTTTTGAGCCGATGTTCGACCAATGTTGCTTTCATCCTATTTTGGCTTCTGATAAGCACGCCTCGTGGATACGGCCCCGTAGCTCAACTGGATAGAGCAGCTGACTTCTAATCAGCAGGTTGAGGATTCGAGTTCTTCCGGGGTCGCCACACCCAAATTCACCGCGAGTAGATGTCTTATTTTAGGCTGAAATTTGCTTAGAAACGTAAATCACAAAATATCTCGGCTTTAGTCCACATGTGCTTTCTGAACAGGAGCAAGCTGGCGGACACTAGTGATCCAACCGACCTGCCTGAACGCTGTGTGATGACTTGGACGGCTGCAATACTAGGTTGACCACTTGAGGTATAGATCCCTTGCTATCACGCACTTTCTTTAAATTTACATGCCTGGGGCTTCGAAATGGACAACCGTTCCTGCGGCTTGGCATCAAAATGTCAATTGGAAATGGTTTTCTATATTAGGCAGGCCGAATGCAGGTCGCAAATCAGTGCGATGCGGATCTTATCTAGTTTTTTGCTTACGAGTTCCTTCTCATCTGGGGGATGTTGGTTTGCGCTCCACAAGCTAGTGACCTTGGAGTTCGTCGCATTTTGGAACGGTTTGATATGTGAGCTTACTGTTTAAAACAATCAGGTATTGACCCTGATTTTTTTGGTCGGATAAGTAGTCTCACCATTTTCCGGATTTCCAAGATGATCATCTGCAGCTGCCAAGCCATCTCTGACCGCGACATTCACCAAGCAATTGATTGGATGCGCGCAGCGGACGAAACAGCCATCATTACGCCTGGTAAAATCTATCATGCTTTGGGGAAGGCGCCAGATTGTGGTGGCTGCATGAAGCTTTTCGTTTCTTCGATGCGCTCAAACGCCAATCTGGAAGTGCCTGTTGAGCTGCGCGGTTTGCGCGAGGTTTGTAAAGCGAAGCAGGTCATTGCTTAGGCAGCAACCGCTCAGTTATTCTATCAACTCAAATTCTTGAGGAAACCTTTTTTGTTTTGCCGGTTTAGCGGCGCAACCTACGCTCGAGGTAGGGCATTTGGCCCTCTGTCAATCGGAGCCAAAAGGGAGTGAAGCGATGAAAGGTGACAAGAAGGTAATCGAGTATTTGAATGTTGCACTAAAACATGAGCTGACGGCTGTCAGCCAGTTCTGGCTTCATTACAGGCTCCAAAACGACTGGGGTGTGACAAAACTTGCCAAGAAGATGCGTGAAGAGAGCATCGAGGAGATGGAGCACGCGGACAAGCTTATCGATCGTATTATCTTCCTGGAGGGTATGCCGAACCTGCAAAGTTTGAATCCTCTTCGTATCGGTGAAGATGTTCGAGAGACTCTGGCATGTGACCTAGAAGTCGAGATGGAGGCTGTGGCGCTATATGCAGAAGCCCGCAAGTATTGTGCGGAAGTCGGTGACTTTGCTTCGATGCATCTCTTTGAAGAGTTGATTCTAGATGAACAAGGCCATGTGGATTTTCTTGAGACACAAATCGGATTGCTCGATGACATTGGTGCGGCCAACTATAATCAGCTGAATGCAGACTCCGCTGACGACGTTGATGGGTAACAAAACCGTGTTTGAGGCGTGGCGCAAATTGTCGCGCTGTTAAAATGGGCTTCTTGCCGTCATTGGCGTGAACTGAATGGCGTCGAGAAGCCAACCTGTACGCCGTAAGGCAACACTGTGACGGCCGTAGACTTCAGTTAATAGAATTAGCTTTCTTGCGTTAAGATTTGGGCGTGTCCATTTTGACATGCCCCAACGGCTTGACTCAATTCAAAATTTACCCGATTAGTTCGCTCAGGATTTTACCTGACTTGGTTTGTCGGGTTTTTTGGAGGGAACGCGAATGTTCAAAACCACTTTGAAATTGACCACTGCACTGGCTTTTTGCGTCGTTGCGGGGGCTGTAACTGCGGAGACTTATGGTCCGTATCCAATCACCGTTAAAGGCTATGAAGGTGACAAGGCCAACTCTGTTTCCTATTCCGGTCAGATCGCACGCCACGCGCTGCATGACAGCCTGAAAAAAGCTGCTGGCAAAGGCGACGGCGGTGCCAATGCAGCCGAAGTTGAAGCGATGCTGCTCGCCTTCTTTAACGGTTCCGACGCTGATCTGGACATCATGGCGCCGGCCTCTAAGGACGGCTACCCTGTGAAACAGGCGACCGTGAATGCGATCTCCAAAGGCAAGAACATTTCTGGCAAATTCTATGACGGCGCAATGCCTGCATGGCCAGGTGATGTTACCGGTAAAGAAGCTGTTCTGCACATGATCAAGCACACGGCGCAGTCTAACGGTGGCTTTGACGCTGAGAACGGCATGGACTGGGGGCAGCTGATCTCCAAGTACACCATGGGCGCAATGATGTATAATCAAGCTGTCGACAACTATCTCGACGAGAAGCTGGAAGCAGATAACAAGCCAAACAACAAACCATACAAAGACGGTGCGTATTACACTGGCAAGGAGCACTCCTGGGACGAGGCCTTTGGCTACTGGGGTGGTCCTGCGCACACTCTGAGCCTGAGCCCTGAGCAGGCCTACGGCATTGCCAAGCAGAAAGACCTGGCTGCAGCGGACTCCAACGGCGACGGCGTTGTTGACCTGAAATCTGAGCACGTGTTTGGCCCAGCTTACTACGCAGCCGGTGCAGACAAAGGTGGCACAAAAACCACCAACTACATGCACACAATCATGCAGGCTTTCGTCGACGGCCGTAAGCTGATCACCTCCGCAAACGGTGAAGCACTGACCGATGCGCAGCGCGCAGAGCTGAAAGGTTACGCCGCGACCATTGAATCCGAGTGGGAAAAAGTACTGGCGGAAGCGACCTTCAAATATGCTGGTTCTGTCTACAAAGACATCTCCAAAATGGGCAGCTTGGAAGGCGAAGAACTGGCAAAAGCGTACCGCAACTATGCTAAGCACTGGGGTGAGCTGAAAGGCTTTGCCATGGCGCTGCAGACCGGCAAAAACAACCTTGGCAAAACTGCCGTGGACCTCAACCGTTTGATCGGCTATGGCCCGGTGACTCTGGACAACACCTACGTCACTGGTGTGGACGCGGATGGCAACTTCCTGCGTGACCGTCGCATGACCTGGTCTGATTATCAGCTGAATATGCTGAACGTTCAGCAAGTGCTCGTCGACACCTTCGGCATCGAGTCCCGCGCCAACGACGCGCTGGCCGATCTGGAAGGTCTGGCAGGCAAGCTGAACTCTGAAGCTTCTGCTGAAACCGACTAATACAAAGGTGGGCGGCGTTGACAGAAGCGCCGCCCGCTTTCTATTTGACCCATGGATCTGACACAAACATTCGCCACGGTTTTCTCCGACTTTGCTGATCCCAAAAAACGGATCTTTGTCGGTTATCTGGCGCTGTCCATGATGATCGCGTGCCTCTGGTTGTTTTTTGTCAAACGACGTTCACTCCGTGAGACGTTTGCACGGGTGTTTGACCGTAAAGTCTTCTTTTCCAAATCCGCCTTGGCCGACTACCAGATCTTTGTGATCAATCGCGCCTTTACGCTCTTTGTTTCACCGCTGCTGATCACTCAGGTGGCCATTGCCACTGCGATATACTTTGCGCTGCACAAGCAGAGTTTCATCAGCTCCGGTGTATTCGCGGATGCCAACAAGGCGTTGGTTGTAGCTCTATTCTCCGTCACCCTTTTTGCGATGGATGACTTAACCAAGTACTTTTTGCATCGCTGGATGCATAAGTGGCCACCTTTGTGGTCGATCCACAAGGTTCATCATTCCGCTGAAGCGCTCACGCCGATTACAGTGTACCGTGTGCACCCGTTTGAAGGCGTGCTCTACGGGTTGCGCAGCGCTTTTGCGCAGGGGCTGGTGTTGCCGGTCTTTATCTTTGCTTTTGGCAATACCGTTGATCTCTACACGGTTGTGGGCGTGAACGTGCTGGTGTTTGTGTTCCACGTTACGGGGTCCAATTTGCGGCACTCCCATATCAACATCAGTTATTGGCCCTGGTTGGAACGCGTGTTGATCTCTCCAGCGCAACATCAACTGCATCACTCCACCGCAGAACGCCATTTTGACAAGAACTTCGGCGCAGCGCTGGCAATCTGGGATTGGCTGTTTGGCTCTCTACATCTTTCAGAGCAGGAAGAGGAGCTGACCTTTGGCCTGCCGTCAGAAGAGGCTAGCGCGACCAATCTTCTAGATATGTATCTACGCCCATTTTCCGACACATGGCGCTATGTCAAACGGCGAACAAAGAAACTGATCAATCTAATACGTGAACCCCAGAAGAAGCCGGAATAATGTTTTGACGTTACGAACCATGAGGCCTGTGGCCTGGTGACGTTGTGTCGGGCTCTGTGTCACTTTGGCAAAGAATGCTGAATTGAACGCAGTGTTCTTCTGTATTTTGTTTTGTTGGTGAGAAACTGCCCAATGCAGAGCGCCCTAACTACGCCCAGTCGGTTGAGAAGGGAGTTGCGGCAGTCTCCGGTTTGTAAAGATAAATGAACAGTACCCCTGGCCGTACTCAAAGCTTACGCTGGATTGGCCTAAGAAGCCATTGCTGGCCAAGTTTTCCGAGTGCACTTTCAACGTGCGGGCGCCCGGGGTTGTTTTGGTAGGCCATGGATGCACAGCGTTGAGTGTGGCTGCGGAGTAATCTTGATCTAGCGCGAAAGAGCCACTGTAAAGAATAAGGACTGTTTCAAAAAAGCCCCAACGCGAAGCGTCGGAGCTTTCAAAAAATCAGTGTGGGTGAGATCAGTTAGCTTTGATCAGGTGCTGGGCAACCATATCGTGATCCAGCCACAGAACCGGGCCATCTGGCGCACCGGACGAGCCAAAGATCAGCGCGCCGGTTGCGTTCACCACGTGCTGGCTGAGCACGTCACTGACCAGCTCTTTGCGGTTGCTGTGCAGGGCCACGATGTCCTGGGAGGTGCCGACGGTCATGTCGACCTGATCGGCAGAGTTGTTCATCGGCCATGCGGTGAAGTTGTAGAACGGCTGCATCGCGTCGCTTTGCTGGTAGTCCTGTACAGTCTTCAGCACGCTTTCAAGGGTCACATCGTTTTTCAGCAGGCCTTGGCACTCCGCCCATAGTGCATCGACCCATGTGCCGCCACCTTCTTGGCGCAGCGCTTCCAGCAGAGGCAGCAGGGACAGTTCGATGCCCGCAAACACATCCGAAGAGTTGGTGCGGATTTCCGGGCAGTTGTAGACGGTGGCTTTCACGCCGTTGTCCCAAGCGGTTTGGGCAAACTGCTCTAGGCGCATTTTGGCGTAGCCTTGGGTGTAGCTGGTGTAGGTCTGCCAGCGGTATTCGCCGCCGATCAGCACGCGGGTACCGTGGTAGCCATAAGCGGAGTAGCGGACCTGACCGCCGTCGGCTTCGATTTTACTGCGTAGCTCGGCGCTGTGCTCCAGCAGGTGGCCAAAGCTGTTGGCGGTCACTTCGTCAAAGTTCTGTAGGATCAATTTGCCCAAGTCGGCGTCCAGCAGAGCTTGAGACGACATGTGGCGCGCCCCTCGGCCTTTGTAGATCCGGTTGGCAATTGCCAAGAAGGCCTTTGCGCGAGGAATGCCGCCCGCCATGGTGTGGGCAAAGTGCACGTTTTTGCCAGCAGGAATGTGCCCCGCAAGTGTGTCCATTACTTCTTTGAGCGCTCCTGTGAACCGAGCGGTTCCGATCTCGCGGCAGGCGTCAACTTTGTCCCAGTCGAGTTTGAACTCTTGCCAGTTGTCCAGGGTCATCTCTTTGAGCATGTCGGTTGGAGTGTCGCCACCTTCCGGTGCGTCCATGTCAAAGCCGGCCATCAGCGGGATGTTGATGATTTTGCCGCCGAGGTTGTCTTCAGCCTGGGCCAGTTCTTCGTCGGTCAGAGCGCGCAGGCTGCCGTCGTCTTCGCGGCGGCCAACGGTGATGCCGACAATGGTCATTCCGGCCGCTTTGGCGGAGTCGATCAGACCGGTGGCGTAGCCGCGGCCAAATAGTTCGCCAAAGAGGACAAACACGTCACCTTCGCCATAAAGCGTGTTGTCGGGCAGGTGTGTCAGAGGGATAGACTGTTCCATTGTGTCTTTCTGTCTTCTGTGGTCGTGCAGGGCCAAATCGCCCGCAGCGGAAAATGATTTCTGTCTAATTGCCTGAGTGGCGCGCCGGGGTCAAATCCAGAAACGATTTGATCGCCAATTGCAACCGGATGTGGGCGAAGAGCTGCGGTTTGCGTCATTCTGGCAAAAGCGCGCGGCGGTATTCACGCGGTGAGAGGCCGGTTTGGGAGCGGAAGAACCGCGAAAAGTGCGATTGGTCGGTGTAGCCAAGCGCCTGTGCCACGCTGGCCACGCTTTGTTTGGGGTCTGCAAACATCTCCTTGGCGACATCGATGCGCAGACGTTTGATTTCGCGCGCCAGTGTGGTGTCCTGCAATTTCAGGGAAGACGTGAGGCGAGCTGGTGAGATGCCGAGCGCATTTGCGTGGTCAGCAACGGTCTGTGAGCGATCCGACAGAGTAGGGCACGCGGCTGTGCGTAGGGCGCTGATAATAGAGAGGTCCGTGTCCCGTGACGCTGGCGCATCGTTGGGTCGCGTATCTTGCGGGCGTACGGGTAAGGTGAGCCAGGCGCTGGGGAAGGATATGGCCAACCCGGAAATTGCGGCGTGTTTCACGCAAACACCGATGGGGGTTTTTGGCAAGGCCTCGGGAAAGGCTGTCGCCAACATGACGCGTTTTGCTGACCAGTGGGATTGCGCCAAGTATTGCAGGGTGCGGATGTGCAGACCCATGCCAAAGCCTTCAACTTGAAATGGGGCTTGGTGGGTTTGAACCGTGCGATCGACGGTGTAGGTGGCTTGAAGCGCGTCGACCTTTAGAGTGTGGCGTACGGAACTGGCTTGTTGCGGAACGCCTAGCAAAAATCGCGTGTAATAGTCGCCAATGGTACGGGCATTTTCGAAAGCGTCTTGTGTGGGCAGCCAGGCTTTTAGGTCGAAACTATCGGCCACGTGGTAGCCGAGGTGCGGGTCTTTTGCCTTTTCGGCGAGGTTGTTTGTGAGGCCGTAGATTATTTCGGCATGTACTGCTTTTTCGGGGTCCCGCAGATCTTCAGCAATCAGGCCAAAAGTCTTTAGGGCGGCTTCGACATTGGCTCCACGCGCTCTGGCAAGCTCGACAAAGGGCCGCAGAAGCTGGGCTTTGACAAAGCCGTCATGTTTTGTGGGCATGGGCGTAAGTCCTGAGTGTTACATAGTAGCTTTTAGGCCAGTTTTGATGCGGTTGTCGGCCATTTTTTTGCCAGATGACAAAAAGTTTTATCGAAACTGGCCGGAACAGCACAACACGCTCAGGTAGCATTGAAGGATATTCTATAGGGAGCGCCATTATGTCTAATCGAATCGTCTCAGGGTTTGTATCTGCGGTTGTCGGTTTGTTTGCCGCGTCTTTGGCCGCCCAAGAGGCTGCACCGCAAACACTTTTTAAAAACGTGCATGTGTTTGATGGTGTGAACGAAGTGCGGATTGAAAACGCTTCTGTGTTGGTTGAGGGCAACCTGATCAAAGCCGTGAGCACGGAGGCGATTGACGCTCCCGATGCCACGGTGATTGATGGCGGTGGGCGAACGTTGACGCCGGGATTTGTTGAGGCCCACGCGCACTTGATGCTGATGGGACCAAGTCTACCGGCGATGGAAGCAAACACCACTTGGGAAGATTTTGCTATTCACGGAACGCGCATGGCGGAGATGTATCTCATGCAAGGGTTCACCACTGTGCGTGACGCAGGTGGCGGCAACGGTGGGCTACGACGTGCAATTGATAGTGGGCAGATTATTGGGCCGCGCTATTATCCATCTGCGGCCTTTATCGGCACACGCGGCGGGCACGCGGATTTTGCCAACTTCACAGCCCCTCCAGGAGGTTCAACAAATCTTAGCCGCCTGAACATGGCACAAGAGGCGGACAACGTAGGCGATGTGCAAAAATTTGGCCGCAACAATTTCCGCATGGGAGCCACTCAGTTGAAATACATGCAGTCAGGTGGTGTTGTTTCCGCCTTTGACCCTTGGCAGTTGCTGGCTGGTTCACCGGAAGAGATTGAAGCAGCTGTGCAAGTCGCTAGCGAGTACGGAAGTTATGTGATGGCGCACTCGTATCGCAAAGAGGCGATTTTGGGGGCATTGGAAGCTGGTGTGATGTCGATCGAACACGGTTTCTCTTTTGATTGCGAAATCGCGGAAGTGATGAACGTCAAGGGAGCCTTCATCACGACTAATCTCACAGCGTTTGATCCTGGGCTGCTTAGCATTCCTGCCGTTGCCAATGTGCCTAGCAGTTTGGCGAAAGCAAAATCTGCCTCAGCCACGTTTGCCGACTATATTCCAAACACGAAGGAATGTCCCGTTAAGCGTGCCTTTCAGACTGACTGCGTTGGGTCCGTTGAAGCTTGCAACATTCAAATTGCCTACGAGAAAAAACTGAACAATGATTTCTTTGGTCCTTATACCTCAATGGTCACATTGACCTCTGTTGGAGGCGAGCTTGTTGGCTTGTCCGGGGACTTCACCAATCCTTACACCGATGGCAAACTTGGGGTGATCGAAGAGGGTGCTTATGCGGATATTTTGTTGATGGATGGCAATCCATTGGAGGATTTTTCCGTGGTTGGCACTGGCGATAAGTGGTTCGGCGCGGACCCGCGGCCAGCGAGCCCGGAAACCCTGCGTATCATTATGAAAGACGGTGTGATCTATAAGAATACACTGGACTAATTGAGATTTTGCGCCCGCTGCGACAAGGTGGGCGCATGTTTCTTTCTGATGGAGTTGGGGCGTGACCTTCAAGACAGTCTGTTTGATCACTGCAATGGCGCTCTCGACTGCGGGCGTCCTGTCGGCGCAAGAGCGCGGATTGTCTGGCCCGTCTTCGGTTGCGGCTGAGTTGGAGCCAGGCGACGGTTTGACCGATCCGCAGTTGCGCTCCAAATTTCCGCGCAGTGCGGCGCCCGGTTGGTTTGCCTGGAAAGATGGGCTGGCCGAGAATGGCTTCAAGTTCAACTTTGACTACCTCGCGCTGGGCCAGTGGAGTGATTTGGACGCAGCTGAAGACAGTGCTGCCGGGGGCATGTTCCGGTTTTACGGCAATTGGGCGGCAACCGAGAATGGCAGCCTGACGTTCAAGCTGGAGCATCGGCATGCCTATACAAATGTGGCGCCGCAGAACCTCGGCTTTGCGGCTGGGGCGACGTTTATGCCGGGTACGGCGTTTAACGACAATGGCACGCTTTTGACCAATCTCTTCTGGACGCAGCGCGCGGCCGAAGGTGGCTGGAGTTTTCAGGCTGGTCAAATCGACGTGACGGATTTTCTGGATATCTACGGCGCAGTGAGCCCCTATTCGGCGTTCCAGAACCTGTCGTTTAACACCAATCCAACAATCAACGCGCCAAACCCCGGATTGGGCTTGGCTGGCGGTGTGTGGCTTGGAGAGACGGTTTACGCGGTGGGCAGCGTAGCCGACGCCAATGCGGACCCGTCTGATCCCGGTTTTGATGTGTTTGACCACGGCAAGCTGTTCAAAAGCCTGGAATTGGGTGTCACCAGCGCGCGGGACCGGATCTATTTCGACAATGTCCATTTGACGCTTTGGCATATCGATGCAGACGCCAGCAAGAACCGGTCTGAGGATTACGGCGCGAGCTTTTCCGCAGCTTGGTTTGTCGACAACAAGTGGTTGCCGTTTTTGAGGGCAGGCGTGGCCGATAAAGGCACGGGATTGTATAAACGCTCCCTGTCCACCGGCTTAGCCTATTACGGACGCAATACCGATGCAGCGGGTCTAGGCCTGAACTGGGCGGAAAGCGCAACCTCCTCGCAGACACAGTTTACAGCGGAGCTGTTTTACCGCTTCGCGTTGTCGTCCGGCCTGCAGATTACCCCTTCGATCCAGGTGATCGACAGTCCATTGGACAATCCGGGGCTGGGCACCGTGACCGTGCTGGGGCTGCGCACGCGATTGGTGTTTTAAAGCCAGTCTGCGTGATCGCGAGTCGGCGCTGTTAGCGCACGGTCTGTTTCTGCGAATTTCGACCGGTACGAAATGTCACACCTTCGGGAATGGCGATGTTAGCGCTCGCACGCCTGTGGTTGCACGGTTTTGTCGTGTCTGAATAAGTTAACCTATGTTTTCCAAGTCCTTAAGAATATGGGTTTTCTCTCCCGCGCAAGAAAATTATTTACAAATGCGTGCGCAGAGACGGAAAAATATTTACAGATTTTTTGTTTTATTTCCGTGCTTTGTTTCCTTGTTTTTACAAATCCCTATTCTGGTCTCGGGGTCTTGAGCCGATTGGCTTGAGTGAGGAGTTTTTAAAGTTTTTGACCGAGGGAGGAGCCTTCATGTCGTTGGACACCAATGTATCCGCCAGCCCGTTGCCATCCGCAGAGCTGACCAAAGACGCACATATTGATACCGCCAAATACGAAGCAATGTACGCGGCCTCTGTGTCTGATCCTGAGGGGTTTTGGCGGGAGCATGGGCAGCGTGTGGACTGGATCAAGCCATTCACCAAGGTGAAGAACACCTCCTTTGCGCCCGGTGCTGTGGACATCAAATGGTTTGAGGATGGCACGCTCAATGTGGCGGCCAACTGTATCGACCGCCATCTGGAAACCCGTGGCAATCAGGCCGCGATCATCTTTGAACCGGATGATCCCAACGAGCCGGCGCAGTCGATCACCTATGCCGACCTGCACCGCCGCGTCTGCCGCATGGCCAACGTGCTCGAAGAGCTGGGTGTGCGCAAAGGCGACCGCGTGGTGATCTACCTGCCGATGATCCCGGAAGCGGCCTATGCCATGCTGGCCTGCGCCCGCATCGGCGCGATCCACTCGATTGTCTTCGCCGGCTTCAGCCCGGATGCGCTTGCGGCCCGTGTAAACGGCTGTGACGCCAAGGTTGTGATCACCGCCGACTACGCCCCCCGTGGCGGCCGCAAAACCGCGCTCAAATCCAACACCGACGCTGCCCTGCTGCACACCAAAGACACCGTGAAGTGTCTGGTGGTCAAGCGCACCGGCGATCAGACCACCTGGATTGACGGCCGTGATTATGACTACAACGAGATGGTCATGGAGGTGGGCGACTACTGCAAGCCCGCCGAGATGGACGCCGAAGATCCGCTGTTCATTTTGTACACCTCCGGCTCCACCGGGCAGCCCAAAGGCGTGGTGCATTCTACCGGCGGCTATCTGGTTTATGCGTCGATGACGCACGAATACACCTTTGACTATAAAGACGGCGACATCTTCTGGTGCACCGCGGATGTGGGCTGGGTCACTGGGCACAGCTACATCGTCTATGGCCCGCTGGCCAATGGCGCCACCACGCTGATGTTTGAGGGCGTGCCCACCTATCCGGACGCGTCGCGCTTCTGGCAGGTCTGTGAAAAGCACCGCGTGAACCAATTCTACACCGCGCCAACCGCGTTGCGCGCCCTGATGGGCCAAGGCAATGACTATGTTGAGAAATGTGATCTCAGCTCCTTGCGCATCCTCGGCACCGTGGGGGAACCGATCAACCCGGAAGCCTGGACCTGGTACAACGAGGTGATCGGCGGCGGCCGCTGCCCGATCGTGGACACCTGGTGGCAGACCGAGACCGGCGGCCATATGATGACCCCGCTGCCGGGCGCACACGCCACCAAACCAGGGGCGGCGATGAAGCCCTTCTTTGGGGTGCATCCGGTGGTGCTCGATCCGCAGTCCGGCGAGGAAATCTCCGGCAATGATGTCGAAGGGGTTCTGGCGATCAAAGAAAGCTGGCCCAGCCAGATGCGCACCGTCTGGGGCGACCATGAGCGCTTTGAGAAGACCTACTTCAGCGATTACAAAAACTACTACTTCGCGGGCGACGGCTGTAAGCGTGACGCGGATGGCGACTACTGGATCACCGGCCGTGTGGACGATGTGATCAACGTGTCGGGCCACCGCATGGGCACCGCCGAAGTCGAAAGCGCGCTGGTGGCCCACGCCGCTGTCGCCGAGGCCGCTGTGGTCGGCTACCCGCATGACATCAAAGGTCAGGGCATCTACTGCTACGTCACCTTGATGAACGATCAGGAACCAAGCGAAGAGCTGCGCAAGGAGTTGCGCACCTGGGTCCGCACCGAGATTGGCCCCATTGCCAGCCCCGACCTGATCCAATGGGCCCCCGGCCTGCCAAAAACCCGCTCCGGCAAAATCATGCGCCGCATCCTGCGCAAAATCGCAGAAAACGACTATGGCGCACTTGGCGACACGAGCACGCTGGCAGATCCAGGGGTGGTCGATGACCTCATCGAAAACCGCATGAACCG
>JAAENN010000264.1 GCA_024224295.1 Shimia sp. | reverse complement strand
GCTGCTGGACGGCTATCGCCGTGGCAAGCCGGTGACCTTTAGTCCCGAACAGATCGTCAAGATCATCGCTTTGGCCTGTGAGCACCCGAAGGCATCGGGCTGCTCCCTCAGCCACTGGAGCTCGAAGACCTTGGCCGCGGAAGCGCGTCAGCGCGGAATCGTGAAGACGATTTGCCGGGCCACCATCAGTCGGTTACTGAAAGAAGCCAAGATCAAACCGCATCTGAGCCGTTACTGGCTCAATGCCTGTCCCGCCGATCCGGTTCAGTTTGATGCGCAGGTGCGCCAACTCTGCGCGCTCTACCGGCAAGCCGCCGCGCTGCACCAGCAAGGCATTCATGTGGTGTGTACTGATGAGAAAACCGGCATGCAAGCGCTGGAGCACAAGTATCCGGCAAAAGGCGTTAAACCGGGCTGGGTGGCCCGCATTGAATATGAATATCGACGCCATGGTACGCTCTGCCTGATAGCCAATTTTGAAGTGGCCACCGGGACTATTCTCACCCCCACCATCCAGCCCACACGCACCGAAATCGATTTCTTGACCCATCTCCAGAACACCGTCGCCACCGATCCCAACGGCCACTGGATCTTGGTCATGGATAACCTCAATACCCATCAATCCGCCAGCTTGGTCGAGTGGGTCGCCCAATGCTGTGGCATCCAGGACGACCTGGGGGTCAAAGATAAACGTGGGATCCTCAAATCCATGGCCACCCGCGCCGCCTTTCTCGCCGATCCCAGTCACCGGATCCACTTCGTCTACACCCCCAAACACGCCTCCTGGCTCAATCAGGTCGAGATCTGGTTTAGCATCTTGGCCGGTCGTTTGTTAAACCGTTCCAGCTTTACCTCCACTGAAGAGCTACGCGAGGAACTCCTCCAATCCATTGACTGCTTCAATAAGACTATGGCCAAGCCGTTTAAG
>JAAENN010000263.1 GCA_024224295.1 Shimia sp. | reverse complement strand
TGGGATGGCGAGTGCTTTGTGTTTGATGGCCGCGTTTCCGTTGGTCATGGGCTGAAGGAAGGCCCGCATCTGTTGTGCCATGCCTGCCGCCGCCCGATCCTGCCTGCGGATCAAGAGCGTCCAGAATACGAGGCCGGTGTGAGCTGTCACCAATGTGTTGATGAGTATTCAGAAAGCGACAAAGAGCGGTTCCGGGAACGTCAGAAGCAAATGACCCTGGCGCGCCAACGCGGCGAGCAGCACATTATCGGCTTGGACTGATCCCAAAGGCACTGAGCCAAAGAAAAACGCCCGGTCAGTGACCGGGCGCGTCTTTATGTTCTGTAGAAGTAATACCGTTCCGGCGCCACTGTGGTTGGCCCACGCACCTGCTCAAAGCCAACCAAGGGCTGACCAGAGATCAGCACACCACCGGACAACATAATCTCTTTGATCATCGCAGACAGGCGCGCCGCCTCGGCCACATCTTTGGCTTTGTCGCCAAAACCAAAATCATAATGCGCCATGGCAACTTTGGTGCCGTCAGATGCCATTTTCTTGAGCATCTCTTCAGCTTCGCCCTGTAGGAAATCTTCCTCAGGTGGCACACACGACGCATGGCAGTTCAATGCACGGTCGATCACCCAAATCCGGCGATCCGGCGCAATCTCCCGGATGTGGTCATAGGTGCGGCCATTGCCCAGCCCCATGTCCAAAAAATCGCCCTCAAGGCTGTCTACCATGGTGTTGCCCCACTCCAGCCCATCGGCCTGCGCTGCCAAGCGCCGCATCATGCTGTTCAAACGGCTCATAGGTTGCCCTTTCCATCGTGGCGATAAAGCCGCACCGGCCCGTCGCAAATTTCCAGCAAAAACTGCCGCGAAAACTCCCAGATATCGGCGTCATGCACAAGGTGGTGCGTGAGATATCCCAAGGGTTCTTGACTGTCTGTGCGGCCTGCGCGTCGGTCTTGCAACAACGAAACGACTTGAGACAGCAAAGTCTCTGCATCCACCAACCCTCTGTGACCCCGCCAGAAAATCGGATCGATGTGGGTGTTGATCTGCGCAACACCGGGCGCGGCAAACGCGGTCTTGCGTGGATTGTAGGTCGACACAACGTCAAACCCAGCCTCAGCCAGTCCCGCCACGACCTCTGGCGCAATTCGGTTCCACGGCGGCACAAACATCGACGCAAGCCTATCGCTAAACAGGCTTTTCAGTCGCACAAGGCCATCGGAGGCATCTTGCAGCGCCGCGCTGGCAGGGCGCCCCGCGCCAAACTCGGCGTTTTTCACACCCTCAGGCGTGTGGCTGACATGTGCCCAGCCGTGCACAACCGGTACAAAACACTCCGCTAAACTCTGCGCCAAAGCCTCTGTTGCGTCTTTGGGTATGATCGCCAAATGCACCGGAACTTCCGTTGCTTCGCTCAACGACGCAAGCATCTCAAGCGCATCGGTGGGTGCAATCGCGTCGTCATCACGCCACCAAAAGGGCAATTCCAGACCGGCCGTGCGCCACTGCGCCAGCTCCGCTCGCAAAGGCGCCCAGTCAATCCTCACCCGCGCAGCTCCGCCAGCATGGATTGCGCGATGCGCACACTTTCCGCGGCCCCATTCATGCGCAGACCAGACGGGCTTCGACGATCCTTGGAAGCCACGCGTTTGATCTCCGCCATCAGGCTTTGTGGGGTCAGATCCGTGGCGCTCAGCACCTCAATGCCCGGTTGCACAGATAAGGCCCGCGCCCGCAGGGTCTGTTCCACCTCGCCGCCGTCATCAAACGGCACAAACACCGCTGGCACGCCGGTTTGCAACACATCCAGCGCGGTGTTGTAGCCACACATGCTGACCGAGGCGGTCACATGGTGCAACATTTGTCGGAAATCAGACCGCACTGGCTCAATCTTGATCGTCGGATCATCCGCCAAGGTCTTAAGCTCAGCAATCCGCACCTCGGCATTGCTGCCACCAACCAACAGGCGCCACCTTAAGGGGCTTCGTTTGGCGGCTTGGATGGCGCATTCAAAAAGCGCCTGTCCCACCGCACCGCCTCCAGCGCTAACCACAATTTCGCCTGCGCCAACCCTGTGAGGATGCTGTTGCGGCGCAGCTGGCGCCACATAGCCGGTGTAGCGCAACATCGCTGTCACATCGCTGGTCAGTGGCCAGCTCAGATCGAGCGTGGTCAGGTCTGGATCGGCGTGCACCAAAACACCGTCGTAGTAGTGTTTGATCACCTCGCGTGCACGGGCGGCTTTAGAGGCTTTCGAGGGAGGCGCAAGGATGTCCCGCACCGAGGCCAAAACCAATGCACGCTGCGGCAATGCGTGTGCCGCTTGCAAGAGTGCTTCAAACTCCGCAGACAGGCTACGACGTCCAAACGGAAAGAGTTCGGTGATCACCACATCGGGTGCCATGTCTTCCACAGCCTTCACCATCATCGACTGACGTTTTGCGAGATAAGCCGCATCCGCCTCGACCCCCAGGTCGGTCAGCAGCTTGGTGAAATCCACACCATCCGAGGCCAACGGCGGCAATTGCACCAATGCAACCCCGTCTTTGTCCAAATGCGGTACAGGCATGCCTCCGGAGAGCACCACAGCCTCATGCCCTTTCCGTGTGAAGGCGCGGGCAAGTGTGAGGGCACGGGACAAGTGCCCGGTGCCCAAAAGATGGGTGACAGAGATCAAGACTTTCATGCGCTGCGCCTTTCCAATCGCACAATATCAGGGTCTGCGACTTTAACCGTATCCCCCTCAATTTCCACCACAAACAGCCGGTTGCGCTTCACCGCAAACGGGGCTGGCCCGTCAAAGCCCCAGCCATAGGCCTTGGCCAAAATCATCCGCATGATACCGATGTGACAAACCGCAATGCAATCGCGCTGCAAACCAAACAGCCAGGGCGCCAAGCGGTCCCAGACCATCTGCGGGCTTTCCCCGCCGGGTGGCTGATAATCCCAGCCCCACTGCTCAATGTCACGAAATCCGCTGTTGGGATCGGCCTTGAGGTCGACACCCTTTTTGCCTTCCCAGTCGCCCCAATCCATCTCGATCAGAGCATCAATAACGGCAGGCTTGCGTCCGGTGACGATCTCACCGGTTTCTTGCGCGCGCAGCAATGGGCTCGCGACCAAATCGGCGGTTTCCCAACCCGCTGGCAGTTTGAACTCCGCCAATCCTACGCGGGCTTCGTCGTCCAATGGAATGTCGGTGCGCCCCTGAATTTGTCCGGCGCGGTTCCAATGGGTGTGTCCGTGCCGCAGCATGGCCAATCGGATCATAATGTCTCTTTCATCAATGGGTTCAGCACATCCCACACGGTCCCCCGCGCCGCCGCAAGCAGGTGATGCCGCTGCACCAAGTCCCGCGCGCCTTGCGCCCTTTGCCGATGGGTTTCGCCGTCATTCAACACCGACAACAGCGCCGCGGCAAGCGTCTCTGGCGCCTCATCTGCCCCAAGTCCTGTTGGTGCCACAACGTCGCGCACACCGGGACGATCTTGGGACACTACAGGTACGCCATGGGCCTGCGCCTCAAGATAGACCATGCCAAAGGCCTCGTTCACACCGGGCCACAAAAACACCCGCGCGCGATTATAGGCGATAGCCATGCCAGCGGCGTCCAACTGCCCCAGAAACCGGACTCGCCCCCCATAAGGCGCCATCAGCGCCTCAACCTCTCCACGACACGGCCCATCCCCGGCAATCTCAACCTGCCAGTCGCCGGTCAGATGCGCCAAAGTCTCCGCGATGATGCTATATGACGTCAGTTTGTCGCCCTTGCGCATCATGCCCGCCACCAGAATGGTCGGCGCATCCGACCGCGCCGGTGCTGGCAACGCCTCCTGCGCCAAAAATGGCGGCAGATGCACAAGCTGTTGACCCTCTTTGAGATGATCGCGCAGCGCCACCGCATCTCGCTGAGTGAAATGAAACAAGACATCTGCCGCGTCACAGGCCGCTTGTGCTTTTTTCTCAAAGGCATCCCAAGGCCCGCCCAGACGTTTGCTGGCTCGCGTGGCTTCAAAGGACACATAAGGAATGCCCAGCGCCGCGCAGACCGCCGGCCCCAGTAAATCCGGCGCTTTATAGTAGCTGTGATAGGTCACCCACAGGGCCCAACCCTCAACCCGTCCCCGCGCAATCAGCGCTGGGATGTCCGCCTGTGCCTGCGCCAACAGGTCCGCCTGCACCGCCGCATCACCCTGTTTGTCAAAGCTGCGAAGATCCGAGACCAAGGTTGGCGCGACGCCATTGCGCGTCAACAAATGCATCAAGTTCCGCGCCATCTGACGCTCGCCAGACGGCACCGGATGGTGCGGTGATTTCAAAGGGGCGTAGAAAGCAATCGGCCCCATCCGATCAAACCACTTTTGCGGCCGCTTGCAACCGTTTGTCCAACTGCTCGATACCCGGCTGCATCAGGAAATGGGCTGTGAGCCGACGATACGCCGCCTCTGTAAGCCGCTCGCGCAGATCCGCATCCCGCGCCACGCGTTCCATAGACTCAGCAAGAGCTTCAGGGACGTCGCTGGACAAAATGCCATGTTCGCCGTCGGTGATGAACTCCGGGATCGCAGACACAGGTGTCGACAACAGGCATAGCTTTTGGCTGGCGGCTTCCATCAACACATTGGGCAAGCCGTCACGGTCGCCGTCCTCAGCAATCCGGCTTGGCAATACAAACACATCTGAGACCCGCATCGCCTCGATCACCTCGGGCTGATCACAGGCACCGCGCCAAGTGATGCGATCCGCTATGCCCAACGTTTCCGCCTGCACTTTCAGAAGACTGCCATCGCCACCGCCGCCGATGTGTTCCCAATGCCAATCCAGATCCTTGGGCAACAATGCCAAGGCAGAAATCAGACGATCAAAGCCTTTCTTCTCCACCAGTCGCCCCACAGACAGGAAGCGCACACCACTGTCGGCGCGCCGCTCTTCTGGCGGCTCAGGAAAACGGGTCAGATCCAGCCCGTGATAGACCAACTCCACGCGATCAGGCTTGTCGGCCAGTACCGCCAAATGGTCCGCACCCACTTTAGTACAGGTCGCCAGAAATTCCGCGCCAAATGTGCTGTCTTGCAACTTCTCGCGCTTTTCCCACTCCGGCGAGGTCCAGATGTCTTTGGCATGGGCCGACACCGACCACGGCATGTCGCGCATGATCGCCGCATAGCGTGTCACGGACGCAGGCGTGTGCATGAAATGCGCATAGAGCAAGTCGATATCGTCCGGCAGTTCCCGTGCCAGAACACAGGCTTGTCCAAAGCGACGCACACGGTTGCGGGTCACATCACGGCGTAGGTCTTTGAGCCAAGCACCAACAGCGGTCCAGAAACGCGGCTTAAACAGCCCGGCCAACACGCCTTTCAGAACGCGCAAAGGCTCCTGATGCAGATACTCGGGCAGATAATGCACCGGTGCCTGTAGCCGTTCATGTAACGGGTGGCGTTTTTTGTCGGTTGGGAAGCGCAGGGACCACATCGACAGATCGTATCCGGTCTCTTCCAGGGCCACAATTTCCTGCGCGATAAATGTCTCTGACAGGCGGGGCCAACCTTTGACCACCACCGCCACCTTAGGTCTTTCAGAAGTCATGCAGCGCCTTGAGATCGGGCAACGCCAAGCATTGCCAAAGTACGTTCGGAGACCACGTCCAACCCGTCCAGAAGACCGGGCACAAAGGCGTGGCTTGGTTTTGGCTGATCCGGCAGAGCACGGATTGCAGCGATCATCGCCTCGGGCGTAAAGCCGTCGCGCTGTTCATCCAACATGCGCACAAGGCCAAGGCTTTCTGCGCGGCTGGCTCGGATGTGCTGTTCCATGCGCGGACGAGTGCGCGGCACAATCACCACCGGTTTGTCAAACGACAGCACCTCACAGAAGGTGTTGTAACCGCCCATGGAGACAATCCCCTTCGCACCCTTCATCAGGGTTTCCATACGGCTGTCAAAGCCCACTGCCTGCACCCGGCCATTCAACTTGGCGACACGGGCTTCAAATTCGGCACGCACCTCACCACTCAGGAACGGTCCGTAGACCAGCATGGCGCGCGGGGACAAATCTGGGTCTTGCTCATAGGCGGACAACACCAAATCCACCATGCCAGCGCCGTCACCACCACCACCGGGGGTGACCAAAACATAAGGCTGCTCCGGTGTCTCACCTTCACTGAGGGCTTCGCGATGCAGATAGCCGGTGAACTTCATCCGTGAGCGAAAATTCTGGGAAAGATTGAGCCCTGCCACTGGATCATAGATCGAGCGCAACCCGTAGACCCAAGTCTCATCGTAGAATTTCTCTGCCGCTTCCAAGGCACCTTTGCGGTCCCATTCCGCCGACAGTACGTTTGGCTCATCCAACACATCCCGCAGACCAAGCACCAAATGCGCCTTGCGCTTGGCCTTTAGCCACTCCAACGCTGGCAGCAGCTCGCCGCGAAAGCCGGTTGGCTCCTTGTCCACAATCACAATGTCAGGATCAAAGTGCTCTACCGTTGCCTTGATCAACCCGGCCCGCAAAGCAGTGGTTTCATCAATGTGCAGACCCAGCCGTTCGCTTTCATAGTCTCCATCCGGCGTTTTGGTCACGCCAGGCAGGCGAATGTGGTCGACATTGTCCGGGAACGGAAAACGCCCCGCCACCGGTGAGCCAGTCAAGATCAACGCGGAAATCCGGTTGTCGGCCTGCGTAATCGCCGTGGCCAGCGCGCGCGAACGGCGCAAATGACCCAGACCATAGGTGTCGTGGCTGTAAAACAGCACGCGCGGCGACGCATTGGCCGCCAGTTCACCCGTCATAGAAATCGCCTCGGACACGTCACCCGCCTCGCTCTATAGCCGCCAGTCCGACTCGGACTTCGGCAAAACCCCTTTGATATCGTAAAGCAAAGCGTCCGGCTTTCCGAGGGCTCTTATCGCCGCGCTGTCCATCTCGCGGAATTGGCGATGCGCAACGGCAACGACCACAGCATCATAGGCGCCATTTTTAGGCTGATCGACCAGGGCGTAGCCGTATTCTGCATCCACTGCTTCGGCATCAACCCACGGGTCCCAGATGTCGACTGCGGCGGAATAGCTTTTGAGTTCATCGACAATGTCGACCACACGCGAGTTGCGGGTGTCGGCACAGTTTTCCTTAAACGCCAAGCCCAAGACCAGCACCCGCGCGCCAGCGGCATTGGTGCCCTTGGCCAGCAGCCCCTTGATCAACTCCTGCGCCACGTGGCGCCCCATGTGATCATTGATCCGACGCCCTGCGAGGATCACCTCCGGCCGGTAGCCTAGCTGCTCTGCGCGATACGTCAGATAATAAGGGTCAACTCCGATGCAGTGCCCGCCCACCAGACCCGGTGTAAACGGTAGAAAGTTCCACTTGGTACCAGCGGCCTCCAACACTTCCAGTGTATCCAGACCCATACGGGCGAAGATCAGCGAAAACTCATTCACCAGCGCGATGTTCAAATCACGTTGTGTGTTCTCAATCACCTTGGCAGCCTCGGCGGTTTTGATCGAGCTGGCTCGATGCAGTCCCGCCTTGATCACCGGGCGATAAATAGCGTCCACCCGGTCCAACGTTTCAGCATCCTGCGCCGCAACCACCTTGACCACATGTTCCAGCGTGTGTTCCGCATCACCGGGGTTCACCCGCTCCGGCGAATAGCCCAGTTTGATGTCCGTGCCCGCCTCAAGCCCGCTGGCCTCTGCCAAGGCCGGGCCGCAAACGTCTTCGGTCACGCCTGGGTAAACTGTGCTTTCCAAAACCACCAAAGCGCCGGGCGTCATATAAGGCGCTATGGTAGCGCAGGCCCCCAAGACGGGGCCCAAATCAGGTTCTTTGGCATCGGTGATCGGTGTCGGTACGCCCAGAATAAAGGCGGTGCGACCGGCCAGGTCTGCTGCGTCATGCGTAAACACCGCTGTGCTTGCCGCCAAAGTTTCTGAGGACACTTCACTATTGGGATCGTCGTTGTCCAACAGCCGCTCCACCAACCGCGTGTTGGTGTCAAAGCCCACCACGTCAAAGCCCGCCCGCGCAAGACCAAGGGCTAGCGGCAGGCCAACATAGCCCAATCCCAAAACGGCAATTTTTTCTGTTTTTGTCAGGCTCACGTCTCTTGTGCCTTTGTGAAAATGCGCGTCATTTCTATCCTATCCGCGCTATCGGGTTTCCCTACGAATGTCACCCCCAAAGCGCTGTATGTCCGTGCAACAGAGCCGCAATTTACCCCGTCCTCCCGGTAATCTGTTTTGCCCTGACGCTTTGTTCCTGTAAGACCAAGAAACGACGACAGGAAAGACCAGCTCATGATCCGACTTCTACTTGCCGTTCTCTCGGTATGTCTCTTTTTACCTTTGGCGGCCGCTTATGCGCAGGACGCGGAGAACACTCAAGCGCCCGACGCGATTTCCCAACTGGTGCAACAGGCCAGCGAAAGCGGCATGACCGTCATCATCCTAGACGGCGACGGCAATCCAATGACACCGGAGGACGCCGTCGAAACTGCTGAAGAAATCAATGAGACCACCAACATGACCTCGGTCATGCGGCTCCAATGGGAACTCGAAGGCTTCAACAAAGTGCTTCAGGACCGCATTCAACACCTGCCCGTCGCGATCAACGAAGTGCTCTTTATCCTGCGGGCCTCCAGCCCGGATGGCACAATTTTGTTCTTTGCCAAACAGCTGGTGATCACCCTGCTGCTTCTGGGCGTGGGGGTGATTTTTGAGCGACAAGTCTACGGGCGGCGACTGGCGGCACGCTTTGTTGTGCCTCTGATCAGAGAAGTCCCGGAAGGATACACCCAGAAACTCCCGTTTTTGGTTGTGCGCTTTCTCGCTGGTGTCATCGGTGTGTTTGTGGGCATGGCTTTTGCAGCTCTGCTTGGCCTGCTGATTTTTGGCACTTCAGATGACACAGCAGTGCGTTTCACCAATGCCTCAATTTTTGCTGCCTATGCCCTATCCCGCTTGATCGCACTGATCTGGCGCATGATCCTGTCTCCATACCTGCCGCAGTATCGTGTTCCGGCATTCTCCACACATGACTCCAAAAAGCTGCACTATTGGGTAACGGGGCTTGGCATCGTCGATGTCACCACGATAATTTTTGGCGAATGGCTCAGCGAACTGGGTTTGGTTTATGACGTTTACGCCGTTAACACTTTGGTGCTTTCTACGCTGTTTGCACTCGGCAATGTCGCTCTTGTCTTTGCGAATTATCGCGCCATTTCCTATGCTGTACGCAATGGACGTGAGGCCAACCGCGTACCCCTTGCTACCCGTTGGGCCAGCACACTCTGGGCCCCGATCTTCATTCTCTACGTGATCTACGGCTGGGCGCGGATGTCCTGGGATTTGATCCTCGGCAACGAAACTGAAATCCCTTTGATTGCTGGCGCTTACATGATTTTGACTGCAGTGCTTGTAGTCTATGCCACCATCAACTTCGGCATCGAACGCTATTTTGAGCGCAACCGCTCTGTGAAGGAGATGAACGAAGCTGCGGATGCTCTTCGCGATGAAACTGATGATGACGGTCAGCTTTCTGAACAGCAAGAAGAAGAACTGTTCCAGCTCGAAAGCATCATTGACCACCGTCAGATGAACACCTTTGAAGAACTGGCGCGCCGAATTTCCGGTGTTCTTGCACTGGTCGCGGGTCTCTATGCCGCGCTCTATATCTTCAACGCCGACAACATCATGAACGAAGATATGCCCGGCGGGCGCTTCCTCGATGTGATTGTCATTCTCTTCCTTGGGTACATAGGCTTCCACGCATTCCGCATCTGGATCGACAACCGCATTCGCGAAGAACAAGGTGATCCCACCGAGGAAGCCGAGCTCGGCGACGAAGGCGGCGGCGCAAGTGCGTCCCGATTGGCGACCTTGTTGCCGCTGTTCCGCAACTTTGTGCTTTTGGTGATCCTCGTGACCATCATCCTGATCGTGCTTATGGAAATGGGCGTGAATGTCAGCCCACTGTTCGCTGGTGCTGGTGTGGTTGGCTTGGCCGTTGGCTTTGGCGCTCAGTCTTTGGTGCGCGACATCTTCTCCGGGGCGTTCTTCCTGTTTGATGACGCCTTCCGCAAAGGCGAATACATCGACATCGGCTCGGTCAAAGGTACGGTTGAAAAGATCTCCGTACGTTCCTTCCAATTACGCCACCACCTCGGCCCGCTGCACACCATTCCGTTTGGGGAAATTCAGTATCTCACCAACTATTCGCGTGACTGGGTGATCATGAAGCTCAAACTACGCGTGACCTACGACACCGATGTGGAGCGGGTGCGTAAGCTGGTGAAGAATCTCGGCATCGAACTGCTCGACGACCCGGTGATTGGCCACAACTTCATTCAGCCGCTGAAGTCTCAGGGTGTCGTGGAGATGCAAGACAGCGCCATGATCATCCGCGTGAAGTTCATGACCAAACCGGGCGACCAATGGCTGGTGCGCAAAAAAGTCTATCAAGAAATCCGCGAGCTGTTTGCGCGTGAAGGCATCAAATTTGCGCACCGCGAAGTCACCGTGCGCATCGCCGACGACGCCAATGCAGAGGAGCTTACTCCCAAGCAACGCGAGGCTGTTATGGGCGCCGTAGAAGCGGCTATAGATGAAGACGCAATGGAGGGCGGCCCCGAAGGCGGGGATGATCGGTAACCTACCGACCTATTGATCGCTTTCAAAACAGACGTAAGGGCACGTGTGACACGCACGTGCCCTTTTTCTTTGGAGGCCGCATTAACTGAAAGCGGCATACTCCTAAACGTACCCTTAAGAAGATACGTAGAATTTTAGCCAAATACTTGAAGAATGCCGACAGAAGTCCGACACTCTCAGCATGGCACACGATATCTCATATGCGTACGACCTCTTACAGGTGACACCGGCTGCTTCGGAAAAAGAGATTCGGGCGGCATGGCGCAAACTGGCGCGGCGCTATCATCCTGACCTTGCCAAAACCAACCCTGAAGAGGCTGCTCGCCGCATGAGCGACATTAACGCAGCCTACGACGCTGTGGCGCTGCACCGTGCAAACAATGAGCAGCAGCCCACACCAATGCCCCGCCGTCGCCGCACCCGCACCGCACACCAGGCTGCAGAGTGTCAGGCTTGGCGCCGGAAGCGCGACTCAATGGCATGCAAAGCGTCCAAGGCGTGGAAAGCGGCGCAAACTGCGCAGCCCAAACAAGTTGTCCAGCCAGCACCTCAGAGAAAAGACCCCAAACCTCGCCAAATGGCCGTGCAAACAACGGCGACATGGAACCAGGCGGAGCAGTCGTTGATCAACACCGCCCGCGCTGCGTTTGAAAGCACGCGCAAAACACTGAGCAATGCAGCGCGTCACCCAAAATTCTCTGCCTGTCACTAACTCACGGTGATAGAGAAAGCGCCGAACCGCAGCCTTATTAACTCCGGTTCGGGTCCATTGCGTCGCGCAGTCCGTCGCCGAAGAAGTTGAACGCCAGCACCACAATCACAATTGGCAGCATCGGGATCGCCGTCCACGGATAGATTTCAATCGATGCCAGGTTCTGCGCATCGTTCAACATCACGCCCCAACTCACCGCCGGTGCGCGCAGGCCAAGGCCAAGGAACGACAGCGCGGTTTCCCCCAAAATCATTGCCGGAATCGACAGGGTTGCGCTAGCAATCAGGTGACTGAGGAAGTTGGGCAGCAAGTGTTTTTTGATCACACGGCTTGGTTTGGCCCCCATCATCTCGGCGGCTTTCACAAACTCCTCTTCCCGCAGGCTGAGGAACTTGGACCGCACCGCACGCGCCAATCCGGGCCAATCGAGTATCCCGAGAATAATCGAGATGATGAAAAACACCGACACCGGCCCCCAATGTGATGGCACAGCGGCGGATAAGGCCAACCAAAGTGGCAATTCAGGCAGGCTGCGCAGCACTTCGATCACCCGGTTGATGATCCAATCAAGGAAGCCGCCAAAATAGCCCGCAATCGAACCCAACACGATGCCAATCACAAAGGACACAGTGATGCCAACAAGGCCGACGGTCAGCGACAATTGCGCCCCGTAGAAGATACGTGAGAACACATCCCGCCCTAGCCGATCCGCACCAAACAAGAACAGCGTCGCACCCTCAGGGGCACAGAACAGATGGGTGTTGGATGGGATCAGCCCCGCCAGACGGTATTCTGAGCCTTCACAGAAGAACTCCAGCATCGCGGGCGTGTCTCTGTCCTGAACATATTTCCAACTGAAGGTCTCCAGATCCATCTCCGCCACGGTTGGGTAGACATGTGGACCAATAAACGACCCCTCATGCATAAAATGCACCATCTGAGGCGGGGCGTAGATGTAATCTTCCAAGCGCTCGTTGGGGGAATAGGGCGCAAAGAATCCGGCAAACGGCAGCGACAAATAGGCCAACAGCAGGAAGGCACCAGAAATCAGTCCCAGCTTGTGTTCCTTAAACCGCAGCCACAACAACCGCGCATTGGACATGTCCAACTCGGCGCTTCGCGCCTCTGCGGCGGCTTCGGGATCATACGGCGCCTGATCGACGTAACGGCCATCCGGTTGCATACTCATCTCTCCCGCCCTCCAAATCGAATGCGCGGATCGAGCAGCGCCAGCAACAGGTCAGACACCAATGTGCCAATCAACGTCAGCAGCGCCACAAACATCAGCACAAAGGCCGACAGGAACAGATCTTGTGATTTCAGCGCGGTCAACAACAGCGGTCCAATGGTCTGCAAACCCAACACAACAGAGACCAAAACCGAGCCAGAAATCAACGACGGCAGCAGTGTGCCAATATCGGCCACAAACGGGTTAAACGCCACCCGCAGCGGATATTTGGTCAACATGCGGGGTTCGCTCATACCTTTGGCGCGGGCGGTCTCCACATAGGGTTTTCCCAGCTCATCCAGCAGGTTCGCCCGCAGCCGCTGCATCATCGCCGCTGCACCTGAAGTACCAATCACAAAGGTCGGAATGATCAGGTGAATGAGCACCGACTTCATCTTGCCAAAGCTCATCGGTTCCCCTTCGTATTGCGGGTCCATCAGGCCCCCAATCGGCAAGTTTAGATAGCGATTGCCATAATAAAACAGGATCAATGCCAACAGGAAGTTTGGCGTCGCCAACCCCAAATAGCCCACGAACGCCGAGGTATAATCCACCCAGGTCTTTGATTTTGCCGCCGCCAGAATGCCCAAGGGCAAGGCCACCGCGTAAATGAACAGCACCGCCGCGAGGTTGACCAATACGGTCATCCAAAGCGCCCCACCAACCAGATCGGCTACGGGCTTGTCAAACTCAAAGGACCAGCCAAATCCACCCTGCAACAATCCGGAAAACCCATGGGGCCCCGGCATAAATCCGGCCCAGATCAGGTATTGTTTGTACAGCGGTTGATCCAGCGAATACTCGGCCCGTAGAAACTCTGCCTTGGCGATGCCAGCCGATTGACCAGTGGCCCGCAACTCGTTGATCTGGTTAGACAGATAGTCCCCCGGCGGCAGGGTGATGATCAAAAACACCAGCACCGACACCACAACAAGTGTCGCGAGCATGGTTAGGAACCGGAAAACCGCAAACCGCAGCAGGGCCATTCTGCGCTCCTATTCCGCGAAGAAAAATTCGTCAGGGCGATGCACCCCGAAATGCGCGCCCGGCGACCAGGCCCAAATGGCTTTTTCCGGCACATTGCGCAAGCTGTTGCTCACCACAACCGGCTGCGGTGCGCCGTTCAGAATGCCAATGGCAAAGACGTTGTCTGCGTGAATATCCAGCATCTTCTGCCAAATGATGCCACGATCCACCGAAGAATAGGCCTTGGTCCATTGATGCGCCAAATCATTGAGCTCGATCGCCGCCGGCAAATCGGGCGGCTCACCAACCGCGCCGTGGTTCTGATGATACTGCCCCCACTTTGGCCACGCTTGGAACGCCTGATCCCACGGTGCCAAATAGGCCGGAGAGGTATAAGGCTGTGGCAAGCCGTTGTCCCAGCCAAACCAAGTCGAGGCCATGGTCTCCCCGGCATAAACACGGTTGCGCAGGATATCGCGCTCCAGCGGACGCATGATCAGCTTCACACCGATCTCGGCCCAGTTGTCGGTGATGATCTGCAGTGCATTTTCCACTTCCTGACGCTCACCGGCGGTTTCAATCACCACCCAGGCTGGACGCCCATCGGGCAGCAGGCGGAAGCCGTCTTTGTCGCGCTTGTCCATACCCATCTCGTCGAGCAGCGTGTTGGCCATTTCCAAATCGCGGATCGCCCAAGCGTCGCGGTTCTCTTCTTTGAAAAACGGGCTGACCGGCAGAACCGTCATACCGCCGGGCTTAGCCAAACCAAAATACAGACCTTTGTTGATGGTCTTGCGGTTGATCGCCAGGGAAAGCGCACGGCGGAAGCGCACATCGCGCATCACTGCGCGCCAACCGTCATCGTTGTAGTTCAGGTTTGGATAAATCGCGATCTGGCTGGCGGTGCCATTGCCCCACAGCTTAGTCTTATAGCCGCCAGAGTTTTCACCCTTTTTCAGGATCGCCGCATCTTTGAAATCCAGCCCGCGTGCTTGAAGATCAACCTCACCTGCATTGGCTTTCGCCGCCACCAAGCCCGGTGCCACCACCTGCATTTCGACCACATCGACATAGGGCAACTGCACGCCATTGGCATCAACGCGGTGATAATAAGGGTTGCGCACAAACAGGAAGCGGCTCTTGCCATCTTTGGTCGCCATCATCCAGGGCTGCAATGTTGGCAGGTCCGGATTGTCGAACTTGTACATGTTGTCCTGGCGATTGTGCAGCGCCGCCCAACTGCGCACCCGCGCTTCATACAGCCGCTCTCGCAGGGTTTCTTCGTCGGTGAAATTCGCGTGGAACGCCTTCAGGTAATGCGACGGACGATAAATAAACGGTGGCCGCGCCTCGGCCAGCATCTGCAAGAACTGCGGATTGGGCTTAGACCACTCATATATGACTGTGTGTGCATCCGGGAAGCTGACCTTTGGCAACTCGCCTTCCACCCGCAGAAAATCCACCGGGCCGGAGGGCGACAACAGCTCGTTGTTGGCCACATCTTCCCACCAGTAGCGGAAATCCTCAGAGGTGAACGGATGCCCATCAGACCACTTGTGCCCCGGGCGCAAGTGCATGGTGAATTTCTTGTCGTCCTCATTCTCAAAGCTCTTGAGAATGTCCGCGACCAGCTCATAGCGTTCGTTGAACCCCACCAGACGCGCATAGCCGTAAACCACCATCTGGCGCACGTCTTTGGAGCGCGTGACCATGGTGCGCAGGGTGCCGCCCTGTTGCCCCAACTCGCGGTTGCGCAGCTTCAGATCGACGGTTTTGGGTGTTTCCGGCAAACGCTCCGCCACAGGGGGCAGGCTGCCTGCATCCACATCAGTTTGCCAGAACGCGCTCTCTTGGTATTCGGCCTGTGCCGCGCTCAGGCCGAATACGACAAAAGCCGCCGCAAGGATCGGGGTTTTAAACATGGGCACGCACCTTATGTCCGGGGTCGGTCTCGGTCAGCGGAGGGGCGTCCGCGCCGACAAATCTGAATTCTTCAGGCCAGGACGACGGCTCTCCCGCCCCCTGCGCCACAATCTTGAGGTCGATGGGCCGGGAGATGTCCGGCTCAGGCTGCGCCGCGATCAGCGCCTTGGTATAGGGATGTTTTGGATTGTAAAACAGCTGCTCCGGCGGGCCTTGTTCCACCACCAGACCAGAGCGCATCACCGCCACCTCATCTGCAATCCGCGCCACAACCGCCAGGTCGTGGCTGATAAACAGATAGCTCAGGTTGAGACGATCACGGATGTCTTCCAAAAGCTGCAACACCTGCTCTTGCACCGACACATCCAGCGCGGAGGTCGGCTCGTCGCACACCAACAGGATTGGGTTCAACATCAGCGCGCGCGCAATCGACAAGCGCTGCCGCTGACCACCGGAAAACGCATGCGGATAACGCGTGAGCATGTTTTCGTTCAGCCCAACCCAGTTGAGAATTTCCACCGCGCGATCAATCCGGTCACTGGGCGACCCAATACCGTGAATTTCAAGCGGCTCACACAGCGCGTCTTTCACCCGCATCCGCGGATTAAGCGTGCTGTAGGGATCCTGAAACACCATCTGCGCCTTGCGCTGGAACTTCAGCCGGGCAGCACTGTCCAGATCCTGAAGATTCACCGGCTCAGACCCGGCGGTCTCCCGAAACAGGATCGAAGCTCCCGCATCCGCCCGTTCAGCGCCCAGCGCCATACGGGCACAGGTGGTTTTGCCGGAGCCGGACTCGCCGACCACAGCAAGCGTTTTGCCGCGCTCGACGCCAAAATCCACACCGCGTACCGCGTTGACCACCGTCTTGGGTTTCCACGGCGCGCTGCCTTTCAGGATGTAGGTCTTGTTGACGTCGCGCATTTCCAAAATGTAATCGCGATCTGCCTCGTCAGGCCGATCTGCGGGTGTGGCCGGAATCTCTGGCGCCGCCGCCATCAAATCTTTGGTGTAGGGGTGTTGCGGGTCGCCAAGGATCAACTCGGCGGAGCCACTTTCCATCACCCGACCCCGGTTCATCACAACCACGTCATCGGCCATATTGGCGACCACGCCAAGGTCATGCGTGACCAAAACCACCGCCATGCCGTATTCGGCCTGCAAGTCTTTGATCAGGCCCAGCACCTGCGCCTGCGTGGTCACGTCCAGCGCCGTTGTCGGCTCATCCGCGATCAAAATATCAGGACGCCCGACCATCGCCATAGCTATCATCGCCCGCTGCCGCATCCCGCCTGACAGCTCAAATGGATAGCTTTCATACACCCGAGCCGGATCAACAAATCCGACCCGCTCAAACATCGCCAGCACGCGTTTTTTGCGCTCTGCAGCATTGTAGTCCCGGTGCAGCTTCAGCGCCTCGGACACCTGATTGCCAATCCGATGCAATGGCGACAGGGACCGCATCGGCTCTTGAAAAATCATAGAAACGCGATTGCCGCGAATGTCCTGCATTCGCCGTTCACTCAACGACATCAAGTCCACGGGATTTTGACCATCCCGATCACGCAACACAATCGCCCCGGATCGCATCTGCGCCGCTGCTGGCAAAATCCGCAATGCCGACCGGCAACTCAACGTCTTGCCCGAGCCACTTTCGCCCACCAGCGCCAAAGTCTTTCCGGCCTCAACCGCAAAGCTGACATCTTCAACCACGGGCGCATCGTTCCCAAAGCCAATACTCAGGTTTTCAACAGTCAGAAGTGCCGTCACACCAGATTCCCTCGCCACGCTCTCATTTTTGTCCACCACGTGGCCAAGCGTCTTGCGTTAACTCAACATGATTATACCTGCCGGAGCAAGCACCTAGGTCAAAGAGCGGCCCTTGCTGCCCTCAAATTGTGCGTGTTCCCAATAAACCACTCCTGTCAGGACGCCCTACCGGCATTCCAGACTTGTAATGTTCTGGACCGAATGCCAGTTAACGGTCATATTGCCAGAAAGGGTACGCGCATTCAGGGCGCCCCAATATTTGTTTTTATAAGATAGATCGGTCTTTGGCCCTGCCACGACCTAAGAGACATAGATGACACCGAAAAGTTCCAGTTTCCTGGCCTTTGCCGAACGCCGCTTTCGCCTAAGCGGTCGTGCCTTGATCGAAAATGGTCATCCCTACTTCGTCCCCACTGATGCGTTGGAAGCCCAATCCGATCAGTGGCCCGGCGGCTATCTTTCCATGTCGCACTACGACTATCTGGGCTTGATGCATCACCCCAAAACCATTGCCGCTGCGAAAGATGCAATTGATGCACAGGGCACCGGTGTCGGCGCGTCCCGTCTTGTGGGGGGCGAACGTCTGGCGCACCGCGCACTGGAAGAGGACATGGCGGATTTTCTGGGTGTAGGAGGCGTGCTCTCAATCATCTCTGGCTATCTGACCAATGTCTCGGTAATTGGCCTTCTTCTGGGGCCTAGGGATTTGGTGTTGGTGGATGAGCTGTCCCACAATTCGATTGTGGTTGGGGCCCGTGGCGTAAAAGCTCATATGGAAACATACGCCCACAATGATCTCGACGATCTAGAGCGCCTGCTCCACAAACACCGGGCCGATTATGGGCGTGTTTTGATCTGCACAGACGGCCTGTTTTCCATGGATGGCGACATTACCGATTTGCCGCGCCTTTTGAACATGAAAGACTCTTATGACGCCTGGCTGTTGCTAGACGAAGCGCATTCCTACGGTGTGCTGGGCGAAACCGGCCGCGGTCTCTGTGAGCATTTTGGCGAAGATCCACAGCGCGTGGAAATCGCCATCGGCACTCTTTCTAAGAGCTTCGCCTCTTCTGGCGGATTTGTTGCGGCCAATGCGGACGTAATCGAATGGATGCGGTTTTGCTTGCCGGGCTTTGTGTATTCCGTAGGCCTGCCCCCCGCCACCACAGCCAGCGCCCACACGGCTCTGCGACTTTTGCGCGACGAGCCAGAACGTGTTGCAAAACTCCGCGCCAATTCGCAGTACTTCATGCAAAAAGCTGCCGCGGCTGGCCTGCATACCGGCACGGCCATTGGCGAAGCCGTGGTGCCAATCCTGTTTGAAACACCGGACGACTGTGTTTTTGTCGCCGAAGCATTGATGCAGCAAGGCATCTATGCGCCGCCGGTTGTGCATGTGGGCATACCCAAAGACATGCCACGTATCCGCTTCTTTATTTCCGCCGCGCACACCGAGGCAGATATAGATCGCGTAATTTCCGCCGTTGCCGAGGCCTACACAACCGCCACCGCCACCCGACAACGGCTTAGCGCGGAATAACGCCATGACCGGGCACGTCCTCCCGCCTATACCGCGCCTATGCCGGACCATAATGGGTGTTTGGCTCCTTCTGGGGCTAATGCCTTTGGTGATCCCCAACGATGTGGCGGCCAAGCCGGCACTGACATTTCTTTCGCATCGTGAAACCACCACTTTGCCATATGCCAATACGAACTTTCGTCATCCTGCCGATGCCAATCAGCTATTTTTCTTACAGCGCTCACTGAATGCCAACACAGTGATTTACACGACACGCTTTGACCAGGCTGGGAAGCTGAACAGTGAAACACCCGTGTCGGTCTATTGGCGCCGTTTCCAAGAGGACGGTCAGGTCATGCCGCTGCGCTGGTACGAGCGTGCTTTCGGCTTTGGCATCAAACTGCGAAAGACCGACACTCCCAACACGCTGCGCCTGTCCTTCAACGGTCTGAAATCACATGCGCTCGAATTGCGTCAAATCGCGCCGTTTAGCGCTGCTTTGTTTGCCCGCATTGAAAAACGTGACTATCGCCTGATCTACGCCTATCTCAACGTTGACGAGAGTGGAATTTTTCCCAAGGTCACGCACCTGCACCTCTATACACACGACCCTGAAACCGGTCTTTATATCACTCACACCATTGCCGTTTCCGGCGGAGCTTATACCGAATGACCCACGCCCCTACATCCACTCCAATCCGCACTGTCATTGTTGGCGTAGGCAATTGCGCAAGTTCGCTGATTCAGGGCGTGTCCTACTGTCGCGCCTTGGGAGACAAAGCGGTTGGGGTTAGCTTTCCGGATTTGGCGGGCTACGCAGTGGGCGATGTAGAGCTGGTCGCCGGATTTGACGTGGACAGCCGCAAGGTGGGCAAGACCTTAGGTGAGGCTGCCTTCGCGGCACCCAACTGTACCGAGCAATTCCACACAGACGTAGCCGAACAAACCGGCCCCGTGTTGCGGGGTCCTGATCTGGACGGCGTGGCTGCCCATATGCTCACCAACCCGGCGGACCGCAGCTTCCGCTTGTCGGATGCGTCTGCCCTGAGCAAAGACCAGATTGTCGCCAAACTCAAAGAGCTGGACACAAAGGTCATGATCATCTTCCTGCCGGTTGGGTCACAACAGGCTGTTGAGTTCTACGTTGAGTGTGCGCTGGAGGCGGGCGTTGCGGTGGTAAACGGCATTCCGGTGTTCATTGCCTCGCATCCGGTCTGGGCCGAGAAATTCCGCGCCGCAGGCATCCCGATCCTCGGCGACGATTTCAAAGCTCAAATGGGGGCCACCATCTTGCACCGCACCATCGCCAATCTGGCCGAAATGCGTGGCGTGGAGATCGACCGCACCTATCAACTCAACGTGGGTGGCAACACTGACTTCCTCAACATGAGCGAAAACGCCCGCCTGACCAACAAGCGCGAAAGCAAAACCGAGGCGGTACAATCCGCCATGGAACAGCGTTTAGACGACACTGACATCCGCATTGGGCCATCTGACTACGTGCCGTGGCTGCAGGATCGCAAAGTGGCCTATGTGCGACTCGAAGGCCGTCTGTTTGGAGGTGCGCGCGCCAACATCGAAGTACGCCTTGATGTTGAAGACAGTCCCAACGCCGCAGCTGAGGCTTTGGTGGCCATTCGGCTGGCCAAGATTGCGCTGGATCGCGGCTTGTCGGGACCAATTTCGGAAGCCTCCGCCTTCCTGTTCAAACACCCACCTGAGCAAATCGAAGATACCGATGCGCATGATGTGGTTCTGCGATTTGTGAACGAAAGCGCCTGATGCCCACCGCCTTCATAACAGGCGGTTCCAGCGGCATTGGCTTTGCGGCGTCCTGGGAGCTGGCGCTCAAAGGCTACAACCTCGCCCTGTTTGCCCGGGATGCGTCCAAACTTCTGTCCGCACGCGACGCGCTGTTGGAGGCCGCACCCAATATCGAGGTCGAAGTCTTTGCCGTGGATGTGGCCAACCGCGACGCCTTCGTCGATGCATTGCGCGCTGCGGTAGACAACCTAGGACCGCCGGACATGGCCATCGCCAGCGCGGGCATCGCCGAACCTGGCCTGTTCCGCGAGCAGAGCTTCGAGCAACACCAGCGCCATATGGATGTAAATTATTTTGGCACGCTCACCTTCATCGAAACCCTGCGCGACCCCATGGTGACGGCGGGCGGCGGGCGCTTTGGCCTGATCGCCTCCGGCGCAGCGTTCTTTGGCATCTACGGCTACGGTGCCTACGCGCCCTCCAAATTTGCCCTGCGCGGGTTGGCGGAAATCCTGCATTTGGAGTTGGAAAGCGCCAACATCTCGGTGACGCTGATCTACCCGCCTGACACCGACACGCCACAGCTTGAAGCCGAAAAACGCACAAAGCCCAGCGCCACGCAAGAGATCAGCGAAGGCGGTGGTCTGTGGCAACCAGAGGACGTGGCCGCACGGCTGATCAAAGGCATGGAGGCGGGCAAACAGGTGGTCACACCTGGGCTGCAAATGCTGCTGCTGAATGGTCTCAGTAGCCTGATGTCGCCCATATTGCGTTGGCACCAACGGCGGATCATCCGCAAACACGAGGCCAAATGACCGCCCTGACCTTGCCTCACGTCACCGCCGCCATCGCTGCGATTTATACCTTCGGCTTTGGCATCATTGCCGTGCTTGCACTGATCCCCGCCCGCCGGAAAGATGCGTTTGAGTTTGGAACAACGCTTGCCACCGCCACCGCGCTAATCGCCACGTTGACGGTGCTATTCTGGCTCGGTGAAACCGCCTTACTGGTCGCCATGCCCGCAATTGTGGCCCGCATCAGCTATGAAGCCGCCATTGTGCGCGTCCCGTCCAAACGGTTCTCCCTCTTTCTCAGCCTCGCCGCTGGCGCCATGACCATAGCCACTATGCTGTACGAATTGGGGACCCTTACTGTGCTCGGCCTGTTCTTCATTGCCCTCGCCCGCCAAATCATCGGTCGGCGCACAGCCATCGCATCAACGCTGATCTTTCCCATCCTGCCCGCAATTTTGCTGGCCTCAGGCACAGTAAGTCCAGCGTTCGGCGCAGTCCTTCTCGCCACCTACCTGATGGTCGAAATCTTCGACAGCTTTGCCCTGTTCTTCGGCGCCATGTGGGGCCGCACCAAAGCCTTCCCGACCCTCAGCCCCAACAAAACCGTCGAAGGTCTTCTCGGCGGCGGCTTCGCCCTGCTAACCCTCTCACTGATCACTGCCGCCATCCTCGGCCTGCCGCTCCTGCCCACTGCTCTCACTGCGCTGATTGTCGGCGCCATGGCCGTGGTCGGCGACCTCGCCGCCTCCCGCCACAAGCGTATCGCGGGCGTAAAGGACTACCCACAAGTCCTGCCCCGTCAAGGCGGGCTCCTGGACAGCCTTGACAGCTGGATCGCCGCAGGTGCAGGCCTCACCGCCCTACACACCGTCGCGCAATTGTGGTGAGACCCTTGCCAGTCCCCACTTAGACAGAGACACTCCGCATATGAGCCAACACCGCCCAAATACACGCACATTTGCGCTACCGCTGCCAAGGTTGCCGATTGTGCGCGTGTTGGGCAAGCCGTTGTTTCTGCGGCTTTTGCTACTGCTTCTGGTGATCGAAGCAATCTTTCTCGCCGAAAGCTTTACCACGCTGATGGAGCACGCCCTACGCTACGACGGCACCGCCCGCGACGTGTTACACTTGCTCAGCTTCAAAACGCCCGAAATTCTCGATCTCGCCCTGGCGATTAGCCTGTTGATCGCCACCTATTTTGCCACCCAGGACGCCCGCAACCGTGGCGAACTGGTGATCCTCGCCACCGCTGGCATCCATTGGGGCCGCGTGATCGCTTTTGTGCTGTTGTTGGGCACTTTTGGCGGGTTGCTCAGCTTCCTCAACGCCGGTCTTGTACTGCCGATGGCCAAATTTGGCGAACGCCTCGCCCTAGCGGAGCTGCAAAAAGACTACGTGTTGTCCCGCATCAACACCACCAGCGACCAAACCACCTTGCAAACCATCCGCGACACCACCTTCATCGCCACCCCAGCGCAGAATGCAAATCAGTCTCGCGGCCAGCTGTTTGTGTTTCAGCCCAACCAAAATGGCAACTGGCGGGTCGCGCAATCACAAGATTGGCAGGTCACCGACCCGGCCCCTGCCGACACCCACACCATCACACTTCAGACGCTTTCCGTTCTCGAAGCCCCCTACCCAAGCGACCAAACCAAACCCCTCAACCGGTTCAAAACCACCCAAGCCAACTTTGCCTTCCAAATGGCGGATGCTTTGCCTGCGCCTGACACAACCCGCACCGCCGCTGAACAGCTGCTAGATCTAAACGCGAACGCACCTGCGCAGCTCACCCGTGTTGTCACTCGCGCGTTGATGGTACCCATGGCGGGGCTACTGGCACTGGCTGCCTTGCTGGCAGGGGGCGCTGGCCCATGGCGTCACGCCGCCTTACCGCTTACCGCGCTCCTGATGATGTCCACCGATGTGGCCAGCCGCGCCCTTCTGGCGGAGTGGTCCAATACCATCCCAACACTAGCCCTCTTACTTCTAGCGCTCATCTTTTACCTCGGCCCGCCACTCGCCTACCTGCTTTGGCGCGGCGAAGCCCTGATGACCCCGTACCGAGGCCGCACATGAGCTGGCGGCGTCACACAGGGATTGCTGTGCGCGCCATGGTGCGCGGCGATCTGGCAGCCATTGGCTTCATGATGTTCATCCTGCTGGTCGTGGCTCTGACCATCGATTTGACCAAATGGCTCGACACGGTGCGCGCCCGCGCCGAGGCCACGGACAGCCCGCTGTGGCAAGTGCTGTTCCCCTACATCGGCTACCGCAGTGCTGACATTGTCACGCGCCTACTCACAATGGCCTGCGTCGCGGGCGGCTTTGTGGTGACCTTATTGCGCCACCAACGGCTGGACGATGTCGTGCTCGCCGCTGCCGGCGCCAGCCCAAGTTTGCGCCTGACGGCGCTACTGATCTCTGGCTTACTGCTCGGCGCAGTGCAAATGGCAGGCGAAAACTGGCTGCGACCTGCCGCGGTACAAGCCCAAGTCGCGGCCAACCTGGGCGACTATGGCAACCGGTATCACAATGTCGATGTGGGCACCCAATGGGTGCTCACCGACACGCGCGCCCTGCGCGCCACTGTCACTCGAGGTCCAGAGGCCCAACTCAGCGACTTGATGCTGTTCGACGGTATTGGCCAGCCTGCACTCACCCACATTCTGCACGCAGACACCGCCACCTCGCGCGGCTTGTTAAATGTCTGGACGCTCGAAGATGTGACCATCTGGGACACCGCCAAAGCGGTACCAGAGTTAGAACCCAAACTCGACCTCGCGCTGAATGTCTCCGCTGAAAAACTGCGATGGTATGGCATCGATGGCTACTACCTGCCCAATGATGTCGCCCACGTCATTGCCGCCACGGACACTTCTGAGGCCACCCCCACGTCCGCAGACGCCGGCACCGCGCTCGCCGTGCGAAAGGTTGCGATCTTCCTGCCCGGCATTTTTGCCTTACTGGGTGTCAGCCTCGCCAGCCTCGGCACCCAAGGCCGCCGCTTATCGCCTTTCCGACTTCTGGCACTCGCCACGGTGGGCTACCTCGCAGTGGTGTCCGTAAAAGTCTTCTGGGCGCTTGGCATCCATGGCGTCTTGTCCCCCATGCTGGCCGCAACACTGCCCGCGCTCTTCGCGCTCACCCTCGCCGCTTTCCTGCAACAGTATCAAGCCGGTTACGTGCCACGCCCAAGCCGCACCACACGGAGCCTGCCATGAAGATTGTGCAGTTGACGCCTTACGCCATGGACCGCCCCGGCGGGGTGCAAAGCAACATCCGAGACCTCGCCGTTTGGTGTCGCACCCAAGGCCATGAGGTGCGCATCGTCGCGCCGCCGGGTAATCCGGCGCACAGGGAAGAGGGCCTGATAACGGTTGGCAGCGCCCGCCCTTGGTCGATCCATGGCACCAGTTTCGAAGTCAGCCGCGCCAGCCGCCGGGAAATCCAATCCGCGGTCTCGGACCTGCGCGACTGGAGCGCGGACGTCATCCACATGCACACGCCCTGGACTCCACTTTTGCCCTGGCAGATGTGGCGCGCGCTGAAATTGCCCAGCATCGCCACCTTCCACGCCACCCTGCCGGAAAGCGCGGGATTTGACCCGATGTCCGCCGCCCTGCGCCGCGTGGGCCACTACTTCAACCGCCGGATCAGCCGCGTGGTAGTGCCCTCCATGGCGCCGTATCGCCAATGGGAGGCCGCCGGTGCCAACCCCGTTCCGGCGATCTTGCCGCCCACTATCAACCTGTCAAAGTGGCGTGCTGCAGGTGAAGCCGCAAAATCGTCTGAGACGTTCCGCGTGGTTTACATGGGCCGTTTGGAAACCCGCAAAGGTGTATCTGTTTTGCTCGACGCGTGGCGCTCCGTCGCCACCACCGTCCCCACCAGCGAGTTGATCATCGCAGGTACAGGCGCAGAGGAACCCGCCCTGCGCACGCAAGCGGCCGACCTGTCCCGCGTGGCCTTCCAACCGCCGCCCAGTAATGCGCAGGCCCGCGCGTTGATTGCCTCTGCTGATGTCTTTGCCGCGCCAGCCCTGCATGGGGAGAGCTTTGGTCTTGTGCTGATCGAGGCCATGGCCGCAGGTACGCTGCCGGTTGTTGCCGCCAACGACGGCTTTGCCACTGTGATGACCGGCGCGGGCGCTGAGCTATTGGTGCCACCCGGAGACGCCGCCGCGCTCGCGCAAACCCTCATCAATCTGGCAAGCGACCCTGCAAAACGCATCCAATTGACCAAATGGACCACCAAACACGCCATGGAATTTGATGTCGCCACCGTCGGCCCTGAATACGTGAAGTTATACGCACAGGCCCTGGCCGCCCCGACCTAAGGCGTTCCGGCCCTTGCCAAACTTGCCACCCACATGTCACACCGGACACAGGACTTTTGCCTGTGAAAGGCGCTATTTTATGACGACTGTTTTTTGAGGTGCGCCGCGTGACACAGGGCGATTTGGTCATATCAGCCGACTTTGGCACCTCCGGCGTGAAGGTCGGCGTGGTAGACAGCAACCTCACCGTTTTGGCCCGCGTTACCGAAAGCTACCCGCTGGTCTTAAAGACCGGCGGCATTGCTGAACAATCCCCCGAAGATTGGTGGGGCGCGCTGGCCCATGCGTTGGCCACTTTGCGTCAGGAGGTGCCGGACCTGTCCAAACGCGCCGCCGCGCTGGTGTTTTCGTCGCAACTCTGCGGACTGGTTTGCTGTGACGCCAATGGCGCGCCACTTCGGCCGTGCCTGACATGGCTGGACAAACGTGCCGCGCCCTTGGGCAAAAAACTCACCGGCGGCTTCCCGGAGGTACATGGCTATAACCTGCCACGCCTATTGAAATGGCTACGATTGGCCAATGGCGCGCCTGCCAAAAACGGCATGGACCCCACCGCCAAAATGCTCTGGGTGATGCAGCAGGAACCAGAGGTCTACGCCAAAACCCGCTGGATGGTGGATGTGAAAGACTGGCTGGTGCACCGCGCCACCGGCGAGATGACCACCAGCCCCGAAAGCGCCAATCTCAGTTGGGTCATGGACAGCCGCACCGGTCGCGAAGGCTGGTCCGATGCGCTCTGCGCTCTCACCGGCATCGAACGCGCCAAACTCGCGCCTATCACTCAGGCCGACACCATCGTGGGCACACTTACACCACAGGCCGCCGCCGAGCTGGGTCTAGACGCCGCGGTCAAAGTTTTGGGCGGCACCTCTGATGTCATGGCCTCCGCTTTGGGCTCCGGCGAAGTTGGCGACGGCGCGCTGCACATTTCCGTGGCCACCTCCGCCTGGATCGCGGGTTTCTTTCCCAACCGCCGCCTGTCGGTGGCGCATTCCTACGCCACCATCACCTCTGGCCTGAACTACCGTCCCCTGTTGATCGCCAGCCAGGAAAACGCCGGTTCCGCGCTGGATTGGGTCTGCCAACTCACCGGCAACGGCGCCAAAGACACCCGCTTTGCCAACATCGGCACGCCACAAGACGACGACCCCTTCTTCCTACCCTGGCTCGCGGGCGAACGAGTACCGGTGGACAACTCCGCCCTGCGCGGCACCTTCCATGGCCTCAGCCTGCACCACGACAAAAATGCCCTGCGCCGCGCCGCCATCGAGGGCGTTGCGCTCAACCTCCGCTGGGCCATGTCCAAAGTCGCCCGCGAAAAAGGCGCCCAAATCTCCGGGTCACTCTCCATTGTCGGTGGCGTGGCCTCTGATCCAGTCTTTGCTCAAACGCTGGCGGACGCCCTAAATCGCGACATCCGCGTCTGCTCCGCCCGCCACGCAGGCATGCTCGGCACAGCCACGCTTGCCGCGCCACTTATGGGCTGGGCGGGTAGCGTGTGCGACGCAGCCGCCAAGCTCAAAACCCGCACCTCCGCCAGCTATACTCCCAATCCAACACGCGCCGCCCAACTCGCCGCCCGTGCTGACCAACTTGCCAAGATCCGCCGCCTCGCGATCCGCAGCTACACCTGAAGGACACCGCCATGATTGATGGCCTGATGAAATCCACCATCGACCCACTTTGGGAAGCCATGGCCACCCCCTTAGTCAAAGCGCGTCTGACGCCAAATCAGGTCACTTTCATCGGTTTGGTGCTGATCATCGTCGTGTCACTTGCCTACCTCTGGCACCAGTCCCCAGCACTCTACGGCGCGACCCTGATCGTGGCCTTTGTGTTTGACGCTTTAGACGGCGCAGTCGCACGCCGCCGCAACATGTCCACCAAGGCAGGCGGCTATTTTGACGCCATGGTCGACCGCTACCAGGAGCTTGCCGTGCTCGCTACACTGGCCCATATGCACGACGCCTGGCCGCTGGCGCTGGCTTGTTTCTCAGGCTCGGTCATCACGTCTTATGCCAAGGCCCGCACTGCCATCGAAATGCCGGTGTCCAACACCGATTGGCCAGACTTTTTTGAGCGTATGGAGCGTGTGATCTACCTCTGCGCCATGCTGATGCTCGCAGGCGTTCTCGGCGACACCGCCATTATCTGGGGCCTCGCCGGGTTTGCCATTCTCGCTCATATCACGGCTTTGCAACGCGCCCGCCGCGCCACGCACATGCTACGCGCTCAGGACGCCTCCAGCGACGAATAGCCCACGCGGCTCAGCTTCCAAACGCGCCACATGTCCGGCGCGAAGCTCATCATGTAAAACAGAAACGAACTCAGCAGGAAAAGCTCGGTGCTGACGTAGGCCCAATAGATCTCATAGCGCAGCGCCTCCGGCGCATAGCCCTTGCCCAAAAACAGGCACAGATACAGCAGCCCCAGCACAATCGGCAGCCAGACAAATCGGCGGCGCCATCTGGCATATCGCGGCGACCAGATGCGCCCAGCCACCTGGGCTTGTGTGCCCAATGCCGCGTAGGACCGCGACAGCACTTCCCCGGCAACCACGACAAAAGCTTGCGAGAAGAAAAACAGATAGCTGCCCGCCATATGCTGATCGCGGAAGTCAGGAAAACGGTACTGACTGAGGATCACCAAGCCAACGGAGGCCATAGCTTGCAACAGCACCAAAATCCAAGACACTGACGTGATCTTCACGGTCGCGGTTCCACTGGCTTGCGCTTCCCGCCACGTGGACAGGATCAAACAGGCAACCCCCACAAACAACAGCGGCGCGCACAGCAGGTGCCAATCAGCAAACGGCTCGCCAATGCGCGGGTCAGCAATTGATTCACTGATCGTAGAGGGTCGATCGGCGGCCTTCTCTGGGTAAAACGCAGCAAATTTCCAGCGTGCCGAATACATCTGCACATTCACCACCACGGTCACAAAGCTTGTGGTGATCAGCGCCACCAACATCGCCAGCCCTGTGGCCCGGCTTGGCGCCTCTTGTGATAAAGTCATAAACTCAAACCTCTTTGCGGCGCGGCATACGCTCATCTGACACGATGCGCCCGGCTTCCATTTTGATCAAGCGATCACATTTCCCAAATTGGTGATCATCATGTGTCACCGCCAAGACAAGCCGCCCCGATGCCGACAATTCGGGCATCAACACGTCATAAAAAAACACCCGATTGGCCGGATCCTGATCCGCCGCAAATTCATCGAGCACAATAATCGGTCGCTGCTCTGCCAAAGCCACGGCCAAAGCTAACCGGCGACTTTGCCCAGCTGAGAGGCTGGTGTTGGAGAATTTGTCGCCCAACAGATGCACCCGCTGCGCCAGCCCAAGCTGAGCAATGCGGGTCTCCAACGCGCCCAACTCTGCGTCGGTCAAGCCATAGGCATGATCAAACAGGTGATACTGCGCAAACACCGCCGAAAACAGCTCTCGAT
>JAAENN010000262.1 GCA_024224295.1 Shimia sp. | reverse complement strand
GCCCCGGCCCAGCTGCCGGTCATGCGATCCACCGTGATATCGCCATTCTGCAAAATCTTCAGCGCTGCAATCAACTGCTTTTCGTAGAAACTCCCGCGCCGCCCATCAAAGGCCAGCGTCGAGGTCGCCGAGATCACCGGGATGTCGCCCTTACGATCTCCGTAGTAACTCTCCAGGCCCCATATGGCACAGATGATCTCCGCATCCACCCCATAGCTCTGCTCCAGTTTGCGCAGCGTACTGTCATGCCGCGCAAAGGCCGCCTTACCCTTGGCAATCCGTTCATCAGAGGCCGCAATCGCTAAATAGTCTTCCAATGTGCGAGTAAACTCCACCTGATTGCGATCCCGCTTGATCACGCCCGGCAAATACCCCGTTTTTCGGAACGCTGCGTTCAACGTGGCCTCACTGATCCCCGCGCTGACCGCTCGCGCGCGAAAGCCTGCCACCCAGGCGTCGTACGCACTGTTAGGTGTCGGCCGCAAATCTACCGGTAAGCCTTGCGCAATCGAGGCCGTTTGCCGCGACGGCGTGGTTGATGTGCCCTGACAAGCCGCCAACGCCAGCGACGACAAGCCCACCAAAAAATTGCGACGTGAAAAACTCATACCAACTGCCTCATATTGTTTGGCCTATGCGCCAACAGTCATTGCAAAGAAGTTTGGCAGAGAATGCCGGGAGGAGCGAGAGGGAAAAGTTTTGCGACATGCAGGATGGAGCACCGATCGAACAGGAAAACGGAAGATCAGACGCCAACATTTGGTGTGCACGCCGCCCGATGCGCCAACACATGCAACACCAGCGCCTCTCGAAAAATCACACCTCCGCGAAACAGTCGCGAAACCAACGCAATACCGACGTACAAACTTGCGTCCGAATACCAATCCTAACTTCAGAAAAAATAGTGAAAAAAATGTACTAAAGGGATTCACAGGGCGAATCACCTACGATATAAAGAGAATAGACGCCGCTAAGGCGCGATCAGAGGCAGTAATGACATCTTCTTCCACTAAGCCGGCTCTCGGCGCTCTTGCGTTTTTTGGCATCGCCTTTACGCTGGCGATCTACTTCACATTTGCCGCCGTACAGGGTGATTATGGTCTATTTCGTCGCGTAGAAATTCTTGCGGAAAAACAGCAGCTGGAAGCGGAGCTGGCTTTGGCTCAGGCCGAAGTCTTGCATATGGAAAACCTTACTCGCCGCCTTTCTGACAGCTACTTGGATCTTGATTTATTGGACCAACAAGCCCGTGACGTGTTGGGCATGATCCGTGCGGACGAGCTTGTCATTCGCTAAATCCGCTAGCTTCCCGACAATTAACAACCTTTTCCACTCGCAACCCATGCGGTGATCCGCTACCCTTCCTGCAAGTTTGGTTTAACGCTAAACCATTTTGTCTTTGGGAGGAGCCACCATGGCGGCAAAACGTGCTGCAAAGAAGCCCAACGTCTCGGGCGAAGAACTCACGCAATACTACCGCGACATGCTGTTAATTCGCCGCTTTGAAGAGAAGGCTGGCCAACTTTACGGCATGGGACTGATCGGCGGCTTCTGCCACCTCTACATTGGTCAAGAAGCCGTGGTTGTGGGCCTTGAAGCCGCAACAGAAGACGGTGACAAGCGTATTACCTCCTACCGCGACCACGGCCACATGCTGGCCTGTGGTATGGATGCGAACGGAGTGATGGCCGAGCTGACGGGGCGCGAAGGCGGGTACTCCAAAGGCAAAGGTGGCTCCATGCACATGTTCTCAAAAGAGAAGCATTTCTATGGCGGCCACGGCATTGTCGGCGCGCAGGTACCACTGGGCGCGGGCTTGGCCTTTGCAGATAAATACAAAGACAACGGCCGCGTGACCTTCACCTATTTTGGTGATGGCGCTGCAAACCAGGGCCAGGTCTATGAAACCTTCAACATGGCCGCTCTCTGGGATCTGCCCGTCATCTTTGTGATTGAAAACAACCAATATGCGATGGGCACCGCCCAAGCCCGTTCCACCTCCTCTCACGACATTTACAAACGCGGAGAAGCATTTGGCATTCCAGGGGAAATGGTTGACGGCATGGACGTCTTGGCGGTCAAAGACGCCAGCGAACGCGCCGTGAAACACTGCCGCTCAGGCAAAGGCCCCTACATCCTTGAAGTCAAGACCTACCGCTATCGCGGACACTCAATGTCCGATCCGGCCAAGTACCGCACCCGCGAAGAAGTTCAGAAAATGCGCGAGGAACGTGACCCTATTGAGAACGTGCGTCAAATGCTTCTGACCGGCAAACACGCCTCTGAGGACGATCTGAAGGCGATCGACAAAGAGATCAAAGCCATTGTGAATGCCTCGGCTGAGTTTGCCAAGGAGAGCCCCCTGCCAGACGAGTCCGAACTCTGGACCGACATTTACGCTTAAGCCGACGAGAGGACAAAAATATGGCTACTGAAATTCTCATGCCCGCCCTCTCTCCGACAATGGAAGAAGGCACGCTGGCCAAATGGCTGGTCAAAGAAGGCGACACCGTGCAATCCGGTGATATTCTCGCCGAAATCGAAACCGATAAAGCCACAATGGAGTTTGAAGCCGTCGACGAAGGTGTGATTGGCAAAATCCTAATCACTGAAGGCACTGAAGGTGTGGCTGTGAACACCGCCATCGCAATTTTGGCCGAAGAGGGCGAAGATGTAAGCGCCGTTGAGGCCGCTCCAGCCGCGCCCGAAACCAGCGCGCCTGCTCCTGCTGCGGCCGCCGCCGCACCTGCTTCCGTGCCTGCACAGGCCGCTCCAGCGGCACCAGCGCCGGATTTAACACCGGACTGGCCCGAAGGCACCCCAATGAAGGCGCAAACCGTGCGCGAAGCGCTGCGCGACGCCATGGCCGAGGAAATGCGTGGCGACGAAGACGTCTACCTGATGGGCGAAGAAGTCGCAGAATATCAAGGGGCCTATAAGGTCAGCCAAGGTCTACTGGACGAATTTGGCAGCAAGCGGGTCATCGACACCCCGATTACCGAACACGGTTTTGCCGGTATTGCGGTGGGTGCAGCCTTTGGAGGCTTGAAGCCGATCGTCGAGTTCATGACATTCAACTTCGCCATGCAAGCCATTGACCAGATTATCAATTCTGCCGCAAAAACACTCTACATGTCCGGCGGTCAGATGGGCGCGCCAATGGTGTTCCGCGGTCCGAACGGTGCAGCTGCACGTGTCGGTGCGCAACACAGCCAGGACTACGCAGCCTGGTACGCGCAAATTCCAGGTCTCAAAGTGGCCATGCCTTACTCGGCCTCTGACGCCAAAGGATTGCTGAAGTCGGCAATCCGCGATCCAAACCCGGTGATCTTCTTAGAAAATGAAATCATGTACGGGCGCAGTTTTGACGTGCCGGACATGGATGATTTCACCATTCCATTCGGCAAGGCCCGCATCTGGCGCGAAGGCTCTGACGTGACCATCGTAAGCTTCGGTATTGGCATGCAGTATGCGCTTGAGGCAGCGGATAAGCTGGCAGGAGACGGCATCTCCGCCGAAGTCATCGACCTACGCACCCTGCGCCCAATTGACTATGACACGGTGATCGCCTCAGTGATGAAAACCAACCGCTGCGTGACTGTGGAAGAAGGCTGGCCGGTGGGGTCCATCGGCAATCACCTCTCGGCTACCATCATGGAACGCGCCTTTGACTATCTGGACGCCCCGGTGATTAACTGCACCGGTAAAGACGTCCCTATGCCCTATGCGGCCAATCTCGAAAAACTGGCGCTGACGACCACTGACGAGGTCATCACAGCGGTAAAACAAGTGACCTATCGGTGAGGAGACACGCAAATGCCTATAGAAATCCTCATGCCCGCCCTTTCGCCCACCATGGAAGAAGGCACTTTAGCCAAATGGTTGGTCCAAGAAGGTGACGAAGTTTCTTCCGGCGACCTGTTGGCAGAGATTGAAACCGACAAGGCCACAATGGAGTTTGAGGCCGTTGAAGACGGCGTAATTGGCAAGATTTTGGTGCCTGCAGGCGCCGAAGGCGTAGCGGTGAATTCCCCTATCGCCATTTTGCTCGAAGATGGTGAAAGCGCGGACGACATTCAGGCAACACCAACTGCCGCGCCTGCCACAGCGACTGAGAGTGCACCTGAAGCCACTCCCAACGCAGTGTCAGCAGCACCTGCACCCGCAGCCCCTGTTGCAGCAGACGGAGACCGCATCTTCGCATCACCACTTGCTCGTCGTATAGCGGCCAACAAAGGTTTGGACCTCGCGACCATTCAGGGCTCCGGCCCACGCGGACGCATCGTGAAGGCAGATGTTGAAGGCGCGACGGCATCGCCAACCGCAAAGCCAGCGGCCAGCGCGTCAAAGCCATCTGCACCACCACCAGCCGCCAAATTGCCGGCCGGGCCCGATGCCGACACAGTGCTCAAGATGTACGCAGACCGCGACTTTGAAGAAGTTGCCTTGGATGGCATGCGCAAAACCATTGCCGCACGCCTTACCGAAGCCAAACAGTCGATCCCGCACTTCTATCTGCGCCGCGACATCAAACTCGATGCGCTTCTTGCCTTCCGCAGCCAGCTCAACAAACAGCTGGAGAAACGCGGCGCCAAACTCTCGGTAAACGACTTCATCATCAAAGCTTGTGCCTTGGCACTGCAAGAGGTGCCAGAATCCAACGCCGTATGGGCGAATGACCGCATCCTGAAGCTCTCGCCTTCTGACGTAGCGGTGGCCGTGGCCATCGAAGGTGGCTTGTTCACCCCGGTGCTCAAAGACGCCGATATGAAGTCGCTTTCCGCGCTTTCAGCAGAGATGAAAGACCTCGCCACCCGTGCCCGTGACCGCAAATTGGCCCCGCATGAGTACCAAGGCGGCAGTTTTGCTATCTCCAACCTCGGCATGTTTGGCATCGACAACTTTGATGCGGTGATCAACCCACCGCACGGCGCGATCCTTGCAGTTGGCGCGGGTACCAAAAAGCCGGTTGTGAATGCCGAAGGTGAACTGGAGGTCGCAACCGTTATGTCCGTGACCTTGTCCGTCGATCACCGTGTGATTGATGGCGCATTGGGGGCGCAGTTGCTGAATTCCATTGTCGCCAATCTGGAAAACCCAATGGCAATGTTGGCCTAAACCAACGCACCAAACAAAAAAAGGACCGCATCATGCGGTCCTTTTTCCTTTTGATCATTAGCCTGTCAGCCTTTGTTGCAGTCACCAATATCCTGATTCATATTCACCGCTGGCTGATCACAACCTGCTTCGCCGACCACTTTCGCAGGCACACCTGCGACGGTCGAACATGGCGGCACTTCTTGAAGCACAACCGAACCAGCAGCCACGCGGCTGCAATGCCCTACTTTGATGTTACCCAACACCTTGGCTCCTGCCCCGATCAAGACGCCATCGCCAATCTTGGGATGGCGGTCCTCTTCCTCTTTGCCGGTCCCACCAAGCGTCACCGAATGCAGCATCGAAACGTTGTCACCCACCACAGCAGTCTCGCCAATCACAATGGAATGTGCGTGGTCGATCATAATGCCTTTGCCAATCTTGGCGGCTGGGTGAATGTCGATGCCAAAGATCTCACTGGTGCGCATCTGGATGAAGTAGGCCAAGTCCGTACGCCCCTGGCGCCACAGCCAATTGCCGATGCGATAGGCCTGCACCGCCTGATAACCTTTAAAATAGAGGATCGGCTGCAACAAACGATGACACGCCGGATCACGATCGTAGATCGCGCTCAAATCAGCCCGTGCAGATTCTGCAATCTCCGGATCTGACGCAAACGCCTCGTCTGCAATCTCGCGCAAGATCACCATAGACATCTCGTTGGACGATAGCTTTGCGGCAAAACGATAGCTCAGCGCGCGCTCTATGGTGCGGTGGTGCAAAACGCAGGCATGCACCAAGCCACCCATCAATGGCTCCTCCTTTACCGCCTCTTCTGCTTCTCGCGTAATACGCTGCCAGACCGGGTCAAGTTCGGTCACCTTGGGTTGCGTCTCAGCCATTTTGATCCCCTTTTATCCCGGCCAGTCTACACCACCTAAGCAAAGTGCCGCAAATTCAAAGACGTGAAGACCACAAAAACCAAATCGAATGAAACATTCTTTCTGCGAAGGCCATGACACCTTCACATGTCTAGAGCGCAATGGACCGGAAAAGCCCAGGTCCGTAGGTGGCCGAAATTTGCGCCACATCAACTTCTGTACCATTCACACCGCCATCAACGGCTTGCGAAACGGCCGAATATATCCAATCCGATTCAACAACTTGCTCCTCACGCAGAACAGTTGTCCCTCGACGCACGCGGACGAGATAGGCTTCTGCTTCTTCAGAGATGGGCACCTCTACTCTATCCCACGCATCAGCATCCACCCGTGCACGTCGGATCCAGGAAAGCTGAATATCGCCGTTTTCCTGAGCAACCATCGAAAGATGAACAGGTGCATATGGGCGTAACCCTATCCCGGAAAATGCATGCGCATGATGTGTGTAACTCGGCCCGCCAACAGGCCGTTGAGCCGGACCGACGCGCAGATGTTGGGAATACCCACGCTTTTGCCTGTTTAGAGGCAGCTGCACCACATTGGGCGACATCAACACAAACCAACTGCCTGACGGCCAAACATCTGGCACCATTGCGTCTGTGCCCAACTGCCCACGCAACCTTTGGAAAACAGCATAACGTCTATCACCGATCAGGTCTGCGTTCTGAAATTGAATCGCTTCCCAATCATCCGGCTGTCCAGACCCGATAAACGCAAGGTTCTTGCCATTCAACACGTCCGCCGTTGAGACACTGGACAAGGCACCATCCAACAAACGCACCTGAATTGGAGACCCTACATCCCAACGGCCCGTCCCCGCACGTAACAGCGCGTTTTCTGTCAGGCCAATCACCGCAGCACGTTCGACCAACCTGTTGATCGAGTAATCCTCGTCTTGATCGCTCAGGTAGACAGCCGCACTTCCTGGCCAAGGGCGCCCGCTTATCGCGATATGTGGTGCATGTGGAACTTCTTCGCCGGTCATCAAGGGCACATCGAGAAACAAGCTTTGCACCGGTACCGGCGCAACAAATCCATTGCTCCTGATGGCATCTTCGCCAATTTCCATCGCTTCATAAATACGCGGTTCTATGCGAGCTCCCTCAAGAAGCTGTGCGCTTTGCTGCGTTATACGCTCCATGCGAAAGCTCTGCAGACGCCCAGAAGAGGTATTCATCTCGACAATGTCACCGGCACCAATATCAAGTCGGCTAAGTGGAAGAGCCAGCTTTACGCGATCCCGCGCCACACGAGCTTCCGCGAGCCAACGCTCCACGGTTTGTCGTCCCTCGCCCCTCGTCATCATTTCTTCGGTTTCACTTTGTGCCACCCCAAAGGTGGCCTCATCATGTAAAATGGCTTCTTCTGACACGGCATCAAACTCGCTCTCAGCAAGTACAAAGTTCAGCCGTACGCGCCCTGCCAATTCGGCATCTGCTTGGCGATTTAACTCAAAGTCACCTTCAACCTCGCCGGAAACAGCAAGGTCATCTATAGCCAAAACCGCAGTTTCATGCCCTCCACGCATCACAAATTTCAACACGCCTTCGCGTTCGATCACATCAAAGCCGTGACGCAACATAAGAGGTTGAAGCGCGGCACGTCCGTCTGAAACCTCGCTTTGCACAAATCCACGCACCACACCTCGCAGCCCGGATACATCAAACGCCGCCACTCCTGCAGCCTGACAAATCTCCGCGACCACCGATGCCAACGTCCTGTTGGAAACCCGGCCGTTGATCCAATGCCCCTTCGCATAGTTTTCACCATCACTCCAAATCTCCCGCTCGTTGGGAAAGGCAGGAAAGGGTCGCGCGTCCCAAGCCCATGCAAACATACGATCTCGATCCACCATAGACCCGTCGTAGACGTCGGATTCAGGATTGTGTACTGCGTCACCAAAATGCCGGTAAAGCGCTTGGTAATAGCGTTGCTGCACCTCATCCTCCCGCAATCCGTTGGAGAAAAATGGCGACGCGGACTCTGATGACTTCGGGTCTAAAAAGACGTTCGGTTGATTGCTGCCCTTATCAATGGCTGCGCAGCCAACTTCTGTGAACCAGATCGGCTTGGACCCAGGTTCCCAGCCTGTAGGTGTTTCCTGACGCACTCCACCAATACGGTCGTGATGGGCTTTGCCCCACCAGCTTTTAATATCCTTGTACCGAAACACCCACGGTTCCTGATAGGCCGCATCCTCAATCGCCGTACGAATTTGCGCCTCTCTTGCACTTTGCGAATGGTAGTACCAATCAAACCCTTCCCCACCAGCAATATTTGCCGCCAAATATGACGCGTCCTGAGAACCGTCCCATTCTTGGGCATCCAGATGCGCATGACCGTCTCGCCAGTCGGAAAGCGGCATATAGTTGTCAATGCCAACAAAATCGATTTCCGGATCAGACCAAAGCGGATCCAAGTGAAAGTAAACGTCTCCGGTTCCGTCTTGTGGGTGAAATCCAAAGTACTCAGACCAATCTGCCGCATAGCCAATTTTGACCCCAGACCCAAGCAATGCGCGTACTTCCTGAGCAAGCTTTTTGAGCGCCGTAACCGCTGGAAACCCTGACGCTCCGCGGATCTGCGTCAATCCCCGCATTTCTGACCCGATGCAGAAAGCTTCAATCCCCCCTGCCGCCACACACAATGCTGCATAGTGCAGGATGAATCGTCGGTAGGACCATTCCTCAGGCCCTGTGTAATGCACCTCATCTTCAGCCACTGAAAAATCTGCTGCTGTTGCCGTGCCAAAAAATGCCGCGACTTCTGCGTCTGCTTGCGCAGTGCCGTTTGGACTTCCCTCCCTACCGAAGGCGACAGAACTGGTGATCCTCCCCCGCCACGGCAAAACAGGCTGATCCTCCGCATCGCTCCAGGGATTAGGCAAGCCATTTCCTGCCATCTGATCCATCAGAATAAAGGGATAAAAGGTCACTTCCGTGCCTGTAGCCGCCATATGCCTGATCGCCTGTACCACGGCTGTGTCGGTAGGCGTGCCGCCATAAACCGGCCGTCCCTCCAATTGCGCGACGGCCTGTGCCTCGACGCGCGACAAGCCGGAAACCCGCCACGGCATATTGTCCCCATCAACGTCGACATTCTCAACTTTGGGGCGCAGCTGGCACATGTTTGCTCGCAAATCGTCCCCAAACCAACTCACTACCAAAGAGGTTGCACCGCAATTCGGAAGCTCCTCTTGAAGATCCTGAAACGAAGTCACAAAGTCTGTCAGCCCCGACGGAGTGTGCTCATTAGCACATCGCGTTTCGCCAGGTTCAGGAGATGAATACACTGGTGTAGTTGCGAGAGCGTACTCTCCTGTACCCGGCATCAAAGCCACAGCCCGCACACTTTCGCTGTAATCGGAATCCCGCTCGGACACGCCCTTCGGAGTGGCCCGCACCACTTCAAAGTTGAATTGCGGTACCCGATTGCCAAATCGCTCCAACTGCAGGTCTTCGATCACCACATAGGCCGTTCCACGATAGGCTGGCACAGCTCCTGCACCTTCCACAGCCTCCATTTTCGGATCCGGTAACTGATCGGACGTGCCGGTATACACCCGCATTGGCAGGTCTTCACGACCAATCTCCATACCGTCCGCCCAAACACGCCCAACACGGAGGATCTCCCCTTCGCAAAGCGCTATAGCCAGAGACACTGAATAACTATAACTCCTCGTTGTTGGCTGGGAGGGCGCGCCCTTTCCACCACCACTCTCAGTTACGGTCTCAGTAAATCGCGTGGCCCAAATCACCTGACCGGCGACCCGCATCCTGCCAAACACCCGCGTTTGTGCTGCCCCTTCCGCCGATCCAGTGAGTCGAAATCGATCCAGCTTCCCGGTTTCGACCACGTCCGATCCCGCCCCCATAAGGCCCTGATCAATAACACGGCCAAGTGTGGCCCCCGCCAACCGTCCAATTGCCACCGAAGACACTCCGGCTAATCCGCCGCCTACTGTCCCGCCGATTGCTGCCCCTGCAGCCGCCAAAATTACTGTCGCCATTCCGTTCTGTCCCCTACTTGCATTCAGAAGTGATCAGGAAATTCGAACCGCGCCACGATCCGCCGCTTCCAAGGGAGGCTCAAAGGGCTTTCGACCACAGCATGCCCGCTATAAGCATGAATAAAACTAGCCCTCGCGCCAACCTGCGCTGCGATGCCCAAGTGTTTGGCCAACGCACCAGATTTCATGCGAAACAAAAGTACGTCTCCAGATTGCTCGTGAGAAACTGGCTTTGGACGCAAATGACGGCCTGCTGCGTCCCAAAGTGACTCTACGCCATGTGCCTCCGACCAATCTTGGGTATAGGCCGGCGCATTCTCGGGTTCTGCACCGTATAATTGGCGCCAAACGCCTCGAATAAGGCCGAGACAATCTGTGCCAGCACCCTGACAACTGGCCTGATGAAAATAAGGCGTCCCAATCCAACGGCGCGCTTCAGCCACCACCTGCTGTGACCATACACTAATCATCTGAGACTCCCGCCAGTGTTTCCGCTGTTTTTGCTCGGGTAACTGGTTACCCAGTCCTCACCAGGAATATCGGGGAAACCTTGAAAGTTATTTTCATTTAGAAACTTGTACAGGCAAGTTGAAAACCTCTTGTCGCAGCCTGCGGTCAACTGGATCATATCTCCAGACGCGACATCAGCCGGCAACTCCTCCCATAACTCTATGCGTCTTAAGCCTGCCTCAGGCCCCCAATCACGTTTGATCAAACCTCGAAGACCATCCGCCGCACCGGAAGTAACCTGCAACTGACCTCGGGCAAACCACCCCACTTCGAATTCTTGCAGACCGACCACATCAAAAATGCGTTGATCCTTCACAGCCTCAACGGAGATCTGAACCTGATAGCCGGCTGCCGCAACATCAAATCCGCAGGATGCGTCACCAAGCACGGCGCTACACGGACGCTGATACACACGCCCACGCGGCGTATTCAAGGCTTCAGCCAAGCCACGTAACTCGGCGACAAAAGCCCCACCTGAACGACGGATCTCGCCGATAGAACCGCGAAAAACTACATTGCGTTCTGAAGTATTTGTCCAATTCACCAACCACGCAACCACCTCAGCACCATCCATACGCCCGGCCTCAATGTCCGTATCCGTTACAGAGGCATCACTAAGAAGCCCTACCGCTTCAGCATTGTCGACAGACAGTCCGGTACCTTGTTCAATCGCGCTTGCGCTCAATCCGGTGGCCGCGCGAAAGGCAAAACCTTCAAATTCGAAATCTTCATCGTGATCAGTAAATCCCAGCTTTGCCCCATCTTTACGGGTGATCCCCCAAGCCCTGGCCACCGTAGTCTCTCCACTTGGGAGGTGTTCCAACAACTGCTCTTGAAATGCCATTAGACACGCACCTCAATCACCGGAACATTTGGCAGATCGCCTGCTTTAAAACTCGCCACACTGGTTTGAATACTGTCCGCGTCAAAGCGTACTGGCACATCAAACTCAAAACCGGCCGTGATCTCAGTTCCCTGATTGGGAGGATGCGCAAAAGTCACAACTCCACTAGCTAGGTCGACCTCATAGTCCACCCCTTCCACTAATGCGTCGCCCCCGAGGCCAACCTGAACGGAGCCCTGGACTGGCTTGCGAATGGGCCGTTCGTAGCTATGTGGACCCGAATGATAAGTCTTCGCCAACTGGAACCCGAAAGTAACATCGTCCCCCTGCGCAATCACCTGATCACGGTAGTCCACATCTTGCGATGCTGTACTTGACTTAAAATCGGACCAATCTTTCCAGCGAAACCCATGCAATTGTCCGCGGCGCGCTTCAAAAAACGCAATCAAAGTTTCGACGTCATCCAAAGACCGCATACCAACCCCCGCATCATACCGACGACGAGAATGCGCCCAGGGTGTGTTGCGTTCTTCAAACCCGTTGACGAGCGTTACGACCTCCGTACGCCGCTGTGGGCCACCCACAGAGCCAAAACTCAATGTAGCCGGGAATCTGACCTCGTGAAAACTCATGCTCACCTCCTATCGATTGCGCTGAGCCCGTCCCAAGGCGCGGCTCATTTGCGTGGCAATCTGTCCTTGAGACCGACGGAAACCTTCAACATCCGGCGTGGTGACATTCATCACCACCTGTACCGAACCACTGCTCGCCTGACTGCGTACGCCCAACTTCCCGTCGACCCCACGTGAGAGTGGTAAAATCGCTTCCGGACCGGCTTCTCCCATCAATCCGCGTCCACCACGCATCGGAAAACTAACCGGCCCGCTGACCACGCCGCCATTGGCAAAGGGCAACACCCGTCCCTGCGTGAATGCTCCACCGTCGGCGAACGGCAGCAGATCGCCCATCAATCCGCCAATCCCAGAAGACACCACTTGCCCGATCTGATCAGTGACCGGTTTCAACGCGCCCCGGTAAGCTGCATCAATCATGCTCTGCGCTAAACGCTCCAGTGCATCCGATAGCTTCATGCCGTCAAACACCAATCCGTCAAATGCCTTGCGCAGCCCGCGACTAATACCCTTCTCAAGAGAGGCCACATCCTGTCCGGTTGCGTCCAGCGCCTGTTGCATACGACGCAATTCACCGTCAAAGTCGGCCACCATTGCGGTCGCTTGCCCTAGGCTCACTTCCAGCGCGTCCACTTGCCCTTCAAAGGCGTCCAAATCATCCATGCCGTGATCCTTCCTCTGTGTCGGGATATGCAGCCATCAAGCTTTCAAACCCGGACCGCGTCATCCTCTGCGCCCCCGAGGGCTTCAACATCAACGCAAACTCTGCCGGGGTGAGCTGCCAGAACTCTGCTGGTTTCAGGCCCAGTCCATGTACTCCGGCCTGCAGCAACACGGGCCAATCAAACCGGGCCATCGTCCGACACGCCTATCGGGCCAAACGCCCGCACCAACAACTGAGCCGCGACCTTCGCGGCCTCGAGAGCTCCGCCATTGATCTCGGTCTGCATGAGGTCTTTTGCATCCCCCTGCCAACCGCCGCCCCGCAGCCCAGCCACGATCAACGCCAACACATCCCGCGAGGCAAAACCGCCACTTTCAAACCGGCCAATCAACGCAACAAGGGTCTCTTCCCCCAACCCCGCCTCCAACTCGGCCAACGCGCCAAGCGTCAACTTCAACACGTACCGCCGACCATCAATCGTCAGCGCCACCTCACCAGCATAGGGATTGGCCATGCTCACACCGCCGTGAAGGTCAGCGCCCCAGCACTGGCCATCGCCATCTCGTAGGTTGCTTCGCCGTTGTGACTTCCCGCGTACTCAATTGATGTGATCTGAAACGCACCCTCAACGATGCCAAAATCAGGAATGATCACCTGAAAATCCGGTGTTTCCCCATCAAAGAAAATCTGCCGTGCGCGTTCATCCGTGTTGGAATCCTTAAACACACCAGATCCGCTAATGCCCGCAGACTTCACCCCCGCCCCGGCCAGCAGCTCACGCCACCCGCCCTGACTTTCCAGCGACGTCACATCGACGCTTTCTGCGTTGAAACTGATCCGCGTCGCACGTAGCCCCGCCACGGTTTCAAACTGCCCGTCGCCGGTCAAATCCACCTTGATCAATAGGTCTTTGCCGTTTTGCGCACCCATGGTGTCTCTCCAAACTAGATATGATTATCTTCCACCCGCGCAACAAAGCGCAGATCCACCCGGCGCAGGTTCTTGCGCCCGTCCCGTTTCACCACCGCCCGGTCAAACCGCAGATAAACCAACCGCCCCCGGCTCAGACTGGCATCCAAGCCGATAAGAACGTCGCTCACAGCAGCCGCAGCGGCCTTCACCCTGGAAAATCCGCTGGCGTCGCCAATCACGGACACCACAAATCTATGCTCTGCACCGCCCACATCCTTATCTGAACGATCCAACACGGTTTCCGGCCCGATCGACACAAACAAATCTGGCACCTTACCGACTGGTAGCTGATCAAATATATCGTTACCAACCAAGGTATTGAGGGAAACATCCGTCTCCAACGCGCCAAAAACAGCCTCCTGCAACGCCGCACCTACCCCGTAACTCATGATGCCACCTCTTCTGTGGCGTGACAGACCAGATACCGGCCGTGCCCGTCCTTTTCCGTCACCGCCTCAATGGCAAAAACCCGATCGCCCTCTCGGAACCGACACTCTGACGTTGGCCGCTGTGCCGCGCCCCATGGCGCCCCCCGCAAAGTGATCCGATACTTGGCCCCCGCCAGCGACATAACCCCGCCATCTGTTGCACGCCCGCTACGCGTCACCACTTCGGCCCAAACCGTGCCCAGTGTTTCCCAGGTCTGCACAAATCCACCCGCCCCGTCCGGTGTTGCTAAGGGACGCTCAAGCAACAAGCGCCGCGACAATGTCACCGCGCCAGTCATGACATTGCTCCCGCGCCCAAACGCAGTGGACGGTAGCGTTCCAACAGACTAACCACGCCAAATGGCATGCACCCTTCACTCAAATTTGTTTCGTGCCGGAACTCATAGTAATGCGCAGCCAACAACAGCACCGCTTGACGCATATCTGCAGGACTGTGAGACCACTCCGTGCCATATCCCGCAACAAACCGCACAGTGGCACTTCCGTCATTTGGAATACGCGGCAATGCCCCAGAGACGCCCCTCAAACCCGGCGCATGCGCATCACTGATCAATCGGTAAGCGCTGGAAGCCACCGAAACCACAGTCTCTTGCGCATCTTCTAGCGTCACTTCCAAAACCTCAGACACCGGCGCCACCGGCAGGGTATTGGCGGCACTGTCACGCCACCCGTAAACCTTCCAACCAAAAGTCTGTTGAAACATGACTTTTCCGGTGCGCGCCTCCACCGCACTGATTGCTGCGCGCAAATAGCTTTCCAAAACGCTGTCCTGCAACGTATCGTCGGAAAACCCGCTTCCTAACCGCAGGTGATCTCGAAACTCTTGAACCGGCAGTGCCTCCGTTGGCACCGAGGTCTCTTCGACTAACATCATGGAACAACTCCAAAACTCTCGATGGTCTTTGTTGGGCGCGCGTCCTCACGTCGCTTTAACGGAGGGGGTAAGCCAGACAACGTGCGTAGTCCGACGCGCGCCCGGATGATGGCGCTCGCGCGCCCCACCCACCCAGGAAATCAGCTCACCGCAAAGCGCAGCAGCTTGATCGCGGCAAAGTCACTGACATCGCCACCAATACGCTTGGTCGCATAGAACAGCACATGTGGCTTGGCGCTGAACGGGTCGCGCAACACGCGCAGGTCCGGCCGCTCTGCCACGGTGTAACCGGCCGAAAATCGCCAAAGGCTATGGCATCCGCACCGCTCGCAATATCTGGCATGTCTTCTGCAATCAGCACCGGATAACCAAGCAACCTCGCAGGCTCGCCCGCTGCCAATCCATCAGACCACAGGAAGCGTCCGTCCGCGTCTTTCAGCTTTCGCACCGCACCAGCCGTTTTGGAATTCATCACAAAACTGCCATTGGCGCGGTATTGCGCCCCCAACGCATAAACCAGATCCACCAGCGCATCCCCGCCGTTGAAATCTCCGTCTACGCCTGTGACCACATACCCGATATTACCCCAGCTCCAGCTGGCATCATCCACCGCCGTATGCGTTAGAATACCGGTTGGCTTATCGACACCATCTCCCGTGATAAAGGCCGCGGCCTCCGCCCGTGCGAATTTGTCGGCAATGCGCCCTGCCAGCCACGCCTCAATGTCAAACGCGCTGTCATCCAACAACCGCTGAGACGCCTTTGGCAACGCCGACAGCTCATGCAGTGGAATGGCAATGCGCTCAATAGTCGGCGTGCCGGTCTCGGTGGTCGCCGTGGCATCATAAAACCAGCCCGCTCCGGTTTCCGAACTGTCGATCAGCACATCATAGGAGCCCGCCTCCACAGTCACTACATTGGCAATCCCACGGATGCTGGCAGTGCTGTTTAGTACCGACTTGATGGTCTCTGCGGTCTGAGGATCCACCAGAAAGCCGCCATCGCTGTTCACAGCAGTGGACATGGCTTTGCCTTCAAGCTCCAAGCCACGCAACCCATCATCTTCGCCAGAGCGTAGATAGGCATCGAAAGCTTTCTGATGTGGCGCATCAAAGTCCGTTGCCGCCGCCAAATGCGGCCGTGCCGCCTGTGTCGATTTGCGTTCAAGCATGGTCAATCGCTCTTTCTGTTGTTTGAATTCCGCGTGAATGTCACCTCGAAAGGCATTGAAACTGCTTGCGAACTCTGCCACAGCAGATTTTATTTCCTGGACCGGAGACACGCCTTCCCCGATCCGAGACTCTGTCTCGGTCTTATTCATCACTGACTTCCCGTTTTTGTTCTGGCGCTTACTGCGCCACCATCCCGCGGCTGATGCTCCGCAGATAGGCCGCCGCTTCCCGCAAGGGCAGAAAAGCGTCCTCCTTCGCGGTTACCCGCGCACTGGGCAGCATCGGAAAGGTCACAAGCGACACCTCCCAAAGCTCCAGTTCCGTCAAGAGCCGCTGGCCCTTTGTATTTTTGCTGGCTTTCTTGGTGCGGTAGCCAATCGACAAGCCTTCAATTGCACCCGCTGCTATCAGGGCTGCCGCTTCGCGCCCCTTGGCCACATTGTCCAGCAACCGCCCTTTGACCCAAAGTCCACGGCTATCTTCGCGCACCTCTTCCCAAAGACCGATGGGTTGCGCCGGATCATGCTGCCACAGCATCTTCACCTGCCGCCCCTCTTTGGACAGTCGCTCCAAAGACGCGCCATAGGCTCCTTTTTGTACAATGTCGCCACCACGATCCGCTGCACCAAACAGGCTCGCATACCCGCTGATCACCTGCCCGTCTTCGACGTTCAATCCGTCGCCAAATCGTGCAAATTTCCGCTCTAACCCGCTGTCTTGCATCACACACTCCTCACTCATGGCGTCACATCTAAAATCGACTGAAACGCCTGCGCCAGGATCACCCCGACAACACCATACACCGTTAGCCACAACCGCCGCTCTAACCGCTCAATCAACTGCTCGATCTTGTCCAAACGCCGGTTCAAACTCTCAAACTGCAACTTCGCCACCCTCTCATGCGCTTCAAGCCGCAGGCCCGGCGCGCAGTCAAAACTCTCGAAACCGTATCGCGGATCACCCATGCGCGCCCTCGTCCGACTGCGCTGGCAAACCAAGCAATCGTCGCTTCTCTGAATCCGACAGGAAGTCAGCCCCTGCCACCCGCGCCCATTGCGCGTCCCGCTCAGTGGCCAAGGCCGGCACCTGATCTAAATCCGGCTTCAGTGTAACCTCTTCGCCAACATGTTTTGCCAGCCAAGTGCCCATCGCTGCCGTGACCCTGGCCGCCAGCGGCAGCACGGTCAGCCGGTAAAACGCCCGGTTGGCCTCTTGGTAATTCGCATAGGTCGCATCGCCCGGGATTCCGAGCAGCATCGGCGGCACCCCAAAGGCCAGGGCAATCTCGCGCGCCGCAGCGTCCTTGGTCTTGTGAAACTCCATATCGCTCGGTGAGAACCCCATTGGCTTCCAATCCAGCCCACCTTCCAGCAACATCGGACGTCCCGCATTGCGCGCGCCTTGGTGATGGCTCTCCATCTCGCTTACCAATCGGTCATATTGATCTGCTGATAGGCTGCCTTGTCCGTCTTGACCGCGATACACAATCGCCCCCGAAGGCCTTGCGGCATTGTCTAACAGAGCCTTGGACCAACGAGAGGCACTGTTGTGCACGTCCATCGCCATGGCCGCCGCCTGCATCGGAGACAGCCCGTAATGATCGTCCTGCGGATGAAACGTCTTGATATGGCAAATCGGTGAAATCTCCCCCACCGCAAACTTATGTTTGCGCGCTCCCACCGCATACTCATACCCCACAGGCCAACCGTCCGCGCCGGGCACAACACTCATACGATCCGAGCGCAACACATGCAGTTCCACTGGCGCCCCTAAGTCGCCGCCGACGGCTTCGACATAGCCATCACCAGAAAGCAATATCTGGCCGTACAACGCCTCAAGCAGCTCCGCCTGCCCCTGCCCCCCGTTAGGCGCGGTCAAAAGCTTCAACATCGGATGGGTCTCAAACCGCTGGCGCTGATCCTGCAACACCAGTGGAAGGGCTGCAGCCGCCTCGGCAATCATCCGCACTGCGCGAAAACCCACAGGATTGGCAGCGAACCCCGTACGGGTCAGCGACACCGTATCACGCGGGCTCCAGGCCACACGACCGGCGCTGTGATAGGCCACCACCTTGCCTGTCGCACTGGCCTTCGCCTGAGGCGCCGCCTCTGGGGCCTTCTTATGCAAAAACTTCCCTAGCATGCTCTGCCGCTCCCGGATCTCTGCGTCACCTCTCTGGCGACCTGCTCATCTCATTCTGTCCGCTTTGGACAAAAACAGTTCTGAAGGATTTTTCTTAAATTGAAGCGTTCTAACCGCGCGCAGCTGTTGCCTTACAGCTCACGCAACCGCGGGCGGCGCCAATGGGCGGACGGTTCCACGATCAATTCATGCAAGGCCCAAACCAGTGCATCCACACGATCCGGACTACCTGCCCCCACGAAGCCCTGCGCTGTCATCAGGCACATCTGATCTTCCAAATCACCAAGCCCAGCTCGATGTAAAATCCGCCCCTGTTCATAAAGCGCAGCCACTGGCTCCGCCCGCGCCACCTTGCCTCGTGTGGCCCGCACCGCCTTAAAGGGCACCAGCGGGTCCACCTGATTGATCACCGGCTGCACCAGATCGCCGCCTTGGTTGACCTCCGCCACAAGGCGTTCTGCCCCCCAGGTCTCCATCGCCGTCAACGCCACACGCGCCCAGGCATCTGGTGTGGCGGCCCGCACTGACACGTCATCCAACACGTAGGCGCGCCAGTCTTGCACTGGACCTTTTGTGACCGCGCCAACCACAACTATCCCGCATTCATCACTGCCCGCATGACCAGTCACCGGCGGGTCCACCGCCACCACAATCCGGTCCATCTCCTGCAGGTCCTCACATCGCAACCCATCCAATTGCGCCCGTGTCCAGAGAGCCCCTTCGGCGTCCTCCATCAAAACGCCCTCAAGCTCCTGCCGGCCCAACCGTGTGCCTGTATAACGCGCCTCGACTTCCGCCAAAAAACTCTCCGCGAGATTGGCGCGATTGGCCTGCGTAGGCGCGCTGGTCTGCACTGTTGTTGTCGCCGTCAACAATCGCTTCAACACATCCACATTGCGCGGCGTCGTGGTCACCACCTGGCGCGGGTTCTCCCCCAACCTCAGCGCAAACTGCAACATGTCCCAGGTCTCCTGCCCGTTGCGCCATTTCGCCAGCTCATCGACCCAAGCTGCATCAAATTGAGGTCCGCGTAGGCTCTCCGGGTCATGCGCTGAAAACGCCTGCGCCACCGCACCATTCGGCCATACCAATCGCCGCCGCCCCGCCTCCCAAACTGGTCGTCGATCAGGCGGCGCACAGGCTATCAAGCCACTTTCGCCAAAAATCATCACCTCACGCACTTGATCAATGGTTTCACCCACCAAAGCCACCCGCCGTGCGCGCCCCGCATCCAGCGGTCTGGCCCCCTCCACCATCGACCGCACCCATTCGGCCCCGGCCCGCGTCTTACCCGCCCCGCGCCCACCAAGGATCACCCAGGTCTTCCAGTTACCTTCTGGCGGCAACTGATGCGGCATAGCCCAGAACTCAAACAAAAAGGGGAGCGCCAAAAGCTCCCCCTCCGTCAGGCTGTCCAAAAACTCACTCTGTACTGCGCGCGGTTCGGAGGCGATCCAAGCGGCGCCCGATCGAAGATCGCGCGGCGTCGAGATTAAGCTGTGAGTATCCTGCTGAATTGCCTTTTGCGGTGCGCTGGTCAATGTCTCTCTCCACCAATAGCGCCAATCGCATGCACTGCCGTACCTCGGCCAAGACCCGCCGCCCCGCTGCGGTGGCTGACGGCCCGTCACGTTGCAACGCAATTTTCATCCGCTCCAGCTCGCCCGTCACCCGCCGCAACATAAGTTGCAGCGCGTCTAATTCTTGGTCTAGTACGCGTCCACCCGAAGGCGTGAAATGTTCTGTCATAGCCGCTCTATGCCTCTCATGCGCAGTTGCCCCTCCGCACAAGCCCCACACAAATTTTCACACTCAAATTCAAACCGGTTAGGCGATTTTCCGCATGGGTCCAGCCAAAAAAAGCTAGCACAAAACTGTAGTGAAAATCAATATTATAAATGTTTTCAAATAATTAAACCAAAGACCGCAACTGTTGCCTGGTGGTGAAACGCATTGTTTCAATTCCAGTTCTCTGCTGCCCCAATTGCGCCCTTATCACAAACTAAACCTTTCTATGGCTAGATTAAGTTGGATGAATAAAGGGTGACCACGATGCGTATTGCTACCAATACTACGCCGTCCTGGCCTATCAGACTGTCGCTTGCCGCCGCCTGCTTCTTTGGCACAGTGCAAGCAGGCCCTGCCTCCGACAGCGCCAGCTCGACGTTTCAACTGCCTGCAAAAATTCTGGTTGAAGTGCTACCGAACTAACGACCCCAGTATCAGCCAAAACAAAACGCGACGCCCGAGAGCGCCGCGTTTGATGTTTCCGATATCCACCAGATTACTGGTTGGCCCGCTCCGCTTCAATCTTGCGCCAGGCAGCAACGTTTTGATTGTGTTCGGCCAAAGTCTCAGCAAAAGCGTGGCCCCCCGTGCCATCCGCCACAAAGAAGATATATGGCGTCGTATCAGGATCAGCCGCTGCTTCCAGGCTGGCACGGCCCGGATTGGCAATTGGTGTCGGCGGCAGCCCCTCAATCACATAGGTGTTCCAAGGGGTCTCACGCCGCAACTCGCTTTGGCGCAAGCCACGTCCCAGAACACCCACACCTTCAGTCACGCCATAAATAACCGTCGGATCGGTCTGCAAGCGCATACCTTGGTTCAAACGGTTGGTGAATACACTGGCCACCTGACGCCGCTCTTCCGCAACACCCGTCTCTTTTTCAATGATCGACGCAAGGATCAACAACTCTTCCGGTGAACTGAGCGGAAGCCCGTCTGCCCGGCTTTCCCAAGCCGCCGACACAAGAATCTCCTGTGCATCCTGCATCCTGTCAATGACGCTCTGACGGCTGTCGCCGACACGGACCTCATAGCTGTCCGGTGCCAACGCGCCCTCTTCAGGCCGCTCAATCTCCCCACTGAGCAACTCAATGCTGTTGAGCGTGTCCATCACCTGCCAGCTGGTCACACCTTCGGCCACGGCAATGCGATAGCGCGTATCCGCCTCGCCACGCACACGGGTATAATCCGCAGGCGCCTCGTCCTCAGCCGGGTTGAACGCGGCCACTTCCACAAAGCTTCCTGTCGCCGGATCAAGCTCACGCACCTGCACAGTCTTGCGTGTTACGCCAATGCGATACACGACTTCCGTACCACAGGTGCTTGCACCACCACGGGTGACGATGTCGACAATCTCTTCCATCGACGCGCCCTGCGGCACTAAGAAGGCACCAGCCTTCAGCTTGTCAGCCTTGTCAGAATAATCCGCGCCCAAACGGAACAAAGTTCCGCTGGCAATTGCGCCCTTGTCTTCAAGATCTTGCGACACGCGGCTCATGTTGGAGCCGGGCTGTACCCGTACGCATACAGGCTCGTTCAAAGGCCCTTCCGCGCGGTAGGTCGACTGCCCAAAAAGGATGACGCCCCCCAGCAGGAAGAGCGCCACGATAAGTAGAGTGAGTGCGTTAGACGCAACTGCGCGCCACATTAATCAACCTTTCCAAAGATAACGGACGCATTCGTGCCGCCAAAGCCAAAGCTGTTGGACAGCGCGACATTGATTTCGCGCTCAACTTTCTTGTTTGGCGCCAGATCAATCGGCGTTTCCACCGCTTGGTTGTCGAGATTGATGGTTGGTGGAGCCACTTGGTCACGGATTGCGAGGATCGAGAAGATCGCCTCAATCGCACCCGCCGCGCCCAACAGGTGGCCGGTCATCGATTTGGTCGAAGACATAGTCACCTTACCGGCGTGCTCACCCAACATACGCTCAACCGCACCCAATTCGATAGTATCGGCCATCGTCGAGGTACCATGTGCGTTGATGTAGTCGATGTCTTTTGGCTCAAGACCCGCCTTTTTCAGCGCAGCCCGCATTGAGCGCTCGCCCCCTTCGCCAGTCTCGGACGGCGCGGTGATGTGATACGCATCACCAGACAGACCATAACCCAGAACTTCGGCGTAGATCTTTGCACCACGCGCTTTAGCGTGCTCATATTCTTCCAGCACGACAATGCCCGCACCCTCGCCCATGACAAAGCCGTCACGGTCCGCATCATAGGGACGGCTGGCTTTGGTTGGATCGTCTGCACAACCGGTCGACAGTGCTTTACAGGCGTTGAATCCCGCGATGCCAATCTCACAGATCGCCGCTTCACCGCCACCGGCTACCATGACGTCCGCGTCATCAGACGCAATCAAACGAGCCGCGTCACCAATCGCGTGCGCGCCAGTGGAACAGGCGGTCACAACCGAGTGGTTTGGACCTTTGAAGCCGTATTTGATGCTCACTTGACCAGAGATCAGGTTAATCAGCGCGCCAGGGATAAAGAACGGAGACACACGACGCGGGCCTTTTTCAGCCATCAACAGCGTGGTTTGTTCAATCGACTGCAGACCACCGATGCCAGAGCCAATCATCACACCAGTACGTTCCAGCGACTCGGTATCTTCTGGCATCCAGCCACTGTCTTCCACAGCCATCTGAGACGCCGCAGCACCATAAAGTATGAAGTCGTCCACTTTACGACGCTCTTTTGGCGCCATCCAATCGTCTGGGTTAAATGTGCCATCGGTACCATCGCCATAAGGCACCTCACAGGCATATTTGGTGGTGACACGCTCAGGATTAAATCGGGTGATAGTGCCCGCACCGGACTGTCCGTCCAAAATACGAGTCCAACTTTCTTCCACACCAGAAGCCAAAGGAGTAACGAGCCCAAGCCCGGTGACAACAACACGACGCATTTTCTATGCCCTTCCTCAGAAGTCTTTTGCGGGTTCTTACCTCGCTTCACCCCTAAGGGGCAAGAGCGGCGGTCCCGCAGTGTGACCCGTTGCGCGCTTCTGCGCCCAGTTTCAGGCCATTTTCCTTGCAGCAGACGACCCGCTACCATCAACGCAAAACGCCCGCCTCACCTAAGAGACGGACGTTTGATATTCTCGCTTACCTGCAAATTGCAGGATCTCCAGCTTAGGAAGCTTCGGAGATGAACTTCACGGCGTCGCCGAAGGTCTGGATGGTTTCGGCTGCATCGTCTGGAATTTCGATTCCAAACTCTTCTTCAAAAGCCATAACCAGTTCCACGGTGTCGAGGCTGTCTGCGCCAAGATCGTCAATGAAGGAAGCTGCTTCAACAACTTTATCTTCTTCCACACCAAGGTGCTCTACAACGATCTTTTTTACGCGGTCTGCGACGTCGCTCATGTCAATTCCTCATTCGTCTTGGGCATCTCGGCCCGTTTGAACTCCCACCCACCGGGGCAGGTCTGATTTGTGCCCCAAATCGGGACGGTTTTGATCCGGCTAAACCGGAAGGTCTCCGTCCACCCCTCAAGGCACCCGGAAAATACTCGCCGCCTATAGCACATCCGCTTCACAACGCAAACGCTTTCCCCAGCGACAATTGCGGCGCCCCAAAGGACGCCGCCAAGGCTTACAACATGGCCATACCGCCGTTCACATGCAAGGTGGAGCCAGTTACATAACCCGCCTCCGGGCTGGCGAGATAGAGAACCGCCGCTGCGATCTCCTCAGATGAGCCCATGCGCGCCGCAGGAATCTGCTTGTTGATGGTCTCTTTTTGGTCGTCGTTCAGTTTATCGGTCATCGCTGTGGCAATGAAACCCGGTGCAACCGCATTGGCGGTGATGCCACGGCTCGCAACTTCATAAGCAATCGATTTTGTCATTCCAACCAAGCCTGCCTTAGAGGCAGCATAGTTCACTTGACCCGGATTACCTGTCGCCCCAACAATCGAGCTCACATTGATGATCCGACCCCAACGCGCCTTCATCATCGGACGCATCACGCCACGGCACAGACGCATCGCGCTGGTCAGGTTCACGTCAATCACGTTCTGCCATTCATCGTCCGACATACGCATGAAAATCTGGTCACGTGTGATACCGGCGTTGTTCACTAGGATATCGACACTGCCCATGGCCTCAATGGCCTGTTTTGGCAGTGCATCAACAGCCGCCGCATCACTCAGGTTACAAGGCAGCACATGCGCGCGCTCGCCCAGCTCTGCCGCCAACGCCTCAAGCGGCTCTACACGGGTGCCAGACAGGCCAACAGTTGCGCCCGCGGCATGAAGAGCTTTGGCAATTGCGCCACCAATGCCACCTGATGCACCGGTGACCAGTGCGGTTTTTCCAGTCAGATCAAACATATTTGTCTCTCTCAGTTTTTCACTACAGGCTGTGTCAAAAGCCCATATTTTGCAATCTCTGCAGCGCTCATAACGTGGGTTTCTTCCACCGGCGCCGCCTCTAGGGTGAACCAATAAAACGCGTCACTGCCCAGCATCCGCGTTGTGTAGCTCACATATGCTGCGTGTTCCGGATCCGTTTTAGGCAGATCTCGCCCCTGCAGGTTACCAACAGCCCAGCTATGAACGCCGATGATCGCACCGTCTTCCATGCTACGCTCAACACCGGCTAAAAACAGATCTGATCCACCGGAGTGGATCTCACTCTCCGCCGTCACATGAGTATCCAATCCCAAATCCCGCACACGATGGCCTAACTGCAAGTTCACCTCGTCGTCCACCGACCCCGGAACCTCCAACAAAACCAACCGCGTCACATCCGGGTTCTCCGTCATGGCCTGCTCAAACGCCGCGAGACTGCGACTGTTCAGTGTACCATTCACCAGCAGGTCAAGACCGTCCGCCTCAAACGCAATGGTGTCGGTGGCATTCAGATAGGCCACCTCCAACTGAACACAGCCTGCAAGCACCGCCGCCCCAAGGGCCGCGGCACCACAAACTGCAACAAAGCGTCGGATCAAGACAGGCTCTCCACCGCCGCTTTCACATCTTCAGGCGTGCCCACGGCCCGCACAGCGTTGCCACGGTCAATTTTGCGGATCATGCCGGACAAGGCTTTGCCCGCGCCAATTTCCCAGAACTCTGTGATGTCGTGCGAGCCCATGTGCAGCACCGATTCGCGCCAGCGCACAGACCCGGTCACCTGCTCCACCAACAGCTTGCGAAGTTCGCTTGGATCATTCGCCCCTTCGGCAATGACATTGGCCACAACCGGAACCGCTGGCTTGACAATATCCACGCCCGCCAATGCGGTTTCCATGACATCAGCAGCAGGCTGCATCAACGCACAGTGGAAAGGCGCACTCACCGGCAACATAACGGCGCGCCGCGCACCTTTTGCTTTGGCAATCTCAGCTGCGCGTTCCACAGCTGCTTTGTGACCGGATACCACAACTTGCGTGGGATCATTATCGTTAGCAGCCTGACAGACTTCACCTTGAGCTGCCTCATCGGCAACCTCTTTCACAGCGGTAAAATCCAAGCCCAAAATAGCTGCCATTGCACCAACACCGACAGGCACAGCCGCTTGCATCGCTTCACCACGAGTGCGCAGCAAACGCGCTGCGTCCGCAATGCTCAATGCACCGGCCGCGGCCAGTGCAGAATACTCGCCAAGTGAATGTCCTGCCACGCAAGCCGCCGCTTCAATGGTCACGCCTTCCGCTTCCAGAGCTTTCATCGCGGCCAGAGACGTTGTCATCAGCGCAGGCTGCGCATTGCGCGTCAGGGTTAACTCGTCCTGGTCACCTTCCCAAATCAGCGTGCTGAGTTTTTCCCCCAGAGCAGCGTCAACTTCGTCAAACACGGCTTTGGCCTCAGGGTACGCATCGGCCAATGCCTTACCCATACCAATGGTCTGAGCACCCTGCCCCGGAAATACAAATGCACGCCTCATGATCGGCTCCCCTAATTTTTCTTTCGCCCGGAATAACGCGCACGGTATCCGCACGCAACGTCTATAGAGCCTTGACCGCTTTTCGCAGACCACCGCACCAACGCGCAATAAACCGCCGAAACCCCACCTCACTGCGCATCGGCGCACAAGTCGGGTGCATCACCGCCAGTTGCCATGCACCGCCGCAGCCTCCAAAGTCTACGCAACACTTTCAAGAGGTTTATCATGCCCCGCAGCAACACAGCTATCCGCTACGGCTCCGTCGCCAAGACCTTTCACTGGCTCACCGCTCTTCTGATTATTTCCGCACTGATCCTTGGATTTATCGCCTACCGAGCGCCTTATGAAGACAGCGCGCAGCTTGCTTTCAAAGCCACACTTTTTTCTTTGCACAAAACAGTGGGTCTTACCGCGTTTTTCATTGCGGCTTTGCGCATTCTCTGGGCCTTTAGCCAACCGCGTCCTAAACTGCTTAACGGCGACCACGGCCTAGAAGCTTGGGCTGCTGAAACCGCCCATTGGGTGCTCTATGGCTCCATGGTGCTCGTGCCGTTGACCGGCTGGACCCATCACGCTGCCACCACCGGCTTCGCCCCCATTTGGTGGCCGTTCGGCCAATCCCTGTTCTTCGTACCCAAGGACCCGACCGTCGCAGCTATCCTTGGCGGTGCGCACTTCCTCTTTGTGGTCGTTCTCGTCCTGACGTTGCTGGCCCATATCGGCGGCGCTCTTAAACACTTCATCATTGACCGCGACAAAACCCTGCAACGCATGTTGCCCGGCCACACCGATCTGCCAGAGCCGCCTTCCGACCAACCCGGCCACCTACGTCCTGCCCTTACCGCGCTGGCCGTCTGGGCCCTAGCCTTGGTGATTGGCGCCAACGCTGGGCTGTTTGCAACCGAGGACCGCGCCGAAACCGCCGCCCTCGCCGAGGTGTCCTCCGAATGGCAGGTCCAATCCGGCACGCTGGACATCGCTGTGCAACAGTTTGGCGCGGAAGTCACAGGCACCTTCGCGGACTGGACCGCAGAAATTGCGTTTAACGAAGACCCCACCGACGGCACACACGGCTCCGTCACCGTGACCATCGCCATTGGCTCCCTCACCCTTGGCTCTGTCACTGATCAGGCTCTGGGTGCCGACTACCTCAACGCCACCGCATTCCCGACGGCAACCTACGTCGCTGACCTACTACCCGCAGAGACCGGCTACTTGGCCAAAGGCGAGTTGACCATCAACGGGCATGCCGTCCCCATCGACCTGCCCTTTGAGTTAACACTCGGCGGCAACTCCGCAGACATGACCGGCACCATATCTCTGGATCGCCGCGCCTTTCACATCGGTGATGACATGACCGACGAAAGCTCACTGGGATTCGGCGTGGATGTGAACGTCGCGTTGACAGCGACACGAGGCGAATAAGGCAACAAAACACGAGTGGCCCTCCAACATGGAGGGCCTTTACACACAAGTTTCATTTGCACCCAAGAAACCCAATGTGTTCACATCCCGGCACGAAACTCTCGGTTTCGTTCGTTTTTGCAAACAAGGATTTTTTCTATGAAGAAAGTGACAGTCACATTTGTGGGTGACGGATCAGATGAAGTTGCCCAAGCTTTCTACACATATTTCGTAGACGGCGGCCTCGAGGATCAGATCATCGATACACTGACCGACAACACCGCGGCCAATATCGAAGTTGAAGGCATTATGGACATCAACAACGACACTTTGGACATCGCTATACAAAGCAAGATGACGCCCTAGCCATTCAATCTGCAGGGACAAAGCCGCCCAACCGGGCGGCTTTTTTGTTTGAAGTCCCGTCACCCGCTTGCCATTCCAGTACGTGAGACTACGGTTGCGTCAGCACTAAGCCCTTCACATTTATTGAGGTTTCTCCAAATGCAGAAAACGCTCCTCCTCACCGGCGCCAGCCGGGGCATCGGCCACGCCACCGTCAAGCGTTTCTCGCAAGAAGGCTGGCGCGTCCTGACCTGTTCCCGCCACCCCTTTGATCCACGCTGCCCGTGGCCGGAAGGCGAGAAAAACCACATTCAGCTCGACCTCAGCGACCCCGCCGACGCAATCAACGCAGTGGAACTGATCCGCGAACGGCTTGACGGCCCGCTGCACGGCCTCGCCAATAACGCCGGCATTTCACCCAAAGGCCCCAATGGAGAGCGCCTCAACACCTTCACCACCGACCTCATGGACTGGGGCAAAGTCTTCCACGTGAATTTCTTTTCCTCTGTCATTCTCGCCCGCGGGCTGCGCGATGAACTGGCCGCAGCCAAAGGCTCGATCGTGAATGTCACCTCCATTGCTGGCTCCCGCGTGCATCCTTTTGCCGGTGCAGCCTATGCCACCTCCAAGGCGGCCCTTGCCGCCCTCACCCGCGAAATGGCCCATGACTTCGGCCCCCTGGGCGTCCGCGTAAACGCCATCGCGCCGGGTGAAGTGGAAACAGCCATCCTGTCGCCGGGCACAGACAAAATTGTGAACGGCTTGCCCATGAAACGCCTCGGCCAACCGTCCGAGGTGGCAGATGTGATCTACTATCTGTGCTCTGATCAATCGACCTATGTCACTGGTACAGAAATTGAGATAAATGGCGGCCAGCACGTCTGAGCTCCACAAAAAAGGGCCGCCTCCCGGCGACCCTCTTCCGTGAGTGATGGGCGCAAAGACTTACTCAGCCTTCATCGCCTCAACAGAAATCTGAATCTGAACTTCGTCGCTTACGAAAGGCGCAAAATTACCTGCGTCAAAGTCGCTGCGTAGCAAGGTTGTGGTCGCGTCAAACCCGGCCCATGGTTTCTTGGCCATCGGGTGCTCCTGCGCCGCGTTCAGTTTCGCATCCAAAACCACCGATTTGGTCACGCCATTCAGCGACAGATCACCAGTGATCAGCGCTGTGTTGTCTCCGGTCACTTCTACGCCGGTGGACGTAAAGCTCACGGTACCGTTTTCCACTTTGCCAAGGAAATCTGCGCTTAGCAGGTGCGCATCGCGCTTTTCCCAACCAGTGAACATGGAGCTCGCAGGCATAGAAACTGACACAGAGCTGTTGGTCGGATCTTCCTGGTCAAACTTGATCTCACCTTCAAAACCGGAGAACATGCCCCAGGTGGTGGAGAAACCGAGGTGGTTGTAGTTAAAAACAATCTGGCTGTGGCTGGCGTCCAGCATGTATTTTTCCGGTGCCGCAACAGCGGAAGTGGCAGCAGCGGCAGCAAAGGCAAAGCCAGCGGCAAGAAGGGTACGTTTCATTGGGTGTCTCCTGAGGCCAAGATTCATTTCTGATAGAACCAATGTGCCTATTCAACGCTGTGCGGCAATTCGCAGTAAACCCACATATTCTGTGCAATGGTGAACAATCGCGTGATCTAAACAAAAAAGGCCGCCCCTAGGCGGCCTTACGCACCGTTTGAGCAAGCTTTTGCTCAGCTTGGCAAAATCGACTGACTGCGCAGCTGCGCGATCGCATCCAAGCGCGCGTGATTGCCATCAATCGGCAGCGCGACCAGGGTTTCGCCCGCCGCGTCCATCACCTCCAGCGCAGAATCGCTGACGTCGACACGGCCAATATCCTCATAGTTAATTGCTTGAAGCACGTGCTTGCGGCCCCGAGGCAGACCTTCATACACCAACAGCTGCTCGTTGCGCTCATCAAAGTGCAACTCCTTGCGCGGCTTGTCCGTCGCGATCTGGGTCATGCCCACACCACCGGTCACCAAAAGGATAGACACTCCCATCTTCGCCAGCAGAATCGTTGGCGTCAGATCCAAGCCCGGCATCAACCAAAGCCCCACACCTGCAAGAATAAAAGCAAAGCCAAACACCGCTGAAGACGCACGTACAGAAAGCGACGGTCGCTTGCCCTCCACCCGCGTCACACAAGACCGTGTACCATCTGCAAAACTGGTCAGTGCCACCATAATCCCACTCTCCCACTCGGCCTCTCTCGGCCTTTAGTCCAACGGCTTCTCCACCGGATGCTCAGACCTTCGGTTTGAAATCGGGCAGGAATACGGCGGATTGAGGAAAACCTCGTGCCCTTTTGTCTGGAGATGTCGGAACTTTCACGCGGCGAATCGGCGTTTTCAAAAACCTCGATGCCCCTTCCACACAAGGCTTGCGCTCCCCCCAAATTCGGCTATACAGCGCCATCCTTTTGCAAAAGTTTGAACCGCGCAGTCTCTCGTGGGTGGGGGCAGAAGGACTGAGAAACCCCGCTCTTTGAAATGCGCCTATAATTTAATGGAGAGCACATGCCACTGTATGAGCATGTTTTCATCTCGCGCCAGGACCTGTCCAACGCGCAAGCCGAAAGCCTCGTTGAGCACTTCAGCACCGTTCTTTCTGACAACGGCGGTTCCGTTGTTGAAAGCGAGTACTGGGGCGTTAAGACCATGGCCTACAAAATCAACAAGAACCGCAAAGGCCACTACGCCTTTCTGAAGACCGACGCACCTTCCAGCGCGGTTCAGGAAATGGAACGCCTGATGCGCTTGCATGATGACGTGATGCGCGTTCTGACCATCAAAGTTGACGCGCACCCTGAAGGTCCGTCGGTTCAGATGCAGAAGCGTGACGAGCGTGACAACCGTCGCGAACGCCGCAACTAATCACCTTAAGAGAGGACATTAAGTTATGGCTGCAAAACCATTTTTCCGCCGTCGCAAAGTCTGCCCTTTCTCGGGTGAGAACGCGCCAAAAATCGACTACAAAGACACCAAGCTGCTGCAACGCTACATCTCTGAGCGTGGCAAAATTGTGCCTTCGCGCATCACAGCTGTGTCCGCAAAGAAACAGCGTGAGCTGAGCCGTGCCATCAAACGCGCACGCTTCCTCGCACTGCTTCCATACGCCGTGAAGTAAGGAGAGACTGATATGCAAGTTATCCTTCTGGAACGAGTGGCCAAGCTGGGCCAAATGGGCGAAGTTGTTGATGTGAAGCCGGGCTATGCCCGTAACTTCCTGCTGCCTCAGGGCAAAGCACTGACCGCTTCCAAGTCCAACATCGCCTCCTTCGAAGCGCAAAAAGCGCAGCTCGAAGCACGCAACCTGGAAACCAAAGCCGAAGCCGCCGCGCTGGCAGAGAAACTCGACGGACAGCAGTTCATCGTGATTCGCTCCGCCTCTGACGCTGGCGCTCTGTATGGCTCCGTCACCACCCGTGACGCCGCTGATGCAGCGACCGCCGCTGGCTTCACTGTGGACAAGAAACAGGTTGTTCTGGCCAAGCCGATCAAAGACCTGGGCCTGCACGCCGTACACGTACTGCTGCACCCAGAAGTCGACGTGACCATCGACCTGAACGTGGCGCGCTCTGAGGAAGAAGCAGAGCTTCAGGCCTCCGGCAAGTCCATCCAGGAACTGGCCGCGGAAGCAGAAGCTGAAGCAGAATTCGAAATCGCCGAATTGTTCGACGATATCGGCGCTGCAGCCTCTGACGACGACGATTTTGCTCCGGAAGCCTCCGAAGCAGAAGAAGCGCCTGCCGAAGAGCAGTAAGCGCTTCACCGCGAAGAAGTCGCAGAGCCGCGTCCGGGTGCACCTGGGCGCGGCTTTTTCTTTGTCCATCCGCAAGATACCGCGCATCCGTGCGGATGCCCTTCCCTTCAGAGGTGTAAAAGCCATACTGACGCCACGACCGTCAGGAGGCCCTATGTCGCAGATTTTCACCCGCCGCACCGTCTTGTTTATGCTGGCAAGCCTGTCCTTGTCTGCCTGCGGCCACTCAGAACCCACAACCTCCCCTTTTGACCCGCCGCTTTACCCAAACGAAACCTCGGAGCTGCGCGCGCTGATCAACAAATGGGCCGATCACTACGAGGTGCCCCGCGATCTGGTGCAACGCGTCATTATCCGCGAAAGCACCCACCGCCCTTGGGCCACCAACGGCCCCAACATAGGCCTCATGCAGATCCAACTGCCCACTGCACGCGGCATGGGCTACACCGGTGGGCGCGAGGGCCTTCTGGACGCGGAAACCAACCTCACCTATGCGGTGAAATACCTACGCGGAGCCTATATGGTCGCCGAAGGCAACTATGACCGCTCTGTTTTCCTCTATGCCAAAGGCTACTACCCCGAAGCCAAGGCTGCAGGATTGTTGAAAGAAACCGGTCTGCGCCCCTAAGTGGACTTGGCAGTCCACCTGAGCCTCTCTATTCTGATGTCAGATTTTGACCAGTTATTGAGGCCCCTTCGTGAGCTCCGAACCCGCAGCAACCCTGCACCCTTTAGCCCCCCACCACCTGCCGAGCTTCATTTCTGACGGCACCGGCGGCGACCCGATGATGACCAACGTCGCGATCTTTGTCGCCGTCATGGTGTTCATCATCACCACCTTCTTCCTGCACCTGCATTCTCTGCCGGAAAAGCTTGCCCACAAAGTTGGTGCCAATCAGCTGCAAATGGTCGGCGTGCTCGCCCTCATCGCGCTCTTCACGCACAACAACCTTTATTGGGTGGCTGCTCTCTTGCTGGCGCTTGTCCAAATCCCGGATTACGAGACGCCATTGCAACGCATCGCCGATGCGCTCGACCGCCTCAAGGCTGCGCCGCAACCCGTCGCCGAGCCTGTGGCCCAAGCCCCGGCGCCCCAAGTCGAAGCACCAGCACCAGCCCCAACCAAAGACGCGGAGGCCTAACCCATGTTGGAATTCCTCGCCTGTTCCATGCTCACCATCTTCCCAGATTTTCTGTTCCGCCGCTATTGGCAGGGCAAACGCTTGGGACAAGACATCACCCTGTTCTCCATGTGGTACGAGCTACGCTACGGCCTCAGCGCATGTTTCATTCTCACCGTCAGTCTGATCACACTGATCTTCTATTTCCACCCATCTACCACCAGCGCGTCCTCGTATTTCCGCACAGTGACCATCCTGCCGGAGCTCTCCGGCCGTGTGGTTGAAGTGAATGTAGAAAACAATCAGGATGTCACAGAAGGCGATTTGATCTTCCGTCTGGACGACAGCCGGCAACGTGCCGCCGTCGCCACCGCCCGCGCGGCTATGGTCGAAGTCGACGCCGGAGAGCTCTTGGCCCGCGATGACCTGCGCGTCGCCCAAGCCAATCTCGACGCCGCCGAAGCGGCCTTTGAACAAACCAAAGACGAATTCGAGCGAAAGAACACGCTCTATCAGGAAAACTCCCCCGCCGTGACGGTGCGCGAAGTGGAGCGGCTTGAAAACCTGATCCAAGAACGGCTTGCCGCCGTGGATGCCGCGCATTCTGCCGCAGAATCTGCCAAACACCGCGTAGAAATCCAACTTCCTGCGCAGAAGGACAGTGCCCGCGCCGCGCTGCACCAAGCGGAAGTTGAGCTTGATAAAATGAGTATCTATGCCGGTCAAACTGGCCGTATCGAGCAATTTGACCTGCGCGTCGGCGACTACATCAACCCGATCCTGCGTCCTGCAGGCATTCTGGTGCCCGCCGACACTGGACGTGGCCGCTTCCAGGCCGGATTCAGCCAGCTAACCGCGCAAATTCTACACCCGGGTATGCTTGCAGAAATGTCCTGTATTTCCAGCCCCATGCGCGTCACCCCCATGGTGATTGTGGAAATTCAAGACGTGATCCCCTCAGGCCAAATCCGCCCGACCGACACGCTGCGCGACCCACAAAATGACCGCCAGCCCGGCACGGTGATTGCCTATATGGAACCGCTCTATGAAGGCGGCACCGACCACCTGCCGCCCGGCAGCAAATGTGAGGTCAACGCCTACACCAACAACCACGAGCGCCTGCAAGATCCCGACATCGGCACCGGTGAATTTGTCGCCCTACATGTTATCGACACCGTCGGCTACGCCCACGCGCTGATCTTACGCTTCCGCGCCATCATGATGCCCTTCCGCCTCTTGGTGTTCTCAGGGCATCACTGAACCCTGTGAATGAAAAGCTCCGGCAAATCGCCGGGGCTTTTTTCATTCACCAAAGTTTCCACCCAAATCCTTGGGCGCCATCCGGATCAACCGGCTGTCCGCCACCGCCGCTTGGCGATGCGCCACCGCTGCACGATATTCCGGGTACTTATGCATCGACGCAAAAGCCGCCACGCTCGGATACTCTGCAATAAAACACAGGTCCCACTGCTTCTCGGGGCCGATCAGCATCTGCTCCATCTCACCGCGCCAGATGATCTTGCCGCCGAGCTTGGCAAAGGTCGCCGCACTCTCACGCCCATACGCCGCGTAGGCTTGCACCCCGGTGGCCTGGCGCCCATCTGCGTATTCCGCTTTATCGCGCAGCTTGACCAGGTTCAGCATATGAACCGGCCCTTCGCGATCATTGGCCTTAAACGCGTCATATCCGGCTTTGTCGAACGTTGTGTATCCCATAGGTGCTCCTCACTCACTTGAGGACAAGCAAACCACGAAGCGCAACAAGGTCAACTCTGCCGCACCGTCACCACCCAAACAAAAAAGGCCGCCCCAATCCGGAGCGGCCTCTCACTGTCCCAGTAACTGGGGTATTGGACTTATTCGTCGTCCAGTGCCTCTACGGCTTTCTGCAGGTCGTCTTTGGAGACCTCTTTTTCAGTCATCTCAGCCAGTTCGAAGACATAGTCGACAACTTTGTCTTCAAAGATCGGCGCGCGCAGCTGCTGCTGCATCTGCTGGTTCTGCTGGATGAACTCAAAGAACTGACGCTCTTGACCCGGGTACTGACGTGCCTGGTTCATGATCGCTTGGGTCATCTCGGCGTCGGTCACTTCAACCTCTGCCTTCTGACCAAGTTCTGCCAGCAGCAGACCCAAACGCACGCGGCGTTCGGCCAGCGTGTTGTGCTCGTCAGTTGGCTCGATCTCTGGGTGGTCGTGGCCTTCCACCTCAGGGTTTTCTTCGTGCCACAGCTGGTGCGCAATCTGGCCTGCTTCAGCTTCCACCAAGGATGGTGGCAGATCGAAGGACACCAGATCATCCAGCGCGTCAAGCAGTGCACGCTTGGTTACGGCACGGGCCGCACCAGCGTATTCGCCTTCCAGACGTTCAGAAACCTGAGTTTTCAGACCGGCGAGGTCTTCAGCACCAAATTTGGTGGCCAGCTCGTCGTTGATTTCTGCGGCAACCGGCTCTTTCACGTCTTTGATGACGCAAGAGAACACAGCTTCTTTGCCAGCCAAGTTTTCAGCGCCGTACTCTTCTGGGAAGTTTACGGTCACGTCTTTTTCTTCTTCGGCTTTCACACCCACCAGCTGCTCTTCAAAGCCAGGGATGAACTGACCGGAGCCCAGCACCAGTGGGAACTCTTCGCCGGCACCGCCGTCAAACGCTTCGCCGTCGATACGGCCAACGAAGTCCATAACAACCTGGTCGCCGTCTTTGGCTTTGGAACCTTTTTTGCGGGCTTTGAAGTCCTGCGCGGTTTCGGCCAGGTTGGCCAGCGCTTCGTCAACATCCGCTTCGGCTGCTTTCACAACCATTTTCTCCAGCTTGATGCCTTTCAGGTCAACTTCTGGGATCTCTGGAAGCGCCTCATAGGACATCTCGACTTCAACGTCGTTGCCAGGCTTCCAGTTTTCGCCGTCTTTCATTTCGACTTTTGGCTGAAGTGCAGGGCGGTCACCAGAGTCTTCAAAGTGCTTGTTCATCGCACCGTCGATGGTTTCCTGCATCGCTTCGCCCATCAGGCGCTCGCCAAACTGCTTTTTCAGAAGCGGCATTGGCACTTTGCCTTTGCGGAAACCTTTCATTTCGATTTCCGGCTGCGCTTCTTTTAGCTTGTCGTTTACAGTTGCCTCAAGCTCGGAAGCCTCCACCTTGATGGTGTAGCCGCGCTTTAGACCTTCGTTCAGCGTTTCAGTAACCTGCATCGGGTATCCCCATAAGTAGCGGCGCGCGGCACAATGAGTCCGCGCGCTGTCGAGAAAAATTTGTGCTCTTCTAGTGCTCCGCGCGCCCCGGCGCAAGGGCAAAGGCGCCAAAAATGCTGGCATCTGCGCGCGGCATCAAAGCATTTAAATCTTGGCGCAATCGCACGCCTCTTGATGCTACCAGAACCAGCGCCCACCAAAGGCCCAAGCCCCTACATCTTCAAAACTCACACCGGGCTGGCTGTAGCTGTGCTGACGGTAAGCCAAATACAGTTCCGCATTGGCATTTTCGATCACCTGTGTCGCTTGAAGACCCCAGGTAAATCCGTCATCCCCCACCAAAACACTGTCGTTGCCCCAAAAGAAATCCGCCGACAGACGGGTTACCCCAGCCTGCCACCAATCGCGCCGAATGCCGAGCTTGGTATACACATAGTTGCTGTCCAAACCGCTGTTGTCGCGCCACCCCGCACCGATCTTGCCGTTGATCCCAGTGCTCGCGTGCAAGACACTGAACGACCCAACCACAGCCGTGTTGTCAGCATTGCCATTACGGCCATCCACCCAAAGCCCGCCTAAGCGCGCGTCGTACTTCATCCCCCCGTTTTCCCGGGAATACCGCAGCGCCAGATCGTAATTGATGTCATCATTTCCGGACACAAGGATATTCTCGCCAACCGAGGCCCCGACAGAAAACCCAGAGCCAAACGTGGGCGAGTCATACCGGATACGTCCCAAGCGACCACCGTCAAAGTCATTGAACACAGCCCCAACTGTCGGGCCGGGAGTCCCTGTTCCGCTCACACGAAACGTGTATCCGCCTGACACATCGGCCACGGCAGAGGTAGAAATAACCCCGGTCCCGGAGGCGTCCGCCCCCGTCATTCCATCAGCGGCCATACTGCCCTGACCGATGGAAAATGTGCCGAAGTCCCCGCCCCAGCTGAAATCGACTTTCCGCAGGCTGGTGCGCGAGTAATCCACAAAATCCGGCTCTTTGTTTGTCATGCTAAGCGAAGACGACCCGCGCAAGCCAAGCGCGGTTTCAAAGTTGAACTTGAATGTACCCTGCCCTAACGGCGTCTCCCACCACAAACCGAAACGGCTGGGGGCATTGGAGTTGTCCACCACCTGCGTGTTGGTCTCAAATCCATCATCCGTGCTGGTCACGATCAGGTTGAAGAACCCGTAAAACCGCGCGTTGTTGTCTTGTGCAAGGGCGCCGGTGCCCCCAATACCTGCCATCAGGCCCACGCTCAAGGCCACCACACTTCTTTGACGTATCCAATCCTTCATCACAATGCCTCCCAAACCGGCAGCACAGCCGCCGAAATAAAATCTACAATAGTCATCCGCGCAGGAGAATTTGCTTCAACTTTGTCGCCATCAAATTCAGCGCATACGAGCGGCGCAATACCGCAAAAATTCAAATCAGTGACCGACGCTTTACGACCTGTAACACCAGATCCGCCAGCCATGTCTATACCCTACCACGTTTTTGGGTATCGCAACATCACCCTTGCCCTGACCAACAAACGCACCACACAAAAAAGGGCGGCTCAATCGGCCGCCCTTCTGTAACAAATTCTAGTGTGTGCGCTTAGAAACTCCAGCGCGCACCAAGCATATAGGCATCCACATCGTTATAGGTGGTGCCGGTGTTCACATCATACCCATGTTGGTGGTAGCTGAAGAACAAATCCACATTGGCATTGTCGATCTTCTGCACGGCCTCGAAACCATAAGCGACGGATTTATCACCAGCGGCATCAAACATGTCATTACCGCGATAGGCATCAACCGACAAATGCGTACGTCCCATCGCGAACCAATCGCGCTGCAACCCAACCTTTGCGTAGACGTAATCACTTTTCAGACCGCTATCTCGATCACTTTGCCCGACCGTCAACGTTCCGCTGATCCCAGTCGGATTGTGCAACGCGCCAACCGACCCCAAAACTGACTTGGAGTCATCTGAGGCCCCATCGGTCTGCGCATAGGCCAGCGTCGCCTTGAAGGCGGTGTCGCCAAAATCATTGCCGTACCGCAACGCCACGTCATAGAAATTGGTGTCGTCATTGTCCTTCAGGATCTCAGTCCCGGCAGAAGCCGACACGACAAAACCGCCAAAGCTTGGCGTATCGTACCGCACTCGGCCCTTGCGGCTTCCGTCGAAGTCTTTGAACACGTCACCAATTGTTGGACCCGCCGCGCCGCCACCGGTGGGCTGGAATGCAAATCCACCCGCGGTATCGGCAATCGCCACCGTCCCGCTCAAATCCGTACCTGACATATCCGTACCACCGGAAATCCCATCAGACGCCATCGAGCCCTGACCGAGGTAAACGGTACCAAAACGCTCGGTTTCGTAGATCGCTTCAAATTTCCGCAGATCCGTCTTGTCCCAATCAAAGAAGTCATCACTTGATGTTGCGCTCAGGCTGGACGTACCGCGCAAACCCAAGGCAGTCTCGAAATTGAACTTCAGAGTGCCGCTTGCGGTACCCATTTCATACCATGCGCCGATCCGGCTTGGTGCGTTGCTGTTGTCGCTGAACTCATTGCGACTCTGCACACCATCATCCACACTGGTCACAGCTCCGTTCAAAAAACCATAAAACCGAAACCCGTCCTCAGCCGCAGCTGTGGACGTCATGGCAACACTGCCCACGACCAGGGCCGCAGGGGCAACCAAAACAGATTGTTTCAATCCAATCATAGCCTTACTCCATTTTCCCCATTGCTTGGGGATTGATTGCATCAACGTTAGGTCGAACGACCAACCCGAACTTTGATATCCACTCACGTGTCTCAGATCGCTTTTGACAGGCTTTCAATTCCCTTTTGCGCCATCCCGACACAGAAAAACGATCAAAGACCCCTTGGCGTCTATGCCGCTCACATCCAAATGACAAACCCGCCAACCGGCTGATTTTGGCCGAGAATAAGCGCTTTTTTGCGTGATAAGCCGACAGTCAAAGATTGTCGCAAGTTCAGCCGCGGCACTTTGTTCACCACGTGCCGCCATTTTCGGGTTTTTCTTATTTTATTCAGAAACTTAGATTTCAAGAGGTTCACCCGATTTTGTCGCAGCTCGTCAATTGGCTATTTTCCGCCAACAATTCGTAACTCTCCACAGCGGAAACAAAACCGCCGACACCTTCAATTGCGAAGACCTCCCAAAAGCATTCCAAACCCACCTTATTCGGACCGCACAAATCTACCCTGAGTTGTTAGAATTCCCCAAAAAGGGGCGGACATCGCCTCCAGTCACACCGCCACAATTCAACCACAATTTGTGCAACCTGCGCGTTCGAGAAACACCAAAGCTTGCGTAAACAACGAGCCACTCCGCTTTTTGCCAAAGCATCATTGGGGCTTAGACAAGCTCCAACCAAACCGTTGTCAAAAAACTACGAAACCCCTTAGTTTTAACAAAATGTGGCAAAAAAGTGATTGGCTTACGCACCCGTCACACCTATAGTAGTTTCAAACTAAACAAGGGCATAAGCCTGAACAACCTAGAGCGGTAATATTCATGAGTAGTTATAGTTATGCCGTCCGCGGTACGGACGGAGTTGTTGTACGCGGCCAAACAACTGAAGCCGCCAATGGCACCATCAGCTCACAGCATGCTTCGCACATCTCCTTAAACCTGACCCCTGCGGAAGTGGCTGGTTATGTGAATGACGGCGGTGACCTGGTGATCCATCTGGTGAATGGCGAGACCATCACCCTCGAAAATTACTTCACCGACGATGAGCGCGAGTTGCTTCTGTCCAAAGATGGTCAGGTGCAGATGGTGGAGCTTGGAGACCCAATCAACGATCAGTATTTTGCGCAGTATGACACTGTCTCCATGACCGATAAATGGAGCGAATACGACCAACTCACGTTTCTGGACCTGGAGCGCGTGGAGCCTGTGGTTGCCCCTCTGGCGGCGCCGCTGGCAGGTTTGGTCCCTCGTTTGCTCGGCGCAGGCGGTGCGGCGGTTGTGGCCACCGGCATTGGTGGCGGCGGTGGCGGCGGTGGAGAAGCCATCCCCACGGTTGATGATGCGGATGTGCCGCGCGAAGTTGGCGGCACTGGCGACGACAGCGTAACAATCACTGGTACCGGCGAGCCTGGCTCTACCGTCACCGTGACAATCGGCGACGAAACCGGCACAGGTGTGATCGGGGATGACGGAACCTATGAGGTCGTGTTTGATCCGGCCGGCCTACCCGATGACGGTGCCTATGATGTTGCCGTAACTGTAGAATCTCCGGCAGGCGTCGTGCATGACCTAGACGGCCCGTCAGTGGACATCGACACGACACCTCCTGATGTATCTGTAATGGATGGCACGGTTTCCACCGGTGACATAGTTAACGAAGAAGAGCACACCACTGGCCACGTCATCAGCGGCACCGGCGAAGCGGGTGCATCTTTGACAGTGGAAATTGACGGCACAACACAAACCACCACCGTTCTCGACGATGGCACATGGTCCGTGACCTTTGATTCCACAGCCTTAGCCACCGGCGAATATACAACCGACATTACCATCACCTCCACGGACACACGTGGCAACGTCACCACCGTGACCGACACTCTGCAGGTTGACACAATTGCCCCTGGTGTCGCCATGGGTACAGTAGAAGGCGACAACATCATCAACGCCGCGGAAGCGGCTGATGGCGTTGTACTTTCTGGCACCGGTGAGCCTGGATCATCGCTTTCAATCCAATTCGAAGGCGTGACTCAGACTGTCACCGTGGCAGGCGACGGCACTTGGTCTTCAGCCTTTGATGCTTCCGCCATCGGCACCGGCACCTACGATAGCACTGTGTCTATCACCGCGACCGATCTGGCCGGAAACAGCCACACGGAAACCTTCGCTGTACAAATCGACACCGACGGTCTCGCGACCATCACGGCCCCGATTGCAGGCGATGACATCGTGAACGCCGCCGAGGCGGCTGCAAGCCTGAACTTAACCGGCACAGCCGAAGCGGGCTCCTCTGTGGCCGTCACCGTTGAGGGCGTCACCCACACTGTGACCGCCGCAGGCGATGGCACTTGGTCGGCCACTTTTGCCGCTGGGGAAATCCCACAGGGGACCTATGACTCCACCGTGTCAGTTACTGCAACCGATCTGGCTGGCAATGTCACCACCACATCTGACAGCTTCCGCGTGGACACTGAAACGTCTGTAGGGTTTGATGCTTCCCAACTTGGCGGCGACAACACTGCCAACGCAACTGAGGTCACCGGTGGCTTTACGCTGACCGGCACCGCAGAACCCGGCGCCTCAGTCTCGGTAACGATGGAAGGCGTGACACACACCGTCACTGCTGCTGCCAACGGAACCTGGGCTGCCACATTTACCGCGGCAGACATTCCGCAGGGCACCTACGACAGCACGGTCTCAATCACCGCAACCGATACCGCAGGCAACACCGCGACCACCACCTCCACAGTCTCGGTGGACACAGAGCTGTCTGCCGCGATTGATGCCAATCAGGCGGGTGGCGACAACATCGCCAACGCCGCTGAGGTTGCCGGCGGCCTAAGCCTTACCGGCACCGCGGATGCAGGCAGCACTTTGGTTGTCCAAATCGCAGGTGCCTCCCGCACGGTCACAGCCGCGGCGAACGGCACCTGGGTTGCCAACTTTACCGCAGCTGACATTCCGCAGGGCGAATACGACGCGCCAGTGACTGTCACAGCAACGGACACCGCGGGCAACACCGCCACAGCAACATCGACGGTTCGTGTCGACACGTCCACCTCCATCAACGTGGACTTGTCCGCAGGCGTCTTTGCCGCACCGGTGAACGCCGCACAGATGCAAGGCGGTGTGGTTTTGGAAGGCACAACGGAGCCAAACTCCGCAGTGGTTGTCACCGTGGATGGTGTGGTGCGCAGCACCACGTCTGACGCATCTGGGAACTGGTTTGTCACTTACGAAAATGGCGCATTGGCTGAGGGCACCTATACTGCAAACGCCACCCTTTCGGTGACGGACGCAGCAGGCAACACCGCGACAGCATCCGCAGACTTCCAAGTCGACACCGAAATCACGAACCCTGTGGTGCAATCGGTCACTTTCGCAGATGACGATGTCACCTCTGTGTCGCTCAACACCGAAGCGCAAGACTATGAAATCCACGCGCTACATCAAAACGGTACCACGTCGGAGCTGGCCACTACTGAGGTTCCTCTTGGCGGCGACCAATCGCTCTTCGTGCTCAATCCAGAAGCCTCAGACGGCACCCACCTGGTGATCGCGTCGACCGACAACGCCGGCAACCAGTCCGACACGCTACTGGTACTGGATGACAACGTTGGCAACGCCGGATCCATCGGACACGCCGCGGCCGGCAACTTCAACATCGAAGGCATCGAGCTGGACTATGCCTCTGACGCAAATCTGACCCTGACCGAAGCACAGATCAAAGACATGTCAGACACCTCTGACACGCTCACGATCCATGGTGGCGCGGATGATCAGATCACGGTTTCAGATGCGACCAAGACCAACCAGACCGTAGACATCGAGGGCGAGTCCTACGACGTCTACACCGTCGGCAATGACGGCGTGACCCTGATCGTTGACCAAGACATCAACGTCATCATCTGATGATCGTTTGGGGCGGCCACAGGCCGCCCCTTGCACCTTTCTAGCTCCGGATTACCGCTGCCACTATGTCCCGCCGCTCACTGACATCCAGCCTGCCTTTACTTTTGGGCGCCACGCTCCTGAGCGGCTGCATGGCCAATATGAGCGAGCACCTGCCAGACATAAGCAAGCCTCTGGGTCTGCTGAAGGCCAAACCCGAAGGGGCCGAGCCTGCCGCTGAAGTGAGCAAACGCACCAGCTTTGAGCAGGACGCGGACGCAAAAACCCAAAGCGAAATCCTCACCACACTTCTGGCCCGCCGTTCGGTCATTCCAACCGACAGCACAATGGGGAACGTGGCCGACGTGGCTTTGACATCCTCACGCCGCTCTGCGGAGGCGCAACTGCAAACCGCCAAACTGCGGGCACAGGCCGAAAACAAAAACTGGCTTCCTACACTTAGCCCGGAAATCTCCCTTAATACGCTCAGCGACGTGATCGCCGGCCTGGTGTTTGAACAAGTTCTGTTTGATCATGGCCGCAAAAAAGCCGAACGGGAATATGCCGCGGCCGATGTCGAGGTCGCCGCAGTCACCCTTTCTGAAGATCTGAACGAACGCAGCTATATCGCTTTAGCGCTCTATATCAAAGGCTTACGCGGCCAAGAGAAAGCACACGTCGGCAACAAAGGCCTCGCCCAACTGCATCACTTTGAGCGTATCGTTAAGGGCCGTGTCGATGGCGGTGTCTCCAACAAGGGCGACCTTCGCATGGTCCGCACTAAGATCCAGACGTTGGAAACCAAAAGCGAAACCGCCTCTGAAAGCGCAGGCACCGCGCTGGCCGAACTCAAAGCCATGACCGGCACGGCTTTCACGCTGAAACCTGTGTCCTCCCTCTCCGTGCAGTCTTATCCGGCGGTCGAACCTCTGGACGTGCTGCGCGCCCGCGCCGAAGCCGAACGCTCTGTCGCGCAGGCTACTGTGGAACGCGCCGCGCAATTGCCCGGTCTTAAGGCGTCGGCCCGCACCACCAACAAAGGCAACAGCGCGGGTCTGAACATCTCCAATGACGTTGGCCTGGGCCTTGGCACCGGCGACCGCCTGAAAGCTATTGAGGCCTCCAAAGACATCGCCGCCCGTCAGGTGGACGAAGCCCGCGAAGATGGCGCACGTGACCGCAAACGCCTGGAAAGCAACATCCAGAGTCTGGAACGGCAGGAACGTGAAGCCAACCAACTCGCTCGCGAAGGCCGCGACACCTACAAGCTGTTTGAGGCGCAGTTCCGCGCCGGACAACGCTCTGTGCTCGAAGTGGTCGATGTTTACGAACAATCCGTGCTGCGTTCCCTTGACGGCGTCGACGCCAAATACGACAAGCTGCTGGCGCAACTGGAACTCGCCCGCGATCTGGGCCTACTGGCAGACGGAGACGCGATTTGAGCGACGGGACCCCCAAAGGCAAAGCACCTGTGGTGCTCTCCATTGCTGCGGTAAAGTCGTCCAAACCCGCCAATCAAACGCCCGCGCCTGCCCAAACGCCTGCTCCCCCGCAAGTGGCTCAAATCACACCAAAAACCGTCGCGGTTCCCGCGCAACCAAAACCTGCAACCGCCCCCGCTGACGCAATCCATGATCTGGTTGAGGCCACAGCCACCCGCATTCAACACCGCGCTACGCTGATCTCCACATTGGCCTCACTCAACGGTGTAGACGTGCCGGTCACTGACGTGGCCGAACACATGTGGACCAACGCGCCGGGCGATGTCTCGATCAAAGCGCTGTCTGGCGCGCTCGCCCATGCAGGTGTTGAGCCCAAAATTCATCACAAGATGAAGGTTACCCCGGCCGCGTGGCCTGCCGTGGCGATGATGAACAACGGTCAGGCCATTCTGGTCCTCTCTCAGGACGAAGACACGCTCTACGTCTATGATGACAGCTGCGCGGACAACCGCGCCGAAGTGCCGGTCACCGAATTCGAGCCGTTTTTCTCCGGCACTGCCCTGCGGGCCAAAGTCTCTCTGCGTCAACTGGCCGAACGCCACGTGCCGCAGATCGCGGACGGCATGTCGGGCCACTGGTTCTGGGGCGAGTTCACCAAGTACCGCCGCCACATGGGCGAGATCATGTTGGGCTCGCTGGTTGCGAACCTACTGGCCGTCGCCGTCGCCCTCTTCTCGCTGCAAGTCTACGACCGCGTCATCCCACACCAGTCTCAGGCCACCCTTTGGGTGCTTGCCGTCGGCGCAATCTTCGCCATTGGCCTCGAAGGGCTGCTCAAACTCGCCCGCGCAAAAATGAGCGACGCCGCAGGCCGCCGCATGGAACTCTCTATCCAGCATCGCCTGATGAAGCGCCTGCTGGGCATGCGCTCAGACCGCCGCCCCCTGCCCCCATCCGGCCTGTTTGCCGCGATGCGTGACTTCGGCGCCGTGCGTGACTTCTTCACCTCCACCACCATCTCGGTGCTGGCGGACATGCCGTTTATCTTCATCTTCCTCGCGCTGGTGGCCTCAATCGCAGGCAACCTCGTCTGGGTACTGATGTTTGGCGGCGTCCTCATGGTGCTCCCGGCCTATGTCTTGCAAAAACGCATGATCAACCTGTCACGCGAAACCCAAGGCGCTTCGGCCAAAGTGGGCCGCCTGCTGCAAGAGGTCATTACCGAGCTCGACACCGTCAAAACCCAACGCGGCGAAGACCGCGTGCTGCGCCTCTGGGATGAACTCAACGCCGTCTCCAGCCATTCCTCCGCCGAACAGCGCCGCCTCAGCTCCGCCCTGACTTACTGGTCTCAGGGCGTGCAGCAGATGACCTACATCGCCACCGTGGTGATCGGCACCTATCTGGTGTTTGCTGGCGAGTTCACCGTCGGAACTATTATTGCCTGCGGCATCCTCACCTCGCGCACCTTGGCACCACTAACCCAATTTGCTGGCACTCTGGCCCGCTGGTCCAACGTCAAAGGCGCTCTGGAAAGCCTTGATGCCATTGCCCTTTCTGAGCAAGAGAAAGACGGCGAACGCAAATACCTGCGCCGCGAGAAACTCGAAGGCCAGTTTGAACTGCGCGAGCTGTCCTTTGCTTATGACGAAGACAGCGGCGCCTCCCTTGATGTGCCCGGCGTGGTCATTAAACCCGGTCAACGAGTCACCATTTTGGGTGCCAACGGCTCCGGTAAATCCACATTGCTGAAGCTCATGGCTGGTCTTTATGGCCCCACCAAAGGCCGCGTGCTGCTTGACGGCACAGACATGGGCCAGATCGACCAACGCGACATCCGCCGCAACATCGGCTACCTCAGCCAGGACGTGCGCCTTTTTGCCGGTTCCCTGCGCGATAACCTCAACCTGACGCAGCTCGAACGCGACGATGACCGCCTGATGCAGGCGCTCGATTTTGCGGGCCTCGGCCCCTTCCTGCGCAACCACCCGCAGGGGTTGGATTTGCAAATCCGTGACGGCGGCGAAGGCCTGTCGATCGGCCAGCGTCAATCCATCGGTTGGGCCCGCCTGTGGCTGCAAAATCCCAGCATCGTGCTGCTGGATGAGCCCACCGCCGCGCTCGACCAAACACTGGAACGCACGTTGGTCAGCCGCCTGTCGACATGGCTCGAGGGCCGCACCGCCCTCATCGCCACACACCGCACCCCCATCTTGGCGCTCTCTACCCGCACGTTGATCCTGCAAAACGGCCGCCTTGTGGTGGATGGGCCGCGCGAACAAGTCCTCGCGCACCTCGCCGAAGGCGCAACAGGATGACCGCATCCGAGTTTGACAACGAAACCGGTCTTGATGAGCAACTCAAAGCCTCCCGCCTGACCATCCGCCTGATTGCCGTCGCAGTTGGGCTGTTTGTCATCTGGGCCGCCTTTGCCTGGGTCGACGAAATTGTGCGCGCAGACGGCCAAGTCGTGTCCTCTTCCCGCTCTCAATCGGTACAGAACCTCGAAGGCGGCATCCTCGCCGACCTCGCCGTCAAACAAGGCGACCTTGTTGAATCCGGCCAAATCCTCGCCACTCTCAGCGACACTCGTTTCCGCTCCGCCTTTGACGATCTACAAGATCAGATCGACGCGCTGGAACTACGTCGCCTGCGCCTTGAGGCCGAGATCGACGGCCAGTTTGAATTTGACGTACCCGAGGCCCTCGCCACCCGCGCCCCACGCATTCTGGCCTCTGAAAAAGCCCTGATCGAAGCCCGCCAGACCGATATCGATAGCCGCCGCGAAGGCGCCTTCACCCAGCTCGAACAGGCCCAGGAAGAACTCTCCAACATGGAGCGCCTCTACAAGAAAGAGTTTGTCGCCCTCTTGGAGGTCAACAAGGCCCGCGAGAAAGCCTCCGAGGCCGAAATTCGCTACATGGACATTCTTACGCAAGCCGAGCTGACGCTCGCTGAAGAATACTCCGAGACCCTGAAAGAGATCACCTCGCTGCGCCAAGAAATGCGCCTCGCGCAAGACCAACTCTCTCGCACAGTCATCACCGCGCCTATGCGCGGCATCGTCAACAACCTCGCCGTGACCACCATCGGCGGCGTTGTGCGCCCCGGCGAAGAAATCTTTGAAATCATCCCTTTGGGTGAAGAACTCTTTGTCGAGGCTCAGGTCCGCCCGGAAAACATCGCAAACGTCGAGCCCGGCCAAGACGCCTCCATTAAGCTCTCCGCCTATGACTACACCATCTATGGCTCCCTCAAGGGCAAAGTGGATTTCATCTCTGCGGACACATTCGAGGACGAACGCGATCCATCTGCGCCGCCCTACTACAAAGTCACCGTGAACGTGAACGCCGACGCGCTGACCGAGCGCCAAAAAGCCATCGAAATCCGCCCCGGCATGCGCGCCACGGTCGAACTGCACACCGGCTCCAAAACTGTCCTGCGCTACTTGATGAAGCCGCTCTACAAGAGCAAAGAGGCCTTTCGCGAGCCTTAAACGCGATCTCTGCCACACCGAGCTATTGCGATAGGTGTTTGCAACGTCGAAAGTGCCCCCATGGCCACAGAAACCGCGTTCTCTTTCTCTGCACTCCCCGCCTCGGCGCAACGGCACATTCGGGTGTTCCAAATCCACCAGTTCTTGGACCGTTTTGCGATGGGCTTGACGGTGGCCATTGTCGCACTGGCCCTCACTGATCGCGGCATGGACCTCTTCCAAATCTCGCTGCTCTTTGGGGTCTACTCGATCACCACCATGACAATGGAGCTCCCCTTCGGCGGCTTGGCCGACTGCATTGGACGAAAACCGGTCTTCCTCACCGCCATCATTGCCAGCCTGATCTCCCTCGCGCTTTTTCTCTCCACCGGTGATTTCTACGTGCTCGCCCTGTCCTTTGCCTTCATCGGCTTTGGTCGCGCCCTTCGGTCCGGAACGCTGGACGCGTGGTTTGTCGAAACCTTCAAGGCCGCCGCGCCAAGTGTGGATGTGCAACCCGCGCTCGCCAAGGCACAATCCGCCAATGCCATCGGCTTGGCCATAGGCGCAATCCTCGGTGGGCTTCTCCCAGACATCCTCGGCCCCTATGCGCAAGGCCTTGGTTTCAGCGCATATGACGTTTCTTATGCCGCTAGTTTTATCGTGATGTTCGGTGTGTTTGCCTTTACTAAAACCGCCATTATCGAGCCCCCCCGCCCCAAGAGCACCGGCGCCCTGAAGCATGGCTTTGCCAACGTGCCACTGGTGATCAAGGACGCCGGTCTGCTTGCGCTCAAACACCCCACACTCTCCCTGCTCTTGGCCGCGCTGGCCTTCTTCATCATGGCCACCAATCCGGTCGAGGTGCTCTGGCCTACCTTTGCAAAACCCATGCTGGAAGACACCTACGCAAACACCGCCATCGGCGCTCTGACCGCGACCTACTTCTTTGCCATCGCTTTCGGCGCTTCGCTATCGCCCCATGTCAGCAAGCTCTTCAAACGCCACCACGCAAAGACGCTCGCAGCCTCCTTCACTTGCCTCGCAGCCGTCCAAATCATATTGGCTCTGCAAGGCCACATCCTCGCCTTTGCAGCCGTCTTCATCCTGTATTCAATCTGCCTCGGCATCTGCGAAACACCAGCCAGCAGCATCCTGCATCGCTGCGTCGAGGATCATCAACGCTCGACACTGCTGTCCCTACGATCCCTGATCCAACAACTCGGCGCCGCATTGGGCCTTCTCCTCGTGGGGTCCGTCGCAGAGGTCCACAGCACCCCGGTAGCATGGAGCCTCGGCGCAGTGTTTCTGCTCTTGGCCGCGGTGCTATGTTTGGTGTTGGTGAAACGCGTGACGACGCAAAGGCAGTAACGGACGCAGTAGAATACCACTGTTTGAAGCGCGCACTCGCCCAACCGTTTTGTCCCCAACCTGACTTTTGTTTGAGTCGCAAACCATTGATAGTTGAGTAAAAATTTCACAACCAAACATGTATAGGGAAAGAACCTTTTAACCGCTCTCCACTTAATGCTCCCTCACTACGTACGGTTGCTCAGGGGGCATTTAGGGTGAAAGTATCTCAGTTATTAAAAGCAAAAAAAACCAACAAGGTTGAGGGTATTCGACCACAATCGACGCTTCGGCAAGCTGCCAATGTGTTGATCGATCTGAAACTTGGTGCCTTAGTGGTGACCGACGAAACCAACACACTGGTTGGGATTATCTCTGAAAGGGATCTCCTACCCGTTGTGGCAAGTTGCGACCCAAAGGCCGCAGACGAATTGGTGTCAGACGTGATGACCTGCTCGGTCATTTCGTGCAGCCCAGACGACGAAGTCACCTACCTGCTGCACCTCATGAACGAAAACGCGATCCGGCATATGCCCGTGCTCGAAAACGGGAAGCTCATTGGCATCTTGAGCATACGCGAGCTGACCAAAGCCTATGAACTCCTTCAGATCGAGGCGAACACGGACCCGTTGACCCAGGTTTCAAACCGACGTCCCTTCCTGAAAACACTGGAAACTCAATTTGAGAACGCCCGGAAAAACGGGGTGCCAATGTCGGTTGCAATGCTCGATGTAGATCATTTCAAGCGCATCAATGACACCTACGGCCACGATGCTGGCGACAAGACCCTGCAACAACTGTCCCGGATGCTGATCCGCGAATTCCGCTCCATTGACCTTGTTGGTCGCTTGGGTGGCGAAGAATTTGCTCTGGTCTTTCCCGACACGGACTTGCTCGGCGCATATGCTGCATGTGAACGCTTACGTTCAACCATCCAATCAAGTGAAATTACAGCGGACGCACACAAAATTCGCTTAACGGTCAGTATCGGACTCACCGAGATTTGCGAACACGCCAGCGATGCCGCAGCCCTACTCAAGCGCGCAGACGCGTTGCTTTATGTCGCAAAAAATTCCGGCCGCAACCAAGTCGCAGTAGAAGGTGGGGTCAAGATACCTTTCAAAGTCAAAAACGCGGCTGCAATTGGGGAATAGCCGCTCGGGCCTCAGATGATGCGCAGCTGAGGCCCAAATACCTTCCGCGCCGCACATAGGGCGTTGGTCTATTGGCAGGGTCATTCGGTGCCGATCGCTACTATTTCGTGCGCCTTATCAACCTCACAGTCCCCGCCACATTCCTGCCGCGCAATTTATCAGCACTGCCCGCGCCACACCTCTTTTCCCCGCAACTATGCCGTGACTTGGCCCGCGCCCTCCCGTACGTCTAAAGCACTGCAAAAGGAGCTGCGTCCCATGGACTTCACCCATATCCTTACCTTCAACCTTGCGCTGGCGGCCGCAATTGCCAGTCCCGGCCCCGCTTTCCTGATTTCCGTGAAAACCACCCTCACCGGTGGGCGCCGCGCGGGTCTCGCTGTGGGCGCTGGCCTTGCACTTGTCGCCGCGCTCTGGACGTTGGCCGCGCTTTTGGGTCTCGAAGCCATCTTCGCCGTCTTCCCTTGGGCCTATGTCGCCGTGAAATCCATCGGCGCGCTCTACCTGCTCTACATCGCCTACGGCATGTGGAAAGGCGCGCGTGAACCGCTGGCCCCCTCCGAAGTCAAACCCGCTCGCCACGCTTTCTGGCAAGGTGTCGCGATCCAGATCATGAATCCCAAGTCGGTGTTGTTTGCCGCTGCTGTGCTGGTGGTGATCTTCCCCCCCGGCATGACACTGGCACAAAAGGGCTTTGTCTTTGCCAACCACTTGGCCATCGAGCTTGTGTTCTACAGCCTGCTGGCCTTTGGCATGAGCACATCCACAACCCGCAACGCCTACCTGCGCGCCAAGCTTTACCTCGACCGAACCGCCGCCATTGTACTGTCTGCCCTCGGTCTGCGCCTTCTGTTTGGTCGGTAATCTACCACGATGATCAAGCAAACTATTGCAACTGTTTCAGTTTTCCTGATTGCGGGCTGCAACCCTTCCTCATTCAGCGCTAGTACGACACCTGAGGACAAGCTTACTGTCACCATGGAGCTTACAGCGATGTTTGGTATCCACAGTGATTGGCACAGATCTATTGCCATATCCCACAATGGCGAACTGATCGAGCATGACCTCATTGGTGACACAGGATGGTGGCGCGGCTCACATCTCTATCGGCATGTTTCAGGCACCTATGTTATTCACGAAGGGCAAATGGGCTGTTTTGGTTTTAAAACATCACCCCTGACGTTCCAGATTACTGAACGCATATCCTGCGAGAAACAACCAGAGTTGCAAAACCAAGCCCACAACGCCTCGCGGTTCTATAGGGACCTAACTTACCTTGGTGTATTCACCGAATATCCCCCGGAGAGTGCTGGCGACGGCTTCCAATTCGTTCCTGCTGACGTTGCACCTGAAACGGAATTGCCTGACATTCTTTGATCTCCGCAAAAAAATGGCGGCCCGAGGGCCGCCAGAGTTGGACAAGTAAGCCAGGGCAGGAGGCTCTACCCGCCAGCAATCATTTGCCGGAGCGTGTCTGCGCTCAACAGCGTCCCCACAGAGACATTCTTTCCGCCCATCGCAGCCTTGGCCGAGACCACAGAAACCACCGCAGGGTTGTTGCCATTGGTCAGCGCCAGAACCGGCGCGCCAGAGGCGCCAAAATTCACTTCACAGCTCATCACCAGCGTGTCCTGTTGACGGGCCAGAACACGACAAGGATATTCCAAAATCGGATCTGTGCGATTGCTGATGGTGTAGCTCAACACGCCAAGCATATCGCCACTGGACAGGCTGGCACCGTACCGCATCGGAAGCACAGAGTGCGTGGAGATCGGTTTGTCCAATTTCAACAACGCAATATCGCTTCCCACCTGGGCTTTGCCTTTGTGGCGGTGGATGTAGTCAGGGTGCGCTGTAGCGGCCGAGACTTTGCGCACCGCTTTTGCTTTACCTTGCTTCAACCCAGCCTGAAACTCCATCTGATTGGGCTGCAGTTTCTTACCGTTGCGCGGATCATACAGGCAATGCGCCGCAGTCAGCACCAATTCCGGCGAAATCAACGCCCCGGTACACATGGCCTTGCCTTTCAGCATCAGCCGTCCAACAGCCGCTTCACCCGGCAGCTTCCCTGTCACGTTTGCTTCAGCGTGCAAAACGCCCGGAAGCAGCATCGCAAGTGTGGCTATAAGTCTAATGGCGCGCATGGTGCCTCCCTCAAATCCTTGACATCACATGAACAAGCATCTGCGGCAGCATTCGGACCAAATCCGCGCCATTTACGGTCTGTTTCTGGGGCACGCGGTGTTCGACTTGCGTCCAAAAAAAGGCAACCCCTGAAATCCAGCCGCGCGGCATTTGCGTAAGAACAGATATATATATAAGGAGAGCCAGCAGCCGTAAGGCCACATCCCTCAGGCGAAGTCACGGACAGGGCAAACTGTCCCTTGCACCCGCCCAATTTTAGGCCCATTGCTGCGCTAGGATGCGCGACATGAAAGACAACCTGCACATGACGGATGAAACCTTTGCTCCAACGGCTGAGAACCAGCGCCGCTTTCGCGACGCTCTGGGCTGCTTTGCCACCGGTGTGACCGTTGTCACCGTACCGACCCCGCAGGGTCCGCTTGGCATGACCGCCAATTCTTTCTCTTCTGTGTCGCTTGATCCGCCGCTGGTGCTCTGGTGCCCGGCCCGCAATTCCGAGCGCCACCAGTTCTTTGCCGGGGCCAGTCATTTTGCCATCCACATGCTGCGCGACGATCAAAGCGCCTTGGCCATGGACTTCGCCCGCAACGGCGATCCCTTTGCCAATCTGCAACATGACACCAACGCCGACCAAGTGCCGCTGCTATCGGATTGCCTTGCCCGTTTTGAATGCCGCACCCATGCGGTCCACGATGGCGGCGACCACGACATCGTCGTGGGTCAGGTCGAGCGCCTTTGGGTCAGTGAAGGCAAGCCCTTGGTCTTTGCCCAATCTAACTTCGGCTGCTTTGACGCCAACACCTAAGTCTCCCGAATTTCAGACCTTTACATAGCTCCGCTCACATTGACGCTGGGTTGCGCACACCGTGTGACTTTTCCCCACTATTTTTGTTGTGAATCAAAGTGGGCGCTCCATATTGGGAGGATAACGCGCAAACATATTACCACTCAGAGCACTGGAGCCTCCCTTGGAACAGTCCGCCCCCCACGTGAACAGTTTTGACGCCATGCTGGCCGCCACCGCGCCGCTGGACCCGATCGCCACCGCTGTTGTGCACCCCTGTGACGCCGCCTCCTTGATCGGCGCCCTGGAAGCCCGCGACAAAACCCTGATCACCCCAATTCTGGTGGGGCCCGAAGACCGCATCAAATCCGTTGCGGCGGAAGAAGGCCTCAACATTGACGGGTTGGAAATCGTTGACGCCAAACACAGCCACGCCAGCGCTCAGGCCGCCGTGCGTCTCGTGCGCGAAGGCAAAGCCCAGGCCCTGATGAAAGGCGCGCTGCATACCGACGAGGTCATGAGTGCCGTGGTCGATAAGGTCACCGGACTGCGCACCGAGCGCCGCATGAGCCACGTCTTTGTGCTCGACGTGCCCACCTACCCCAAACCGCTACTAATCACCGACGCCGCCATCAATATCTTCCCTGATCTGATGGTCAAAGCCGATATCGTGCAAAACAGCATCGAACTGGCGCACGCAATTGGCGTGGATGAACCGAAAGTCGCCATTCTCTCCGCGCTGGAAACCATCTCCCCCAAAATCCCTTCCACGGTCGAAGCCGCCGCGCTCTGTAAAATGGCCGACCGAGGCCAGATCACAGGCGGAGTTCTGGACGGCCCGCTGGCCTTTGACAACGCCATTTCGCGCAAGGCGGCTGACGCCAAAGGCATCAAGTCTCCTGTGCCCGGAGAAGCGGACATCCTTGTCGCGCCAGACCTTGAGGCGGGCAATATGATCGCCAAACAGCTGATGTACCTCGCCGGTGCCGACAGCGCTGGCCTCGTGCTGGGCGCGCGTGTGCCGATCATGCTCACCTCACGCGCAGACGGCACGCTCTCTCGACTGGTCTCTGCCGCTTTGGCGCAACTCATGGTGCACCACAACCTTGGCCGGGACTTGATGTAATGGCAGCGATACAAGACGCCTTTCTGATCCTGAACGCAGGCTCCTCCTCTATCAAGTACGCCGTCTATGGCGCTGACCTTAAACAGTTATTACATGGGCAAGTCGACCGCATTGGACTGGATCCGCAATACCACGGCGGAGCAAAGCACATCGACGTGCCGGTGGCAGACACCGCCACCCACGCCGAAATTCTCGACTGGCTGCTGACCCACATCGCAGGTCTGTCCGACAACCTGCGCATCATCGGCGCGGGGCACCGTGTGGTGCATGGCGGTCAAGACTTTGCCGCCCCTGCGCGGGTCACCGACGCGGTGATTGCCAAGCTGCGCACCCTCGCCCCACTGGCCCCCGGTCACCAGCCGCACAACCTCGCAGGCATCGAAGCTGTTGCCCGTCGCTGGCCTGACATCCCACAGGTTGCTTGCTTTGACACCGCCTTCCACCGCACCCAACCCCGCATTGCGCAGCTCTTCGCCATCCCGCGCGCTTTCTCAGACGACGGCGTGCTGCGCTACGGCTTCCACGGGCTGAGCTACCACTATATCTCCACCCAGCTGCCGCACCACTTGGACAAACCTCAAGGCAAAGTCATTGTCGCCCATCTCGGCAACGGCGCCTCGATGTGTGCCATGCAGAACATGAAGTCTGTCGCCACCACCATGGGGTACACTGCACTTGACGGTCTGGTCATGGGCCGCCGCTGTGGCGAACTCGACCCAGGTGTGATCTTCCACATGCTGCGTGATCGCGGCATGTCCGTGGCGGAAATCGAAGACACGTTGGGCACAAAATCCGGTCTCTTGGGCGTCTCCGACATCAGCTCCGACATGCGCGACCTGCTCGCCTCTGACAGCCCCGCAGCTGCCGAAGCCGTGGACCTCTTTGTCTATCAGGCCTGCAAGAAAATCGGCGCCTTGGCCGCCTCCATGGGCGGCGTTGGATCGCTGGTCTTCACCGGTGGCATCGGGGAAAACTCTGCCGCCATCCGCGCCCGCATCCTACGTGGTTGCGCATGGCTTGGCGCTGATCTCGACGACGCGGCCAATACTGCGGGAACCTCCCGTATCACCACCGCCGACAGCCGCCTGTCCGCCTTTGTCATTCCCACTGACGAAGAAGGCATCATCGCGGGTGAAACCCAACGTTTGGTTGGCTAAAAATCATCGCCCGTCGCGCATGCGGCGGGCGTGCCACCCGCGACAACCGTAATGACTTCCCCGTCAATCCGTCCTAGGCTGCCCTCATGGATTTGTTTGAGCGCTTTGTCACCCTCTGGGTTGTGATCGACCCCATCGGCACCATCCCCGTATTTATCGCCGTGACCGCTGCGATGACCGCGCCGGAACGCCGCACAACCGCACTGCTGGCTGCGGCGGTCTCCGCTGGCGTTCTAATGTTCTTCCTGATCTTCGGCCAACTGTTGATCGACGGCCTCGGAATCAGCCTGCTGTCGTTTCAGGTCGCGGGTGGCATCGTGCTCTTCCTCTTTGCCCTCACCATGATCTTTGGCGAAAGCAAACCAGAAAGCGACAAACACGCCGCTGACGCAGACGCCGAGCTGGCCGAAAAACCCTCACCAGCCGTCTTCCCGCTCGCTGTACCATCTTTGGCAAGCCCCGGCGCCATGCTCGCGATTGTCCTGTTGACCGACAACAACACCGTCGCGATCACCGATCAGGCCATCACCGCCGTGGTGATGCTTGTCGTCCTGCTGTTTGCCTATCTCTGCATGCTGGCTGCAGGCCCAATCATCCGTCTGATTGGCAACTCCGGCGCCGCCATTGTCAGCCGCGTCATGGGCATGATCCTCGCATCCGTTGCCGCCGACCTCGTGATCGGCGCCGCGCTTGAGATTGCCAAAACGGGATCCCTCTAAAAAAGCGTCGGCGCGTTAACCTGTCGACTGCCACAATTCGCACCTCCGCAAAACAGCCGCGATACCGACGTAATACCGACGTGCCAAACGCCGGTATTCTCGCCAGTTAACGGACCGCCCTATAGGTCGATTTCAATCACCCCGCCGGCCTCTTTCGCGCGGCTCTGACAGAGAATAACCGACGTCTCCCGCTGCTTGTTTGACAGCACAAAGTCGCGATGTTCCACTTCACCGGACACCAGCCCACATTTGCAGACACCACAAATCCCGTCGGCACATTTCACATCCACATGCACGCCATTTTCGAGCAGTACGTCAGTGGCAATTTTATCTTCAGGAACAAGAAGTTCACGTCCATCCTTAAGCTTCAAAGTGAACTCAAAGTTCTCATACTCCGGCTGCTCTGGAACATTGAAGTACTCCAAATGCCGCGCCTCGTCTGGGAAGCCCTGACGCTCTGCAGCCTGCATAACACCATCCATGAACCGGTCCGGCCCACAGGTGTACACATGCCACCCATCTTGATAGCCACCAAGTACCGCATCCAAATCCGCCCGTGAGCCTTTATCAGAGAAGTGGAACACCACCTTGTCCGCCCAGGGCATCGCCTTGAGATCATTGATATATCCAGCTCCATCTTCACGGCTCGCGGAATAATGCAATGCAAAATCACGGCCCATGTCATGCAAACGATGCGCGAAGGCAATCATCGGCGTGATGCCAATGCCACCGCCCATCAGGAAGCTCTTGGTCGCGTCCTCGACCAACTCAAAATGGTTGATCGGCTTGGACACAAACACCTTGCGACCTTCGCGGAAAATCCTGTGCAGGAAAGCACTTCCGCCCCGCCCCTCGTCTTCACGCAACACACCGATCTGATACTTTGACCGATCTTTAGGATCTCCCGACATGCTGTACTGGCGCAAAAACTCCGGCGCAACCAACACGTCCAGATGCCCACCAGCGGTCCATTCCGGCAACGGCGTACCGTCCAAGGTCTGGAATTCATACTTTGTCACATCCGCCGTCATTGGCTCCACATGCGAAATCTGCACCTGCAACACCGGCGCATCCTCGGCGTCCGGCACCACATAACGGTCAATCACACTGTCATCGCCAGAGGCCACTCGCACCTTGTACTCATCGGCGGAAACCATTGATTCATAGGCTTGAATCCCCGCCTCCCGGTCCATCGGGAACGGATAGGGCCAAGGATGTGGCGCCAACGCCGCCGGATACACCGCCAGCGTTTGGTCCTCGTATTTCAGGTCCAGATCTTTCTGCAAATCCCGCCGGTTGAGCGGGTGCTGCGTGGGCCGATAGGCCCCGTCTTCCTCAAGCTCAATATCCCACCACCATTTCTTGATGTCGTTCAGCCCGCCATTACCGACCGCGTCGTCCAACTTGGCCAAAGGTTTGGCAAGGCTCGGGAAATTGCTCGCCGCCCAGCGGAACGGCGCCTCGGCAAACAGCCCTTCAAGGTTCCAGGGGCAGGTCTTCATACACCGCCCACACATCGATCCACCCGGCGTCGAAATCCGATAGGTCGCACATTTCTGGCTGTCAGACTTCCAAATCTCATAGCCGTTGAACATCAACTTCGGGCCGGCCGTGATCGCGCCGGAAGGACATTCCCGCGCACATTTGTTGCAGTTCTCGCAGAAGTTTTGCAGACCAAAATCAATCGGTTGGTCGTGATCCATCGGCATGTCCGTGGTCACCGCCCCGGACTTCAGGCGCGGCCCCAGATAGGGGTTCAGGATCACTTCGCCAATCCGGCTCACCTCTCCCAACCCCGACAGCAACAACAGAGGCGGCTGCAGTACCTCACCGTCCATCACAGTATGCGCCTTGGCCTTGTAGCCCAAGTTGCGGATCTGCTGCGCAATCACCCCGCCCAACAAGGAAAACCGTAGGTAAGCCCGCATCGATTGCGCCACGCTGATCCAGTCATCCCCGCTGGCGCCCTCCATGGTTTCATACCCCTGATCCACAATCATGCTGATCGCATTGTCGTGCACCGGATTGATTGGCGTGCCCGTCGCGTCATGGCTGTACCACGCCCACTCCGGACATCGGCTCAACCCAACAGCATCCACGCCCAGAAAGTAGGTCGCCGCTTTCAAGTTCGCCGCATTAAGCTCTGAATCCGTTGGTTTTTTGACATCCGCACTTGCACCATCCTGCAACAGCACAAAGGCGCCCAAAGCCCGCCGCTGCGCCATGCTCGGCGCGGCTTTGCGCACGTAGTATCCCCCCTTGGCCGCGTCCTGCAGCGATTTGCCCATATCGCCAAACTGCACCCGCGCAAACATATCCGCACGTTTGGGCACCCGCGCGACATTGGCCTCATCGATGTACGTTGTGGGAGTCTCCACGCGCTTTAACCGCTCAAACGGTTGCGCACCTTTCACATAGTCCCGATTGCGGAACGGGTCTTGGTTCATCGCCGATTTGGCAAATCCTTTGCCCAACCACCACGCAGGTCCCTGCGTCTTAAACCACGGCTGCTCCGCCATCGGTGCCAGCGCGCTATCATGGGCCAGCTCCATGTCGGTGGTGATCACCGCCAAGCCAAAGCGTGTCCCCAACCACGGCGCAACCAAAGTGCCGTCTTCGCAAGACACAAGCCCAGCCGACAGCGCCACCTTACCCAAATCCACATCTGAGGACGTCGCCGTATGCGCCTTGGCACCAAAACCCAACAGCCTGATATAATTGGCAATCACCACGGCCACTTCCGTGGCCCGCAGGCAGGCGCGATGGTCCTGCGCGTCTAAGATCCAGTCGCTGCCCGGCTCGCCGCGCTCTGGATCCCGGTGGTGTTCAATCAAAAACACCAGTGCATGTTTATGACCGTCAATCGAGCTTGGCGGCATCTCCATGCTGTCCTTGAGATCGGCCATGATCAGGTCGATGCCAGCCGCGAGAGACTTGATCTGCCGCGTGCGCAGCGCCTCCGCTAGCCGGTCGATATCCGGATTGCGCCGCGGCACCTTCAGACGCGCCGAATCCGTCAACGGCCCAACACCCACAATCGAAGCATCATTGAAATACCCGAAAGACTTCAGGTGGTTGGCCCGCTCTACAGGATCGCTTGGAATGTCGGACTGCACGCCGTTCACCATCCCGTCGCGCAGCGCATCCATCATAGCCTGAAACTCACCCATAGCATTCACAATGCTCTCGGGTCGCTCCGGTCGATGGAAGGTCAACACAGGGTCATCGGGCACATTGCGCCAGGCGGCGGTGTCCTGCCGCTTCAGTCGTTCCACTGGGTACGGGCCAAGGTGAACCGGCCGCGCCTTGTCGGAAAAAAACTTAAGTCCCATGATGTTCCTTCGCGCTTGCCTGCCTGCGCCATCCCCGACGCGACAGTTCTTAACACGTTCAGTACCTCAGCTTTTTGTAACCATCAACGCCAGTTTCACCGGTGCAAGCCCATCAATGGTGCCAATAATCTCATCCTCGGCCGCCACCGGCCCCACACCAGACGGCGTTCCGGTCATCACAACGTCACCGGGCCCCAAGTGATAGAACTTCGAAAGGTGCATCACGATTTCAACCGGTGACCAAACCATATCGCGCAAACGCCCGTCTTGTCGCTGCTCCCCATTCACGCCCAGCGCGATGCGTTGATCCGCCAAAGCGCCAAACTCTTCTGCTCGGGTCATCTCGGCGAATACAGCGGAACCTTCAACGTCTTTCCCAAGCGACCAGGGCCGCCGATTGTCTTTGCCATCCTGCTGGCGATCCCGGCGGGTCATATCCAAGGCACAGCCATAAGAATAGATCGCCCCTGCGGCCTCCGCTTCACTGGCTTCAAACACCTCCGCGCCCAGCGCGAAAGCCAGTTCCATCTCGTGATGGTAGTTCGCTGTGCCAGCCGGATACGGAAGCTCTGCGCCACTCAGAACCGCATGGGCCACGGATTTTGTGAAATACCAAGGCGCCTCTCGATCAACCTCACCGCCCATTTCCGCAGCATGTGCCACGTAGTTACGCCCTACACAGAAAATACGGCGCACCGGATAAGAAGCGCTCTCTCCAGCTACAGGGATGACAAATACATCAGGCGGTGAAAACAAATAGGACATGCGGGCTCCTTGTCAGATCCGCCCATAGAAGGACAGCCACACAAGTGTTTATCGCTATCACTCACAACAAGAAAGCCGGTTCGCTCACCTGTTAAGTAAAGAGGAAATTCCGTGGATCCGCCACCTGCGCCAGCGTCAGCTCTCCCTGTAGCAACATCCCACCATAATTTCCCACATAGATCACAATGCCCTGCTCCACTTGGGAAATCGTGAGATCCTCTATTGAGGTGATGTCATCGTAGTCCAGTGAGATCACATCCTTACCCGGCTCAAAGTCGGTGATGATGTCTCCATCCACCATGTCCTCTAGCTCAAAGGCAAAGGTGTCCGCCCCATTGTACCCGGTCAGGGTATCACGCCCAGCGCCGCCCTTAAGCGTGTCATTGCCTTGTCCGCCGTTCATGGTGTCATTGTCGTCGCCCCCACGGAGCAAATCATTGCCCTCCTTACCAAGAAGCGTGTCAGCCCCCTGATTGCCTGAGAGACTGTCATTGCCCTCGCCCGCTTTCAGGCTGTCATCACCTGCGTGACCGTAAAGCGCGTCGTCCCCTTCATCGCCATAGATGAAGTCATCCTGTTTGCCCCCTTCAATGCGGTCATTACCTTCGCCACCGCGTACTGTGTCAAACCCACCATTGGCGATAATGTTGTCATTGCCACCGAGACCAAGGATGGAATCATTTCCACCTTCAGTGACAATCTCATCATCACCTTCGGTACCCTCAACTAGGCGCCCCTCTTCAACAGGGGGGGGCGGAGATTCACGCGCAAACTCAAAGACCAGTTGCACCATCTCATAGGGGTTCAGCGACAAATTCACATCCGCGCTGTCCACGGCCACATCCGTCACAGTCGCGCGAACGTCATATTCGTTGAAGTAGTATGGCTCACCGTCGATGATGGTGCTCTCGGCCTGTATGTATTCGCCATCATCCCGATACACCCCGTCAGAGCTATCCGCAGAACGATCATACCCGACCTTTACACCATAGGCATTTTCAAACCCGGAGACCAAACTCGACAGGTCCAAATCCAGGTCAACCGCTTCGCCCGTCCGCGAGGCCACTTGCACCACAACTTTGCTGCTGGTCGAATATGCCTGAACCTCCATACGCCCATCATCGTTAGAGAAGTTGGTCTCCAGCAGCTGCATGCCAACCAACTCAGACGACATCACATCAAAGGTCGCGCCGCGCACCGAATTCACCACCCAGCCATCCTCATTGAGGATCGGCATATCCGAACGTGTTCCGGCCAACATTGAGGTGGTGTTGTGTACCACCGGCCAGCCGTGCGCTGCATCCGCGCCCCAACTGACCATGTATTCCATCATCTCCGGCAGAATACCGGCAGAACGAATGCCATTCTGCTCCAGATTGGTGGTGCGGATGTTCCATTCGGTGATGTGCAGGTCGAGCTCTTTGTCAAAATTGGCTTCCCAAATGGCATAATCATTGGGAATAAAACCCTGTTCGTCCCCATCTCCTGTGAACTCATCATAGTCGCGGCGGTAGTAGTAATGCTCCACCACGCCATCGATTGCCTCTCTCGCCTCCTCAGACAGGAAATCAATAATGTGCTGATTGGCATCGTCGCGTCGCTCGCCAAACGGCCGATCATCTACAGAGACATGGTACTCACTGCCCGCGTTTGGCGTCGCCATCTGCACAATGATACTTGGCTGATCAGCCTCCGACACTCCAGCCCGTTCCATACCTTCGGACAATGCTCGAGCAGCAATGTCAGCTTTGGTGCCATAAGAGGTCTCCCCAATGGCCCAATACTCATTGCCAATCTCAAGCGCCTCAATCTGATCCGCATAGTCTGTCACCATAATTTCGGCAAAGCGGGCTATATCGTCATATTTGGCTTCATACTCCTCAATGGAATAGAGCTTGGTCGCGATCACCATAGTGACCTTCACATCAGTCCCCGTGTCATGGGCCGCAATCGCCGCATCCAGCGCATTGCGCACCTCTTCGCGCAGGACCATCTCACCGTCTGCGTTCTCTTCCAGCTCAATCACATTGAGCCAGTCAACGCCCTCATTTTCGCCATCTAAGGAATCCCCCTGACCAGCCGGGAAGCGGAAGTTCTGGATGTCCAGCGCCCGCGCACCTTCGACATAGTTTTCCAACGGCACGCCCATTTCCGTGTTCACGCTAAAGACTGCATTGGCGCCAAACATCTCTTGAGACACGACCATACCCGTCCCCGACGAGCTCTGCAGCGTCATGGACATCTGCGTGGCATCATTGCCGCCAGCGGTCGGCGCCACAGTGGTGGTTGGCGACGGGTTGAAGTTGCCAATCCACAGGGTTTGATCGAGGATCAGGTTGGCCTCAATACCGTGCATCACAGCCATCATTCGGCCGTCATACTCCAATATTGCGTCAGTGCCGCCCTCATCCTGATAGATCACCAGATTTTCCGCCACATCCGCCGCACTCAACGGCGCACCATCCGCTCCGAGCAGCGTCAAGAACTCCACCTCTTGGTTTTCGGTCGAGAACTCGTTGCCATAAATTTCCACTGGGGCCATGCCGTCCTCGGTCGGCACGTAGATATCATAGGCATCTCGCCCTTCCTGCCCGGCAAGGATGTCTCCGGCATTGCGGTGAGATGATCGTCGCCTTCACCACCCAAGGCAATATCTTGCCCCTCAGCACTGGCAACACTGTCCACCGTATTGATCACGTCATCACCGGCACCACCATCCAACGTGTCAGCCCCAAGGCCGCCAATCAGCGTATCGTCCCCAAGGCCGCCATGTATATCGTCATCGCGCACGACATCACCGGCATCCCCGGTGAGAAGGTCATCCCCATCCAAACGACCAGACAGCTCTGGAGAGAAATTGCCCAACCAGTTGGAGTCCGCGCGGAAATCCTGCGCTTCATACCCGTGAATCACCGCAACCAGTTGATCATTGTAGAACAGGTTAACCCCCGTTCCGTCCTCAATGTCCTCGAGCCGGCCACCATTCTCCAAGATTTCATAACTTGGGATCAACTCTCCATCTTCATCCAGCAACGACAACAACTCCGTCGCCAGTTCGGCACCTGGCGGATGAAACAGATCGAAATCAGTGATCGTAACCGGTGCACCGCCAACGACCACGCCAAAGCGGTTTACGCCTTCGCCGCCTGTCAGAACATCGCCATCGTCCCCGACCAATCGGTCGTTTCCAATGCCCCCAAGCAAAGTGTCCGGCGCGGTCTCTTCCGACAGATCATCCAGACCGATCAGCAAATCATCGCCTTGATCGCCACGCAGGTAGTCAGAGCCGCTACCGGCCACCAAGACATCGTCGCCAGGTGACCCAATCAAAGTGTCATCACCGGCATCCCCAAACAAAAAGTCATCGCCTTTGCCACCTTTGATAAGGTCATTGCCGTCATTGCCACTGACCACATCGACGCCATGCCGCCCAAAGATCACATCATCTCCAGCCGCCCCTTCAAGGAGATCGTTTCCGGCGTCCCCTTCCAAAAGGTCATTCCCCCCGCCCCCGGACATCGTGTCATCCTGTGCAGTGCCCAGAAGTGTGTCTTCCCCTTCCGTTCCGTTGATCACTTCACCTGGGTTGGCCAAGATCGGATCGTCGCCCCGTGCGTCGCTGCCAAATCCCAGGTCGTCCAGAATATCCTCAATGTCTCGGACCACTTCTCCCGTGGTGTCTGCCGGCGTATCCGCCGATCCATCTCCGCCGGTCACCGTGTCATCACGTGTGTCCGGCGTTCCGTCACCGGTGTCATCATCGGCAGGGGATGTTACATCAACAACGCCTGCGGTGAGCCCTGCCAACAATGGCAATAGGACGCTCAAGAAAAACATAGACTACCCCCACAGGTTTTGTCGGAAATTCGAAAAAGTAATCGGAGATAGTGCCAGTAAAATTCAGCCTGCCGTGAAAATCGTACAGCAGTTAACAAAAATTTTAGACGAACTGTTTCTACATCAGGGACAATACAAACCGCGCTCTTGAAATTTGGGGCGCCACATACGGGTCCGATTCCCCCATGGCCCACGCGCATTCTCGCACAAAACCGAAGAATGCGAACATACGCGAAATCGATAATTCTGAACAAAATCAACCAAACCCGCAGATTTCTCGCCACGTAAATTTTTCGTTTTTATATTATTTTGCAATCAGTTAGACAAAGAAATCAAAGCCAAAACCTCAATCTACTAAAATATTAGTTGACTGAAAAAAGCGCATTTGACACCTTTAGGCATCCGGTCTGCTAGGCTGGTCTACAAACAATTGGGAGGACAAGATGCGTAAGTATCTTATCTCCGCAGTTGCGGCATCTGCCGTGATTGCGGGTACAAATTCGCTTTATGCCGACGAAGCGGCAGCCAAGCGCTGGATCGACGCAGAGTTCCAGCCGTCTTCGCTGTCCAAAGACGAGCAAATGGGCGAAATGCAGTGGTTTATCTCCGCTGCGCAGCCCTACGCGGGCATGGAAATCAACGTGTTGTCGGAAGGCATTCCGACCCACGGTTACGAGGCCGAAGTTCTGACCAAGGCCTTTGAAGAAATCACCGGCATCAAGGTCAACCACCAGATCCTCGGCGAGGGCGAAGTGGTGCAGGCTGTGCAAACACAGATGCAAACCAAGCGGAACCTCTATGACGGCTACGTCAACGACTCCGACCTGATCGGGACTCACTCCCGTCTGCAACTGGCCTACAACCTGAGCGACCAAATGGCAGGCGACTGGGCGGCAACCACCTCCCCGACCCTCGATCTGGATGACTTTATGGGAACCCAGTTCACCACCGGGCCGGACGGTGATCTGTATCAGCTACCAGACCAGCAGTTCGCGAACCTCTACTGGTTCCGCAAAGACTGGTTTGACCGCGCCGATCTGCAAGACGCCTTCAAAGCCAAATATGGCTACGAGCTTGGCGTGCCTGTAAACTGGTCCGCCTATGAAGACATTGCCGAATTCTTCTCCAAAGACGTGAAGAACATCGACGGCGTCGATATCTACGGTCACATGGACTACGGTAAACGCGCGCCTGACCTTGGCTGGCGTATGACCGACGCATGGCTGTCTATGGCTGGCGCGGGCTCCAAAGGTGAACCAAACGGTGTGCCAATCGACGAATGGGGCATCCGCATGGAAGAAGGCTCCTGTAACCCGGCTGGCGCATCTGTCACCCGCGGTGGTGCCGCCAACGGTCCAGCAGCGGTCTACGCGATCCGCAAATGGGACGAATGGCTGCGCAACTATGCCCCTCCCGGTGCGGCGTCTTACGACTTCTACCAGTCTCTGCCCGCTCTGGCACAAGGCAACGTGGCCCAGCAGATCTTCTGGTACACCGCCTTTACCGCAGACATGGTAAAGCCGCAGTCTGAAGGCAACAACACCGTAGACGGCGACGGCAACCCATTGTGGCGTATGGCACCAAGCCCACACGGCCCCTATTGGGAAGAAGGTCAGAAGGTTGGCTATCAGGACGTAGGCTCATGGACCTTCCTGAAATCCACCCCATCGGATCGTGCACAGGCCGCATGGCTCTATGCTCAGTTCGTGACCTCCAAAACGGTTGACGTGAAAAAGTCCCACGTGGGTCTGACCTTCACCCGTGACAGCTCTGTGAACCACGAAAGCTTCACCGAACGCGCCCCCAAACTGGGTGGTCTGGTCGAGTTCTATCGCTCTCCTGATCGCGTGGCTTGGTCTCCAACCGGCGTAAACGTGCCGGACTATCCAAAGCTGGCACAAATCTGGTGGCAGCAGATTGGTGACGTGAACTCCGGTGCCTTTACACCGCAAGAAGCGATGAACCGTCTGGCCGAAGAAATGGACATCACTATGGCCCGTATGCAGCGCGCAGACGAAGCTCAGAATGTCTACGGCGGCTGCGGCCCACGTCTGAACGAAGAAAAAGACGCGGAGTGGTGGTTTGCCAACGGCGGCGCAAAGCCAAAGCTGGACAACGAAAAGCCACAGGGTGAGACCGTCAACTACGACGACCTCGTTGCCCGCTGGAACAAGAACTAAGCGTTCCTCCAGACCATTCACTCCCCGTGAGATTGGTCGAACAGGCCGGGGCTTTCTGACAAAGCCCCGGCCATCCTGCCCACTTCCCTCACCAACAGGGCCCCTCCTCCACAGGGCGACACAAGGATCAATAGGTGCATCCATGGCACTGGAAATAAAGAATATTACAAAGGTCGTGCAAGGTGTGACACACATCAAACCCACGACCCTCACGTTGAGAAAAGGCCACTTCAACGTGCTGCTGGGCGAAACCGGCGCTGGCAAAACTTCTCTGATTAAGATGATGGCGGGGCTCGACCCGATTGCCTCCGGTCAGATCCTCATGGAGGGCGAAGACGTCACCGCCCTCACCACCCAGAAACGCAAGATCAGCCTCGTGCACCAGTTCTTTGTGAACTACCCGCATATGACCGTGTTTGAAAACATCGCCTCGCCTCTGAAAGTGGCGGGCATGGCCAAATCCGAGATCAACGACCGCGTCGCTGAAGCCGCCGACATCCTGCAACTTGGCCCCATGCTTCAGCGCCGCCCGCACGAACTCTCTGGTGGTCAGCAACAGCGATGCGCCCTTGCCCGTGCCATTGCCAAAGAAAGCCGTGCTGTGTTCCTTGACGAGCCGCTGGCCAACCTCGACTACAAACTGCGCGAAGAGCTGCGCGAACAGCTGCCCGAACTCTTTGCTGGTCGCGGCGCTGTGGTGGTCTATGCCACATCAGAGCCGGAAGAAGCGCTGCTTCTGGGGGGCGAAACCGCTCTCATGGTCGACGGCAACGTGGCACAGTTTGGCGCCACCGCCGACATCTACCGCGCTCCGGCGTCTCTAACCGCCGCTAGCGTGTTCTCAGACCCCCCCATCAACCATGCCCCCGTCACCAAACGCGGCGACGCGATGTTCCTGGGTGAGCTCAGCTGGACCGCCTCCGGCGATGCCGCAGGCCTTAAGGATGGCGACTACGTCATGGCCGTGCGCCCTCACCATGTACTGCCGCAAGATCACGAAGGGGCGTCCCTGTCCCTCACAGGCCATGTCGGCGTCACTGAACTCTCCGGCTCCGAAAGCTCGGCGCACTTTGAATTTGACGGCAACAGCTGGGTCAGCCTTGCCCATGGCACCCATCCCTATCGGATTGGCGAAGATCACGACTTCTTCCTCGATCCCACCACCTGTTTCTATTTCGCGCCCGACGGCGCCCGCGTCGGCTAAGGGGCATTAAAGAATGGCGAAAATCACTCTCAAAAACCTGCGGCACAGTTATTATCCCAATCCCAAGGGACCGGATGACTTTGCCCTCAAAGAAGTCGACCTGGATTGGCAAGACGGCGGCGCTTATGCCCTGCTAGGCCCGTCTGGCTGTGGCAAGTCCACCCTTCTCAATATCATCTCAGGCCTATTGGAGCCGTCCGAAGGCCAAATCCTGTTTGACGGTCAGGACGTCACCAAACTGCCCCCCGATCAACGCGATATCGCGCAGGTGTTCCAGTTCCCGGTGATCTACGACACGATGACCGTGCGTCAGAACCTCGCGTTCCCTCTGAAGAACCGCGGCGTTGATCCAGCCACCATCGAGAAACGCGTGGCCGAGATTGCCGAGATGCTGGAAGTCACCGACATTCTGGACCTCAAGGCCGCCGGCTTGTCCCCTGACAACAAACAGAAAATCTCCATGGGCCGTGGCCTTGTGCGCGATGACGTAAACGTCGTCATGTTTGACGAACCGCTCACCGTGATCGACCCACACCTCAAGTGGAAGCTGCGCACCAAGCTCAAAGAGCTGCACCAGCGCGTCTCCCACACCATGATCTATGTGACCCACGACCAAACCGAAGCCCTGACCTTCGCGGATCAGGTGGTGGTCATGCAGCTTGGCGAAGTCGTTCAGATCGGCACACCAGAAGAGCTGTTTGAACGCCCAGCCCACACCTTTGTCGGCCACTTCATCGGCTCCCCCGGCATGAACGTGCTGCCTGCCGAGATCAAAGACGGTCAGGCCCACTTCAACGGCCAGCCAATTGTACTCGAAGGCCCTATCCAAAATGGCGTCGAAGGCACCCTTGAAATCGGCATCCGCCCGGAATTTGTGGCGCTTGGCGACACGGGCATCGCGGGCACCGTCACGCGCGTCTCTGATGTGGGCCGTCATGCGGTGGTGCAGGTCACGATTGCTGGCACCAAAATCTCCGCAGTGATCAACGGCACACCGCCTGCCACAGGCGACACAGTGCACCTGCAGTTCACGCCCCACCAAACCCGGCTCTACGCCAACGGCTGGATCGCCTCCACGCCCGCGCAAAAGGAGAGCGCAGCATGAAAACCGAAAACCAAAAAGCCTGGTTCTTCGTGGCCCCGGTGCTGCTGCTTGTGGCCTTCAACGCCATCATCCCGATGATGACAGTGGTCAACTACTCGGTGCAAGAAACCTTTGGTGACAACCTCTTCTTCTGGGAAGGCCTCACATGGTTTGAACAGATCCTACGCTCCGAACGGTTCCATGCCGCACTTGGCCGCCAATTCTTCTTCACCTTCATGATTCTGATCATCGAAGTGCCACTGGGCATCGCCATCGCCCTTGCCATGCCACGCCAAGGTTTTTGGGTGCCGGTCTGCCTCGTGCTAATGGCCCTGCCCATGCTGATCCCATGGAACGTGGTTGGCGCGATGTGGAACATCTTCGCTCTGCCTGACATTGGCTTGCTTGGCTACTTCCTGAACCATGTGCTTGGCATCAACTATGACATGACCCAGGACCCCGTCGCCGCATGGATAACCATCATTGGCATGGATGTGTGGCACTGGACCTCGCTTGTTGTTCTTTTGGCTTACGCAGGTCTGGTCTCGATCCCGGATGCCTACTATCAGGCGGCCAAGATCGACGGTGCCTCCAATTGGTCGGTGTTCCGCTACATCCAATTGCCCAAGATGAAGAACGTTCTGACCATCGCCATCCTTCTGCGCTTCATGGACAGCTTCAACATCTACACCGAGCCCTTCGTTCTGACCGGAGGTGGCCCGGGCAACTCGACCACGCTCCTGTCCATCGATCTGGTGAAAATCGCGCTTGGTCAGTTTGACCTCGGCCCCGCCGCCGCGATGAGCCTCATCTACTTCGCAATCACCCTCTTTGTGTCCTGGCTGTTCTACACGCTGATGACCAAAGACGACCTGAACTAAGGAGAGCGATCATGCGTAAAAGATCACTCGTTCCCATCCTCTATATCTTCTTCCTCATGCTGCCGATCTACTGGCTGGTGGCGATGAGCTTCAAAACCACCAACGAGATCCTCTCAGGGTTTTCGCTCTTTCCACAGACCTTCACGCTGGAAGCCTACATCACCATATTCACCGATCCGACATGGTATTGGGGCTACATCAACTCGATCATCTACGTGTCGCTGAACACTGTGATCTCCATCGCGGTGGCCCTGCCCGCAGCCTACGCCTTCAGTCGCTACCGCTTTTTGGGTGACAAGCAGCTGTTCTTCTGGCTGTTGACCAACCGCATGGCTCCGGCGGCAGTGTTCGCCCTGCCCTTCTTTCAGCTTTATTCAGCGGTGGGCCTGTTTGACACCCACCTCGCTGTGGCGCTGGCGCATTGTCTCTTCAACATCCCGCTCGCCGTTTGGATTTTGGAAGGCTTCATGGGCGGCGTGCCAAAGGAACTGGACGAAACCGCCTATGTGGACGGCTATTCCTTCCCACGCTTCTTCCTGACGATCTTCATCCCGACGATCAAAGCCGGGGTCGGCGTGGCCGCCTTCTTCTGCTTCATGTTCTCATGGGTGGAGTTGCTGTTGGCCAAGACCCTGACAGCTGTGGCCGCCAAGCCCATCGCTGCCACGATGACCAAAACCGCCTCTTCTGCGGGATATGAACTGGGGCTACTAGCCGCCGCCGGCACGCTCACCATCATCCCCGGCGCCATCGTGATCTATTTTGTCCGCAACTACATCGCGAAGGGCTTCGCGATGGGGAGAGTTTGATATGCTAAGCTGGATGGCATGGACCTGGCCCACGGCCGCAATTTTCATCTGCCTGTTCTCCACAATTGGCCTGCTGATTGTGCTGGAGATCAAATACCCCGGCGGGGCGGAGCGCAAAGGTGTGCTTGGCCTCACCACCACCCGAGGCGACCGGCTGTTCCTCACCTGTTTAGGGGGGAGCTTCATCTTTCTCGCCTGGCTGGGCCTGATGGGCGAACCACTCTGGTGGCCACTTGGTTTGGCAATGTGTTGGGGCACCTTCTGCTTCTGGAAAGTCTGACGCAATAGCTGAGAAAAGACCAAGGGGCAGCGCCAAACAATGCGCTGCCCTTTGTGTTTTCCGCCATTTCCCCCTCCTATGCAAAACGCTGAACCGAGGGTTTGACGAAAAGAAGCGCCAGAACCCCGCCCTGCCTTTTCCTTCGCAAAGTACCTCGGGGGAGCCGCCACGGGCGACCAGGGGAAACGCCTCATTTTTTAACCACCGGAAACCTTCCGTAACGCTGCTGGCGTGCCAAAATATGCACCTCCGCAAGACAGCCGCGATACCGACGCTTTACCGACGAGGATTTCAAACGGTTAACGGCCCCGCCACCGAGAACCGTGACGAGGCCGCTTTCGAAGGTAAAGGCAGGGCGGG
>JAAENN010000261.1 GCA_024224295.1 Shimia sp. | reverse complement strand
GGTGCGTCCGGCTAAAGAAGAATCATGTTCACTGTCGTCCCATAGCCCCACAGATCCGCTGTGTCCCCCGTCAAAACCTTAGCGTTTGGGGCCTTTTCGCGGTGAAGTTTCAGAATCCGTTTGCGGACTTTTGGCTACTGCTTACTCGTGGCCTTGTCAAATCATCCGTCTGCTGTCCCATAGAAGAGGTGTGCGTCGCTCACGACCGCGCTGGGTGCTACCCAAGACCGGGCAAATACAGCTGCTCCGGCGCCGCCCGCATCACCGGAGCGCCACCTGCTGTCCCACACAGCGACGCCAGGCTGGCCACCGAGACCCCGTCCCAGACGCTCGAACGCAGCAAACAGAAGAACCGCTTGAAGCCGTGTTGCCAACCGTTGGCGAACGCCAGGAACCGCAGCAGCACATAGAGGATCAACGCCGTCCACACTTGCCACTGGACGGCGTTCTTGTTGTGGCCCAGGAAGTCGCACAACTGCAGTGTCTGCTTGATCTGTTTGAAGAACACCTCGATCTGCCAGCGGCTCCGGTAAAGCTCGACGATGCTCGACGCCGCCCACTCCAGGTTGTTGGTGAGGAACTCCATCTCGCGCTTCTGGCCGTCGACCTCGACCATCGCCCGCACCCGGCGCAGAACTGGTGGATACTTTTCGCGCGAGGCGGCCCCGCTCAGCACGATCAGATCGTCGCGCAGGATCTTACCGGCCGGCTTTTTCAGGAGCCGCTTTTTGACGCGATACTGCATGTTGTCCTTGGCTCGCGTGACCCAGAACACGCCGCGCATGGTCAGTTCGTACAGATGCGCATAATCCACGTAAGCCTTGTCGAAGAGGGCGACTTCGCCCGCTTGGAGTCCCGCGCACAACTCCCGCGCGCGCTTGTTGTCGTTGTGGGCCGCCGTGTCCACGATGGCGAAGGCCGGCAGAAAGCATTGCAGGTCGAGGCGCAGGTGCAATTTCGCCGCCGCTTTCCGGCGCCGGTGACGGGCCCAGTCGATGCAGTTGGCCACGAGGCGAATCGTCGAGGAATCCACCGCGTGCACGGCGCGTTTGAAACGGCGCGGCATGCCCTGGAATCTCTGGCCGCCGAACCGCGGATGCACCGTGGTGAGGTGGTTCAACAGCGACCAGAACAGCGCTTCTGCCATCTCGCCGTCGCGTTCCCGATTGGCGTGAGAGAACCCGTTCTTCGACGGCGCCACGGCATCGCGAATCCGTAACAATTTTGCCGCATGATTCTTCAGCGCGTCGCAAACATCGTTCAGACTGAGCGCGTGGGTGAACTGCGCGTAGAGCAGGGCCACCACATGCGACCAGGGACTGAAAGTTCGGGCCTTCTTGTCCACACCGTATTCCCGGGCCACCTTCGAGACAAGGTGCCCAGGAATCAACTTGCATAGTTGAGCCAGAACGCTTAGATTCGTACGTGTCGGTTTGCGGGCCATGGGCTTTCTCCTTTTCGCGGCATCCAGCCGCGTTGTGGTCTTGTCAGGAGAATACTACCCGCAAACCGACTCTCAATTCACTCTATGCTGTGGGACGACAGTGAATCATTTTCCGTAAGGATGTTCTTGACATTTACGACGGCTTGATGTATCATTCTTATAGATGACACACAAGCAGATCGCCGCCGCCCAGCTCAAGCTTGCTCGCCAGGCCCCCGCCCTCACCGACATCCTGCGCGG
>JAAENN010000260.1 GCA_024224295.1 Shimia sp. | reverse complement strand
GCGATCTAATCTGGTCCATGCCCGGCATCTGGTTCCACGCCTTGTTGAACGGAGCCGCTTCGCGGCGCCTGGGAGGAAGATGCTTGAGGCGATGCGGGGTCTTGTTCATTCTGTTAGGTCCTATGCAATACAAACAAAAAAAACGCATCGGCTGACACCAACATCACCTCGCAGCCTTGGTACAAGGACTTCACCATCTTTGTCGAGCTTCGAGATCTCCAACCCCGCACCCGCACGGTTTACCTTGGGTGGGTGCGGCGGCTCTGCCGGCACTACGACTGCAAGTCGGTCGGGCCTTTTGGGGAGCGCAAGGTCCTTGAGTTCCTCGTACACTTGAAGGCCGACTGCGAGTTGAAGGACCCGACGGTCAATCAGGCGCTCTGCGCGATGCGGGCCCTCTTCCGCGATCACCTGGGTCGAAAATGGAAGTGTTGGAATGACATCAAGTTCCACCGCGAGCAACTCCTTCCCAACATCATCAGCCGGGAAGAGATGACGACCCTGTTGGGATCGATTCGGGAAGGTCGCTTCCGCGCCCTCTTCACCCTCATGCACCACTGCGGACTGCGGCTGAGTGAATGTACTCAGCTCAAACCCGGGCACATTGATGGCAAACGGCGGGTGGTGCGGGTGAACGGAAAAGGTGGCAAACTGCGCGAGGTTCCCATCAGCGATGAACTCCTGGTGCGCTTGCGCCGTTACTGGAACGCGCACCAGAATCGTGAGTGGCTCTTTCCCGGAGTCGGCCGGGGCTGGACGCCCAAGCGTTGCAGCCAGGCGCAGGCCATGCACCGGTCCGATCACCCCATCAGCAACTCCTCGGTGCAGAATGCGCTGAAGGCTGTCGTGCTTTCGCTGGGATGGGAGGCAAGGGGAGGACGCCGGCCCATCACTTGCCACACTCTTCGCCACTGCTACGCGACATACTTGCTTGAAGCGTCGGTCTCGATCCGACTCGTCAGCCAATACCTTGGTCACGCCTCCCTGCGCCCGACCTTGACCTACCTGCACCTCACCGAAGTCAGCGAGAGCAAGGCGCGGGCAGTGCTCGGCTGCCTCCCGGGACTTTCAGAGTAAGCGCGCACGCCACCTCCCGACTCAGCGCGTCCCGTGCCCCTCGCACTGGCAGAGGTCCTTACGGACCATTGGCCGGACTACGCCCGGCGCAACCGTTCACGGCTCGTCACCGCCCACTACCGGGCGGTGCGCGCCGTGACCGAGTGCCGCAGCCCCGCCATGGGCGGGCACCTTTACAAGTGCGAGCACTGCCACACCAGGCACTACGCCTACCATAGTTGCAACCACCGCAACTGTCCGCAGTGCGGCGCGCTCGATCAACAACGCTGGTGCGCTACCCAGGAAGCGCGCCTCCTGCCCGGCGTGCCCTACTACCTGGTCACCTTCACCATCCCGGACTCCCTCTGGCCGCTTTGCAAACAGCACCCCGCCATCCTCTACAATCTGCTGCTGCGCGAGAGTGCCGGCGCTCTGCAAGATCTCGCTCAGACCAAGCTCGGCGGACGCCTCGGCATGACAGCCGTGCTCCACACCAACGGCCGGCAAATGCAACATCACCCCCATGTGCACATCGTGTTGCCCGCCGTCGCCTTTGATCCCGCCACCCGCACCCTGCGCCATCCCAACGATCCCAAAAAATTCTTCGTCCATGAGACCCCCTTGGCCTTGCGCTTCCGCAACCGCATCGACATCGCCCTCAAGGACGCTCACCCCGACATCCACCGCTCCCTTTCCGCCCAGGCTCGCCGCGACCTCAACTCCACCAAGTGGCGGATCGATTGCAAGCCGGTCGGACAAGGACAACCGGCGGTCAGGTACCTGGCCCGCTACGTCTACAAAACCGCGCTGGGACCCAACCGACTCAAGGGATACACCAAGGACGGACGCATCCGCCTCTCCTACCAGGACAGCACCACCAAGAAGTGGGGCGTCACCGCCCTGCAACCCGACACTTTCCTCGAGCGCTTCCTCACTCACGTGCTGCCAAAAGGCTTCGTGCGGGTCCGCCACTTTGGCTGGCTCAGTGGCGCGGCCCGCAAGACCCGTCTCCTGGTGCGGGCCCTGGTCTGTGGCGAGATCGGCGAACCCGCGCCCAAGCTCCCCGAGACTCCCACCCCCTGCTGCCCCGATTGCGGAGCGGCTCTCACCTGCATTGCCACCCTCGCTCCCATCAGGGACAACCGCGGCCCTCCCCGATGACATCGCACCCAACCAACTCCTTCGCACTTCTCCCGCAACGGAAGTCTCCGGCTTCCGAGGGGAGAACTCTACGCGTGATCTACGAGCTCTCCAGTAATTACGCCTTCATCAGCCCCCTGAAGAGCCGAGCTGGCTCGCATCTCCCCTCCGATCGACTACCGTCCTGCCCGAGCTCCAAACTCGCCAACGAAAGGCCCCTCCACGCAAGCCTGATCGCTACTGCAAGCTGGCCGAGCACATCACAACCCACTCACCCTCTGCGCGCTACAAGCAAAACGCATAGCGCCCCCAAGCCCCGCCCCTGACAACCACGGGCCCGTCCAACAATCGATAGCACCGAGGCTACGCTCGGCTGCTATCTTAAGGGTTCTGCCTCTTGGTTCTGATTTGGTTTTCCCAGTGGAAAAAGCCGCGAGAATCAAACGATAGCTGAAAGTCCCGCTCATCTCTACTCGCCATCGTGGTGTATTGAGGGATCATGTCTGTCCGAAGCTCTCCGTTATGTTCGCAAAGGAGAACAATCATACTCTGAATCCGTCCCCTGTTATCAGTGAAACGATCAGAGAGCTCCTCGAGAAGGTCGATTGCCTCTGCAACCACTTCGGTAGGATACTGCGAT
>JAAENN010000259.1 GCA_024224295.1 Shimia sp. | reverse complement strand
GAAGCGCAAAGAAGGCCGCGCGGAAGCAACGCTTGTGAAGACCGAATGGCTGCACCGGCTGCTTAGCGCAGACATCGGGTCGGATGGGATTTGTTCCAGCAGATCGGGCAGCATGGGGGCATCGCCGACGTTGCTTGTCGTGACGCCGACCGCGTGGATCTCCAGTGTTTCCTCATCCATTCCCAGGTGAAACTTGCGCCATAGGCGTTTCTTTGGCTCGCCATGTTTACGTGCATTCCACTCCCCTTCGCCCTCGGCTTTGATCCCGATCGCATCAATCAAAAGGTGGAGAGGCCCCGTTCCACCACGGTAAGGGATGGAAACCTTCAATGTCTTCTGGCGACGACACAGGGTGCTGAAGTCCGGTTCTTTCCAGTCGAGCCCTGCCAGATGCAACAAGCTTTCAACGAACCCTGTCGTCTGTCGGAGGGGCATCCCAAACAGCACCTTCATCGTCAGGCAACTTGGATGGCTGCGTCGCTGAACTCAGGCTGACGACCGCGCTTGCCCGTCGGTGACGCGTACCAGAGCATCCCAGGGTCAAACCAGATTGCAAGAGAACCACGCTGCTTCAGCGCCATGTTGTACGAAGGCCAGTTCCTGGTCTTGTACTTCGTAGGGGACCAACTGCTCATGACCCTAAGCTACCACTTTGGATTCAAACAGTGAATCCCTCAACCATTTCTGCAACAAAGCCGGTGTAGGGTATCCCCTCCGCAAAGACCAATTTCAGCACCGCGCGCTTGTCCTCAAACCGCTCAGAAGCCCATAATCTACTGATCATCTTCGCGGTGCAATGTTTTGGGAACATTCATCGGCGTCACGAGCTGCGCAGTCGAGACTGGTTGTGTCGTCGGTGTGTTTATCAACCCGTGAAAAGTAAGAAAGTGATCGAACGCGGCCCGAATGTCGTGTTGTAGATCATGATGAAGAACAAAGTTGATTTTCTTTTCGGCGAGCAATCTTCTGTTTTCTCGGTCCAGATCGTGAGCCACAAATACAAGTGGTTTCAATCGGCAGTGTTCAAGGGTTTCAAGGATCGCTTTATTGCCGCCTCCCATTGAGTAAACAGCCTGTAGACTCCCAACATTCTTAAGTTTTTGAGTGAGTTGGGTAATAGTCTGTGCATAGATGCCGCCGCCGCCCTGAAAGGGGACAACCGACAAGTTGGGGCAAAGCTTCGACAATGCCTCTTTAAATGCGATTTCGCGGTCCTCCTCCCCCAGGAAGCGTTCGTGGCTGCGGGTTGCCAAAACAGCTCCAGATCGGTTCCCTAGAGTTATGGATATGAGGTAGGCTGCTGTACGTCCGGCGCCTGCATTATCCAAGCCCACGTAAGATAGTCTATCGCCGCCTCCGAGGTCCGTGACTAAGGTTACCACGGGGATCCGGGACGCGTGGAGCTTGCGCACTGCGTCTCGTATAGCGGGGCTGTCCTTGGCTTTTAGACATACGCCTTGGCTCCCTCTTTTGTGAATGCGCTCAAGAGCAGCGACCACTTCGGCTTCATGCATGATTTCTTGCAATTGAAAGCGCGGACGGCAGACTGCTGAGCTGATGTGTGGCAAAATGGATTCGGCAGCGTTTTTTACTTCTCGACTGAAGCGCGCGGGTGCCTCAATCACAAAGTCAAAAAACATGCGTCTTCCACGTGCGGCAAGCTGTGCCTCTTGCGCAATCAGCTCCTTGATTGCGGACGCAACACGTTGCTTTGTCTGCGCACTGACGTTGGTGCGATTGTTGAGAACCCTGTCAATGGTTGCGGTGCCAAGGCCAGACTGCCGTGCAATTTCTTTGATGGGGAAGCGATGTGTCATTGATGTGTTTTTGATGCGTTTGAGGCCGAAAATCAACCTTCACTCCCACTAAGCTGAGTACAAATAAGGAGGAAACCGCATGGCGAATACTGATGAGTTAACCGGGTACTACGATCCAATAAACTGCAACGTAAGAGACTTTGAGGCATGTATTGATCAAGTGACACGCCCGGAAAACGTGCCGCTGGCGATGGCAATCGAAAAGAACATTCCCGTCTATGACAGCGCCAAGCTTCAGTCTGCCTTAGACGGCGAGGGCCGCCGAACCGTGATGGCGGAATGGGCGCGGGTATTGCACAGCGGAGCTGGCGTTGTCGTGTTGAAAGGGGCGTATTCTGACAGCGGTGTGTTGGATGAGGCCACGAAAATATACGGCAGCATTATTGAGCGGGAAAAGCAAAACTCAGGTGGAGGCGCGGATCACTTTGCCGCATCCGGGGCCAATGATCGCATTTGGAATTCTCTTCAGAAGCTTTGCGAGGCTGCTCCGGATGTGTTTCTGCACTACTTCGCCAATCCCGCGATTTCGGCTGTGTGCGAGGCTTGGCTTGGGCCGAATTACCAAATGACTGCGCAGGTCAATCTGGTGCATCCCGGCGGTGCCGCGCAGCAGGCGCATCGCGACTATCATCTTGGGTTTCAAACGGCAGATGTGAGCTCGGCTTATCCCGCGCATGTGCATGAAGTGTCTCCGATTTTGACCCTTCAAGGCGCGGTGGCACATTGTGAGATGCCGCTGGACAGCGGACCAACCAAGCTGTTGCCGTTTTCACAAATATACAAGCCTGGCTATGCGGCTTGGCGGCGCGAGGATTTCCGCAAGGTTTTTGAGGAGCGCTGTGTGCAATTGCCTCTTTCAAAAGGGGATGCAGTCTTTTTCAATCCTGCACTGTTTCACGCGGCTGGGGCGAACAGTAGCGCCGATATCCATCGGTTTGTGAATTTGCTGCAAGTGTCTTCTGCCTTTGGGCGGGCTATGGAGACAGTTGACCGGGACAGGATGTGCCGTTTGGTATTTCCTCATGTCGCCCGGGCATTCGCGGAGGGGGCTTTGACGCAGAATGAGCTCGCCGCAGCTATTGCAGCCACAGCAGAGGGCTACTCGTTCCCGACAAATCTGGATCGGGATCCGCCGTCAAATGGGTTGGCACCGGAAACACAGGCGGCCTTCTTTATGCGTGCTATTGAGGAGGGGCTGAGTGAAGAACAGTTCTGTTCGAGGCTTACGCAAATGGCAGCTGTCAAACTGGCGTCCTAAGCGGGTTTGAGTGTCTAACTTAGGAAAGAATGGGCCATTGTGAGTATCCCACAATGGCCCATTCGTGTTTTGCAAGCCGCATTGAACATCAGGTGAGGTCGACCGGCTTGCCGCTTTTCAAGGATTGATCTGCGGCATCAGCGAGTAACTGCGCTTGTAAGCCGTCTTCAATGCTTGGCGCTGGTGGCGTGTTGTTTACAACAGCTGCAACAAAATGCGCCATTTCCGCACGGTAGGCTGCTTCATACCGCTCCAAGAAGAAGTGTTGCACCGGCGCCCGCGTGAACCCAGCCTCGGTTGCCATTTCGACCGTTGTTTCGTGCACGTTTTCGGCACGCAACATGCCGCGTGATCCGTGCACTTCGATCCGTTGGTCGTACCCATAGCTGGCGCGTCGAGAATTGGTGATCTGACAGATTTTGCCGCTGGCTGTGGAGAGCGTTACGGCGGCTGTATCAACGTCACCCGAATTGCCAATTTCGGGGTCCACAAGTGCTGCTCCGATGGCGTAAACGCGCGTGGGGTTCTCTCCCAGCAAGAAGCGGGCCATGTCCAAGTCGTGGATCATCATGTCGCGGAAAATGCCGCCGGAGCTTTTGATGTAGCTGACCGGGGGCGGGGAGGGGTCGCGGGATTGAATCGTGATGATCTCTGAGTCGCCAATCTGGCCTTGCTGTAGCCGCGCCTGCAAGTCGGCAAAGTTTGGATCAAAACGCCTATTGAACGCCGTCAGGAAAGGCACGCCAGCGTTTTCAACAACGGCTTTACAGTCGCGGATTCGGTCAGAGGACAAGTCCACTGGTTTCTCGCAAAAGATAGCTTTGCCTGCTTTGGCGGCGGCGTGAATGAGGTCGTAGTGGGTGTCGGTTGGCGTGCCAATGACAACCGCATCAACTTCGGCGCAGTCGATAAGCTCCATGGCATCCATGACCTTGGCGTTTGCACGGTTGGCCAACTCCTGAGCTGGCGCCAGGAAGGCGTCGGCCACCGCCGATACCGTGGCACCCTCAATCTGTGCGATGGATCGGGCATGTACCTGGCCGATACGGCCACATCCCAATAGTCCGATACGTGTCATCTATGCCCCCTTGAAGCTGCGCAAAACTTGGCGGGTTTTGGCTACCAATGGATCGTGGGTTTCTTTTAGGATCTGCACGCGATCAAAGCGTGCGGGATCGGAGTTTACTGCCGTCCGCATAGCTGCGCCAAATGCCATTCGCAGTTCTGTTCCAATGTTGAATTTGCAGATCTTGGAGCCGCGCGCCAAGGTCTGCCGTTGCGTGACTGGTACACCGGAGCCGCCATGGATCACCAATGGCACGTCGGTCAACGCTTCGATGGCGTTGATGCGGTCAAGATCCAAACCGCCTTCTTTGTCTTGTTGCAGGTGCACATTCCCGACGGAAATCGCCATGGCGTCAACGCCAGTGTCCCGCGCAAACTGTGCAGCTTCCTCTGGATCGGTACCGGCTGATCCTTCACCGCCTGAATAGCCGACGAAGCCGATTTCTCCTTCACAAGACACGCCTGCCGCATGGGCCATTTCCGCGATGGCAGCAGTATCATCTATGTTTTGCGCCAATGGCGTACGGGACCCGTCAAACATCACCGACGTAAAGCCACTGTCGATCGCAACACGGCACTCTTCCGCTGTGTAGCCATGATCCAGATGTGCCACGACGGGCACGGAGGCGTGCTCGGCGAGATGCGTGAACATCTTCCCCAAAACGGGCAGGGGCGTGTGCTCCCGGCAGGAGGGGCCTGCTTGCAGGATTACGGACACGTTTTCCGCTTCTGCAGCCGCTACGGAAGCACGCATGTCTTCCCAGCCCAGAGTGACCAATCCGGCCACGGCGTATCCGTCCTTCAGCGCGGGCTGAAGGGCATTTTTTAATGTCACCAGGGTCATTTGAACTTCGCAACCATATCCATAATGCCAGGGATCGTGTGTAGCTGTTCCTCATGGGTTGGTTGGAAGTATTGCTTCAGGCTGCGTTGGCTCAGGCCACCCAGGATGGTGAAATAGTACATCTGATAACCGGGCAGAACTGCGCAGGGATGATACCCTTTGTCGAGCATGATCGTTGAGCCATCCATGATGTGATAAGCGTCGCCCGGCTTGTTGTCTTCGCGTTGCAGCATTTGAACGCCGGAGCCGTAGTTTGGCTTGAAGCGGAAGTTGTAGGTTTCGTCGTGGCGTGTTTCGATCATCTCCCCATCTGCACTCTGACGGTCAGTGTCATGTTTGTGAGATGGGAAGCCGGACCATCCGCCTTCGCCAACCGTGAAGAGTTCACTGACCAACAGGCGACCGACTTTGTCATGATGATGAGCGCCGAGGATGTGTTTGATCTTGCGATGAGTTTTGGTGTCGTCGGAGCCGTATTGCACCAGATCAAGTTCCGGTACGCGCACGTCAAACGGCTCCAGAACTTTGTCGTACTTGGCGCCGGCAATGAAGGTCTCAGTTGCATCGGTTTTGCACGTGATGCGCACCTTCGCGCCAACCGGCGCATAAACTCCTTCAGGATCGCCATCCCAGACATCTTCTGTCCGATTGCCCAAGTCAGGGTAGACCGCACCCTCGACATCTACGTCCACAGTGCCGGTGGCCGGTACAATGCAGGTTTCATAGCCGGGCACAGCGTATTCAAACACTCCGCCTCGTTTGAGTTTCACGATGTTGAAGTAGTTCAGTGGAACGAGGTCGTGGTTCGCGTCTACGATGGGCTTGTTTTGGTTGTCATGGGGCGCAATGTGCATTGGCCTCTCCTTTCAAAGAGTTGGTCCGGAGTGCGAGGACAAAAAGGCCTCAAGCTCGGTGGTTGTGGGCATGGCGTTGGCGCAGCCGGGTTGGGACACCACGATTGAGGCGCAGGCAGACCCGCGCAGCACGGCGTCACGGAGGCTGTGTCCAGTGGCGATTGAGGCAAGGAGGCCGGCCATAAAGCTGTCGCCAGCTCCGTTGGGTTTTATGGCGATGACGGGATAGATGCCGGTTCGGATTTCTTCCCCCCCGCTTAGGGTGATTGCGCCTTCGTGGCCCATTTTGTAGATCACCAACTTGCCACTGGCGGCCAGTTCTCGAGCCTTATCAAGACCTTTCTCAATCCCGCCAGCCATGAAGCCAAACTCCTCATCGTTGCCAACAATCAGGTCACTGGCTTCGCCAGCGCGGGAAAGTACATCGGCAGCAACCTCTGCGGAGGGCCAGCTGTAGGGGCGATAATCAATGTCAAAAATCACCGGCAACCCGGCGGCCTTCGCGTTGTCAAACGCGCGGAAGGTTGCGGAGCGAGACGGTTCCGCGGCAAAGACGGTTCCCGCAGTGATAAGCGCGGTGAACGCGCTGTAATCAACCGCATCCATGTCGTTGTCTGTGACTTGGAAATCCGCTGCGCCGTTGCGGTAAATCACGTTTTGAAAGTCTTTGAGGCAGCTTTCATAGACCGCCAAAGAGGTGCGAGCCTCACCGCCAACAGAGCGGACGTAGTTTGTGCCCACGCCATAATCTTCAAGTCGGTTGATGCAAAATCGCCCCACCGCGTCGTCAGACACAGAGGTCACGAGGGACGCGTCCGACCCGAGCTTCACCAGACCCGCGCAGATGTTGGCAGAGGATCCGCCAAGGTCCGCCCGGAAGATGGTTGCATCCTCGCTTCTGACCCCGATCGGATCGGCAAACATGTCCATGCCGGCGCGTCCAAAGACGGCAAAGCGATTTCCTTTGATAGCTGCAATCAAGGTCATCACACACCCCGACGTTGTTTGATGCGGTTGGCTTCCCACTCGATGTGCGCCTCGCGTACAGACTCGTCTTCGGTAACGTGCGGCGTTCCAACTTCCCACCAGGCGTGCCCTTCCGTGGTCCAGCCTTCGTAAGGGTCTACATCCATAACGATGACGTATGTTTTTTCGCTGGCTTTGGCGCGCTTGAAAGCTTCGGCAAACTCGGCTGGGCTAGCCACCTTTTCTGCGGTTGCACCCATAGATGCCGCATGGGCGGTGAAATCGACGCCAAAGGGCTCAGGAATGGTCGGGCAGTCTTCCAGCAGGTTGTTGAAACTCTCGTTGCCGGTGTTGTTTTGCAGCTTGTTGATCACGGCAAAACCACCATTGTCCAACACAAGCACAATCATCTTTTTCTGGCTCAGTACAGAAGAGTAGATGTCTGAGTTGAGCATCATGTAGGAGCCGTCACCACAAAAAGTGATGGTGTCGTGCTCTGGTTCCCGTTCTGCTTGGGCAATGCGCGCGCCCCAGGCACCTGCGATTTCATAACCCATGCAGGAGAACCCGAATTCGACGTCGACAGTACCAATATCGAGCGTGCGCCAGTTGGCGGTGACCTCGGCTGGCAAGCCGCCTGCCGCTGCGACGACACGATCTCGTGGATCGCAGAGGTCGTTTACCACTCCGATGGCTTGCGCGTAGGAGTTTGGGCGGTCGCCAGGCGACATGTTTTCAGCCACATAAGCGTCCCATTTTTTGCGTTCTGCCAGCGCAAAGCCGACCCATTGCGGGGGCGTGTTCATGTCGAGTGTGGAATCCAAGGCGTCCAACGACAGTTTGGCGTCCCCTACAACCGGTAGGGACATATGTTTGCCCGCGTCATGGCGCGCGGCGTTGACTGAGATGAACTGTGCGTCCTGATCAAAGGCCGTCCAGCTACCGGTAGTGAAGTCTTGCAAGCGGGTGCCAATCGCAAGGATCACATCTGCTTTTTCGGCAATCGTATTGGCGCTGTCTGAGCCGGTCACACCAATAGGGCCGATGTTCAATGGGTGTGTCGCGAGCAAATTGGCGCGACCTGCAATGGTCTCAACCACGGGAATGCTATGCTTTTCCGCAAATTCAGTGAGTTCGGTTGCCGCTTGGGAGTACTGCACGCCACCGCCAGCGATAATCATTGGGCGTTTGGCTTTTGTCAGCATGGCCACTGCGTCAGAAATTTCTGACGAATCCGGAGCCTGGCGCCGGATGCGGTGGACCTTTTTAGCGAAGAACTTTTCTGGGTAGTCGTAGGTCCATCCCTGTACATCTTGCGGTAATCCGAGGAAGGCTGGACCGCAATCGGCAGGGTCCAACATAGTTGCGAGTGCGTTTGGCAGGGATTGGATCACCTGCGCTGGGTGTGAGATACGGTCCCAGTAGCGCACGACCGGTTTGAAAGCGTCATTCACTCCGAAGGTTGGGTCGTTGTAGTTCTCCATCTGCTGAAGCACCGGATCCGGTAGGCGCGTGAGGAAGGTGTCGCCGCACAGCAGGAGCATCGGGAGGCGGTTCGCATGCGCCAATCCGGCAGCTGTCAGAAGATTTGCTGTGCCGGGTCCAGCGGAGGCGGTGCAGAACATAAAGCGTTGACGCAGCCATTGCTTGGCGTAGCCCGCGGCCGCGAATCCCATGCTTTGTTCGTTTTGACCACGGTAAAGAGGGAGCTCTTCCCGGACACCATTCAGGGCCTCGCCCAGGCAGGTCACATTGCCATGGCCAAAGATGCCAAAGCCACCGCCACAGACGCGCATTTCCTGCCCGTCGATTTCTATGAACTGATTGGAAAGCCAGCGAATAATCGCCTGAGCCGTGGTGAGGCGGATGGTAGTGTTTTCTGTCGTCATCTTTGCGCGACCCTTCTGGAGCATTAGGCGGAAAGTGAAGCTTCCGAACGAATGCGGCTTGCGAGTTTTCGAATCTCAAGATACAAGTTTTGCAACCGGTTGCAAATTGAATTTCAAAATGGAGGCCGCGTGGTGACTGAGATCGGCATTGGCATTTGTGGTGGCGGCTATATGGGCAAGGCTCATGCGGTCGCGATGGCTTCCGTGGGGGCGGTGTTCAACACCGCGCTGCGTCCGCGTCTGGAAATGGTGTGTGCTTCGTCGGCGGACAGCGCGAAGAGGTATCAGGAAGCCTATGGCTTTCAGCGCTCAACAGGCGATTGGCGTGAAATGGTGTCGGATCCGAAGGTCGAGGCTGTTGTGATCGCTTCGCCACAGGAAACGCACCGTGAAATAGCTGAGGCGGCATTTGCGCTGGGCAAGCCTGTGTTGTGCGAAAAACCGTTGGGTGCGTCCATGGAGGATGGCGCGGCGATGGTGGCTACTGCGGAGGCCGCAGGTGTCGCCAATATGGTGGGTTTTAACTACGTGCGCACGCCAGCAACGCAATTCGCCCGCGACTTGATTGCGCGTGGAGAAATTGGGGATGTGACCTGGTTTCGTGGCGAACACACCGAAGATTTCTACGCAGACCCGGAAACACCGGCCAGTTGGCGGACGCAGGGTATGGCGAATGGCACTATGGGCGATCTGGCGCCGCATATGGTCAATTGTGCGCTGGCGTTGATGGGGCCGATTTCCCAAGTTCTGGGCGAAGTTGAGACCGTGCACGCGGAGCGGCCCGGTGGTTCGGTGACCAATGATGACCATGCGCAGATGATGTGCCGGTTTGAGCGTGGCGCCATGGGCCACATGTATTTCTCTCGCGTCGCGACTGGGCGTAAGATGGGCTATGCCTATGAAATATCTGGCACAAAAGGCGCAATTCGGTTTGATCAGGAAGATCAGAACGCGCTTTGGCTCTATCGCATGGAGGGACCAGAAGCGACGCGGGGGTTTGTGAAAATCCTGACCGGTCCCGCTCATCCGGATTATGAGCCGTTTTGCCAGGGGCCGGGGCACGGCACCGGCTATCAGGATCAGATTATCATCGAGGCGCGGGACTTTCTGCGGGCGATTGAAACAGGGGAGGCGGTGTTCCCGACCTTCCGTGACGGACATGAGGTGAATCGTGTGATTGCGGGGGCCTTGGCCAGCAATGACGCGAAAATCTGGAAAAATATCAACAGCTTCTGACTTTGGAGTGAGCGAAATGAGCATTCGGATTGGCAATGCGCCTTGTTCTTGGGGTGTGGAGTTTGCGGAGGATGACCGCAATCCAACCTGGAAAACCGTTTTGAAACAATGTGCTGAGGCTGGCTATAAGGGCATCGAGCTCGGGCCGGTTGGCTTCATGCCAGAGGACCCGGTCGTGCTGGGTGAGGCTTTGGCCGAGTATGATCTAGAGTTGATCGGCGGGGTGGTGTTCCGTGCGTATCACGATCCGGATGCGTGGGATGATGTGCTTGATGCCACTCATCGCACCGCCAAGGCGCTGAAGGCGCATGGGGCCCAACATCTTGTTTTAATTGATGCAATATCTCCTCGTCGCGCGCCTACGGCCGGTCGCGCGGGTGAGGCTGAGCAGATGGATAAGGCGGAATGGACTGCCTATCGAGATCGCATTGCAGAGACCGCGCGTATCGGTAGCGAAGAGTATGGTCTGACCGTGGGTATTCACGCGCATGCGGCCGGTTTTATGGATTTTGAACCAGAGCTGGAGCGGCTGCTCGATGAGGTTGATGAAAGCATCCTGAAGATTTGTTTTGATACCGGGCACCATAGCTATGCGGGCTTTGACCCTGTGGCCTTCATGAAGAAGCACGTTGGCCGCATTTCCTATATGCATTTCAAGGACATCGACCCAAAGGTGAAGGCCAGTGTGATCACGAGCCGTACCGGTTTCTATGATGCCTGCGGACAAGGGATTTTCTGCAATTTGGGCGAAGGGGATGTGGACTTCCCAGCCGTGCGACAAATTCTGCTGGATGCGGATTTCAAAGGCTGGTGCACGGTCGAGCAGGACTGTGATCCGTTGCTCGACCCAGATCCTGTGGGCGATGCGCGCAAGAACCGCGAGTATTTGGAATCCATCGGATTCAGCTAAATCTGGACGTCGGTATTGCGTCTGTATCACGACTGTATTGCGGAGGTGCCTTTTTTCGGGTGCCGGAGGAGGAATGAAAGCCATGACCAAGTTGAAGTGGGGCATGATTGGCGGCGGCGAAGGAAGCCAAATCGGGCCGGCGCACCGGCTGGGGGCGTTGGCGGATGGGCGGTTTGAATTTGCCGCTGGCGCTTTGGACCACCGTCCTGACGTGGGCAAGGAGTATGCGCAACGTCTGGGGATCGCTGCGGACCGAGCCTATGGCGATTGGCAGGAGATGCTTGCTGGAGAGAAAGATCGTGCGGATCGTATTGATCTGGTGACGGTAGCCACTCCAAACTCAACGCATTTTGAGATCACCAAGGCGTTTCTGGAGCACGGTTTCAACGTGCTTTGCGAAAAGCCAATGACTATGATCGTTGAGGAAGGTGAGGAGATCGTGAAGGTCGCCGAGAAAAGCGGCAAGATTTGTGCGGTTAACTACTGTTACTCCGCCTATCCGATGGTGCGCCAGGCGCGCGCTATGGTGCAGGCTGGTGAGATCGGCAAAGTTCGCTTAGTGGTCACAAACTTCAGCCACGGGCATCACGGTGACGCCACGGATGCGGATAATCCCCGCGTGCGTTGGCGCTATGATCCGGCGATGGCCGGTGTGTCAGGGCAGTTTGCCGATTGCGGCATTCATGCGATGCACATGGCGGGGTTCATTGCCGATGATGAGGTTGAAAGCCTGTCAGCGGATTTCGCCTCCACCATCGCTAGTCGTGAGCTGGAAGATGATGCCATGGTCAATTTCCGAATGACTAGCGGCACGGTTGGGCGGCTCTGGACGTCATCCGTGGCGATTGGGCGGCAGCACGGTTTTGATATTCAGGTGTTTGGTGAGACCGGCGGTCTGCGCTGGGCCTCAGAGCAGCCAAACCAGTTGATCTACACGCCGGTTGGCGGACGCACGCAAATCATCGAAAAGGGCGAAGCCGGCCTGCATGATGATGCACAGCGTTTGAGTCGCGTGGCCATAGCGCACCCCGAAGGCTTCCCGCTGGCGGTGGCCAATATCTACTGTGATTTGGCAGACGCCATTTCCGGCGAAGTGCGCGACGGTTTGCCAAACGCGGCGGACGGCGTGCGTTCTATGGCGGCGGTCTATACGGCTGTGGAGTCGGCCAATGATGGCGGTGCGTGGATGGATGCGCGGCCACCAATGTTCCGCTGACGGAAAGCTAGGGCCGCGCTAATTGGCGTGGCCTTACGCCTCTGCCTTCAATGTGCCGCGCTCGACGATCGAGCAGGAGAAAATCCGCGTTTCCGGATAGCGCTCGGGATCGTCTAGCATAGCCATCATAAGTTCAATCGTGCTGGTCACGATCTGACGGATTGGCTGATGGATTGTGGTTAGATTGATGTTTTCCCACTGCGCCATTTCCATGTCGTTGAGGCCGATAAGGCCAATGTCATCGGGGCAGGAGAGGCCGCTGTCATCAATGGCAGACAGAGCGCCAATGGAGAGAACGTCGTCGCCGCAGAAGTAGGCTTGTGCAGGACTGTTCTTTAAAAGCCTAAGCATTTCACGACGCCCTGCGTCGAAGGAATAGGCGTCGGCAAAGGAATAGCTGGCTTTGATGTCCGGGTGCGCCGCCAGTTCAGACATGAAACCTGTAAATCGGTCCTGTGTAGAGGTAGCGGCCTCCGGTCCGCCCATGATGCCGACGTGTTGGTAGCCGCGCGCGACAAGCTCTCGCGCGGCCATACGCCCGCATTCCACGTTGTCGATCCCAACGACGTGTACCTGTGGTGCTGAAGAGGCGCGTCCGAAGGAATGCACGACAGGGACGCCTGCATCTCGAAAGGCTTTGGCAAATCCCGGGGAAAGGGTGGATGAGGCGACGACCACGCCATCGACCGAATATTGGCGCAACATACGGACTGAGTTTTCAGGATCAGTCTCGTCGGTGAGGTTTACCAGCAAAGGGCGCAACCCGCGATCCTGTAGTCCGCGTGTGAACAGGTCAAAGACTTCCAGAAAAATTGGGTTGTGAAAGTTGTTGGACACAAGGCCGATCAGTTTGGTGCGTCCGGTCGTGAGAGAGGAGGCCAGGGCGTTGGGGCTGTAGCCCAATTCTTTGGCGGCCTTTTCGACTTTGCGTCGCATCTTGTCGGAAACGGAGGCGCCGTCTGTAAAGGTGCGCGATACGGCTGATCGTGAAACGCCCGCGCGCTCTGCAACCTCTTTCAAAGTGACGGCCATAATTTGTTGGTCCTTAGTTCGTTTCAAGGGCTTGTTTACAAGGTTTTTTCAATAAGTGCAGCATGAAACCGTGTTTGACATTTTGCAACCGGTTGCAAAATGTGGGTGGATGTGTTTTAAAATGAGTCGGAGAGGCGGGATAAGCCGCCCACGTGCCATGAAGACGTAATTTTGGGAGGAAAACATGACGTCAATTACAAAGAAGCTGGCTCTGGCTGCTGCCGTAGTGGCAGCGCCTTTTGCCCTGGCAACTTCGGTAGCTGCCGACGGGGAGAAATATGTTCTCGTCAGCCATGCACCGGACAGCGACAGCTGGTGGAATACAATCAAAAACGGCATCGCGCTTGCGGGCGATCAGATGGGTGTCGAGGTTGAGTACCGAAACCCGCCAACCGGCGACCTCGCCGATATGGCACGTATCATTGAGCAGGCGGCGGCTTCCGGGCCAAACGGCATCATCACAACCCTGTCCGACTATGATGTGCTTTCAGGTCCGATCAAAGCGGCTGTGGACAGCGGCATCGATGTGATCATTATGAACTCCGGTACGCCGGATCAGGCGCGCGAAGTTGGTGCGCTGATGTATGTTGGTCAGCCGGAGTATGACGCCGGTTATGCGGCTGGTGTGCGTGCAAAAGGTGACGGTGTGGGTAGCTTCCTCTGCGTGAACCACTACATCTCTTCACCGTCTTCGACAGAGCGTTGCCAGGGCTTTGCAGATGGTCTGGGCGTGGATCTGGGCAACCAGATGATCGACAGTGGCCAAGACCCGGCAGAGATCAAGAACCGTGTTCTGGCGTATCTGAATTCCAACCCGGAAACCGACGCGATCCTGACACTGGGCCCAACATCCGCAGATCCAACCCTGTTGGCGCTGGATGAAAACGGCATGGCGGGTGACATCTACTTTGGTACTTTTGACCTCGGTGAAGAAATCGTGAAGGGCATTAAGGCAGGCGTGATCAACTGGGGTATCGACCAGCAACCGTTCCTGCAGGCCTATTTGCCAGTTGTGGTTCTCACGAACTACCACCGCTACGGCGTCCTGCCGGGCAACAACATCAACTCCGGCCCTGGTTTTGTAACCGCAGATGGCCTGGAAAAAGTTGAAGAGTTCGCAGGCGAATACCGCTAAGCGTCACTCAAATTGCGCGGGGCGCTTGCATTAGCGCCCTTCGCACCCTGTACTGCAAATCCTACAATTTTGACCAAACGGGAGATGTCGCATGACAAGCGCGACTAAACCCACGGCCAATACCGACGAACGCGTCAAGGAAATTTCAAATTTCCGTAATGCGCTGATCCGCCCAGAGCTGGGTGGGATTGTCGGTACCGTCGCCGTGTTCAGCTTTTTCTTACTGTTCGCTTTTGACAGCGGCATGTTCAACAGCCAGGGCATCATGAACTGGAGCCAAATCTCGGCGCAATTCATGATCATCGCCGTAGGGGCCTGTCTGCTGATGATCGCGGGGGAGTTCGATCTCTCGGTTGGCTCCATGATCGGTTTCGCTGGCATGTTGATTGCGATCTTCAGTGTCACGCTTGGCTGGCCGGTTTGGATGGCCATCATCGTCACATTTGTGATTGCGGTTTCCATTGGTGCACTGAACGGGTTCATCGTGGTGCGCACCGGGTTGCCGAGTTTTATCGTGACCTTGGCATTCCTGTTTATCCTACGTGGCTTTGCGATTTATCTGCCGCAGACGATTGAGCGCAAAACAATCATTGGCGGTGTAAGCGACGCTGCACAAGGCGACTGGTTGGCTCCGGTGTTTGGCGGCAAGATATTTACCGGCTTTTTCCAGTGGATGGGCGACAATGGCATCATAGCCGTGTTCGAACGCGGTACCCGCAAGGGGCAGCCGGTGGTCGAGGGCTTGCCAATGTTGATTGTCTGGGCGATCGCTTTGGTGATTGTCGGGCATATCATTCTCACGAAGACCAAGTTTGGTAACTGGATCTTCGCCGCAGGTGGTGATGCAGAAGCCGCGCGAAACTCCGGTGTGCCTGTAAACAAAGTCAAAATTCTGATGTTCATGTTCACTGCATTCTGCGCGACTGTGTTTGCTGTGTGCCAGGTCATGGAGTTTGGCTCTGCTGGTGCAGATCGCGGCTTGCTCAAGGAATTTGAGGCCATCATTGCTGTGGTCATTGGCGGCGCCTTGCTGACCGGTGGATACGGATCGGTGATCGGAGCAGCGCTTGGCGCCTTGATCTTCGGTGTGGTGCAGCAAGGTCTGTTCTTTGCCGGGGTGGAAAGCTCACTGTTCCGGGTGTTCCTTGGTGTGATCCTGCTTGGTGCGGTGATTTTGAACACCTACATCCGTCGCATCATCACGGGGGAGCGTTGATATGAATCCTGAACATGCCCCTCTCATTCAGATGAAAAACATCGAAAAGCACTTTGGTCGCGTGATCGCGTTGGCCGGTGTTTCGGTTGATGTATTTCCTGGCGAATGCCACTGTCTGCTTGGCGACAATGGCGCTGGAAAATCGACTTTCATCAAAACCATGTCCGGTGTGCATAAGCCGACCAAGGGCGAGATCCTGTTTGAAGGTCAGCAGATGCATTTTGCGGACCCGCGTGATGCGATTTCTGCCGGTATTGCGACAGTGCACCAGCACTTGGCCATGATCCCATTGATGTCGGTGAGCCGGAACTTTTTCATGGGCAATGAGCCGGTGAAAAAGATCGGTCCGATGAATTTCTTTGATCATGACTACGCCAATAAGGTCACGATGGACGAGATGAGCAAGATGGGCATCAATCTTCGCGGCCCAGATCAGGCAGTGGGCACCCTGTCTGGTGGTGAGCGGCAGACAGTCGCCATCGCACGTGCGGTACACTTCGGGGCCAAAGTGCTCATTCTGGACGAGCCGACATCCGCGCTTGGCGTGCGACAGACGGCGAATGTTTTGGCGACCATCGACAAAGTGCGAAAGCAGGGAGTGGCCGTGGTGTTTATCACCCACAACGTCCGCCATGCGCTTGCGGTGGGAGATCGCTTCACAGTGCTTAACCGCGGTCAGACACTGGGCACATCGCAGCGTGGTCAGATCACGCCGGATGAGTTGCAGGACATGATGGCTGGCGGACAAGAATTGGTGGCGCTGGAAGGTAGTCTGGGTGGTACCGTTTAAAGTTTTGCTTTGTTGGTAGTTTTCAACGCTCCTTAAAAAAAACAACCCCCTTCCAACGCAGTTGGATGGGGGTTGTTCTGGCGACGAGTAAGAGTCGTGGCTACGTAGAACTTCTACAAAACGAGATTAGCGCGGCCATGCGTCAGAACTAGCTCGGTTGGCTTGCTTTTCTAAAGCCGAGTTTCCCTTCCCGCACATTCAGCCAAAGTGCCGCAAGGATGAGGGCCGTGGACAGGTAGAACGCCGCTTCTGGTACGATTTGGAACAGGGCAAG
>JAAENN010000258.1 GCA_024224295.1 Shimia sp. | reverse complement strand
TCACCACCCAGACAGCCATTGAATGGGCAGCGATGGCGCCTTCGAAAGCTCAGCGTCACTATCGCCTCGGGGCCCTTATTCGTTTCGCACGATATGCGCGAGCCGATGATGCTCGTCACGAGGTCCCACCAGAAGGCATTTTTGGACATCACCGCCAGCGACCGGTTCCTTTCATCTTCACGCCAGCGGACATTGGTCGCTTGCTTCAGGCCGCTTCTCGTCTCGGCCCCGCAGGATCACTGCGTCCCCATATGTACCGCACGCTATTTGCCCTTCTGGCGTGCACTGGGTTGCGCATCTCAGAAGCCTTGGCGTTGCGATTCGACGATATCACCCCAGACGGCCTGCTGATTTGCAAGACCAAGTTCCACAAGGAACGCCTCGTTCCCTTGCATGAAACCGCCGTGGATGGTCTTGAGCATTACCTGATACGCCGTCGTCGTGTCGGCGGGGCAGACAATCATGTATTCATATCCCTCCGTGGACAAGGGGTTCGCTATTACACCGTGTATGAGACTTTTCGCTCGCTGGTGAAGGCCTTAAAACTTGAGCCAGAAACAGGACGACCACGTCCTAATTTTCATGGGCTGCGGCACACCTTTGCCGTTCGGGCGCTTGAAGACTGTCCACAGGGCCGTGACCGCATCAACCGGCACATGTTGGCTCTATCAACCTATCTCGGTCACGCGCGGGTCACAGATACCTATTGGTACCTTGAGGCCACACCCCAGTTAATGATCGACATTGCAGATGCGTGTGAACGCTTCACGAAAGGAGACAAACCATGACACCCATAGCCTCTCACATCACGGCTTTTTTCCG
>JAAENN010000257.1 GCA_024224295.1 Shimia sp. | reverse complement strand
GATTTTCTTGCCCGTGTGCTGGGCATCGATTGGGAACATTATGCCATTGGACAGGTTGCCATTGTGCGCAAGCGCCATGACCGCGCCATTGGTTCTTTTCTCGTAATCTTCCAGGTACTTGTATAGATCGAGCGGGTCTGTGCTGCCCATTGGTGGAAAAGTTGTATAAGCCACGACCTGCCGCGCCCGGTCTCCATTGTCACGGAAGATGACGTTCCGGTGCAGATTGGCACCTTTTACCAGTGAGGTCCATTCGAAGGCGATGAACGCCGTGAACCGGCCGGGATCGTTGAACTCCTCCGCGTTATTGACAACGTCGTCCCAAATAGTGGCGTAACGTCTGGAACCGGGGGAGTAATTGGCAAACATTTCAGGGTCTACCTTGCCCGCCGAGAAAACTTGGATCATGTCCAGGGTGGTGTCAACCGCCTTCTGACCGCCGGCCCTAAACCCCTTTGACCAGCGCGCGCCCTGCTCGTAGTTTGTTACGAGCGGCGAGGCCGCCAGAACGTCATCGATAAAGCCCATGCCGTCGGAATGATCCGTGATTGCCAGCCAGTCCAGCGGTCGGGCAAGCCTTGCAGGTTGACCTGTAGATGAGATGACTTCCTCGCCGCGGGCAAAGCGGTAAGCGACGCGAGGATCGAGTCGATTGCCGAACCCACCGGCATCAAATGACAGGGATGTGTGCAGATGCGTGTCGCCCCAAAGCGGAAAGGTCGGAAAGCTACGCTGCGCGTAGGGTGAATAGACCTTACCTGCATAGGTTTTCGAAAGTGTCTCCT
>JAAENN010000256.1 GCA_024224295.1 Shimia sp. | reverse complement strand
CTGATGACGCTAGCCCATCTGCACGAACGTATGGCCGAGCATGATATCACCGTACAGAAGCTGCGTAAGCTGGCCGGTATCGTCAGCAGCTCGGAGAAATACAAAGACCTCGTGCCGGGTGCCGAGGCGGACCATACGCCGCGCAAACCTAAACCACCGGTCAAGAAGAAGCCTAAAGCGAAAACCGAACCGGTGGTGCATCAGCGCTGCACCCATAACCTTGAAGGTCTAGAGAAAGGCCAACTATGCCCGGAATGCGAACGTGGCAAGCTCTATAATGGAAGTTCCAGATACCTAACAGCAGTTTTGCATTAATAATCAATGTATTGATGTCATTTTAACACATTTTCATGTAGTCATTAACTTTTTCCTATAAAATATATTATTTATTGCTGTATGAGGATGTTATGACTATACTTCATAGTCATGTACGTAACCGAAGTGGTCCGTCCCTACGCCAATGGCAAGTCGTCGCGCTGCATTCTGCTGCGTGAATCCTACCGCGAGAACGGCAAGGTCAAAAACCGGACCTTGGCTAATCTCAGCGCGCTGCCGGTGGCGGCCATCGGGGCGATCAAACAGGTCCTGCGCCAGCCCCCGCAGTCGCGCGCTAGCCCTTCAGTTCAGGCCGCACCGAGCGCCGTTGAGAGCGCTGTAGCGCCGGTGGTTGTGATTGAGCAAGGGCTGTCGATTGGGGCTGTGGCAACGGTCTACCAGGTGGCACAGAAGCTGGGTATTGCCCAGGTGCTGGGGCGTTCCCGCCAGGGCAAGCTGGCGTTGTGGCAGGTGATCGCGCGGGTGATCCAGCCGGGCTCGTGTCTGGCCAGCGTGCGCTTGGCGCGGGAGCACGCGGGGTGTGATGTGCTGCGCTTGCGGGACGGGTTTTGCGAAGATGATCTGTACGCCAATCTGGCCTGGCTGAGCGCGCGCCAGCTGAGCCTGGAGAAGGCGTTGTTTCGTCGTCATAGCCGGACTCGGGTGACGGAGCTGTTTCTCTACGACGTCACCAGCAGCTACCTCGAAGGGAGCCATAACGCGCTGGGTGCGTATGGCTACAACCGCGACAAAAAGCGCGGCAAGCCGCAAATCGTGGTGGGGTTGCTGACCGATGCGGAGGGCGAACCGCTCAGTGTCGAGGTCTTCCAAGGCAATACCCAAGATATCCGCACGCTGACCGCGCAAGTCCGCAAACTGGCCGATGCGTTCGGCTGTCAGCGTATCACTCTGGTCGGAGACCGCGGCATGATCAAACAGCTCGGTATCGCCGCGCTGCACGCCGAGCAGTTCTACTTTATCAGCGCGATCACCAAAGCGCAGATCGAGACACTACTCAAGCAAGAGTTGTTTCCGATGACGCTGTTCGATCAGTCGCTCGGGGAGGTGGTGCTTGAGCCCGACGCTGATCAGACGGGCGCCGACGGGCGCGCGTTGCGCTATATCCTCAAGCGTAATCCGGTGCGAGCGCAAGAGCTGGCGGACAGTCGCCAGGGCAAAAAAGCGGCCCTGGAACAGCGGCTAGCTGAACACAACCAAAAGCTCGCCCGCAGCTCCCGCGCCCAAGTAGCGGTAGCGCGACGGACCCTGCTCAGTGAGATCGCCAAACTCAAGCTCAAGGGCTGGTTGACGGTGCGCAAGCGCCGCGGGCAACGCCAGTTCTACCTGGTGGAAGATCCTGCCGCGCTCGCCGCGCAGAGCAAACTCGACGGCTGTTATGTGATCCGCACTGATGTGCCGGCCGCCACCGCCGATGCCCAGACCGTGCATGACCGGTACCGCGACTTGGCTAACGTCGAACAGGGGTTTCGCACCTGCAAAACCGTGCATCTGGAGATGCGCCCGTGGTTTGTCACCTGTGAGGCCAGTACCCGTGGCCATGCCTTAGTGGTGATGCTGGCCTACAAGATTGTCCGTTACCTAGCCCAGTGTTGGAAGTCGTTTGATCTCGAAGTCGTCGAAGCCCTCGAGGCGCTCAAGCAGATCACCCTCGCCAGCGTCCAGGTGGTCGGCTACCCGGCCTATCAGAGCGTGCCTACGCCGCGCCCCGAACTGCGTCAATTGCTGAACGCAGCGCAGATCATACTGCCTCAGACGCTGCCTCATTTGGAGACTTGTGTAGTCACGAGAAAAAATCTTTCAGAGTCGCGAAAATAATCACCTGATCAATTGGTTAGGTCGGATTTCCTGGCTTTGTTTCTTGGAACTTCCATTATAGTTGGTTGAGGTGGGTTTCGGTGCCCACATTTTCCAGTTTTCAATGAATTCTGCGGCGTCGATCTCCTCTTCGATGAACTGATCGACTATCACTATAACGGGATCTTCTTCGAGAGAGGCTTCATCCAACTGATTCAGGTATTGGACGACTTGCTT
>JAAENN010000255.1 GCA_024224295.1 Shimia sp. | reverse complement strand
GCTTCCACACCCAACTTATCGGCGGCACGTTTGATCTGTGTGCGGAATTCCATCTCCGTGAGGAAGCCCAACAGCACCTCCGGCTCCGGGTCTTGCACCTCCAGATCGTCCAGCGTGAAGTCTAGCTCCATCTCACAATCCAACTGCACCAACCGCTTGGACAGCTCGATCTGATCCCGTTTCTCAATCAGCGTCTGGCGGCGTTTGGGTTGTTTGATCTCTTCTGCGCGGTCCAGCAGGCTTTCCAGATCTCCATATTCGTTGATCAACAAGGCGGCGGTCTTGATGCCAATACCCGGCGCGCCAGGCACGTTGTCCACACTGTCCCCCGCCAGCGCCTGCACATCAACAACCCGCTCCGGTCCCACACCAAATTTCTCAATCACCCCATCGCGATCAATGCGTTTGTTCTTCATCGCGTCGAGCATTTCAACGCCGCCGCCCACCAGCTGCATCAGGTCTTTGTCCGAGCTGATAATGGTGCAGCGCCCGCCAGCATCGCGTGCCTGACACGCCAAGGTGGCAATGATGTCATCTGCCTCAAAGCCTTCGACCTCTTTGCAGGCAATGTTAAACGCCTTGGTGGCCGTGCGCGTCAGCGGGAATTGCGGCACCAGATCTTCCGGCGCAGGCGGACGGTTCGCCTTGTATTGATCATACATCTCGTTGCGAAACGATTTGCCGGAATAGTCAAAGATCACCGCCACATGGGTCGGCGCATCTGGCCCGGAATTATCCTCGATATAGCGCTGCAACATGTTGCTGAACCCAGCCACCGCGCCAATCGGCAACCCGTCTGACTTCCGCGTCAGCGGCGGCAGCGCGTGATAGGCCCGAAAGATAAAGGCCGACCCGTCGATCAGATGCAGGTGACATCCTTTGCCAAAACTCATGGCGCGCTCCCGTTTTGTTCTGCTTTGGACCCCGTTGTGCCACGCCGCCCCTCTCGGTGCCAGTCGAAAACCTGCGCAATCCGGGGGCCAGCCCCCGCCGCCGCACGCGGCGTCTCCCCCGGAGTATTTGTCGTCAAAAGAAGCAGGGGCAGATCGTCTTATTCGAGGATCGCGACGTAGGGGCATCTCTCTTGCCATCGCGCTAATGGGCTGATCTATGGAAATGCGAATATGAGGGGAGCCAAAATGACTCATCTTTGGGTACGGGCCGAGCAACGGCCAAATGAGGAACGGGTGGGTCTGACACCTGAAGGCGCCAAGGCGCTGCTTGATAAAGGCATCCGCGTGACAGTGGAAGAAAGCTCGGTGCGGGCAATTCCAATTGACGGCTTTAAGGCTGCAGGTTGCGACATCACCCCGGAAAACAGCTGGCCCGAGGCCCCACGCGACGCCATCATCTTTGGCCTCAAAGAACTGCCCGAAGACGGCACGCCCTTACCACACCGCCACATTATGTTTGGCCATGCCTTCAAAGGCCAGCACTCTGGTGTGGCCCTGCTCAAGCGCTTTAAAGCAGGCGGCGGCACTCTTTATGACCTCGAATATCTGGTGGATGACACCGGCCGCCGCGTTGCTGCCTTTGGATATTGGGCGGGGTATGCAGGTTCCGCTGTGACGCTCAAATCATGGGCCGCTCAACAACGTGGCGAACTCTGTCGTTCCGTAGGCGTCTATGCCGGCAAAGACGCCCTACTCGCGGAGCTCGGCGCAGAACTCGACGCCCTGTCCAAGGACCGACCCTCCGCCATGGTGATTGGTGCGCTGGGTCGCGTGGGCACCGGTGCCGCCGACCTGCTCGAGGCGATGGGCTGCACCGTGACAAAATGGGACATGGCGGAAACTGCCTCCGGCGGACCATTCCCGGAAATTCTAGACCACGACCTGTTCCTGAACTGCATCTTTGCACGTCCCGGCACGCCGGTGTTTGTGCCGCAGGAGGCCCTGAAGGCTGACCGCAAACTCACCGCCATCGGCGATGTCGCCTGTGACCCGGACAGCGATTACAACCCGGTACCGGTCTATGACCGCGCCACCACATGGGACGCCCCCGCCCTGCGCGTGGCCGACGCCCCTGTGCTGGACGTCATGGCGATCGACAACCTGCCATCTATGCTGCCGGTGGAAAGCTCCGAAGACTACGCCGCGCAGCTGCTCGACACATTGATGAAACTCGACGATCTCAGCGACGGTGTCTGGACCCGCGCTGAAGCCGACTTCATCACCCATTCCAAAGACCTCTGAGGGGAGAGACAACATGACAATCCACTGGTGTGGCACCGGCCTCTCGGCCATTCCCGGCCTGCGTCGCCTGATCGAAGGGGGCCGCGCGGTCACCGTCTGGAACCGAACCGTCGAGAAAGCGCAGGAAGCTGTGGGCGACCTGACAAAAGACATCCGCGCTTTTGACATCGACGCCTTAGGGGCGGTGCTGAAGCCCGGCGATGTTGTTGTGTCGATGCTGCCGGGCGACTGGCACGTGCCGCTGGCCGAACTTTGCATCGACACAGGTGCGCACTTCGTCAGTTCGTCGTACATTGCGCCAGAAATGAAAGCGCTGGACGCCAAAGCCAAAGAGGCCGGCGTGGCCTGCGTGAACGAAGTGGGCCTGGACCCGGGTATCGATCACCTGATGGCGCATGCCTTGGTGGCCGATTACCGCGCCTCTGACGCGTACGACGCGGACAACGCTATCAGCTTCATCAGCTACTGTGGCGGCATCCCCAAGCACGCCAACCCATTCCGCTACAAATTCAGCTGGTCACCTCTTGGTGTGCTCAAAGCCCTGCGCTCCCCATCCCGCTCTATCCGCGATGGCAAGCCGTTTGACGTGAACCGCCCATGGGACGCGATCAGCAGCTATGAGGCCCCGCTGGCAGAGGCGGAAACTTTCGAGGTTTATCCAAACCGCGACAGCATTCCATTTATGGAAGACTACAAATTTGACCCGGACTGGAAAGTTGACACCTTTGTGCGCGGCACCCTGCGCCTCAATGGCTGGACCGAGGCGTGGTCTGATGTCTTCCGTGAAATCGAAACGCTGAAAGGCCCTGAAGGCGACGCGCGCCTCAAGGAAATGTCCGACCAGTTCTGGGAGGAAAACTCCTACGACGAAGGCGAACCGGACCGCGTGGTCATGTGCGTTGGCTTCAAAGCGGAGAAGGACGGCGCAGAGGTTTTCCACAAAACCTACGTGATGGACGCCTGGGGTGATGAGCGCGGCACCGCCATGGCCCGCCTTGTGTCGATCCCGGTCTCCTTGGCGATTGAAACCGTGTTGGACGGCAAAATTGCCCCCGGCGTACACGCGGCGCCATCCGAACCCGCACTGTTCTCCGAGTGGCTCGACCACATCGGCACGCTGGCACAGCACATGCAGATCGTTGATCACACGGCTTGATCGCACAACTTTTCGGCGCAGCCCCCTACAACAGGGCTGCGCCCCACACTCCTATTCCCTTGCCATTCCCGTCTGACTGCGAAATCCTGCCCCGCAACCGTTGGGAGAGGACCGCAACATGTCATCGGAAACCTGGATTGCCTTTGTTCTGGCCAGCGCTTTGGTTGTGCTGATCCCCGGCCCCAACATTGTTCTGACGATCAACCATGCGGTGCGCTCCGGCAAACGCTCAGGCCTCGCCACCATTCCCGGCATCTCCGCAGGCGCGTTTGTCGGCATGTCTGTGTCCCTGATGGGCGCAGGTGCGATCCTCTCGGCCTCTACCACGCTTTTCACCCTGATGAAGCTCATCGGCGCGGTGTATCTGATATGGCTGGGCATCAGCCTCTGGCGTGCGCCTGCTGAGGGCATTGCCTCCGACGCTGTGGACCAAAAACCACTCAAACCCCTGTTCTGGCAGTCGTTCTTGATCAGCGCACTCAACCCTAAAGGTCCGGCGTTTTATATCGCCTTTGTGCCGCAGTTTGTGACTCTGTCTCAACCGGTGCTGCCGCAATTCGCGATCCTGATTGCCACTTTTGTTTGTGTCGCCACCCTCAACACGGTGTTCTGGCTGCTCTGTGCTGACGGGCTGCGTGGGTTGTTTCAACACCCGCGCGCCATGCGCGGCCTCAATCGTGTGGGCGGCGGTTGCCTGATGGCAGCGGGCGTGTTGACCACACGAGTCTCACGCCACAGCTGACATTGGCTACACCGCCTGCGCCCCAATCTTAGCCGCCTGTTTCAGCCACTTATCAACAACCCCATCCTTGGGATGGCTGGCGGCAGCAAATTGGGTGACTTTGACCGGCTTAATGCCCACAAACTCCAAAATCTGCTTCCAGATCTGCACAATCAACGCGCTCCGGTAAAAGATGCGGAACAACGCGCCCGGCGTGTCAGACAGCAGCAAGACGCGGCCCGTACGCCCGGTCAGCATCGGCGCTGGCAACCCCAGTTTCGTTGTGTTGCGCGTGTCAAAAGTGCGCCCTGGCAGCAGCGCGCGATCAAACAACCCTTTGAGCTTGGCAGGCAATCCGCCCCACCACATCGGCGTCGCTACCACCACATGCTCGGACCACTCAATGTCCCGCAACACCTGCTCCAACTCTGGCTCCAACGGCTTCTGGTTCACATAACCGCCAAAGCCATAGTCCGGATCAAACTGCAAATCATGCAGGTTGGTCATGCGCACCTGATGCCCCGCCTTGCGCGCCGCCTCAGCATAGCTGTCCGCCACTGAGCCGGTCAGCGATTCCGCCGCCGGGTGTCCGTTCAAGATAAAAATCCGTTTCTGTGTCATTGCGATTCTCCAAATATTGACCACGGTCAATTTCATCGCACAAAAAACTGACCGCGGTCAATTAATAATTTGACCACGGTCAAAATTCGTGCAAAAACAGGCCATGGCCAAAGCAGTTCAACAACGCACCCTGAAAACCCGCGCCAAACTTCTGGACGCGGCCCAAGCCATGATTTCCGAAGGCGGCTATGAAGCCATGCGGGTGGAAGAGGTGGTGCTGCGAGCTGGCGTCGCCAAAGGCACGTTTTTCTCTCATTTCAAAGACAAAGACGCGCTGATGGACCAACTCATTGGCGCGAAAATCGACCGCCATCTGGATGGCATCGAAGCGTTAGATGCGCCCACATCCATCGCCGAGATGGCCGAAGCCATGATGCCGCTCATCACGTTCATGACCTGCGAGCGCTATGTCTTTGATGTGATTCTGCGCCACTCTGGCGCCGCCGCCAACGCGGATATCGGCCCCGTCGCCATGACCTTTGGCCGCCACGCCGAGGTGGTGACCAAATGGCTTTGGGAAAAGCCCTTCCGCAAAGACATCTCCGCCGAGCTACAGGCCGAAGGGGTGCAGGCCTTTATGGTTCAGGCAATTTCCCTAATGTTTTGCAGCCTACACAATTCCGTCGCTCCGCGTGAGCGGTTGGAAACCTATCTCAACGCGTGGCTAATGCCAACGGCCTAAGGTCAGGCCGCCACCCGCACCAGATCGCGAAAAACCGGACGCCCGTCCACCATCTTGCGCCAGGTCTGTGCTTCATGCGCTTTCATGGTGGGCAAAGCTGTCTGCGCGAAACGCGGTTTCAACCACGGCTTGGCCTCCAACAGCTGATCCAAATCCGCGCGCGCCTCCGCACCCAGACTGTCCTGGGCCTGATCCCCCAAAAACAGGCTTTCCGCTTCGGCGCCATTGGCCTTCACAACGTGATGGCGATCAAACATCAGATGCACATAGCCCACACCGTCGCACCATTCCCGCCCCGGAATGCCCGGCTGGGGGGCCAAATGTTTGGCATGGGCAAAGGCCGCATCAGACGCGGTCAACATTTCGACCTGCCAGCCACGCAGCGCAATCCGATGCTGTTGGGACACCCACAAATCCCGCTCAGGCACGCCGGGGGCGAGGCTGTCGGCATCGATACATACCGGACGCAGCGCCGCATTCTGCAACAATTCTGCATAGGTAAAGTGGCTTTTTGCGACCCAAAACACCTTCGCACGCTTGCCTTTCACAACGCTGACAAAATCCCCCGACCGCAGGCTTTCCACCGCGCGCAGACCATCCGGTGTGGCAATCATGGTACCGGGCAGGAAACACACCGGAATGTCTTCTGGTGTGCGGTCCGGCTTTTTCATGTCAAAGTCGTCGTCATCAAATTCGTTCATGTCCTCTTCATCCGGATTCAATTCCGGGAAAAAGAACATACGGGTGGTGTCACCCGGTTCAGGATAATCCATGATGGTGATCACGGCGATTTCCTGCCCCCAGAACTGCTCGGGAATGTTGTCGTCCTCCGGCACCATGCCGGTCATCTCAAAACGGAAGTCATATTCCTCGCCGTCGATCTCCACGGCAGTGTCTAGATCCACTTTCTTACCGTCATTCTCCAGCACCAGATCACCATCTTCTCCTTTGGGCACAAAGGTGATTTCTTTGGCCGGATCATCTGTGGGTTCGATCTCTTTGTCTTTGCGGTGATTGTCGTCAAAACGACCCCAGAAACTGGACATGGGCGACCTCCTTTTGCACGACAGACCTCCCAACGCCGCCCCATGGGTTGACAGGCTCAGACACAAGACAAGAGGGCACCGCCCGCGAAATGCAGGGTGCGGATGTTTAGCAAAACAGGCGCGAAGTCAGTATCTTGGGCGGCGCTCAGGCGCGTCGGCCCTCCCTCTTGTGGCGCAGATAAGAAGATCTCTCCCATACGTAAAGACCCGCGCCAGAGCTTGGCGCGGATCCCAAAATGGTTGGCAGATTATCACAATTCTCGCCACGCAGCAGGCAAGGAGTGTCAGATCCCTCAGCCCTTACGGACCAGATCGTCCTCTTCATCGGACAGGGAAATGCCCAGTGCCTCCATACCGTTTTCCAAATGGTCAGACAGATGTGGCGAGCCCAACAGGTAGTCAGCCGTCGGCACGGTGTTCTCGGTTTTGGCAGTCATGATCGCCTCAGACAGATCATCGGCCATAAAGCTGTCACGCCCAACCCACATCACCGCAACAAGGCTGGCCTGTTCGTCCTCATTCAACCGGTCAATAAACGCGCGCAACTCTCCTTCGGCCCGGTTTAACTCCCGGGACATCAGCACAACCTGCGCCACCTTCCATGCAGAAATCTCAAGCATTTTTCGCGTCTCCAATATGGTTTCGCCCAGTGTTGCAACCAGCATGCCCCACGTCTTTGACATGGCGCAAACTGTTTCTGGTCGCCGGGGCGCTGCCCCGGACCCCGGGATATTGGCAGACTGTGAATGGAATCAGCTGTCCGGTTTGGTCAGCGGCACCACTTTGTCATCTGCGGTTTGCGCCAGCTCTTCAAAATCAAAGTTGTCCAGCCGTCGCGCGCGGCGCCCAGCTTTGTCGGCGCTGATTTTGATCTCGCTGATATCTTTGGCGGCCTGACCAAAGTGACGATCGAGGTTTTCCACCCGCGTGCCCAGCCGCTCTACGTCGGAGTAAAGCAAGCCCAGCTCTTTGCGGATTGCGCCCGCCTGCTCCTGCATCCGCGCATCTTTCAAAATCGCCCGCATGGTGTTGAGCGTCGCCATGCATGTGGTGGGGGACACAATCCACACCCGCGCGGCAAAGCCTTCGCGCACCAGTTCCGGGAAATTGGCGTGCAGCTCCGCATAAACCGCCTCACTTGGCAGGAACATCAAAGCCCCATCGGCGGTTTCGCCCTCGATGATGTATTTCTCAGAGATGTCTTTGATGTGCTTTTTGACCGAAGTCCGCAGCATCCGCGCCGCCTCATTCAGCTGCGCCTGTGTTTCCGCATTGCGCAGTAACTCATAAGCCTCCAGCGGGAACTTACTATCGATCACAATGGGACCCGGCGGGTTCGGTAGGTGGATCAGACAGTCCGCCCGTTTGCCGTTAGACAACGTGTGTTGCAATGCATAACTGTCACTGGGCAGCGCTTTGCCAACAATATCATTGAGTTGGATTTCCCCAAACGCCCCGCGGGTTTGTTTGTTGCTCAGAATATCCTGCAGGCTCAGCACGTCGCCGCTCAGCCGCGTGATGTTTTCCTGCGCCTTGTCGATGGTGGCCAGTCGCTCTTGCAACTGGGTCAGCGAGGTCGCGGTCTGCTTGGCATTGCCGGTCATCGACAGATTCAGCTTCTCCTGCATGTCGTTGAGTGCGCCGCCGGTGCGCAACTGCATATTGGCCAGGCTTTCCTGCATCTGCAGCTGTTGTGCCGCCAAGGTGTCCGCCATCTTTTGTTGCATGCTGGCGAGGTTCTCACCGGTGCTGCGCTGCACTTTGGCGAGGTTCTCGTGCATATTGACCTGCACCTCGCCCAGCCGCTGCTCCATCAAGGTGGCAATCTGCCCCTGAGATTGCGCCTGCGCCTGCAGGTTGCCATCCAGGTGCGCCTGCCCGGTGGTCAGTTGATCCACCCGCTGCGCCATCTGCCCCATGTGCTGGGCAATCACCGCCTCGGTCCGCTCCGCCCGTTTCTGTCCGGCCCCGCGCAGCAACAAGAACAACACCAAAACCGCAAAACCAATCCCCGCCGCCGCATAAAGCGCCATGGTCTCCATATTGGCGAGTGCCTCGTCCATACCTTCCATCACGTCCGTCCGAACAGCCGCTCGATGTCGGCCAGCTTGAGTTCTACATAAGTTGGCCGCCCGTGGTTGCATTGCCCCGAATGTGGCGTCGCCTCCATCTCGCGCAGCAGCGCGTTCATCTCTTCGCCGCGCATACGCCGCCCCGATCGGATCGAGCCATGACAGGCCACCCGACTGAGGATCGCCTCCAGCTTGGCCTGTACCAGCATGCTTTCGCCCTGATCATCCAGCTCATCGAGAATATCCAGCACCATCGCCTTCGCATTCACCTCGCCAAGCAGCGCCGGTGTTTCACGCACGGCCACCGCGCCGCCGCCAAAGGCCTCAATTGTCAGCCCCAGCTTCGACAGCGCCTCCGCCACGGTCATAATCCGCGCACAGTCCCCCTCAGACAATTCAACAATCTCCGGGATCAACAAGGCCTGTGCCGCCACGCCATTTTCGGCCATCTGGCGTTTCAGTTTTTCATAAACCAACCGCTCATGCGCTGCGTGTTGATCGACAATCACCATGCCGGTCTCGGTCTGCGCCACGATGTAATTCTCATGCACCTGCGCCCGCGCCGCACCCAGCGGCAATCCCTCGGCGGGCACCTCTTGAGACACTTCCGTCTCAACCGATTCCACCCGTGCGGAATAAGCCTCGGTCAAATCCGCAAAGCCCGGCTCTTGCGGCAGTGGCGCCTGCGCATGATAGGCCGCTGTGCGAGCGCCCAAGCTTGGCCGATCCATCTGATACACCCGCGCCTGTCCTTGTGGGACATATGGCGTGGCGCCCAAGGCACCCATCGGTTCTGGCCGAAAAGAGTCCAAAGTGGCCCCCGCCACCGTGGTTGATGCCCGGTGCCCAGCCTCCGCCAACGCATGGCGCAGGCTGGAAACAATCAGCCCCCGTGCCAGTCCCGGATCGCGGAAGCGAACCTCGGACTTGGCCGGATGCACGTTCACATCCACCAGATGCGGATCACAATCAATAAACAGCGCCGCCGCCGGATGGCGATCCCGGCTCAGATAGTCAAAATACGCCCCGCGCAACGCACCCACGAGCAATTTGTCCTTTACCGGCCGCCCGTTCACAAAAAGGTACTGCGCAACAGATGACCCACGTGAATAGGTCGGCAGCGCCGCATACCCAATCAGTCGCAGCCCCTCCCGCTCCGCATCAATCTTCAGCGCGTTTTCGGCAAACTCTTTGCCCAAAATCCGCGCCAACCGGCCATGCAGCGCATCAAACAGATCACCGTTTTCAGCCTCCACGCGGAAGGTCACACGGCCTTCGCCACCGCCGGTCACATCCCGCAGGGTAAAGCCCACAAACGGCTCCGCCATCGCCAGCCGCTTGACCACATCGGTGATCGCCTGCGCCTCTGCCCGATCACTGCGCATAAACTTCAACCGCGCGGGCGTGGCATAAAACAGATCGCGCAGTTCCACGATGGTGCCACCGGACAGCGCCGCCGGTTTCACTGCGCTCATCGCGCCACCCTCAACACTGATCTGCGCCGCAGGCGCTTTGCCCACACGGCTGGTAATACTCAAACGTCCGACAGCGCCCAAACTTGGCAAAGCCTCGCCCCGAAAGCCAAAGGTGTGGATGTCGAGCAAGTCCGTGCCGTCAATCTTGGACGTCGCATGACGAGACAGCGCCAGAGGCAATTGTTCCTCGGTGATGCCACAGCCATCATCCGTGATGCGAATGATCGTTTTACCGCCATCGGCATAAGCAATCTCGATCCGCCGACTGCCCGCATCAATGGCGTTTTCCACCAGCTCTTTCACCGCAGAAGCTGGACGTTCGACCACTTCACCAGCGGCAATCCGGTTAATTGCGGCATCATCAAGCTGCCGAATGACCGGCAAGTCTTGGCTTATGTTGGGGTTATCCACAGGCATAAGACGAAATGTAGCATGTTCTCGTTTGATTCTACCACCAAGTTTACAAGGATCAGCAGTCGCTTTTTACGACCTCCTTGTCGCTCTTTCTCTGGACAGGGCACCACAGCCACAGCATAATTTGATCAAATTTTTTGACACGCAGGAATCACCCCTGCGTCCAAGGGAGCACAGCCATGAAAGACGACAACTTCCTGACGGAAAACAACGCCCGCCACCTCTGGCATCCAATGGGCGCACCAGCGGACAGCCACAGCACCCCGCCCAAGATCATCAAAGGCGCCGAAGGTGTGAACATCACCGACATCGACGGCCACTCCACCGTGGACGCCGTGGGCGGGTTGTGGTGCGTGAACCTCGGCTATTCTAACGACGTGGTGAAAGAGGCCATCGCCAAACAGCTCTACGATCTGCCGTATTACTCCGCTTTTGCCGGGACCTCGAACCCACCGGCCATCGAGGCCTCCTATGCGGTGCGGGAGTTCTTTGCCGAGGATGGCATGTCGCGTGTGTTCTTCACCTCTGGCGGCTCAGACTCCGTGGAAACTGCCCTGCGCCTGTCCCGCCAATACCACCGTCTGCGTGGCGAGCCGACCCGCACCAAATTCATCAGCCTCAAGAAAGGCTACCACGGCACCCACTTTGGCGGCGCGTCGGTGAATGGCAACAACCGGTTCCGTATCAACTACGAACCGCTCCTGCCCGGTTGTTTCCACCTGCCGTCACCCTACCCGTACCGCAATCCATTCAACGAAAGTGACCCGGCCCAGCTGGCGCAAAACATCGCCGCCGCGTTTGAGGACGAGATCGCGTTCCAGGACCCAAAAACCATCGCGGCTTTCATCATGGAGCCGATCCAGGGCGCGGGTGGTGTAATTGTGCCAGACGCCTCCTTCATGAAGCTGATGCGCGAGATTTGTGACCGCCACGGCATCCTGCTGATTTCTGACGAAGTCATCACCGGCTTTGGCCGCACTGGCGACTGGTCCGGCGCGCGTCACTGGGGCGTGCAGCCTGACATGATGACCACCGCCAAAGGCATCACCTCCGGCTACTTCCCGGTTGGCGCCTGCATGGTGGGTGACAAGGTTGCCGACGTGTTTGAAAACGATAAGACCGGCGAGGCTGGCATCTTCCACGGCTACACCTACTCCGCCCATCCGGTTGGCTCCGCCGCCGTGATTGCCACCTTGGCAGAGACCACCCGTCTGGACCTGAAGAGCAACGCCGCCGCCCGTGGCACACAACTGTTTGAGGGCGTCAAAAAGCTGGCTGAGAAATACGACATCATCGGGGACGTACGTGGCGGCCATGGCTTGATGACCGGCATCGAGCTGGTGTCAGACGCCGCCGCCAAAACCCCGATGGACATGGCCACCATGAAGAAGATCCACGAGGCCATCTATCAGGCCGGCTCCATGGTCCGTCTGGGCGCACACAACATCCTGATGTCGCCACCGCTGACCATTTCCGAGGGCGAGGTGAACACCATACTCTCCGCTTTGGACACCGGCTTCGCGGCTGCCTAAAACCTCTGCGGCTCGGGGCACATCACTCCGGGCCGCATCCGCGACAGGCCTGTTAACCTGACGTGAACGTCAATTTTTGCACTGTCGCAATACCGACGGGATACCGACGCAATACCAACGTCCCATTTTACCGATGTGACTGCGTTAACCTTTGAGCAGCGCCGATATTTTCCGACAAGTTTTCCTGTAAGGGTTTTCTTATTCCAATTTTGGAATATATAGGGCGTACCCGCGACTCTCATGAGGCCCCTATGCCACAGCAGCTCAAGCGTTTCTTCCCCATCCTGGAATGGGCAAAAACATATGATCGTCAGATACTTGGCGCCGATCTTATGGCCGCCGTGATCGTGACAATCATGCTAATTCCGCAGTCGCTGGCCTACGCCCTGCTTGCCGGTCTGCCTCCCGAAGTTGGGCTCTACGCCTCCATCTTGCCACTGGTCGCCTACGCCATCTTCGGCACCTCCCGCGTGCTCGCCGTCGGCCCCGTCGCCGTGGTCTCCCTGATGACCGCCGCCGCCCTCGGAAACCTCACGTTGCAAGGCACCACAGAGTACCTGATCGCGGCCATAACACTGGCATTTATGTCCGGCGTCATGCTCACTTTGATGGGCCTCTTACGCCTTGGATTCCTTGCCAATTTCCTGTCCCACCCGGTGATCGCAGGCTTCATCACCGCTTCGGGAATCCTGATCGCCACAAGCCAGTTGAAACACATTCTCGGCGTCACCGCCCACGGCCATACCTTGCCTGAATTGCTCACCTCCTTGGTGACCCATTTGCCGGAAACCAACCTCTATACATTAACCCTCGGCGCCGCCGCTTTGGCCTTCCTGTTCTGGACCCGCCAGGGCCTCAAGCCGCTCCTGCTCAAACTCGGCGTCGGGCCTCGCCTCGCGGACGTGCTTACCAAAGCTGGCCCCGTCGCCGCCGTCGCCGCCACAACATTGTCCGCCTATGCCTTTGATCTTGCTAATAAAGGCGTGGCAATTGTGGGCACAGTCCCTACAGGCCTCCCTCCGCTTTCAGCTCCCAGTTTCTCCCCAGATCTCTGGTCCCAACTCTTCTTGGCCGCGCTCCTGATCTCCATCATCGGCTTTGTCGAAAGCGTCTCCGTCGCGCAAACCCTCGCCGCCAAACGCCGTCAGCGCATCGACCCCGATCAGGAACTCATCGGCCTTGGCACCTCCAACATTGCCTCAGCGATATCAGGCGGCTACCCGGTCACCGGCGGCTTCGCCCGCTCTGTGGTAAACTTTGACGCGGGCGCGCAAACCCCCGCCGCCGGCGCCTTCACCGCCATCGGCATCGCCGGTGCCGCGCTCTTCCTGACCCCGCTGCTGTTCTTCTTACCCAAGGCCACCCTCGCCGCCACCATCATCGTCGCCGTGCTTAGCCTCGTGGACCTCTCAATCCTGCGCCACGCCTGGGGCTACTCCCGCGTTGACTTTGCCGCCGTCGCCACCACCGTCGCGCTCACTCTGGGCCTTGGTGTCGAAGTCGGTGTCAGCGCCGGTGTGATCCTCTCCATCGCGCTGCATCTTTATAAAACCAGCCGCCCGCACGTGGCAGAGGTCGGCCTTGTGCCCGGCACACAACACTTCCGTAACATCCTGCGCCACAAGGTAAAAACCGCGCCACAACTGGTCACCCTCCGCATTGATGAAAGTCTGTATTTCGCCAACGCACGCTTCTTGGAGGACTACGTCTATGACCGTGTCGTCTGTGACCAGCCGATCACCGATGTGGTGCTGATGGCCTCGGCTGTAAACGAGATCGACATGAGCGCTCTGGAAAGCCTTGAGGCGATCAACACCCGCCTCAAAGAGCTCAACATCCGCCTGCATTTCTCCGAAGTCAAAGGCCCGGTCATGGATCGCCTTAAGCGCAGCCATTTCCTGGATGACCTCAGCGGCGAAGTCTTCCTCGCACAATATGACGCCTGGGCTCGCCTCGCCGGGGACAGCTCCCAACAAGCGGCCTAAACCGCAGGCGCCCCGCTGCGATGTCGGTGGGGTGCAAAACAGGCTGTAAAAGCAAGGATAACTCCGGACACCGTCGCGATCATGCCCGCCGCGCTGACCGCATTGCCAAAGCCCAGCCAAAGCGGCCCGTACCCGGCAAAGACATAGCCCAACACAGCAGAAAGCACTGCAAAAACAACGCTCCACGCCACCTGATGCTCCAATCGGTTGGTCATCAACCGGGCCGCCGATGGCGGACAAATGAACATTGCAATCACGATGATCGACCCCACGGCATCAAAGGCCGCCACTGCCGCCAAGGCCGCAACCATAACGAGCGCGACTCCCAAACGATTGGTCGCTACCCCCATGGCCTGTGCAAAGCTCTCGTCAAAAGTGGAAAGAACCAAGGGCCGCCAAAAAAGCCACAAAAATGCGCAAACACCCAGCAGCGCGATCACAACACGTCCCAGCTCAGGCGGCAACCCGGCTAAGGCCACCGGGTCAAGCAGGCTGCCCCATCCGATAGCATCCAGCCAGATCAAGCTCTCCAAATTGCCATACAGCGCGTGCTCCACATCAAGATGCACTGTGGACGTATCGCTTTGTTCCAAAAGTAAAACACCGGTGGCAAACAGTGTCGTGAAGGTCAGCCCCATCGCCGCACCGGGCTCGATGTTGCCCAACCGCCGAATGGCTTCAATCATCACCACGGACACCAAAGCCGCCCCCGCCGCACCCAGCATCATTGGGGCTGCGGCCACCATTCCGGTGAGCAAAAACGCCACCACAATGCCCGGCAAAACCACATGGGAAATCGCATCCCCGATCAGGGCTTGCTTGCGCAGCACCAGAAAGTTGCCCGGCAGGGCACAGGCCACCGCCGCCAAAACACCTATCAACATGGGTGTCAGGGACAGAGGTACAAATTCTTCGCCACTCATGTTGCCACCCCCTGTGGTCCGCCAATGCGTTGATCTATTTCCGAAATCTGATCACCAGTCAGAACAGTCTCAATGTCACGCAACCCGTCGTAGAGCGCGGCAGCACTTTCAAACGCCTGATCCGCGCGCACCAGCTCCCAGCGTTTTTCGTCCCGCAATGCCTTGGCTGCCCGCGCCCGCCCCGAGTCGGTGGCAACCCCATCCGCTTGCGACAAACCCGCCCGTTGCAAAAGGCGCAAGGTAAAGCCCTCATAAATCGGCTGCCCCTGTGCCAGAGCCAACAATCCTTGGCGCATATGCACGCGACGCTGGAACCGTACATGGCGCAGATAAACCGCAACAATGCCGCGATTGGGAGCCAATAGCAGTGAGACCAAAAACAGAGCAAAACTCGTTAAGACAATAATCGGCCCGGTTGGCATCGCAGGAGCAAAGGCGGACAACGCCGCACCAACCCAAGCCGCTAAACCGCCGCAAAGTCCTGAAATCAAAACCATATGATCAGTGCGCTCGGTCCAGAAGCGTGCTGTCACAGGCGGAATGATCAGCATGGCGACAATCAGGATCAGCCCCACAACTTTAAGGCCAATCACCGTGACCGCCAACGCCAGCGCCATAATCACAAGATCCATGCGACCCACGTTGATCCCTCGCGACGCGGCATATTCGGGATCAAACGCCAACAGGGTCATTGGCCGACGCAAGATCAGAACAGCCAAAAGCGTCAATGCGCCCCCGCCGGCAATCACCAACGCATCATTGAACAGCATACCCGCCGTTGAGCCCAGCAAGAAGCCTTCCAATCCGGCCGCACGGCCTGCACCCATTGTCTGAATGACGGTCAGCAACACAATGCCAAACCCAAAGAATACCGATAGCACAGCCCCAATCGCCGCGTCTTCAGACAACCGTGTAAAGCGCGTGAGCCAGCTCACACACAATAAGCCAATCCAAGAAGACACCGCAGCCCCAAAAAGTAAACCTGACAGGGCGCGTCCGTCGCCGCCAAGCAGCACCATCAGCATAAACGCAATGCCCACACCAGGCAGGGTTGCATGACTGATCGCATCACTCACCAACGCGCGCTTACGTAAATAGAGGAAAGTTCCGGTCACACCCGCCGCAATTCCCAGCAAGGTCGCACCAATGGTCACCAGCGTGGCGTTATAGCCAAGCTGCAAAGTCAACGCATTCCAAAACATGAGTTAGCCCGCCGCCAGCTCCAGCTGGTCAATCTGGCCTGTCGCCAACCGCCCGCCGTAGGTCTGGTTCAAATTTTCTGACGTGAACGCCTCGTCCACTGCGCCTTCCGCCATCTTGCGTGTGTTGATCAGGAACACCCGGTCAAAATAGCTGCGCACCGTGGTCAGGTCATGGTGTACAGCCACAACGGTCTTGCCGTCAGAGCGCAGGGATTTGAGCACATCAATGATGGCTTTTTCGGTGGCAGCATCCACACCGGCAAAGGGTTCGTCCAACAGATACAAATCCGCCTCCTGTGCCAGCGCCCGCGCAAGGAACACACGCTGCTGCTGTCCACCTGACAATTGCCCGATCTGGCGATCCGCAAAATCGGTCATGCCAACCCGCTTCAAACAGGCACGCGCCTTTTCAAGGTGGTGTGGACGAAGGCGGCGGAGCAAGCCCAGCTCGCGATAGAGGCCCATCAGCACAACATCAATCACGCGGGTCGGGAAATCCCAATCCACGCTCGCGCGTTGCGGCACATAGGCAATGCGGTGGCGCGCCGATCTCAACGGTTTCCCAAAGACAAGAGCCTCGCCTGCCAGCGGCTGCACAATGCCCAGAGCGGCCTTCAACAACGTGGATTTACCTGCGCCGTTGGGGCCGATGATTGCAGTCATGGATCCCTCGGCCACGGTCATATCCACCGAGAACACCACCGGTTTTTGGCCGTAAGACACGGTCATGCCCCGGATCGCCAGCGGACTGCCCGCCAAGATCTCTGCTTTGGGCGTTGCGCCCCTATTTGCTGCAACTTCCAAGCCCATTGCCTCGTCCTTACGATCCTGCCGACAGGCGATCATTCATGCCACGTTCCGGCACATCCCCGCCCAATGCATCGCTGATTACGGTGATGTTATGGTCAATCATGCCCACATAAGTGCCTTCATAAGTGCCATCCGGCCCCATCGCGTCCGAGAAAAGCTCGCCACCAATCGCCACGTCATGGCCTTTGGCCGCCGCGCCCTCAACAAGCGCTCGCACGGTGCGATCCGACACAGAACTTTCAACAAATACGGCTTTGATGTCACGTTCGATCAATGTGTCCACCAAGGTGCTGATCCGATTGAGGCCCGCCTCGCTCTCTGTGGAAATGCCCTGCACCCCCAAAACCGAGAAGCCGTAAGCCGCACCAAAGTAGCCAAATGCATCATGCGCAGTCAGCAGAATACGTGCCTCTTCCGGCACGGTGGTCAGCGACTTTTCCGCATAGTCTTTCAGATCGGACAGTTCCGTGAGCAATGCGTCAGCATTGGCGACAAACTGTGCCTTTGCCTCAGGCTTCGTCTCAATCAGCGCATCGCGCACCCGTTCAGTCACAAACACCCAAAGCTCAGGATCCATCCACACGTGTGGGTCAAACTTATCCGCATAGTCATCGTGCCCACGCAGCAATTCAAGTGGCAGCGTGTCAGTCACAGTCACCACTGTGCCACGCTGCTCCAGCTTATGCATGAAGTCTTCCATCTGCGCTTCCAAATACAGACCATGCCACAGCACAAGGTCGGCTTTGGTCATTGCGACAATGTCTGTACGGGTCTGTCGGTAAGCATGCGGATCAACCCCAGCTCCCATAAGACCCTTCACCTCAATGGCATCGCCTCCAATGCGCTGCGCGGTGTCCGCAATCATGCCAGTCGTAGCCACAACCTTTAGTGCCTCATCCGCAAAAGACGGCGTTGCAGTGCTGAGCATGGCAACGACAGCTGAAATCAAAAATTTTCGCCGAGGGAATCGCATCATCTCTCCTATTGCGTTTCTTTTGCCTGATTATGAGAACCATTCGCAAGAGTGTCAACGCAATTGCGACTTATTCTCATCTTTTAATTGACTAAATGGTCAAAAACGAAACTAACGTGTCGTTCTACGACTTGCCAAAGACCGTATTTCTGAGGCATTTTGATCCCTGTTTTCCGCAACAGGATGGACCGATGCACACGCCCACCATTACCGCCGAAGGGCATCAACTGCCCACCGCACTGGAACCGCGCAATCCTGGCATGGCGCTGGACCTTGATTGGGTCCGCACCGCACAGGCCAATACATCGGCAATCGAACGCCGCGCCAAAACCCTGCCGGGCCGTCGCTCGGTCAAGAAGGACTATCAAGCGGCATGGCTGTGTAAGGCGATCTCTCTTATCGACCTGACCACCCTGTCTGGCGATGACAGCGAAGGCCGCGTGGAGCGCCTCTGCGCCAAAGCCAAACAGCCCGTCCGTGCCGACATCCTCGACGCACTTGGCATGACCGGCCTGACCACGGGCGCGGTCTGCGTGTATCACGACATGATCAGAACCGCCGTTTCTTCGCTGAACGGCACCGGCATCCCCGTGGCAGCCGTCTCCACCGGCTTCCCTGCTGGCCTATCGCCTTACCACCTGCGCATTGCTGAAATTGGCGAAAGCGTGAAAGCAGGTGCTGAGGAAATCGATATCGTCATCACCCGTCGCCATGTGCTCCAAGGCAACTGGCAGGCGCTTTACGATGAGATGAAAGAAATGCGCGAAGCCTGCGGTGATGCGCATGTAAAAGCCATCCTCGCCACTGGTGAACTTGGCACGTTGCGCAATGTCGCCCGCGCCTCTCTCGTTTGCATGATGGCGGGGGCTGACTTCATCAAAACCTCCACCGGCAAAGAAAGCGTAAACGCCACATTGCCGGTATCTCTGGTGATGATCCGCGCGATCCGCGACTACTACGACCGCACCGGCTTCCGCGTGGGTTACAAACCGGCGGGTGGTATTTCCAAAGCCAAAGACTCTCTGGTGTATCTATCGTTGATCAAAGACGAGCTAGGCGACCGTTGGTTGCAGCCAGACCTGTTCCGCTTTGGCGCCTCGTCCCTCTTGGGCGACATCGAACGCCAGCTGGAGCATCACGTCACTGGCCAGTATTCCGCCAGCTACCGCCACGCGATGGCGTAAGGACAGAGCCGTGACCGCAGCCCCAGACACCGACGCCCCGATCCCAGATCAGTACCTTCTAAGGATGAAGGTTTGGTCTCAACGGACTTGGGTCGCACGCTGCGACGACCATCTGTCTGGCGCCACTTTGGAAGCCCGCCTTGCTGACTTTCTGCAAGAGTCTTTTGAATACGCGCACACGCAGCCAGACCTGCTCGACAAACCCACAGCCCAAATTGCCGAAGCCGTCATGGCCGGCATTTTGCACAGCGAAACAGTGCCAGCCGAAGATCTTCAGGCAGCGCTTCACAAGATAACCTCGTAAGGGGAAAACAAATGACCGTTAAAGAGATTTTTGACACCATGGATTACGGCCCCGCCCCCGAAAGCGCCGCAGACGCGCTTGCCTGGATTGTCGATCAAGGCGCGGCCTTTGGCCATTTCATCGACGGCGACTGGACCACACCACGCAAAGACTTCCAGTCCAAGAACCCCGCCAATGGTGAAACTCTAGCTGATTTGACGCAGGCCTCGCAGGACGAAGTCGACGCGGCAGCAAAGGCGGCACGCAAAGCGCAGCCAAAGTGGGAAGGCCTCGGCGGCCACGGCCGCGCCAAATACCTCTACGCCATCGCCCGCCTGCTACAAAAACACAGCCGCCTGTTTGCCGTGCTGGAAACGCTCGACAACGGCAAACCGATCCGCGAAAGCCGCGACATCGACATCCCGTTGGTGCAACGCCATTTCTATTATCACGCCGGTATGGCACAACTCATGGAAGCCGAACTGCCCAACGCGCAAGCCCTTGGCGTCTGCGGCCAGATCATCCCATGGAACTTCCCGCTCTTGATGTTGGCATGGAAAGTTGCGCCCGCCCTGGCCATGGGCAACACCGTGGTCCTGAAGCCCGCCGAATACACCTCCCTCACGGCCATGGCTTTTGCCGACATCTGTCGACAGGCGGGTCTGCCAGCGGGTGTGGTCAACATCGTCACCGGCGATGGCACCGTAGGCGAAATGATCACCGCACACGAAGACATAAACAAAGTCGCCTTCACCGGTTCTACTGAGGTTGGCAAGCGCATCCGCGAAGCCACCGCAGGCTCCGGCAAGTCGCTGACTTTGGAGCTGGGTGGCAAGTCGCCGTATATCGTCTTTGAAGATGCCGACATCGACAGCGCTATCGAAGGTCTGGTTGATGCCATTTGGTTCAACCAAGGTCAGGTTTGCTGCGCAGGCTCCCGCCTCTTGGTGCAAGAAGGCATTGCAGAGACGTTCTATCGCAAACTCAAAACCCGCATGGACGGTTTGCGCATCGGCAATCCACTCGACAAATGCATCGACGTGGGTGCTGTTGTCGATCCGGTCCAGTTGCAAACCATCACTGACATGGTCGCAGCCAACACCGACGGCGAAACCTACCATGCTCCCATCGAGATGCCTGTCGAGGGCTGTTTCTACCCGCCAACCCTGATCACCGGCCTCGCGCCGTCTTCCAAATTGATGCAGGAAGAGATCTTCGGCCCGGTGCTGGTGTCTACCACCTTCCGCACCCCGTCCGAGGTGGTCGCGCTTGCGAACAACACCCGCTATGGACTCGCGGCGACGTTGTGGACCGAGAACGTGAACCTCGCGCTTGATATCGCGCCCAAGCTGGTTGCCGGTGTGGTCTGGGTCAACGCCACCAACCTGTTTGATGCGGCCGCAGGCTTTGGCGGCGTACGCGAAAGCGGTTATGGTCGCGAGGGTGGTTGGGAAGGCCTGTCCGCCTACACCAAACCGAAAGGCGTGCCCAAGGCCCTCAAACCTGTCGAAGCCTTCACCGGTGACAAAGGCCCAACCGACCCACTGGACCGCACGCCAAAGCTCTACGTCGGGGGCAAGCAGGCCCGGCCCGATGGCGGCTACAGCCAAAACATCTACAGCAAGTCCGGCGCACTTCTGGGCCAAGCCCCAATTGCCAACCGCAAAGACGTACGCAACGCTGTTGAGGCCGCCCACGCTGCCAAAGGCTGGTCTGGCACCACTGGTCACCTACGCGCGCAAATTCTTTACTACATCGCAGAAAACCTGTCCGCCCGCAAAGACGAGTTCGCCACACGCGTGAACCTGTTGACCGGTGGAAAGACCGGCGCCGCAGAGGTCGAAACCTCAATCCGTCGCCTCTTCACCTACGCCGCTTGGGCCGACAAATATGACGGCCAGGCACATGGCGTGCCGATCCGCGGCGTGGCCTTGGCCATGAAAGAAACGGTGGGTGTGATTGGTGCACTCTGTGCGGATGACGCGCCACTTCTGGGCCTGATCTCCGCCATGGCGCCCGCGATTGCCATGGGCAACCGTGCTGTCTTGATCGCTTCAGAAGCCTTCCCACTGGCCGCCACTGACTTCTATCAGGTGCTGGAAACCTCCGATGTGCCGGGCGGGGTGGTCAACATCCTCACCGGCTCCCACGCGGAACTGGCGGGCCCGCTTGCCAGTCACCTCGATGTGGATGCGGTCTGGTCCTTCTCTTCAACCGACGTATCGGCAGAAATCGAACGCGCCAGCGCTGGAAACCTCAAGCGCACCTGGGTCAACAACGGCCTTTCCCGCGACTGGTTGGGCGCAGAGGGCGAAGGCCGCGCATTTTTGCAAGCCGCGACCGAGGTCAAAAACATCTGGGTGCCATACGGCGAGTAAACCCAAGCGATGCCAACCAAAAAGCGCCGACGGTTCCCCGCCGGCGCTTTTGCTTTTCTCTGTCAGAGTGGATCAGGCGGCGGCCCAGGCTTCGTCTTCGCCATCTTCGTCAAACATCTCGACATCACCAGTTTCTGCAGCTTGTGCAGCTACGCTGAACCCACCCAACGCATCCACCAAACGATCCACCGCCATATCAAGGCTGGACGTCGCCGCGGAAGCTTCCTCAGCCCGCGCGGCATTGGCCTGTGTTTCGCTACCGATGGTCTGCATGCTACCACGGATCTTCTCAACAGACTGCGCCTGCTCTGAGGACACATCCGAAATCTCCGACACATTGCCTGACACTTCATTCACGTCACCCAAAATCGCTTCAAGCGCATCCCCGACTTGACGCACCAGCGCCACGCCATTGGTCACATGCCCATTGCTCTCTGAAATCAGCTTGTTAATGTTTTGCGCAGCTTCCGCAGAGCGATGCGCCAGTTCACGTACCTCAGATGCAACAATCGCAAAACCCGCGCCCGCTTCACCTGCGCGCGCTGCTTCCACACCGGCATTCAACGCCAGCAGGTTGGTTTGGAAGGCAATGTCTTCAATCAGCGTCACCACGTGGTCAATCTGCGACGAGGAGGCCTCGATCTCGTCCATGGTGCTCACAGCCTGACGAACCACTTCCGCGCCGTTACTGGTCATCGTGCGAGTGTTGTCAAACCGCTCCTGCGTGGACTTGGCCTTGTTGACCGCCCCATTCATCGCATCTGCAATCTGTTCCACCGCATCGGTCACACCTTGCAGCGCACCTGCCTGTTTCTCAGTGCTGTGCGCTACACTGTTGGACACTTCGGACAGCTCGCGGCTGTCGACTTCGATCTGGCTCGACACCGAAGTCACAGAGGTAACAATGCCACTCAGAGACTTCACAGCATCGTTGAAACTCTTACGCAGCGCTTCATAGCTCCTGTCAAAAGAGTGGTTGATCGAAGCATCCAGATTGCCCCCTGCAATACGGGTCAGACGTTCATGCAGGGTTTCAACAACATCCGCCTGTGCCTTTTCTCGTGCCTCAATACCAGTTTTCTCAAGCTTCAGCGCGTCCATGGTCTCAGACAACACAGCCTGCTCTTTGTTGCGCTCGTTCATCTGACGCAGCGTGGTCATAACAGAGGTCAGCAGGATGCCGGTTTCTGCAATCACAACAACCGCGTGCAAAACTGTCCGGCCAATATTTTCCATCAAATCCACCGACGGGTACACCATCGACGGCCAAAAGAAAGTCAGCGCCAAATGATGTACTGCGGTCACGCCAGCCCCCACCAACAGTGACGTCGGACACGTCATCAGCGTCAGCATCGCTAGCGCGGCAAAGAAAACCATATGCACGTCCAATTGCCATGCATGCCCTGTCATCGACGCGAGGATCAGGGCAATTTGACCAATCACGGCCACCGTCACGCTCACGCGCGCAGCCAGGTTCCCGCCCAGCCGGAAGGCATAAAACGCCAAGGCGGCAAATGCGCCGGCTGAGGCGCCGATCATCACAACTTGGCCGCCCCGCATAAATGCGATGGATGCTGCTGCAGCGCCAAGAACCGCCGCCACACAAGCCAAAACCTGCACACCCGTCTGACGGGCTTTTGTTAATTTGAGATCTTCAGTCATATCGTGCCTCCACACAGCCAGGCCAACGCTTCGCCGTCCAGAATGGCCCAGGCGCCATTCCGTTTCAGTCTCTTCTCAAAGTCTTCGCTTTCTGACGTCCCCAGCACAGCCAGCGGGGCTTGCGTCACGCCCACAACCTGTCCACCAGATGTCTCTACGAGCTCTGTCAGATCCGTCCCCGGCCGCGCGACAATCAAAACCGGCCCACCTGCTTTCACAGGAGCGCTGACAATTGCCAAAACTGGGGTCACAGTCAGGCAAAAGACAGCAGCGAGAATCGCCGGGAGATATTGCACGCGATGGGTCATCTCGGCCTTATTGCGGGAAAACTATTTCCAGCCGCTTAATTTCTCTCGCGGAATAAGTTTGCGCAGCGAAATTACCCAACGTCAGATCGCCACCCATCACGTCAAAAAAAACGCGCCGGTGAAACCAGCGCGTTTTTAAAATGCCCTTGAACGTCAATGCGACCAGAGTTTAGCCCGGCAGCTTGGTGGTACGCAGATATGGGAAGTGTGTGGTGAATTCACCGTATCTGGCCTTCGCATCCTCATCGCTTACCGCAACCGGGATCACTACGTCGCCGCCGGGAGTCCAGTTTGCCGGGGTTGCTACGTTCTCTTTTGCAGCCGTTTGCAGACCATCCAATGCGCGCAAAACTTCGGCAAAATTACGACCCACATTCATCGGGTACGTCATGGACAGCTTCAACTGTTTATCAGGTCCAATGATAAAAACAGACCGCACGGTCGCGCTGTCCGCCGGGGTACGCCCATCCGGCAGATAGGCCTCAGCTGGCAGCATGTCGAAGGCTTTGGACACCGCCAAACCACCATCGGCAATAATCGGGAAGCCCGCGCCCGTACCAGCGTAGGACTCGATGTCTTTCTTCCAGCCTTTGTGGTCTTCCACACCATCCACAGACACACCAATCACCTTGGTCGCGCGCTTCTGCCACTCATCGGCAAGTTGCGCGACGGCACCAAACTCAGTGGTACACACCGGCGTGAAATCTTTCGGGTGGGAAAACAGAATGGCCCAGCTGTCGCCAATCCAATCGTGAAAAGCAATCGTGCCCTGATCCGTCTCGGCGGTGAAATTTGGCACAACATCATTGATTCGCAGGCCCATGGGCTTCTCCCTCTGTTTGCGTCGCACACTTCGCCCTGCCGGCTTGACTCGAGACAATTCGAGTAGGTGGAGCGATATGTAAAAACGGTTCTCTGTCGCAAAGCAACTTTGCGCAGACTACATCCGTCGTTTTTGAACGCCACCCCTTTACCGGAAGAAATAATTTGATCAAATTACTCGTGACCGCGCGTCGCCCCACTTGCGGAACCCTGAATTGCCACGCAGACTGACGCCAAGATCGAGAGGGAGTAAATACCATGATCGAGAAACGCCAATTCTACATCAACGGCAACTGGGTCGACCCAGTTGCCGCCAATGACATACCCGTCATTGACCCCGCCACCGAAGACACCTGTGCTGTAATTTCACTGGGCGATCAGGCAGACACCGACGCGGCCGTTGCTGCGGCACGCGCAGCTTTCCCAGCCTGGGCCGATACGCCGCTGGAAGAGCGGGTCGCAATGGTCAAGAAGCTCCGTGACATCTACATGACCCGGCGCGACGACATGGCCGAAGCCATGCGCATGGAAATGGGTGCGCCAACCGATCTGGCCAAAAGCAGCCAATGGGGTGCCGGCGTCTGGCATCTTGATGGGTTCCTTGAGGCTCTGGAAAAATTCGAGTTCGAATACGCCATGGGCGCGGATCGCATGCGCAAGGAGCCGATTGGCGTCTGTGCTATGATCACACCCTGGAACTGGCCGATGAACCAGGTTTTCCTGAAAGCCATTCCGGCGCTTCTGGTCGGCTGCACAATGGTGTTGAAACCGTCTGAAATCGCGCCTCTGTCCTCCATCGTCTTCACCGAAATGATGGACGAAGCCGGTTTCCCTGCGGGTGTTTTCAACATGGTCAACGGTGACGGCGTAGGTGTCGGCTCGCAGCTGTCCGCCCACCCTGATGTGGACATGGTGTCCTTCACCGGCTCCACCCGCGCAGGCATCGCCATCTCCAAAGCTGCAGCCGACACATTGAAGCGCGTCAGCCTTGAGCTGGGCGGCAAAGGCGCCAACATCATCTTTGCTGATGCAGACGAGAAAGCCGTCAAACGCGGCGTGATCCACTGCATGCAAAACTCCGGGCAATCCTGTAACGCCCCAACCCGCATGATGGTCGAAAGCAGCCGCTACGTCGAAGCGGTGGAGCAAGCCAAAGCCGCAGCAGACGCCACCCAAGTTGGTGCGACCACAGAATCCGGCCGCCACATCGGCCCCGTGGTCTCCGAGCTGCAGTTCAACAAAATTCAGGGCTTGATCGAAACCGGCATCAAAGAAGGCGCAACGCTGGTTGCCGGCGGTCTTGGCCGTCCTGAAGGCATGAACAAAGGCTACTTCGTGCGCCCAACAGTGTTTGCGGATGTGACACCGGACATGACAATTTACCGCGAAGAAATCTTCGGCCCGGTGTTGGCGATCTCCCCGTTTGAAAGCGAAGAGCAGGCTGTGCAGATGGCCAACGACACAGTCTATGGCCTGACCAACTACATCCAGACCGAAGATGACGACAAGCGCCTGCGCGTCGCCCGTCAGGTCCGCTCCGGCATGGTCGAAACCAACGGCGTGTCCCGCATCAACGGCTCCCCGTTTGGCGGCTACGGCCAGTCCGGCAACGGCCGCGAAGGTGGCACTTGGGGGCTGGAAGAGTTCTGCGAAACCAAGGCGATATCCGGCGTGCCAATGAGCTAAGCCGCACACTTCTCTAAAAGAAAAGGCCGCAGCATCTCGCTGCGGCCTTTTCTTTGGTTATGCCGCTGGCTTGCGCGACCGGTTGCGCCGCCGACGTGGCCGACCGCCACCGGGTTTGTCATTGCCATTGGCCGCGCTGTTTGGCCTGCCGCCACCGGGTTTCCCGCCGCCAGATTTGCCACTACCACGCTTGCGGCCCGGTCCACCGGAACGCGGTCCCGCGCCGTATTCCTTATTCATCTCGCGAAGCTCATCCGTTGGCCGGTCAAACTGACGGCCAATCAACTTTTCGATGTCTTTAAGATAATCCCGCTCATCCAGCGCACAGAAGGAAATCGCGCGGCCTTCACGACCTGCACGTGCCGTGCGACCAATCCGGTGCACATAAGCCTCGGCAACATTGGGCAGATCAAAGTTGATCACCAGCGAAATCACAGGAATGTCGATCCCGCGCGCGGCGACGTCGGTGGCCACCAGCACGGTGACGTCCCCTTCACGAAACGCCTTAATCGCGCGATCCCGCTGTCCTTGACTCTTGTTGCCGTGGATTGACGCGGCATTGAAACCTTCAGCGACAAGCTGCTTCATCATGCGCTCCGCACCATGTTTGGTACGCGAGAAAATCAGCGTGCTCTCGCCCGTATTCTCAGACAGGATTTCCCGCAGCCGTTTCCGCTTTTCGCCTTTCTCGTGGTACTCAACCGTCTGAGCAATCTTATCCGCAGTCTTGCCCGGAGGCGCACATTCCACCCGCTTGGGCTTGGTCAAATAGCTGCGGCTCAGCTCTTCCATCTGCTTTGGCATCGTCGCGGAAAACAGCATGGTCTGGCGTGGCGTGCCCAGATGCGGGGCAATCTTATGCAGGCTATGAATGAAGCCCATATCCAGCATCTGATCGGCTTCGTCCAGCACCAGATAGCCCACCGTCGACAGGTCGATTTCTCTGCGATCCAACAGGTCAATCAACCGACCCGGCGTCGCTACCAGAATGTCCGTACCACGCTTCAACATGGCAATCTGACGATTGATGGATTGCCCACCCACTACGGTCATCACCTTCATTGGTGTGCCCTGAGCCATCGGGCGCAGGTTGTCCGCGATCTGGTTCACCAGCTCCCGCGTAGGGGCCAGCACCAAAGCTTTCACCGACTTCGGCATCGGCTTGCCCGGCGTTGACAGCAAGCGATCCATCATCGGCAGACCAAAGGCCAGCGACTTACCGGTTCCGGTCTGCGCCAGCCCCAAAATATCATGACCTTCCAAAGCCAGTGGAATGGCCTTCTGTTGGATAGGTGTTGGCGCATCAAAGCCAGCTGCTTTGAGACCTTTCAAAAGTGTGGGCGACAGGCCCAATTGTTCAAACGTCGACACAAAATGTCCTTTCAAACCACACGCAAGATGGCGCATGGCATGGCGTCAACGGCCCGCACAAGGGCCGTGATCGGGTTCGACAGCACCGCCACCGCGAAGCACATTCCGCGCGGCCCGGTCTGCCAGTCAGAACCCTGCGTGATGGGAACGAAAGCGTCGCTGATGCGCCCGGACGGTTCCTCAAAACCCGGCGCGGCCTGCTCACGCGGCTGCGCAGCGACCTGTCCCACATAAAGCCTTCCGACACAAAGTCAACTGTGGGCCTGCAAACAAAAAGGGCCAACGCAACGCGCCAGCCCCTCTTTTAACTCAACACACCTAAGAGCGTCAGGCTTTGCCTTTCCACGGAACGAGGTACTTTTCCCCCCAGCGCATCAGCATATCGATGCCAAAGCCGATAATTCCGATAAGAATAATCCCCATCAACACGATGTCCGTGTCCTGAAACTTAGAGGCCGCCACGATCATCTTACCAACACCTTTTTCAGCGGCCACAAGCTCTGCAGCCACAACTGTGCCCCAACAGACACCCATGGCAACACGCGCTGCCGTGAAGATCTCAGGTAGGGAGTTTGGAATGATTACGTGACGCAGGATCTGACGCTTATTGGCCCCCAGAGAGTAGGCCGCGTGCACCTTTGTGATATTCACACCTGAAACACCGGACCGCGCGCCAATCGCCATAATCCACAACGCCGCAAGAAACAGCAGGATGATTTTACCCTGTTCGCCAATACCGGCCCAGATGATCACTAGCGGGATCAAGGCCAAAGGAGGCACCGGACGCATGAACTCCACAATCGGGTCAAACCAACCACGGAACCAATTGGACAACCCCATGGCATAGCCAAGCGGAATGCCAACCGCCGCGCCCAGAGCAAAACCTACGATCACCCGAAACAGCGAATAGCTAAGATGCTCCGCCAAGGTGACATTCTGATACCCATCCTGGCTCACAGAAATCAGGCGTTTCCAGACACTTTCCGGCGCCGGCAACCAGATGCTTTCCATCTGCCAGCCTTTGGCAGGTTCGAAATTCAATGTGCCCTTGTCGGTTAACGCCACGCGGCCAAAGCCAATTTCCACATCCGTGTCGCGATCAATCGGCTGCCCGTCTACTGCAACAATCTTGGCACCGTCTTTACGGGTAACCTCATCATTGGCATCCCAGCGCAGCAGTTTTGAACGATATGCTTGCACAACAAGCGCATCGTTTTTGGCGCTGCCACTGTTTTCGATAACAACCGGCGTTTCCGGCTTCTCTCCAACTTCATGCACCAGCACGCTCACAGTCGCGTCCGCCGTTTGTCCGCCTTCTGCTTCCACTGTGTAGGTAAAAGAGGCTTCGCCCACAAAAGGTCCCGGCGCGTGCAAGAACTTTGGCAACAAGGCAGACCCTGTAAACGCCCCCCAAATCACAAAGATAAGCACGATTGAAATCACCGAGGCCGCTTTGTTGGAGATCACTGCACTTTCGTCACCAAAGGTCACAGTCTTTAGAGACGTGTAATCCCGCACCGGCGACAGCCGACGTTTGACCTGCATATACAAGAAATACGCCGCGAGGATCAGGCCGACATACAAGATCAAATAGGGCAAGGCGCTGATCACCGAGATCAACAAGGTAATCAATTCACCACCCAGGTCGGTAAAAATCTGTCCCATGTTATGCGCTCTCCTCAGTACGGCCCATGATCTCTTCTTCCATGTTCCAGATCATATTGAGGATCTCTTCGCGGGTTTTCGTATAATCCGGGTGCTCTTTCACCTCTCGCAAATCTGCGCCCACTCCCATATCCGCGAAGGGCAAGCGATATTCTTTGTGTATCCGTCCAGGCCGTGGTGCCATCACCAGCAATCTCTCCCCCAACAGCAGCGCTTCGTCCACCGAGTGGGTGATCAAAATAATCGTTTTGCCAGTTTCTTTCCAAAGCTTGAGCACAAGGCTCTGCATTTTCTCCCGCGTCAGCGCATCCAGAGCACCAAGCGGTTCATCCATCAGAATCACATCCGGATCATTGGCCAGACAACGGGCAAGTGCCACACGTTGCTGCATCCCGCCGGACAATTCATAGACCATTTTCTCTTTAAAATCTTGCAGCCCTACGACATCAAGCAAGTGGTCCACAATCTCTGCGCTCTCTGACTTCGGCATTCCCTTCATGTCAGGCCCAAAACGCACGTTGTCACGCACGCTCATCCACTCAAACAAAGCGCCTTTCTGAAACACCATACCACGCTCAGCATCGGGTCCGTGAACCTGATGACCATTCAGCACAATCTGGCCTTCTGTAGGCGCTAGAAACCCTGCGACAATGTTAAGCAATGTTGTTTTGCCACAGCCCGAAGGCCCCAGCACGCTCAGCAACTCGCCTTGTTGAAGATCAAGGCTAACATCCTTCAGCGCCTGAACATGGCTGCCATTAGGCAGGTCAAAGCGCATGGACAAATTTTGTATGGATAATCCGGTCATGGTCCCTATCTGACATTGGGCATCGCCCCCGCGACGCACGGCGGTTGTCCCGCCTGTTCTCATTGGGAAGTCGTTAGAAAAAGCCCACACGTAAAGGTGTGGGCTTTTTATATTGTTAGCTTACATGCCTTTGGCAGATTCCAGTGGCCCAGTGTTTACAGCAGCGTCATAGCTGTCCAAGGCGCTTGGAATGGAGCCTGCGCCCACAAACACACCTGCCACACCTTTCATGAAGTCTTGCGCAGTACCGCCAAGCCAAGAGCCGCCGAGCTGCTCGTCAACCGTCGGGAACTTAAAGGTTGCGAGAGTGGATGCGGTGGACTCTTCGTCCATACCTGCGTCCTTGGCAATCACCGGCAACATCTTGGCGTGATTGGCTTCGTCTGCCCACATCGCGTTCGCTTCGGCGGTCACAGCCAGAAACTTCGCCAACATCTCACCTTCTTCCGCAATATAAGATGCAGGAGCCGTGGTGGCGTCAAACACCAAAATTCCCAGCTCTTCTTTCTCTGCACCAGTCAGCAACACGTTGCCGTGCTCAGTCATGCGACGCAGCGCGCCACCCCAGCCACAGGCCATGTCCAGCGAACCTTGCGCCAGAGCCGCCGCGCCTTCAGCAGGCGCCATATCCACAACTTCCATAGACGCCACATCCACACCGAAGTGGTTCATTTGGCTGAGGAAACCATAATGCGCAGCTGTACCAAGGGGCACTGCAACTTTCTTACCAGCTAGTTCCGCAGCGCTGTTTTTGTCGATCTCAAGACCGGAGGCCACGACACAGTTGTCGTTGTCAGAGTAGCTGACCGCGACATCCACAATTTGGATGTCTTGACCGGCAGAAGCCGCAACCACAAACGGTGGCACCCCTTGGCTCACCGAAATCTGCACATCACCAGACGCCATTGCCGCACTCATCGCGGTACCAGTGTCAAAGCTCACCCAATTAATGGTGGTGCCCATGGCCTCTTCATACATACCGGTCTGCTTGGCGTATTGGAACGGCATTGGCCACTCTAGGAAATAGGCCACGGTAATCTCCGCAGTCGCGGCCTGTGCTCCCAACAGCATGGCTGTCGAAGCCGCAGCACCCATCAGTGTCGTTTTCAAGCTCATAATCAATTCTCCCGTTGTCGATTCTGGCGCGAGGTTTTTAGCCGGGCCGTTGGGCTTTGAGCCTCTTTTTTGTTCACCGGCAGTGCGCGTCCTCCTTGAGGGGAGCGGAAATTCCGGCACCGATCAATGTTTTTTTCGGCAATTAATCGTCACGAACCCGTGTCTTGGCCTGCATAAAAAAATTTGACCATCTGGTTGAAAGTCATATAAAATAGGGATTTGACGCGCTCTCTCTCGTTATTTCTCCGTCACTCACCGAAATACTGGCCTTACAAAGATAAAACTTTTGGCCCTATAAACATCCCAAAAAAAATCGCGAGGATGGCGTCGAATTCCAAGTAGCGGGCTGGTTTGCGCCCAAAACACATCTCAAAGTAGATTCTCAATCAAGGAGACTCGCGCCATGGATGGCACATTAAAAGACAACGACCTCAGCCATGTCGTGAACGCAGACAAAGCCCACGTCTGGCATCATTTGGTGCAGCACAAGCCGTTCGAAACCAATGACCCTCGCATCATCATTGAGGGTAAAGGAATGCGTGTGTGGGACCAAAACGGCAAAGAGTATATCGATGCTGTCTCAGGAGCAGTCTGGACCGTAAACGTCGGCTATGGGCGCGAACGCATTGCAAACGCCGTGCACGCCAACCTGATGAAGATGTGCTACTTCGCCAACGCCGCAGGCAATGTGCCTGGCGCGCTCTATGCGGAAAAGCTAATTGAAAAAATGCCCGGCATGAGCCGCGTCTACTACTGCAACTCCGGTTCCGAGGCGAATGAGAAAGCCTTCAAACTGATCCGTCAGATTGCCCATAAGAAATACGGCGGCAAGAAAACCAAAATCCTCTACCGCGACCGCGACTACCACGGCTCCACATTGGCCGCTATGTCCGCCGGCGGTCAGGACGAGCGCAACATGCAATACGGCCCGTTCGCGCCAGACTTCGTGCGTGTGCCGCACTGCATGGAGTACCGGAAAGACGAGCTGGGACTCGGCCATCTGTCTGGACGCGAGTTCGGTATCGCCGCAGCAAATCAAATCGAAGAGGTGATTCTGCGCGAAGGTCCAGACACCGTGGGCGCGCTTTGTCTTGAGCCTGTGACCGCAGGCGGCGGTGTGATCACCCCACCCGAAGGCTATTGGGACCGTGTGCAGGAAATCTGCAAACAGTACGACATCCTGCTGCACATCGACGAGGTGGTTTGTGGCATCGGCCGCACCGGCACCCATTGGTTTGGCTATCAGCACTACGGCATCAAGCCGGACTTCGTGACCATGGCCAAAGGCGTGGCGTCCGGCTATGCGGCGATCTCCTGCATGGTCACCACCGAGGAAGTCTTCGAGATGTTCAAGTCGGACCCATCCGACAAACTCGACCATTTCCGTGACATCTCCACCTTCGGCGGCTGCACCGCAGGCCCGGCGGCGGCGCTGGAAAACATGGCGATCATCGAAGAAGAAGGTCTGCTAGAAAATTGCACCGCCATGGGCGAGCGCATGATGGGCAACCTTCAGGCCTTGATGGAAAAGCACGACGTCATAGGCGATGTGCGCGGCATAGGCCTGTTCCTTGGGTGTGAGCTTGTGAAAGATCGCGACACCAAGGAGCCGGTGGACGAAGCCGACATTGCTACGATTGTAGGTGATTGTGGCGCGCATGGCGTCATCATCGGTGCGGCCAACCGTTCCGTGCCGGGCCGCAACAATGTGATTGCCTTCTCCCCAGCCCTGATCGCCACGCCAGACGACATCGACGCCATCACCAATGCCGTCGACAACGCCCTGACCAAAGTGTTTGGCTAAACAGACCTGCAACGTCCGGTGACGGTGTCCTCCCGCCGTCACTTCGCGCCACTTGTCCATCACGGCGGGTGGCGCTCGTTTCCTTAAAAGGAAGACCCATGTGGCCCACCCCAATCATATTGACCGGCACCGATGTGTCATTGGCACCTCTGTCGCATGAGCACGCCAGCGATTTGGCCGCGGCCTCCGCTGACGGTGATCTCTCTGCGCTGTGGTACACGATGGTGCCCGCGCCAGAAGACGTGCCCTCCAACATTGACGCGCGAAACGCGACCGCAGGCATGACGCCTTTTGCCATCCTCGACCCAACTGGCAAAGCCGTGGGCATGACCACCTTTATGAATGCCGACGCAACCAATCGGCGGGTGGAAATCGGCTCCACCTGGTATCGCGCATCAGTCCAGCGCGGTCCGATGAACACCGAATGTAAACTGCTGATGCTTCGGCACGCTTTTGAAGATCTGGTCTGCATCGCCGTAGAGTTCCGCACCCACTTTCTGAACCACCGCTCTCGCCGCGCGATTGAACGGCTCGGCGCGAAGTTCGACGGCGTGCTGCGCAATCATATGATCATGGGCAATGGCACCTTGCGTGACACGGCGGTCTATTCGATATGCCAACACGAATGGCCTGCTGTGCGCGCAAATCTTGAGCACAAACTGGCACGCAAGGCTCCTGCGTGAAAGTCCAGTTTGCTTGCGCCATAAGTCCAGTATAGCCTCCCGTCATGGCAATATCCGTCGAAACCTTCTTCCTCGCGCCCGGTTTTCAGGGCACGCTTCAGGCGCAAATTCAGCAACTCATCGCTGAGGGCATCCTATCCGGCCGCTTCCGGCGGGGCGAAAAACTACCGTCTTCACGCAAACTGGCCACCCACCTCGGCGTGTCCCGCATCACCATCACGCTGGCTTACACTGAGCTGCTCGCCAACGATTACCTGACCTCGCGCGGCCGTTCAGGGTATTACGTCAGCGAAAACGCCCCGGTCCCGCCGTCGTTTGATCCGCCCAAACCCCGCGAAGACCGCATCGACTGGGCCCGCGCATTGGGGCGCCGCTTCACCGGCGGTGACACTCCGGACAAACCCAAAGACTGGGCCAACTACCGCTTTCCCTTTGTCTATGGACAGACCGATCCGAGCCTATTTGATCACGCCAACTGGCGGCTCTGCGCCCTGCAGGCTCTGGGCCAAAAAGACTTCACTGCGCTCACCGCAGACTACTACGATCAAGATGATCCCGAATTGGTCGAATTCATTGCCCGAAATACGCTCCCACGCCGCGGCATCATCGCCCGCCCCGAAGAAATCCTGATCACACTTGGTGCCCAAAACGCGCTTTGGATCGCAGCGCAAATCCTACTGACCCAGCGTCGCATGGCCGCGATCGAGAACCCCTGCTACCATGCTTTGCGGGACATCCTGAACCAATCCCGCTGCCATGTGGACGCCATTAACGTGGACCGCAACGGCCTCGACCCCGGTCTGATTCCGTCCGAGGCTGATGTGATTTTCACCACGCCCAGCCACCAATGCCCGACGACTGCCACCATGCCGATGGCCCGCCGCCATGCGCTTCTTGAGCGCGCCCGCGAAATCGACGCACTGGTGGTCGAAGACGACTACGAGTTTGAAATGTCCTTTCTGGACGCACCTTCCCCTGCATTGAAATCGCTCGATACGGAAGGCCGCGTCATCTATGTAGGCAGCTTCTCGAAATCTCTCTTTCCCGGGCTACGCCTCGGCTACCTCGTGGGCTCCGAAGCCTTCATTAGAGAAGCCCGCGCTCTACGCGCTTCTGTGATCCGCCATCCCCCGGGCCACATCCAACGCACCGCCGCCTATTTCCTGTCACTTGGTCACTACGACGCTCTCATAAGACGAATCCGCGAAGCACTAAAAACACGCAGGGCCGTCATGCAAGACGCTATTGATCAATCAGGTCTGACGGTTGCCGGCAAAGGTGCCTTTGGCGGCTCCTCTTTTTGGATGCGAACCAATCCGGGACTCAACACCGAAATATTGGCCGAAGAGCTCAAGTCAGAAGGTGTCCTCATCGAACCCGGCCATCCATTTTTCACGGGCGATACCCTGCCAAAAAACTTTTACCGTCTCGGCTATTCGTCAATTCCATCCGAGAGAATTCCTGAAGGCGTTACCCGTATTGCCCGCGCACTCGGCCACGGTTGATTTGGATATATTCGGCCACCTTATCTGGCCCTAACGTCATATTGCCGCAGTACGTAGTTTCCTTGCAAAAGGAACGCCCGTCGCCAGAGTCGGGCGCAGCATGGAGTTTGCCTCATGAAAATGACCACCGAAGAAGCTTTTGTGAAAGTGCTTCAGCGCCACGGCATCGAGCATGCCTTTGGAATCATTGGCTCTGCCATGATGCCCATATCCGATCTTTTTCCCAAAGCTGGCATCATGTTCTGGGACTGCGCTCACGAAGGTTCCGCCGGTATGATGAGCGACGGCTACACCCGCGCGACCGGAAAAATGTCAATGATGATCGCGCAGAACGGCCCCGGTATCACCAACTTCGTGACCGCCGTGAAAACCGCCTACTGGAACCACACACCGTTGCTGCTGGTCACCCCACAGGCCGCCAACAAGACCATCGGTCAGGGTGGCTTCCAGGAAGTTGAGCAGATGAAACTGTTTGAGGACATGGTGGCCTATCAGGAAGAGGTGCGTGACCCCTCCCGCGTAGCTGAGGTGCTCACCCGTGTGATCAGCCAAGCCAAACGCCTGTGCGGTCCGGCACAGCTCAACATACCGCGTGACTTCTGGACTCAAGTCGTCGACATCGAGATCCCGGATCCCATCGCATTTGAAGCTTCCTCAGGCGGCACAAACTCTGTGGCAGATGCCGCAGCCCTGCTGTCCTCCGCCAAAAACCCGGTAATCTTAAACGGCGCAGGCGCGGTTCTGTCCGAAGGCGGTATCCCAGCGTCTATCGCACTGGCCGAACGCCTCGATGCGCCAGTCTGCGTGGGCTATCAGCACAACGACGCCTTCCCGGGCAACCACCCGCTGTTTGCGGGCCCTCTGGGTTACAATGGTTCCAAGGCGGGCATGGAGCTGATCAAAGAGGCCGACGTTGTGTTGGCTCTCGGCACACGCCTGAACCCCTTCTCGACTCTGCCTGGCTATGGCATGGAATATTGGCCAGCGGACGCCAAGATCATCCAAGTGGACATCAACCCCAACCGCATTGGCCTAACCAAAAAGGTTGAAGTGGGGATCGTGGGTGACGCCGCCAAAGTGGCCACCGGCATTCTGGAACAGCTTGCAGACAACGCTGGCGACACAGGCCGCGAAGAGCGCAAAGCCCGCATTTCCAAAACCAAATCTGCCTGGGCACAGCAACTGTCTTCGATGGACCACGAAGACGACGATCCAGGCACAAGCTGGAACGAACGCGCCCGCGCGGATAAGCCAGACTGGATGTCACCGCGTATGGCCTGGCGCGCGATCCAATCCGCTCTGCCACGCGAAGCCATCATCAGCTCCGACATCGGCAACAACTGCGCCATCGGCAACGCCTACCCGTCCTTTGAGGAAGGCCGCAAATACCTTGCACCTGGCCTGTTTGGCCCCTGCGGCTACGGCCTGCCGGCCATCGTTGGCGCAAAAATCGGCCAACCGGATGTGCCGGTCTGTGGCTTCGCAGGCGACGGAGCCTTTGGCATCGCGGTAAACGAGTTAACCGCCATTGGCCGCGGCGAATGGCCTGCGGTAACCCAAATTGTCTTCCGCAATTACCAGTGGGGCGCCGAAAAGCGGAACTCCACCCTCTGGTTTGATGACAACTTTGTCGGTACCGAGCTGGACACATCCGTGTCTTACGCCGGTATCGCACAGGCCTGCGGTCTGGAAGGCGTTGTAGCGCGCACCATGGACGAATTAACCGCCGCGCTAAACAAGGCCATCGACGATCAAATGAACCACGGCAAAACCACTTTGATCGAAGCCATGATCAACCAGGAACTGGGCGAGCCCTTCCGTCGCGACGCGATGAAAAAGCCTGTGTCCGTTGCTGGCATCGATGCGGCGGACATGATCAAACAGACCGGAACCTGACCTTTTGAAGCCGCTCCGCCAAATACTTGGTGCCGCCAGCGGCTCTGACAAAATCATCGCCCTTTCCGAGGGCGATGATTCTCGTGTTGTTGAAGCAGCACTGATGATCCGTGAAGAGGCGGTGGCCCGTGTCCTGTTGATCGGCAACCCGACAACCATCGCCGGGCATCTCGCCACCCATGACACCAAACCCACGGAAGTCGCCGGTGCCATCGACATCCACGACCCTGACCACTCTCCTCTCTTGGATGAATTCCGCGACACGTTGGTGTCCTTGCGCGCCCACAAAGGCATGACTCCGGAACAAGCGGCCAAACAGGTTCGCCATCGCCTGACCTATGCAGCACTTTTGGTGCAAACGGATCGCGCCCACGGCACAGTCGGCGGCGCGGCCGAAACCACGTCTGATACAGTACGCACAGCGCTGCAAATCATCGGAAAAGCACCTGATGCCGCGCTAGTCTCATCCTTCTTCTTTATGCTCTACTGCAAAGAACACCACACGGTGAAAGGGGCACATATCTTCGCTGATTGTGGCCTTGTGGTGGACCCCGACGCCAATGAAATGGCCGAAATCGCCCGCGCCTCTGCCGCGTCATACCGCGCGCTGACCGGCGAGACACCGCGCGTTGCGATGTTGTCCTTCTCCACCGCAGGAAGTGCTGATCACCCAAAAGTGTCCAAAGTGGTGGCCGCGACGCATTTGGCCAAAGTGGCAGATCCCGGCCTGATTATCGACGGCGAGCTGCAATTCGACGCTGCGTTTGTCCCCGAAGTCGCGGCCTCCAAGGCTGAAAAATCGTCCCTTGGCGGCGCAGCCAACGTTTTTGTCTTCCCCAGCCTGAACGCCGGTAACTTGGGCTACAAAATCGCCCAGCGTGTTGGCGGCGCAACGGCCATCGGCCCGGTCCTGCAGGGTTTGGCCAAACCCGCGAACGATCTATCGCGCGGGTGTACCGCTGAAGACATCCTGCACATGGTTGCTATCACTGTCGCGCAATCCGACGCGTTGGATCAGGCACAAAATGCGCCGGAGGGGGCCGCATGATCCCCTCTGCATCACTATCCCAAAGCCAGCGTCACAATGGTCGCCGCGACAATGTCTTGCGCGCTCGCGCCACGACTCAGGTCGCAAACCGGTTTACGGAAGCCTTGAAGGATTGGCCCCAAGGCCTGTGCGCCGCCCAAAGCAACCGCCAGTTTGTAGGCGATATTGCCCGCATCAAGATCGGGAAACACCAGAACATTCGCGTCTCCCGCCCCCGCATCCTTGCGTGCAGCCACTTCGGGGATCAATGCAGCGTCGCCCTGCAACGGCCCCGCAAAACCGCTGATTTCGGCGGCCTCGCGCACCTTGTCGACACATGCGCCCGCGCCGCTGGTGCCCGTGGAGAACGACAGCAGCGCCACTCGCGCGTCGCCAAGCAGCATCTCACCGCTGCGCGCCGACGCCGTAGCAATTGCCGCCAAACCTTCGGCGTCAGGGTCCACCGTCAAACCACAATCAGCAAAAATCAGCGACCGGCCATCCGGGAAGTTCATCAAGAAGAAGCTCGATGGAACAGTGACCCCATCAGCCAAGCCTATTGCCATGGATGCCGCCTCGATTACACGACGCGTCGGCGCCTCTGCTCCAGCGGTCATGGCATCGGCCTCCCCCGCTGCGACCATGGCAGCCGCTCGGTAAAGAGGTTTCTCCACCAGTCGCCGAGCGATCTTCTCTTTCATGCCGCGCGTATTCACCAGCGCCTGCACATAGCGGTCTGTGTTTTCACCAAGTGTCACAGGCCGACACAGGCCTTCCCGATCCAAAGCCCGCATGGCCTCAGCCGTGCGCGGTTCCCTATGTTCAGGAAACACCACACGCGCATTTTTTTCCGCCACTTTGACCGACAGCGCATCCATAAACTTCATGTATACCTCCGCATACGCAACAGGAGCCATCCGTGACCGAAAACGTCAAGATCAACCGCGGCCTCAAAGGCATTTATTTCGAACGCTCCGGCGTTTCCCACATCGATGGCGCCAAAGGAGATCTGTCCTATCGCGGCTACTCCATCCACGATCTGGCCACACAATCCACCTTTGAGGAAGTCTGCTATCTGCTGATTCACGGAGAACTTCCCACCGAGGTGGAACTGGCAGAATTCGACGCCACGCTAAAAGCCGCCCGCGAACTGCCGGAACAAGTCCACGAGATCATCCGCGCAACCAAAGACGGCCACCCAATGGACGTGCTGCGCACCGCTGTCTCGGCCCTCGCGGCGCTGGAAGCCAACAGTCAAAACGTTGGCCGAGACGCCTTCGTTGCCAACGGACTGCGCCTGACTTCCCAGGTGCCAATGATCATCGCCGCGCATGAAAACATCCGCAACGGCCGCGATCCGGTTCCTGCGGACAAAACCCTGTCGCACGCCGCCAACTGGCTCTGGATGCTCAAGGGCGAAAAACCTTCGGAAGACGCTGCCAAACTGGCCGACGTTGACTTCATCCTGCACGCGGAACACGGCGCCAACGCATCTTCCTTTGCCGCGCGCGTCACGATCGGCACCGACACTAACCTACACGGCGGCATCGTCACCGCGCTTTCCACGCTGGCCGGCCCCGCACACGGCGGTGCAGCCGAAGACGTGATGAAAATGGTGCAAGAAATTGGCACGCCGGACAACGCCGCCGCCTACGTCAAAGCCAAGCGCAAAAACCGCGAGGCGGTCACCGGCTTCGGTCACCGCGTCTATCGCGCCGAAGACCCCCGCGCCCGCCACATGCGCGACGGTGTTAAAAAACTCGGCGAAGAGATGGGCGCCCCAGAATGGTATGAAATCCTGCAAGGCGTGGTGGAAGCGATGAAACCCTACGCCCGCCATGGCCTGAACGTGAATGTCGATTTTTATTCCGGTGTGATCTATCAACTGCACGGTATCCCGATGGACCTCTACGTGCCGATCTTCGCCATTGGCCGCATGCCGGGCTGGATCATTCAATGCGTCGACCAACAAGAAAGCAATATCCTTATCCGCCCTCTCACGCTTTATAACGGCCCCGACATGCGTCCCTACACGCCCATGAAAGACCGTTAATGCTCGACACCCTCGCATTGCCCGCTGACCACTTTTTCTGGCTCATCCTGATTTGCTTTGCCGCAGGGATGGTGCGCGGCTTCTCAGGTTTTGCTTTGTCGGCAGTTGTTATGGCAATCGCAGTGATGTTCCTCGCTCCCATCGCGCTCATTCCGATTCTTTGGTTTCAGGAAATGACCGCGTCGCTGCTAATGGTGCGCGGCGGTATGAAAGACGCCAACCGCCGCGTGGTGACCGGACTGGTTCTGGGCTCTGCATTCGGCCTGCCCCTTGGTCTTAGCCTGACCCAGGCTTTGCCAGTTGAAACCTCCAAACTGGTCGCCTTAAGCGTGATTGTTGTGCTTGCCGCCACGCAGCTCGCCAAATTACGCTTGCCAGTCTTGGCCACACGCCCCGGCCTCTGGGGATCCGGAATACTGGCTGGCATAGTCACCGGTTTGGCTGGCGTCGGTGGCATGGTTGTTGCGCTCTACGTGCTGGTCTCAAATGCCCCCGCCCGCGAAATGCGCGCGTCTCTGGTGATTTTCCTCTTTGCATCCTCGGTCATTTCTCTGGCAACCTTGACCTACTTTGGTGCCATGAATACCCAATCCGCCCTTCGCGGCCTTGCGCTCGCCCCTGCCTCCGCGCTTGGTGTTATGGCCGGCAAGACACTGTTCCGCCCCAACTGGGAACCATACTATAAACCGTTTTGCCTCTGCCTGCTGATCACGTTGGCGACAATAGGCATCCTTCGGCAAGGGATTGGCGCATGACTGATCTTGCTAACTCAACGGCATGCACACAACGCGCTCTTGACCTAGACACCCAATCTGCCACAGCTTCGGAGAAGAAGGATTTCCGCGCGTGACCCAAGCAGACAGAACCAACTCTCAAATTAGCCGCACTGCGCAGACCAAATGGCGTCTTCGGGAAGATTTTGCCCGGTATTTTCCTGGCGTAGCCGTCGCGGTCACGGTGGCCGCAACCGCACAGCTTCTGTCAGAGCACCACGGCGCACCCGCTATGTTGCTTGCGCTCTTGTTTGGCATTGCGCTCAATTTCCTTGGCGAAGAAGGCCGCACCGTCGAGGGCGTCGGCTTTGCGGCTAAAACAGTCCTCCGCCTGGGCGTGGCCCTGCTTGGCGCTCGTGTTTCCGCAATGATGGTCATGGAACTGGGCTGGCAACTACTCCTGCTGATCATCCTCGGCGTGGTTGCAACCATCCTCTTTGGCTTGCTCGTGGCGCCACTGTTCGGCCACAAGTGGCGCTTTTCGACACTCACGGCCAGCTCCGTTGCCATCTGCGGCGCCTCTGCCGCCATGGCCATTGCGGCAATTTTGCCCAAAGACGCCCGCTCTGAAGAGCGCTTGCTCTTCACCGTCATGGGCGTCACCGTTATGTCCACCGTCGCGATGATCGCTTATCCACCGCTGGTAGATGTCTTTGGGCTCAACGACCAAATGGCGGGTGTCTTCCTCGGAGGCACCATCCATGATGTGGCTCAGGTTGCTGGCGCAGGCTTCTCTATCAGCCAGGAGGCAGGCGACACCGCCGTGCTGGTTAAGTTGATCCGCGTCGCCATGCTGGCCCCCGTGGTTCTGATCACCTCCATGCTGATCCGCAACTTTGCCGAGGCCCCGGAAACCGGCGAGCGCCCCCCGGTCCTGCCTGGCTTCGTGATAGGCTTTCTAGCCCTTGCAGCGCTCAATTCACTTGGCTTCATTCCAGCATTCCTCTCTGACCTGCTGGGCGAAACCTCCCGTTATCTCCTGCTTACCGCCGTCGCTGCCGTGGGCATGAAAACAAACCTCAAACAGGTACTTGGCGTCGGCGGCGCAGCCATCGCGCTTATTTTCGTCGAAACCCTCTTCATCGCAGGCTTCATTCTCGCGGGGATTTACTTGCTCACCGGATAAACGCGCCCAAGGGAGGCCAGATGACGTTCCAGCAACCCGACCTCAACATCAGTCCAAAAGTCTCTGACGAGATACGTCAGACGACCTGTTACATGTGCGCCTGCCGCTGTGGCATCAACGTGCACATGAAAGACGGCAAAGTTGCCTATATCGAAGGCAACCGCGATCACCCAGTGAACAAAGGCGTGCTCTGCGCCAAAGGCTCCGCCGGGATCATGCAGGTGAACGCGCCTTCTCGCCTCAAAAAACCACTCAAACGGGTCGGCCCCCGTGGTTCCGGCGAATATGAGGAGATAAGCTGGGAAGAGGCCATGAGCACCGCCGTTGGTTGGCTCACGGAGTTGCACGAAACCGCGCCACACAAATTGGCGTTCTTCACCGGTCGTGACCAATCCCAAAGCTTCACCAGCTTTTGGGCACAACACTTCGGTACACCCAACTACGCGGCACACGGCGGCTTTTGCTCGGTCAATATGGCTGCGGCAGGCATCTACACCATGGGCGGCGCCTTCTGGGAATTTGGCCAACCAGATTGGGACCACACCAAACTCTTCATGATCTTTGGCGTCGCCGAAGACCACGACAGCAACCCGATCAAAGCCGGCATCGGTAAAATCAAAGCGCGCGGTGCGAAAGTCATTGGCGTGAACCCTGTACGCTCCGGCTACAACGCTGTGGCAGATGAATGGGTTGGGATTACACCCGGCACCGACGGTCTCTTCATTCTCAGCCTCGTGCACGAACTGATGAAAGCCGGTAAGATCGACCTGCACTACCTAGCGCAATACACCAACGCCGCCGTGCTGGTGGACGCCGAAACTGGCCTGTTGATGCGCGATGAGGATGGCAAACAGTTGGTGATTGACCGCACCACTGGCAAACCGACACCGTTTGACCAAAAGGGCGTACGCCCTGATCTCTCCGCCACCTATCGCCAAGCCGGTGTCACCCATCGCACGGTGATGCACTTGATGGCCGAAAAGTATCTCGACCCGCAGTACGCGCCGGAAAACGTCGCCGAGAAAACCGGCATCGCCGCCCAAAAGATCAAAACCATCGCTGCCGAATTGGCGCGTGTCGCCTTTGACGAGGCCTTTGAACTGGAACAGGAATGGACCGATTTCCGGGGCGAAACTCACAAGACCATGACGGGCCGCCCGGTCAGCTTCCACGCCATGCGTGGCATTTCGGCCCATTCCAACGGCTTCCAAACCTGCCGCGCCCTGCATGTGCTTCAAATCCTCCTCGGCACCGTCGAAGTCCCTGGCGGCTTCCGCTTTAAACCGCCCTATCCAAAGCCGGTAGAGGCCCACCCAACACCGCACGGCTACGGCCGTCCCGGCAAACCGCTCGCCGGGCCCCACCTCGGCTTCCCACGCGGTCCAGAAGACCTGCAAATCAACGAAGACGGCTCCGCCTGCCGCATCGACAAAGCCTTCACATGGGAAAACCCCATGTCCGTGCATGGCTTGATGCATATGGTGATCTCGAACGCCCACGCACAGGATCCCTACCCAATCGACACGCTGTTCATGTACATGGCCAACATGTCGTGGAACTCCAGCATGAACACCTCCGGCGTGATCAAGATGCTCACCGACCGCAATGACGACGGCGGCTACCGCATCCCTCGCATCATCTATTCCGATGCCTACAGCTCTGAGATGGTCGCCTATGCCGACCTGATCCTGCCCGACACCACCTATCTGGAACGACACGACTGCATCTCACTCTTGGACCGCCCCATTTGCGAAGCTGACGGCGCCGCCGACGCGATCCGTTGGCCGGTGGTAGAGCCGGATCGGGACGTGCGCGGCTTTCAATCCGTGCTTATTGAGCTTGGTGCCCGCATCGGCTTGCCACACTTCCTCAATGAGGACGGCACACCAAAATGGAAGGACTACGCCGACTACATCGTAAACCACGAACGCCGCCCAGGCGTTGGCCCCCTCGCAGGATTCCGCGGCGAAGATGGTGATCAGTTTGGTCGCGGTACTGTCAATCCCGAGCAACTCGACAAATACATCGAAAACGGCGGCTTTGCGATTGAACACGTGCCAGATGCCGCCCGCTACATGAAACCCTGGAATCAAGATTATCAGGATTGGGCGGTGAAAATCGGCCTGTTTGATGCCCCCCAACCTTACCTGTTCCAGCTCTACGTAGAACCAATGCGTAAATTCCAACGTGCCGCCGAAGGCCACGGCGACATCCAGCCACCAGATCACATGCGCGACCGCCTCAAAGAGGTCATGGACCCGCTACCAATCTGGTATGCACCGCTGGAAGACAGCAGCGTCGATCCTGACGAATTTGACGTGCACGCCCTCACCCAACGCCCGATGGCAATGTACCACAGTTGGGGCACCCAAAACGCTTGGCTGCGGCAGCTGCACGGTGAGAATCCGCTTTATCTCCCAACCAAGCTTTGGGAGAAACACGGATTTTCGGAGGGTGACTGGGCCCGCGTGACGTCAGTTCATGGCGAGATCACAGTGCCTGTGGCGCATCAGGCCGCACTTAACGAAAACACCGTCTGGACCTGGAACGCGATTGGCAAACGCAAAGGAGCCTGGGCGCTCTCCGAGGACGCGCCGGAAGCCAACAAAGGTTTCTTACTCAATCACCTGATCCACGAGCTCCTACCGCCCAAAGGCGATGGCTTGCGGTGGGCCAACTCAGACCCCATCACCGGTCAAGCCGCTTGGTTTGATCTACGTGTGAAAATCGCAAAGGCCGAGGCCCAAAGCGAAAGTCAGCCGGCCCTTGATCCCATCAAGTCACCGGTCCCCCAAGGCCCGGATCATTTGGAATGGAAGGTGGATAAATGAGACATCAATGCCTCAAAATTCGCACCTCCGCAATACAGTCGCAATACCGACGCAATACCGACGTGAAAAAATGACCGATTTACCCACCAAAACCGACCGCACCCTCGGCCTTGTGATCGATCTAGACACCTGCGTCGGCTGCCATGCCTGTGTGATTTCTTGCAAAGGCTGGAACACCGAAAACTATGGCGCCCCGCTGAGTGACCAGCGCCCCTATGGCACCGAACCCATGGGCACGTTTCTAAACCGTGTGCACAGCTATGAGGTCCAGCCTGAACAAGGTAATGCGCAAACTGTGCACTTCCCAAAGTCTTGTCTACATTGCGAAAATGCCCCCTGTGTCACCGTTTGCCCCACCGGGGCAAGCTACAAGCGCGTCGAGGACGGCATCGTGCTGGTCAACGAAGACCACTGCATTGGCTGTGGTCTCTGCGCCTGGGCCTGCCCGTACGGCGCCCGTGAGCTGGACCAAGCAGAAGGCGTGATGAAAAAGTGTACTCTCTGCGTGGACCGCATCTACAACGAAAACCTACCGGAAGAAGACCAAATCCCCTCCTGCGTCCGCACCTGCCCCGCCGGCGCAAGACACTTTGGAGACCTCTCAGATCCAAACTCTGATGTCAGCCAACTTGTTGAATCCAGAGGCGGATTTGACCTCATGCCGGAAATGGGCACCTTGCCTATCAACAAGTATTTGCCACCACGCCTGAAGGATTCCTGGGACGACCAAAGCCTTTTGGCGCCACTTCTGGAACCGGTCGCTGAGGAGCCTCAAGGCTTCCTTGGCTGGCTCGACAAAGCCCTAGACAAACTGCCCGGAGGGACCGCCTGATGCATCCAGCCCCATCCGTTATCGTCTTCTCAACGCTCTCTGGCCTCGGCTTCGGTCTCCTGTTCTGGCTTGGCATTGATCCAACTCCGCCAACCGGTCTCACAGCTTTTGTATTCTTTGCAATCGCTTACGCCCTGTCCGTTGGTGGCCTGATCTCTTCAACCTTCCACCTTGGCCACCCGGAACGCGCCTGGCGCGCCCTCTCCCAGTGGCGCAGCAGCTGGCTATCGCGCGAAGGCGTCAGCGCCGTCCTCGCCCTTCTTTTTATGGGGCTATACGCGATATCGCTAATCTTCCTTGAAATGAACGCCACCGCTTTGGGCCTGATCGGTGCCGCTCTGGCCCTGTTCACTGTCTTCACAACCTCAATGATTTACGCCCAACTCGACACTGTACCTCGCTGGAAAACTCCTTTGACACCAGCGCTTTACCTGAGCTTCTCCCTGGCAGGCGGGGCACTTCTTTCTGGTCGAGTGAACATGGCCATCCTACTGCTGGTGATAGCCGCCATTTGCCAGTTCATCTGGTGGCAACGCGGCGACGCAGCCCTCTCGGATAGCGGCACAGACCTCGGCACAGCCACAGGTCTGGGCGAGCGCGGCACTGTGCGTTCCATGGCACATCCCCACACCGCGCCGAACTATCTAGTGAAAGAGTTCATCTACGTAATTGGCCGAAAACACGCACAAAAACTGCGCCGTATCGCCTTTGGGCTCACCTTTGTGCTGCCCATCATCTGCCTGCTACTGCCCTTCAGCCACGTTTTGGCAATCCTCGCAGTCCTCAGCCACGTCGCGGGTGTCGCAACCTCGCGCTGGCTGTTTTTTGCAGAGGCCGAACACGTGGTCGGCCTCTACTACGGCATGCGTTAACGCGCCTTCCCGCGCCAGGTGTCGAGCCAGGCGCGGAACCGCCCCCGCTTCTCTGCCAGATTGTCTCCAGCTGCTTCAAAGCTGTCGCCCATATCTTCAAGCACCGGATCAATCCGCGCCTGACGGAACCGACGCCAGCGCACGTAAATTGCCCAAACCATTGCGAAAAACACCGCCAGGATCAGGATGTTCAGCCAAGGAATGAACGTCACATCCGGACCATCCACGGGCTTCACACCCACCGCGTTAGGATAAATCGACAGGAACTCGTTGCGCCAGCCATAGTGCTTCACCGCCACCCATTTCGGCGCATCCGAACTAGATTTCAGGTCGCCTGCTTCAGCCTGAAGGTTGGCAGTATCAAACTTGAAATATGGTGGCCAACCGGCGCTGGTGTCCTCGTTGCGATAGACCATAACCCGATCGTTGGGCATCTTTGTCTCGATAAAAAACACGTCACGATTGACAGTTGTCTCGGCATTGCCCGCATCCGATTTGGCCCAGAAAATCGAGTTCTCGCCAAAATCAATCCGCTTCTCATAGGTATCGGTCACACGCACCACATCATGTTGCGGCAGCGTGTAGTGAAAGAACGCCGCCACAAATAGCCAGAACAGCGTCCAGAAACCCCATTTCACATAGACCATTCCTTGGTCCCCCTAGTGGAAATTCATAAAGTAGATCAAAGCGATCACGATGGTCACGGGAATGATATAGACACCCCAGATCAATTTGCGACGCAAAGAGCCATCATAGTCTTGCAGCCCTTGCTCAATAAAGGCATCCCGATCACCGCTCATGCCTTCACTGTCCCACTCTGCCTCTAACTTGTCGCGCCGTTTGGAGCGCGAATAAAGTGACAGACAGACATAGATGATGGTGAGCACAACAAAGCCCACAACCGACAATCTCGCCAATGCAAACATGCTCTACCTCCTCACCGTCCCGATTTGACTGCGCCCCACGGACCAACCCGCGATATCATATCCTCAGACGCCCGTCGCGTCACACGGGGCATCTCCAGCGGCGCATCAAAGCCAAACAACGCCTCGCGCGCGCCCACTTTGTCGACCTGATACTCTCGCTCCAAGAAATCCGCCACAAAGCTCTTCTTGGTCTCCGACCAGCCTTGATAGAGGCGATAAAACACTTCCTTATGGCAAATAAACAGCTGTCGAATATCCTTTGGCGCCAGCTCTGACAGCAGCATATTCACCAGATCGCGCTGATCCGTGTCCGTGGCCCGCAGCGTATAGAAATACGCCGGATGATCGCTGGTGATCTTCGGCCATTTGCCATCGCTTTCCGCCCAATCCACCATCTTGCGCAGCTCATGGTATTCTGGTGGCAATTGCTCTGCATGATTACGCGCCAATCGGCGAATGTCACTGCGCGTCGCGCCCGTTAGGTCCACCCCCGCTTCCTGCGCCGCATCAACCACTATGAAATCCATCTTTTGGCGCAGAATGGCCGCGCCATCCACGCCCCGCGCCTTCACAATTGGCTCGGCCAGATCATTGTAGTCCAGAAACTTCGCAATCTGATTTCGGTCTTTGAAATCAAACGTGTATTTGATCGGCAGCTTGCCCAGCTCGGCCTTGTCGCCCGCCGTGATCACCGCTGGATGCGCCAATCCTCGGAACAAGTAGACCCCGCCAAAATGCGCGGTCCAGTAATCCTGCTGATCAAACGCCATGTGTTTGAGCGTCACCGGATTGCGCGTCACGTCGCCAGTGCGTTTCGCGAGCGTGATCATGTCCGCGATAAGCACATCATCAAACCAGCCGTCTTCCTCCTGCTTGAACCGATCCGCCAGTTCGCCCAGCTTCTCCGCGTCGCGCAGCGTGCCTTCAGTCGTGTCCGCCTCAATCGTGACCTTACGAATGTCCATCAGCTTGCTGGGCTGGCTCACAGAAAACACCGAGTTCACCAACTCGCCTGCGACGGCATCCCGCGCGGTCAGGGCAAACAGCTGCGGCTCGTTTTCCTCAATGAAATGCCGCAGGATATCGCGGCTGGTGGAAAACTTAATGTTCAACAACGGCGCGGATTTCTGATCCGTGGTCAGCAGGATGAACTGCCGGTTGCAGCCCCCGTGGTTGAGGTAGAGGTGGTCGTTCAGCTCATCGCCAATCTCCGGCGAATAGCCCGAGATATCGATGTGAAAATCGGTGAGATTGGTGGTCTTGCCCGTCAGATGTTTCAGCGCACGATTGTAACGCTCCACTAAAACCGGCGAGACCACTTCAATCAGGTTGCCAAACATCAAGCCGCGTTCAATGAGACGTTTCATACTTCATCCTCCGCCCAAATCTTTGCGTTTTCAGCAACTTGAAGGTTGTTAGCCAGCTCCGCCAACTCAGATCGATCGATTTTCTCGACATCAGCTGGACTCAAACGAGGAATTAAGGCGCAAGCAAGTTGTGCTTTCAAAAGAAGATTTGCCGGGAAGCTGCTTTTTAGGGGCCGCTTGACGATATTAAACGCCTTTGAACTTGCGTCTCTTACCACGCATTCGACCTCATTGTTCATCGAAGGAAATACATCCAAAGCATCATCAAACGTCGGTAGCCTTCCTCGATCTTCCCTAACGTCGTTGTAGTAGTCCTGAAACAAGTCGAGCTCCACCTCGTTGTAACCAACCTGTGCTTTGCGCCTTATTCGCCAACTGGCAGCACAGTTCTCTGTTAACTGTAGCGTCGATAACACTAATTCAGAGAATTCCTCACGAGCAGAAACTTGGTCGCTATGTTTCATCTCATCTTCAAAAACCTTCGCTTGAGCCGACATAGATCGCGCCATGTCTTGGGTGGCTTTTCTCTGCTCCTCCATTTCTTCTTTTTGCAATGCAAGCACTTTTCGCTGTTCCCCCAATTCGATGGATTGCAGCAAAACCGTCGCGATTAGCCAGATGAAAGCAAGAACACCTGCAATCCCGGCCAGTGTATCTCCGACCTCGTTAAACGGGGCAGCACGAAGGTGTCGCCATTTTGGAGGACAATCGCCTTTTGGGAAAAGGTCAATATTGCAGGTTTCGGCCATCCCGAACCAAACAATTAGGCCGACAAACACTGTGGTCGCGGTACACGCCCACATGATCGGATTGCCTATTCGCCAAAAGGATTTGCTCTTTCTTTTTTCGGCATCGATCATACTGCGAAACCTTTGTCTGCAGCCATGAATGCAATCGACCCGGCCTCAAGCCGGGCCGCACCCGACCTCCCCCCGGAGGGCGCGTTTGCACCGTCAGCCACACACACCAACACCTGCGCTCCTTGCACCAAAGCACCAACTCCGAACCAATTCAAAGCGCCCACCAGGTCGGGCGCGGTCCTCATCGCCAGCATCACCGCTTCCCCGCCGCAATATCCTGCCCGCGCCGCGCTTCCACGCCCTGCGCTTTACCAAACCACACCAGCGCCAAGATTGGTGCCCAAACAATTGCCGCCATCAACGACAGCCGCAGATGCATCCAAAAGGCTGTTCCAAGCTCTGGCGAGGCCCCAAGCGCCAAGGCGTGCACGCCACGTGTGTAGGTCAACACGTACGACATCAAAAAGCCGACGCTCAGCAAAAACATCACTGTCCTGCAGATCCCGCGAAACACGTCGCCATGCGACCGTGTCGCCCGATCAATCACAAACCGCGGGATCAGCACGGCAAGTACACCAAGCATAATCAACGGCAGTCCCGTGTTCACAAACCCAATGCTGTCGAGCACGATCACGAGGTTTTGCCCTCCAGATACCGCCGCTTCGCCGCCTCGGACCGCTGCATGTCGCGCACCATATTGGAGATCGCGACCTCATCGGATTTGTCGGCATAGCGGAACTCGCTATCGGCATAGCGGTTGATTTCCTGCACCACCATGTCGGTGGTGGTCGGCACCCGCAGTTCGTTTATCATCGCCTTCTTGGTGTCGTAGTCTTTCTGCAAGAATAACTCCGGCTGCTCCATCCATTCATCCGGCAATTCAAAATCCATCGCCCGCACTTTCACGGCGTCGGTGATGTTCTTGATCGCACGACCGGTAAAGCGCGGATCAGCCTCCTGAATGGCCTTTAGGTACGTGCCCATCTTGGCAATTGTGTCCAACGCGCCCACCTGCCCATGCACCTTGTCAAACACGTTCAACAACCCCGGCTCATGGGGCCGGGAATGGCTCTCAAAGCTTGCCGCCACAGCCTTTTGAATGGCCTGCGCCTCAAACAGCTCGTGATCGCCCAGCGCAATGTCATGGTTCTTGCCCATCAACAGCGCAAGGATGTCGATGTAATCCTCTTGTGTTTGCGGCCCATCCACCAGAAACCGTGCCCCGGCCCGCTGGCGCAAGGCATCATCCACATTCTCCGGATAGTTCGAGAACATGCCAAATGTACAATTCCCGCGCACCACGGTGTTGGCGCCTGCAAAGGCCTCCATAAACACCGCTGTGACCTCCTGTTGCCCGGCAGAACTCTGCCGATCCCCACGTTTGCCCGCAATTTGGTCGATGTCATCAATCGTGCCAAAACCTATCACCTGCGGGTCCAGCACATTCTGCACAAAAGCCTTGGCATTCTGCCCCGATTTGCCCTGATAGCTGTCGATATTGTCGATGCCAAAGTTCTGATAGCGGAAGGCGTATCCGGCAACCTGACAATAGTCGTTGATCAACCCGGCCATCATCTGAATGAGCGTGGTTTTCCCGGTGCCCGGCGCGCCGTCACCCATGAAGGTAAAAATGAACCCACCCAGCTCCGCAAACGGATTGAGCCGCCGATCAAAGTCATAAGCCATCAACATTTTGGCCAATTTCATTGCCTGGTATTTGGCAATGTGGTTGCCCACCACCTCATTGGGCTTTTTGAAACTCATGGTCAGCGTAGAGCCCTTCGCCGCCCGCGCGGGTGTGAACCCATTGATCGTCAGCTCATCGGCCTCTACCTTCCAGCTCGCGCCCACAAAAGCGCCCAGCTGCGGCGCGTTCTGCGCCCGCAACGCGACCTTCTCCATCAACTGCTCGGCAAAGGCACAAACACAGGAAACCAGCCGATCTTCATCGCTGACCAACGCGGCGATGTCCTGATCCAGCTCCCACAACGCGCCATGCAACGCCAGCTGCGCATTGTCGGTCAAAACCTCTTCAACCTCGCCCACCTCAACCTGCGTCTCGCCCAACAAAGGCGCCAGCAGGAACGAGGTCGCATTGGCAAAAACATAGGCAACCGCTAAAGCCTCTGCCGCCAAGAGTTCTGAGAACGCGGCCTTCTTATCGGCACCCAGTGCCCCGGCGAGATTTTCCCGCTTCAACGCCGCCAAGCCTGACGCCTCTGCGAAATTCTCCCCCACGGCCAAAGCAATCGCCAACGCGCGCCGCATCCCATGCAGCACATTGGCCTGCACCGGCGACACCAGCGGATCTTCCCCACCTGCACCCTCGATACGCTCCACCAGATGCACACCTTCCGGCCGCGCGGTTGAGCGTGTCACCAACCCCGGCGTGGTGCTGCGAAACCGCCGCCGCGTGCCAATCCCGCTAGAGCGTTCCGGCGCGGCCACAGGGTCTTTGCCTTTGGCAATCCGCGGCGTGTGATCAAAGCCATCAAGCATTCCCACAGCCGCGTCATAATGCTTGCGAATATCCTCTTCGCGCAGCTCCATCTGATCACTTGTCAGGCTCATTCATTTCGACCTTTCATTACAAACTCGCTCCAAACCACCCGACCCCTCGCCAAAGAACTTCGCCGGTTTTAGAATAACTTACACAAATCAATCGGTCCCCCGATGCTATCAACCGAGAGTAAGGCTTGGCATAACATTGAGGGGCGCTAGGTGCAGCGGAATGTGCCGCAACGAAGCCAACAGATCCAAATGGTTCGCGGGCTGAACTCTCAGGACGGTAACCATAGTCGCTGAAACCAAAACCTCGATGAATCAAGCGATCTTCGACATCTATTCGTTCACCACCTAGGGGTACATTTTGGTTCGCCCATTGTTCGTCCGCTTCCGGAATTTTTGCGCAACCGAATAATGTGACTATGGCGAGAAATTTTAGAAACCAATTCATTCCGTTTCCACTCAATACCGCAACACCCGGCCCTGCGGGCTCACCACATACTTCGTCACATTGCCAAACCCCGGTGGGTTCAGCTCTTCCAGCGCCTGGAACGGCCGCTGTGGCAGAATGATCGAACGCTCCATGCTGGTTGCGCCTGTGTCCACGCCGCGCCCGGAAAACGGATCCAGCGCAAAGACTTCGCGCTCCACCGTGCCAAACCAGCCAGACCGTTCATCGGTGACGCGCTCGCTCACCAAATCCTCAGTGGTCCAAGCCAGCGTCCAATCTTCACCGTCCGGCGCTCGTGCGGCTTCCAGGACTTCGCGGATCGGCCCGGTTTGCTTGGTAAATGCACTCGAGTACATCGGCCCCACGTGGATTCGCCGCAGCCGCTTGGGATGCAGATCGTCAAAGCTCTCATCAAAGCCTTTGGCAATGGTCACCAGCTTTAAACCGCCCACCGCCTGCGCCATCAGATGTGCCTGAACCTCTGGCCAGCGCCGCTCGTCCTTGGGCAAGGCACGGCGCCCGGTGTCCTCAAGGTCCATCAGGTAGATCGTCGGCAGGTTCACCTGACTGTCATAGACCGCCCAATGCACCAAATACTGGCGCCGCCGTTCCGACAGATTGCCCTGCCAGCGCACCTCCGGATGGTTCTGCGCCCAGAACAGCTCACCTTTCAGCAGCTCCTCATAATAAAGCCGCTGGCTCAACGCGAATTGCAGCTTCGTCGGAATCTCCTGATCACCAACGATGCTGCGCAGCATGTCGTCCTTGAGCTGTTCCGCGCTTGGCATATTGCGCAAATGGCTTTCCGCTTGCTGCGCGTCATTGGCCATCACCAACAGCTCGTTGAACACCGGAAAACCGCTCTCCACCGCATCCATCGCGAGACTGCCAAAAAACTGCCCGGTCGAACGCCCCACCAACAAATACTTCATGCTCAGCGCTTTGAAGGTGTAGCCAATCGCCGCCAGATAGCGCGTGAGGATTTCCACCTCATTGTCGCCAATCGCCCCCTCAGCCGCCCGCGCCGCCGCCACCTGTGTCAGATGCTCGGTGATACGCTCAAACTTCTGGAAATACCGCCGCGACGCGCGGGTCTCCATCAGAGCGGTGTGGTCTTGGTGAGGATTGGAGTTGGTCATATCAGTTCATCATACCAATGCGCGTTCAAGGCAGTTTGTTGCCAAATCTATCCAGCCCCAACAAACTTAAAGAGAAGCTACTTGCACCTCGAAGCGCCTGCGTTCTCTTTTCGTGTGGTAAACTGAATAACACTATTTGAAAGAGGCTTGGACCCAATTTGCCAACGAAGAAATAGCCGCCAAGCCCGCCAAGCACAGAAATGTATAGAATCTCGGCTAGGCCGAATAGCTGCCACAACGCCCGCAAATCAAAGCTAGCGTCGACCATTGCCTCTAGCAGACCGCCCGCAACCAGAACTCCGGGGGTGAAAATCGCCATTTTTGTCGCATGCTTCATTTTGTCAGCCCCATTGCAATCCCGAGACACGCAGTGTCACGGATCGCGTCCGACCCCGCCCCCCCAGGGCGGGCGCTCTCCTATGTTGAATTCACATGTCAAAACCAATTCCTCATAAAGAAAACCCCGTTCCAATTTGCCCTGTTCGCCTAACACCAGTGACATTAGTGTTTAGCCTGCTCTGGCTTCGGAACTGGCGGCAAATCAAGCAGCCAAACCATCAAGCGATAGGAATTTCCATTCATGAACAGGCGCCACTTACTCTGCTTCAAACGGTCCCAAATCTGGGGATCGCACCAAATTCTCAACATGTTAGCCCGACCCAAAATTCCAAAGATGCCCCCAATAAGGAACTGTACAGAAATTATGAGAGCAAAGAACAACTGGCCATTTCGTGTTGAGTTACCGGTAAGCTGAATAGGGGCTCGCTCACCCAGCTGCGCAATCGAGAACTCCCCCGAAAGCAGCCCATAAACCGCCATGACAAGCCCAATGATTGCTGCCAGAGTTCCCCACCTTAGGAAGACACGAGACACAATCAAATTGCCTTACGCCCCATATAGGTTCTTGTCGTGCTTCTCGACAATCTTCTGGAACCGCCGGGCAAAGCGTTCATCCGCCTTGGCCTTCGCTTCCAACACATCGCGTGCAAACACCATATGCTCCTCGTGGGCTTCCATCATGTCGGCCATTTTCTGATTGGTCGCCGTGCCAATCGCCGCCATTGACGCCTGTGCCTCTTTGTCGGTTTCCACACCAATCTCGTTGATCCGGTGAGCGATGTCCTGCTGCTGTGCGGTCTTCAACGATTTGGTCAGCGCATCGTAGAGCACCACGCGCTGCTTGGTGTCTGTTTGCAGCTTGTTGATCAGCACCATCTGCGTCGCCGCCTGGTTCTGCAGCGAGTCGACCCAGGTCTTGCCCTTCTCGATATAACGCTCCAGTGTCTGGCTCTTGGACAGTTTCACCTGCTCCTGCTGCACCAAATCGTTGTAGGCTTTGTTCAGGTCCGCCAGCTCAGTCTCAAGCTTGGTCCGCGCCGCCGCGTCCTGCTCCACCGCAATCTTGTTTTCGATCTCGATGATCTTGGGATCCATGCCCAAAATCTCGGCGCGCAGGCTTTCCAGCTCGCCAACAGTGAACTCGCGCTCATCTAGGGTCTCGGTCAGGTTTTGCTCGACCTTGAGCTTCTGCTCTTCGAGCACGGTCAGCTGGCCCTCCAACAGCTTGGTGATCACGTCGGATTTGGCAATCAGGTCCTGCAGCTTGTCATCAATGTTTGCGGTTTTGATCCGCTCGGCGCGCATGGAGTCAGATTTGCCACGGCTGAACACACCAACAAAAGCTTCCCAACCGGTCTTATCCCGCATCTGATCGAAGTCTTTGGAGAAGGCGGATGTCACGTCATCCAGCCCCATGATCAGCTCAGCGATATTGGCGTTCATCACATCCGTATGCGCGTGCACATCGTCCAGCGTCGCGTTCTCAATATCAATCGCAACATCATCGCCGGTTTTCATCTTCGCCCGTGCCGCATCGATGCGCCCGGTCAGCTCGGCAATCTTGCTTTGTGCTTCGGCCACTTGCGCCTGAGACTCACGCACTTGGGTTTCAAAATTCGCCATAAAACACTCCCTATTTCCAATATGTTGAGACTGATATGGGAAATGTTACGCCCATTTACATCGGTCTCAGACTCAATTTGGGCAGAGTGTTGCAAATGTGCACGGCAAAAGAAAGGGCTTGCTGTCGCACACCCGCATTTCGCGAGGTTTTGGCCACGAAGTCGCGCAGCCAAAACCCAATACTTCTCACATTGCCTTAGCCGACGACGTTGAACTCTGGCCCATAGGGGTAGCCGGTGATGTTTTCATTGCCATCGTCGTTGATCACCAGAATGTCATGCTCTCGGTAGCCACCGGCCCCCGGCTGACCATCCGCAATGGTCAACATCGGCTCCATAGAAATCACCATGCCCGGTTCCAGAACCGTTGGAATGTCTTCGCGCAACTCCAATCCAGCTTCGCGCCCATAGTAGTGACTCAGCACGCCAAAACTATGACCGTAGCCAAACGTACGATATTGCAACAGGTCGCGCTCTGCGAAGAAGTCATTGATCTGCTCGGTCACCTCCGCACAGCTCGCACCGGGTTTCAGCAAAGAAATGCCCAACTCATGCGCGCCGACATTGGCCTCCCAGACCTTCAGGCTCATGTCATCCACTTCACCGACAAACAGCGTGCGCTCCAGCGCGGTGTAGTAGCCAGAGATCATCGGAAATGTGTTGAGTGACAGAATATCGCCACGTTGCAGTTTGCGGGCTGTCACAGGGTTATGCGCCCCATCGGTGTTGATGCCCGACTGGAACCATACCCAGGTGTCGCGATACTCCGCGTCCGGAAACCGCTTCGCAATCTCCAGCTCCATTGCATCGCGACCGGCCATAGCCACATCAATCTCTCGCACGCCTTCTTTGATGGCATCTCGGATCGCATAGCCCCCCACATCGGCCACAGCTGCACCGGCACGGATCATCTCGATCTCCGCCGCGCTTTTGTGCATCCGCTGGCGCATGGTGGGTTCATACAAATCAACAACCTTGGACGGCGACAGAAGGCTCTCCAACTTGCCCTGCTGCATCAAAGTCAGGTGATCGCCCTCTATGCCAATTACCACGCCGCCGCCAGTGATCGACTTAATTGCCCGCCAGTAATTGTCGCGCTGCCAATCAGTGTAGGTGATGTTGTCGCCATAACACCGCCGCCAAGGCTGCCCCGCGTCAATGCCCGCAGAAATGGTGACACATTCGGTGGGTGTCACCACCACCGCATAAGGCCGCCCAAAGGCGCAGTAGGTGAAGCCCGAATAATATGACACATTGTGCATGGATGTGAACACAGCCGCATTGACACCATGCTCAACCATGATGGCACGCAGACCGGCCACGCGGTTGGCATACTCAGCCTCGGCAAATTGCAACGGCGCTTTTTCGCCATTGTGAAAACGATAGAATTCTGGACGTGCAGTCATTTTGACCTCCGATCAAAGAGGTCCCGGCGTTCAGGACTGGAAAAGATTAGAGCGCATTCCACTCCGGAATGTGGCGACGCCATCGCCAGTGCTGAAGACATTCTGCCAAATCCCCCGACACAGGGACAAGCAGAATCCGACACAGATGTATCAACCGCGACCTTGCGCCCAATATTTACCCGCCTACTGTGCCCCCAACAGGAGGCGATAAAATGCAGACCGGACCGAAGAACCTAATCACAGACGTTGCCGGCTTGCGCGTTGGAAACGCGCAGGACGACCACATCAAAACCGGCACCACCGTGTTGATTGGCGATACGCCTTTTACCTGTGGCGTCTCTGTGATGGGCGGTGCGCCTGGCACCCGTGAGACAGACCTGCTGGCACCGGACAAAACCGTACAGCAAGTCGATGCACTCACCCTATCCGGCGGCTCTGCATTTGGTCTGGACGCACCGTCCGGCGTGGCAGATGCCCTCCGCACCCAAGGCCGCGGCTTTCCTGTCGGTGATCAAACTGTCCCGATTGTGCCCGGCGCGATCCTCTTCGATCTGCTGAATGGCGGAGACAAAAACTGGAACTCAAATCCTTACAAAGCCCTCGGCGCGGCGGCTTTAGAAACCGCTTCTGAGACGTTCTCGCTTGGCTCTGTCGGCGCAGGCACAGGGGGAACCCTTGCCAGCCAAAAAGGCGGGCTTGGCTCGGCTAGCATGGTGCTCCCATCGGGTCACACGGTCGGCGCTTTGGTTGCTGTGAATGCCCTTGGCGACGCCTCACCGGATGGCAAACACTTCTGGGCCGCGCCTTGGGAAATTGGCACCGAATTTGGCGGCGAAGGCCTCCTACCTTCCGCTCCCAGCGACTTACCCAACACCAAACTCTCCAGCCACAACACCACTATCGCAATAGTCGCAACTGACGCGGACCTAACACAAGCCCAATGCACCCGCATGGCCACCGCCGCGCACGACGGCATGGCCCGCGCGTTGGTGCCGTCTCATACACCAATGGACGGAGATTTGACCTTTGGTGTCAGCACCAACGCCAAACCTTTGGACAACGACATCGCCGACACGCTTTGGCTCGGCCACGCGGCCGCCACTTGTCTCGCACGAGCCATTGCGCGTGGCGTGTGGCATGCCACCCCCAAGGAAAGTGACACGCTTCCCTGCTTTCGCGCTTAGGAAAACAGCATCCGTGCCATTTTGCTGTCTGGATCGGCAAACGCATCAATCACATCAAAATGGTGCTTGCCGCCCGCCACGACCAAATCGCAACCCCAAGCCTCCGACAACCATCGCGCTTGATCTAGGAACACAGGCCGCTCCGCCGCACCAACCAGCACAGTCACATCGACACCCGCGCGCGGTTCCTGCCACATCGGGCTTTCCGCATCCGCCTCCGCTGCATCCAGTTGCAGCTTCTCATTCATCGCCGTCTTCTTCAGCGGACGTAGATCGGCCAGCGGCGAGATCGGCACCACCCGAGCCACCCGCGCGGCCACGTCTTCCGGCAACACCCCGTCACAGATCATCCTCGCCACAAGGTGCCCGCCCGCCGAGTGCCCGGCCAAGACAACAGGTCCTTCAACAAGCGAACACGCTTTGGTCGCAGCCGCCGCTATCTGCTTGGTAATATCAGAAATCCGCACATCGGGCGCGAGGTCATACGACGGCAGCGCCACTGCCCACCCGCACTCTACAGCCCCCTGTGCAAAGTGGCTCCAGTAAGACTTATCAAATGCCATCCAATAGCCGCCGTGCACAAAGATAAGTAGGCCCTTGGCCGCACCCTCAGGTCGAAACAGATCAAACTTGTGACGTTCCCCTTCGCTATAAGCGACATCCAACTCTGCATCACTCGTTTCGCGAAACGCAGCGGCCTCCTGCTCCCAGCGCGGCGGATACGTCTCTGCGCCCTCAATATAGGCGCCATTTGAATATGCGTCGTCCCAATCCATCTGCTCTCTCCCCAAGACTGAAAAGTACTCTGGGCGAAACTATTTCAAACCTCAAACACCTTTTGTGACACCTGCTCTATGGGCTTTAACAATTCTGTCACTCCTCCGTTACAGATGCGTCACCTGCCCGTGCGATGTCCCGCGTAGTATTCAACACGGAGACGCACAGATGTTGCTTCGCAGCCTTTGCCTGACCTCCGCGCTGGCGCTGACCGCAGGTCACGCCGCCGCAGAGATGAACTTCAACCGGATTGCCTCTTTCCCCGTGGTCAAAAACATGGCTGCAGGCGAGGACACCACGCGTGAGACATCCCCAGAGATCATCGCCGCCTCCGCGGACGGTATGACCTTGGTCTACACCGACAGCCCGCTGGGCGTTCTGGGCCGCATCGACATTACTGATCCATCCAACCCCAAACCACTTGGCAACATCGCGCTATCCGGCGAGCCAACCTCAGTTGGCATTCTGAATGACTTTGCCATCGTGGGAGTCAACACGTCTGAGAGCTTCACCGCACCCTCTGGCAGCCTGCAAGCCATCAATATCAAGACCGGCTCCGTTGCGACGTCCTGTCACCTCGGAGGTCAGCCTGACAGCGTCGCAGTTGCACCCGACGCCTCCTTCGTATCCGTTGCCATCGAAAACGAACGTGACGAAGACCTCGGCGACGGCCGTACCGGTCAGATGCCAGCAGGTATGCTCGCCATGATAGACCTGAAAAACGGCGAACCGGCCTGCGACACGCTGCGAATGGTCGACATGACCGGCCTGGCAGAAGTCTCCCCGGAAGATCCGGAGCCAGAGTATGTCTCCATCAACGCTCTGGGTGAAACTGTTGTGAGCCTGCAGGAAAACAACCACATGGTGGTTGTCTCCAAAGACGGCGAAATCACCTCGCATTTCTCTGCTGGAGCTGTTGATCTGGAAGGCATCGACGCCACGGATGAACGCGGCGCGCTGATCTTCACTGAAAGCCAGAAAAGTCGCCTGCGCGAGCCTGACGCCGTTGCATGGATCGGCGACAACCACTTCGCCACCGCAAACGAAGGTGATATGGGCGGCGGCTCCCGCGGCTGGACCATCTTCCAAAAGGACGGCACCGTCGTGTACGAAAGCGGCACCGACTTTGAGAAAGCCATCATCCAGATCGGTCACTACCCGGACAAGCGCTCCGATAGCAAAGGTGTCGAGCCTGAAAGCGTGACCTTCGCCACCTTCAACGGCACACCTTACGTGTTTGTTGGCGCCGAACGTGCTTCCGTGGTGGGTGTCTATGACGTTACCAACCCAGCCGCGCCTGTTCTAAAGCAGCTGCTGCCCTCTGGTGTAGGTCCAGAAGGCTATGTCGCCATTCCAGAGCGAAACCTGCTGGTTTCTGCCAACGAAAAAGACCTGATCGAAGACGGCGGCGCACGTGCGCACGTTATGCTCTTTGAATATCAGGACGCGCCAGCAACCTATCCGCACCTGACATCTGAAGGCGCGGATGAGCTGATCGGCTGGGGAGCGATCTCCGGCATGGTAGCAGACAAGGACGGCATCGTCTGGGCTGTAAATGACAGCTTCTACGGCTTCCAACCTTCGATCTTCAAGATCGACACCAACCAGACCCCGGCTCGCATCGTGGACGTGATCCGCGTGACTCGTAACGGCGCACCAGCACAGAAACTTGACCTCGAAGGCATCACGCTGGACGGCAAAGGCGGCTTCTACGTTGCCTCTGAAGGCCGCACCGAGCGCCTGATCCCGCACGCGGTCTATCACGTGCAAGCCGACGGCTCGATCAAGAACCTGAAAGGCGAATTTGGCATCCCGGCAGAGCTAGCAGCTGTTGAAAAGCGCTTCGGTTTTGAAGGCATTACCAAGATCGGCGACACCCTTTGGATGGCCGTACAACGCGAGTGGAAGGGTGATCCTACGGATCACGTGAAACTCGTATCCTACAACCTTGAAACCAAGGAATGGGGCGCAGTGCACTATCCGAAAGCCAAGCCGGACACCGGCTGGGTGGGGCTGTCCGAAATCGTCGCCCATGGCGATTGGGTTTACATTGTGGAGCGTGACAACCAGCACGATCACCGCGCCGTAACCAAGAAGATCTACCGCGTGCCAGCGTCCGAAATGGTCCCGGCCCCACTGGGTGGCGAGCTGCCGGTTGTCTCCAAAGCTCTGGTCCGCGACCTGCTGAGCGATCTGACCGCCACCGGTGGTTATGTTCTGGATAAAGTCGAGGGTCTGGCGATCTTTGAAGACGGCACAGCTATCTTCTCCACCGACAACGATGGTGTGGACGATCACTCCGGCGAGACGATGTTCGTGAACATCGGAAACATCGAACCTGCCGCCAACTGATCTGACCCTCCCCGTCAGACCGGCAGAAAGCCCCGGTGCCGCTTGGCATCGGGGCTTATGCTTTGAGGCGAGCCAGAAAAAGATAGGCCGCCACAGCTATAGCCGCAAAACTCCCTGTCCAGATCAACGCGGTCTGATATCCCAGCCAATCGGCCAAGATCCCCATCGCGCCTGCGCCCAAGGCCGAGCCACCCGCAGCAATCACCGCCCATAGGCTCATGACACGCCCGCGCATATCGTCTTCCAGATCCAGTTGAATGGCTGTTTGTGTCGAAATCGCCGTCACCGTGGTCACAAAAGACATCCCAGCGGCCACCACTAAGGCTACTTCCCAGGTTGGTGACAACCCCAGAACCGCGACAAGCACAAGACCAAAGACAATCGCTATCCTCGTGGTCAAAGGCAATCTTCCCGGCTCTTGCGGCGGCAGTGCCGCCTGCAAGAACCCACCCAAAATTGCGCCTACGCCGGTCACGCTCATCAACATGCCAAGCCCGTCCGCACCACGCTCAAACACCCCGTCTGCGAGAGGTGGCAAAACTTCCAGCGCGCCCCTCGCGACCAGTGCCAAAACGCCGGCGATAAACATCGCCTCGCGCACCGCCCCTGTCTGCCACACGTATCGGACGCCAGCGCCCAATGCCTTGAAAAAGGGTTCCTGCGCGCTGCCGCTGTCTCGGCGCGGACGAAGCGTCAGCCTCGCAATCACAAACAAATAAGGACCAAACAACAGCGTCTGCACAAACAGCGTTTCCGCCACACCGATTACCGCAATCAGGAAGCCACCGACGGCAGGTCCGACCATCCGCGCGATGTTGAAATTGATGGCAACAATTGTAACAACAGACCCCAAGTGCTCACGTCGCACAAGTCGCGGTGTTAGCGCCATCCGTACAGGGTGGTTCGCGGCAATCACCATGCCAATCAGAAGTGTTATCAAGGCAATCCAAAACGGTGTGGCCCAGCCCAGCGCCACAACCGCCCAAAGCACGGCACTCAACACCGCATTGATGCTTTGTAGCACCAACATGGTGTGTTTCACCCGCCAACGGTCCACCCAAACGCCAAACAATGGTGACAGCACAATAGAGGGCGCAAACAGCAAAAACGCCACCGCGCCAACAAAGCTGGCAGACTCCGTCATTTCCCAGGCCAGCCAACCAATGGTGATCCGCTGCATCCAGATCGCCAGCAGACCAAAAGCGGCGCCAAAGACATAGGCACGGAAATTGCCCGATTTCAAAGCGCCCAGATTCACGCGCCACTCCCGATTGTTGGAAAACGTCCGGCCAACATGCCCTTCACAGGTTAAGAACACAACCAATCAAAAACGCGCGGTCCAAACGGAACGCGCGTCGCCCAATAGGGCCTGACAACAAGGGAAGGAAATTTGTCAGTTTACATTTGGAGGTCAGTTGACGGCTTTGGCGTCGACCACATCTTGGTCCACCGCCTTGGTGGCGCCGCTGGAGATTTCAATCCGGCGAGGCTTCAACGCCTCGGGGATTTCACGTTCCAAATCAACGTGCAGCATGCCGTCTTCATGGCTTGCACCGATCACACGCACATGGTCCGCCAAATGGAAGCGGCGTTCAAATGCGCGGGTGGCGATGCCGCGATGCAAATATGCCTTCTCCGAAGACTCTTCGCCTTTCTTGGCGGTCACGACCAAGGCATTCTGTTTCACCTCGATGCTCAGGTCATCGGCCGAAAAACCAGCCACAGCCAGTGAAATGCGATAGGCATCCTCAGCGGTTTTTTCGATGTTGTACGGGGGGTAGCTCGGCTGAGCGACGTCATTGGACAGAACGCGGTCCATCATATTTGCCAACTGATCAAAACCAACGGTCGACCGGTACAGCGGAGCCAGATCAAAAGTGCGCATGGGTTATCCTCCATTGAGCGACAACGATATGTAAATGCCTTCCATTCGGACAGGCGATGAATGTGTAAGGCCCGATCATCGGCGCCTTACGAATACAGACCTATGGTGGCGAAATTCGGTTTCAACCCCTGCGCTTTAGGGCTTCACAAATTTTGCCCCTCCGCCACTGCGAGTTCCCACCTTTAGGCGCGTGACACCTGTCGCAGTTTTAACCGCTGGCCGGTCTCCAACACGCATCCGATGTTTTAGCTGAGCCACAACCTCCGGCAGTTCCATCCCAAAAGCCACATTCTGACCCTGACCATTGTCGCCGGTTGCCGACACCACCGACAATATCCGTACCCGATTGCCATAACGCACAAACACTGGCGCACCTGATGAGCCAAAGGTGACATTACAATCAAAGGTCAAAATCCCCCAACCACGCTCCAGAATGGAACAATCACGCTGCCAGGAAAGATGCTCGCTACGGCCCCGCCCGTAGCTCAGCACAGACACTTTCTCACCCTCCTGAGGATCAACATGAATGGCAAACGGATTGGCCTCGCCCGTCGAAATGGGGGACTCCAATCGCAACAAAGCAACGTCATGCGGGATCATTTTGCCACTGATCTTCCCGCTCCCGGCATCTTGATACCCACTGTCGACGACCACTCGATTTACGCGACGTTCAGCCAACGCGTCACCGGCAACATATCCCGCGCGAAACACAATCTGCTCCGGTGGAATTGGCGCTCCGTTCTGGTCAAAAACACAATGTGCCGCCGTCAATACTTGATCCGGGGCAATAAGCGCGCCGGAACAAAACCCTGTCCCGCGCATGTCCAGCCGACCCAAAGCTTCCCATCCCAATAAGTCACCACGGCTGGTCAAAGGTTGCAGGCGCTCCCCTGCGGTAACGGGTAGCGAGACAACAGAGGCAAGCGCCCAAACAACAAAAGCTGAAATCCGCATAACAATTCTCCAAAAACTAAGGGCGCACAAACTTAGCGCCGGTGCTGTTTCGATCCTGCAGGGACCTCAAGCCACCCGACGAAACGGAGGTGCTCCCATGTTCGGTGAACAGTTCCGGCAAAGTGTGATCCAGAGCCGCACCAAGCGAAACCTTGCTACCACGCACCTCCGCTTTCGCCGCAACAACGGACGCGACCCGAACTGTGCCATCTTCAAATACAAAAACCGGGGCACCACTGCTTCCAAAGTCAATGTTGCAAGACAGAACATATACGCCGCGCTGTCGTCCCATCACTTGGCACACCTCCTGAAAGGACGGCGCAGTATCCCGCCCTACCGCATAAGAAACCACGCCAATTTTAGACCCCTTTCTAAGGCCGCCTGTGGTCTCAAACGGCGCGATCCACGTGTTGCGAATAGGGTGATGCAATTCCAGAATCGCCAAGTCATTTTGCACGTTCTCAATCGTAACATCACCGCTGTACGCGTATTTCGGATGCACCACAGCGCGCCGCACAGACCGATACGCCTCCGCACGCCCATTGCGCCAACCAGCGCGAAATTCGATCTTGTCTACGTTATAGGCCGCGCCATCGGTCTTGTCATAAAGGCAATGAGCTGCAGTCAAAACCAAATCGGGTGCAATCAAGGCACCAGTACAAAACCCTCGTCCATCGATTTCAAGGCGGCCAACAGCCCCCCAATCGCGCCCGTCGTCGCCGGTGTCCAAGCGTTGCAACGCCGAATCCTGCGCCGTGCATAGGCTAGTCCAAAACATCATAGCCAGAATTGTCAGTAACCGAACCACATCAGTTCTCCACGCTCAGGTTGCCTTTGATCTACAGCCGTCCTGCGGCGGAAATAGGGCACGACCTTGTCATGCCCTTGATCAAAAGGAAAAGTCGAATTTCACCGCAGAATAGGGATCTCCGGAACCCGCTTCCCTGGTTCTGTCAATGCAGGTGGTTGCGGCCCACCCGTCGCCCAATCAAGCAACTCAACCGTGTGCACAATTGGCACATCTGTGCCCGACCCAACCTGAATCATGCACCCAATGTTACCTGCTGCGATGATATCAGGATTTTTGGCCTCCAAGGTACGCACCTTGCGTGCCTTGAGTTGCCCAGAAATCTCCGGCTGCATCAGATTATACGTCCCCGCAGAGCCGCAACATAAATGGCTATCCGCAGGCTCCACCACCTTAAATCCAGCCCTCTTCAACAGGTCTTTTGGATATGTCTTAATTTGCTGTCCGTGCTGCAAAGAACAGGCCGCGTGATAAGCTACCACAGTCTCCTTATCGGCACTTTCCGGCATATCGAGTTTCATCAGAACTTCCGACACATCCACCGCGATGCCACTCACCCGCGCGGCGTCGTTAGCGAGAGCATCATTGCGGAACATGTGTCCGTAGTCCTTCACGGTTGTGCCGCAGCCTGAGGTGTTTACCACTATCGCATCCAACCCGTCGCCATCCATTTCCATACACCAGGCTCTGATGTTTTTGGCCGCCGTTGCGTGACTCTCGCGAGCCTTACCCATGTGATGCGTCAACGCCCCACAACAGCCTGCGCCCTCGGCCACCACAACTTCACAACCCAATCGCGTGAGCAGCCGAATGGTGGCATCATTGATGTCGGTGTTCAGTGCCTTCTGCGCACAACCCGTCATCAAAGCCACCCGCATCTTTTTCTCCGCCGTTGGCGTAAAACTCTGTGGATCATCGTTACGGCTGACTGGCGGAATGGACTTCGGCGCCATGTCCAACATCGCTCTTAACCGGGCATCCGGCATCAAAAACCGGAATGGACGTCCAAGTTTGGCACCAATCAAGGCCCAGCGAAATCGCATCGGGTATGGCAAGATCTGCGCCAACACCCACCGCAACACTCGATCGCCCATAGGTCGTTTGTAATTCTCCTCAATATACTCCCGCGCATGATCTACGAGATGCATATAATGCACGCCACTTGGACAGGTGGTCATACAGGCAAGACAGCTCAGACAGCGGTCAATATGCTTGACCGTTTTGGCATCCGGCACCCGCTCATTTTCCAGCATATCCTTGATCTGATAAATCCGGCCACGCGGACTGTCGAGTTCATCCCCAAGAACCTGATAGGTCGGGCAAGTCGCCGTGCAAAACCCGCAATGTACACAGGCGCGCAAAATCTCGTTGGCTCGCTGAATACCAGGATCTTTCAGTTGGTCTTCGGTGAAAGTCGTCTGCATCGATTTATCCCATCAATCCCGGATTCAAAATGCCGCGCGGATCAAACTTGGCCCGCAAGCCTTGCGACAAAGCCGCTAAAGGCGCAGGTTCCGGCTGAAACACCGGCAGAGAAGCACGAGTTTTGCTTGAACCTCGGATCAAGGTCGCATGGCCTTCAAAACTCAAAGATCGCACGTCTGTTCCCTCGGGCACTTGCACCCAGACAAGCCCACCACCCCAGTCGTACAGAACATGGAGTCCTGCATGTAAAGCGCGCAGCTTTTCGACCAATTTCGGCCCATCGCTTGGCTTCACGGACATCCGCCAAACATCACCGGATCCACACTGCATCACCGCAACGTCACGCACCCAGGCCCAACCAGCCGCGACCTTGTCGGCATCACGTTCAACGCTCATTTCACCGCCGAACTTGGCCAGTGCCTCCGCCAACTTTGCGGCACGATAGGACACGGATGCCTCCAGCCCCTCAATGCGGATCATTGTCATCGGATGCCTATCGACACCGGAAGGCGCATGCGCCGCGCCGCTCACATCATAGGGTGATCCAAGCGCCGCACTCATCGCCGCCGCAGCATCTACATCCGACAACCCGTTGATCAAAACACACCCCACCGCCTCGGGCACCGCCTGCACTTTCAGGCTCACCTCGGTTAGCACCCCGAGCGTGCCCCAGCTCCCGGCCATGAGCTTAACCAAATCATAGCCGGTGACATTCTTCATCACCCGCCCGCCGTTTTTCAACAAGCGTCCGGCCCCGTCCACGAACCGAACACCCAGCAGGCTATCCCGACACGCACCTACCTGAATCCGACGCGGACCGCTCATGTTGCCCGCAACAACGCCGCCGATTGTTGAAGTGCCTGCCGTGCCAAGCAATGCGCGATGATCCATTGGCTCAAAGGCCAACCGCTGTCCTTCCGCCGCCAACGTAGCCTCGATTTCCTCCAGAGGCGTTCCCGCACCTGCCACCAAGGTCAGTGCGCCCGGCTCATAAAGCGACACACCAGATAAACCAGTTGTCGACAACACCGCACCTTGCACCGGCGCACCGATGTCACGCGTGCCGCCACCCTGAATGCGCAACGCCGATTGGGCTCCCGCAACGGCTTCTGCCAGTTCAACTTCTGTTGATGGTGTCATCATTTTCTCTTGGCCTTCAAATGTCTCGGGGGGTATTGGCAGATTTTCTGCCAGGTGAGGCTACACCCTGCCCGTCACTCCGCCGCCATCCGGCGCGCTTCACTGGACGCCAAGGGAAACACCTTGGCTGGGTTTAGCAACCACTTGGGATCAAACACATCTTTCACGGACATCTGGATATCCAAATCTTCCGGCAGGTATTGATCGACCATCAGATCCCGTTTTTCGATCCCCACGCCATGCTCCCCGGTCAGACATCCACCAACCTCAACACAGAGTCGAAGAATGTCCGCCCCAAAAGCTTCGCATTTTTCCAAGTCTCCTGGCTTATTGGCATCAAACAGGATCAACGGATGCATATTGCCGTCGCCTGCGTGAAACACATTGCCCACATCCAAGCCGTAATCAGTGCTCAATTCTCCAATGCGACGCAGAACATAGGGCAACTGGCTCACCGGAATGGTCCCATCCAAACACATGTAATCGTTGATCTGCCCCATTGCACCGAAGGCGGACTTTCGCCCTAACCAAATCCGCGCGCTTTCGTCCGCGCTGGTGCTTTCGCGCAGCTCAACCGGATTGTGAGTCCGTGCGATGGCCAAAATCCGCTCCAACTGCGCGTCGATTTCCCCGTCCGAACCTTCCACTTCAACAATCAAAAGCGCCTCGCAATCCGGGTACCCTGCCCCAGCAAAGGCTTCGGTTGCTCGGATACAGGGGCGATCCATAAACTCAATCGCTACAGGCAAAATTCCAGCCTTGATGATGTCAGACACGCACTGCCCGGCCACCTCATTACTGTCAAAGCCCATCAGCACTGGACGTGCGCCCTCCGGCTTGTGCAGAATGCGCAAGGTCGCTTCTGTCACCACACCAAGCTGGCCTTCGCTGCCGCAGATCACGCCCAACAAATCTAATCCACCGGTGTCCAGATGGGCACCACCAATCTCAACCACCTCGCCCTCCATGGTCACCATGGTCACGCCCATCAGGTTGTTTGTGGTTACGCCATATTTCAGGCAGTGCGCCCCACCCGAATTCATGGCGATATTACCCGCAATAGCACAGGCCAACTGACTGGACGGGTCAGGTGCATAGAAGAAACCGTCTGCCTCCACGGCACCAGACACACTCAAATTTGTACGGCCAGTTTGCACGCGGATGAAGCGATTTTCGTAATCTGTTTCAATCACTTCCGTCATGCGGGCAACACCGAGGATAATGGAATCCGCTGTCGGCATGGAGCCACCTGCCAGCGAGGTACCCGCACCACGCGGCACAACGGGTACGCTCTCTGCGTGGCAGACTTTCAACACTGCTGCGACCTCTTCGGTGGACGCGGGTAGAACTGCGGCCAATGGTGGGCAGCGGTACGCGGTCAGCGCGTCACATTCATAGGCACGCACTTCAACTTCGTCTGAGATCACCGCATCAGGAGGCAGCACCTCATTTAAACGCGCCACGATGCGCGCCTTTTTCGCGAGCACCTCGGGATTTGGGGTTGGCATGTCCATGGCTGACCTCCGCTTCAATTGGTAATTTAATATAACCAATAATGCAGACTGACAAGTGTATCATGTTCAGGTTAGACTGCTGACATGACTCCAAACACGCTCCTCGCCCAGTTTTCCTCCCTCGATGTAATCGCTGTTCTGACCATTTTGTTAGCCTGGGCGATGACCACGCATCTTATTGAAAACCCTCCGAAAAACCGCCCGTCCGTGTCACGCCTCATGGCGTTTTATCGGCAAGAATGGATGGTGCATTATGTGGAGCGAAATGTGCGGGTTTTTGATGCACAAATTATGGGAAACCTGCGCCAAAGCACGGCGTTTTTCGCCTCCTCCTCGATGATTGCCATCGGGGGCCTGGTGGCATTGATCGGGAATACAGACCAAATCGCTGGGGTCACCAAAGACCTCACCCAAACCGCTGAGCCAGCCTCAGTTCTGGAGCTCAAACTGGTGTTGGTGCTGCTGTTTATTGGCAACGCGTTTCTGAAATTTGTGTGGTCTCACAGGCTCTTCGGCTATTGCTCGGTGCTGATGGCAGCCGTGCCAAATGACGCCAAAGACCCGACCGCTCTGTCGCGCGCCAAGAAGGCGGGGACAATCAACATCACTGCCTCGCGCAGTTTCAACAGAGGGATTCGGGCGATCTATTTTGGTCTGGCGGCGGCTGCGTGGATTTTGGGGCCGGTGATGCTGCTGCTTGGGGTTTTGGTAACAGTCGTTGTCCTAGGGCGACGTGAGTTTGCCTCTCAATCACGTGCGGCGCTATTGCAGGAACCGCGCTGAATTAACCCCTCAAAATCCACGTCGGTATTGCGTCGGTATCGCGTCTGTTTTGCAGAGGTGTGTTTTCGCAAACCTCCCGCACGTTAACCTTCTAAAAGGTTAAGGGAAATTTAGACGCGGTGGTAAGGTGCACCGGCCAAAATGCTGGCCGCGCGATAAATCTGCTCGCTCAGCATGACGCGCGCCAGCATATGTGGCCAAACCATTTTACCAAAACTCAGCTTGGCATCTGCCCTTGCCCGCAAGGCCGGATCAATGCCATCAGCCCCGCCAATCACAAAGGCCAGATCGCCACGTCCGTCATCTCGCCAGCCACCCAGCATATTGGCAAACTCCGGGCTGCTCATCAGCTTGCCGCGCTCATCCAGCGCACAGATCACCGCACCTTTGGGAATGACGCCATCCAACAAGGCAGCCTCAGCCGCCATGCCACCACCTTTGCGATCCTCCACCTCATGCACAGCCACCGGACCAAGGCCCAAGGCCCGTCCGGTGCGATCAAATCGGGTGAGGTAGTCATCAAGGAGGTCGCGCTCAGGACCAGACCGCAGCTTTCCCACGGCGCAGATGTGCACCTTCAGTGCCATGTCATGCCCTCCGGCCCGCAGCATGGTGCAGGCCGTCTGAATTCTTATGCTTCGCCGCCTGGCACCCACATCTTTTCGAGCTGGTAGAACTCGCGCACTTCCGGGCGGAAGATGTGCAAAATCACGTCGCCGGTATCGACCAGAACCCAGTCGCCTGTGTCCTTGCCTTCAATTTTGGCGCCGCGCCCAAACTCAGCTTTCAGCCGCTCTACCAGCTTTTCGGCAATTGCGGTTACCTGACGCGAGGAGCGCCCGGTGCAGATCACCATGTAATCGCCAATAGAGGTCTTACCGCGCAGATCGATCTGCACAATATCTTCGGCTTTATCTTCATCCAGAGAGGTGAGAATACGGGCAAGCAGTGCCTCGCTTGTCGTATCCGAAGAGTCCGACGTCACAATCGAACCCGTGTCAGTAGCATTGGCCACGTCAGTGTTCAGAGACAGAAGTCTGTCCTCCTTAAATCGCACCCGTAAGCCCCGGTGCCGAGCATAAATTCAAGATAGCACCGGTTGGCGGTTTTCTCAACGAAAGGCAAGGGGGATTCGCCAAGATTGACCTCCTGGCGCGCGGATTTGCATGGTTTTTGGTGGAAAGGGGGCCAGCCCCCTCGCTTGGCTCCGCCAAGCCAACCCCCGGGATATTTGGGGACCATGAATGTGGTTACGCGGGCGTGCCTTCGCCGCCGCCCTCCAGCATACGCACCTCACGCTGCGGGAACGGCAGGGAAATACCGTGCTCGTGGAAGGCGTCCCACAGCGCCAGGTAGACATTGCCGCGAATATTGGTCAGCCCGCCGGTGGGGTCTTCGATCCAGAAGCGCAGGATGTAATCCACGCTACTGTCCCCAAAGCCGACGATGTGACAGACGGGGGTATTGGGGTAGTGCAAAACGCGCTTGACGGATTTGGCCGCCTCAATCGCCACTTTGCGCACCAGATGTGGATCATCGCCATAGGCCGTGCCGAAGAAGATATCGAGCCGCACATAGCTGTCGGAATGCGACCAGTTCACCACCTGATTGGTGATCAAGTCTTCATTGGGAATGAGGAACTCTTTGCCATCGCGCGTAACCACCGAGATGTAGCGCGCGCCCAGAGAATTGATCCAGCCAAAGGTCTCCCCCAGCGAAATCACGTCGCCGGGTTTGATCGATTTATCCATCACAATGATCAGGCCAGAGACCAGATTGGAGACCACCTTTTGCAATCCAAAACCGAGGCCAACGCCAATAAACCCGGTGAGGAAGGCGAGCCCCTTGAGATCAAAGCCAATGATACGCAGGCCGACAAAAAAGGCGGCAGTGTATAGGAACACCTGCAACAGTTTGCCAAACAGCACCCGCATGGAAGGAGAAATGTCTTCGCTGCGTTTGAGCCGGGCGTCGGCTTGGCGCGACAGAAGGCGGGTAATGGCGAAAGTCAGGCCCAGCAGCAGCACCGCCTGTGCAATCATCCAGAGCGAAATGCGGGTCTCACCGAAAACCAGCGCCATGCTGTCCATAAGCTGCACAGCATCGTCGCGCAGCCCGGTCAGCACCAGCGTAACCCAGATCCAGGCACCATAGCGTAGGAAGGCCCGCAAAGTCGTGTTCTGCACCACCCGCAGCACCGCGACCACAACCAGCCACGCCAACGCCAAATTGGCCAAGCCCACCAACAGGTAGGACCGGCTCGGCCATGTCACTGCCTGCATTAGCCAGACAGTGAACCAAATCAATAGGTTGAACACAAACAACGGCATACGCCGATGCATCATCATTGCATAACGGTAGCGCAGTTTGGACCACCCCTCGCGCGACTTTAGCCAAGCGTAGAACCGCGGCTTGAGCCAGGCGGCAATGGCAAAAGAAAGCCCGAGCAAACCCAGCGCGATGACAACTTGGTAAAACGCCCAGGGCCGCAGCAAGCTTTCGCCAAACGCCACCAGCTGCTCCCATATGCCCAAAGCAATTTCTGTGGTTTCGGTTGTGTCCTCCGCAGGCGGCTGTGACGCAACTTCGCGCTCAGCACCGGCAATGCGGTCCAACTCGGATTCTTGGGTGTCCCCAATGCCTTGGGTCTCTGCGGTGTTCTCCTCAGCCATAGGGGTATCCTTGCACGTCCGATGCCCTTGCGGCAACGCGGCAGTCACGGATTGTGTGCTTCTGCTTGAAGGAATCTGCGCGACAATGTAGGGGAGAGGCATGAAACGCATCTATGACATTGCTGACCGCGCCTTTTTGCCTTGGCGATTCTTTGGTCAGTCCAAGTCTGTCATCGCCGCGCTATGAGCTTTTGGCGCAGCTAAGCTGTGCCCGTTAGTCAGCCATAACTTCAGCTATCCAAACAGAATGGAGAGGACCTATGTCCCCCAAAACGCTCTATGATAAGATCTGGGATGCCCATGTTGCGCATGAAGCCGACGATGGCACCTGCCTTTTGTATATTGACCGTCACCTCGTCCACGAAGTGACCAGCGCGCAGGCGTTTGAAGGCCTGCGCATGGCGGGCCGCAAGGTGCGTGCGCCAGAGAAAACCATTGCTGTGCCGGACCACAACGTGCCGACCACAGAAGGTCGCGATGACCCGGCGCAGATGACCGAAGAGTCGCGCATTCAGGTGCAAGCGCTGGACACCAACGCCAAGGAGTTTGGTGTGCATTACTATCCGGTGTCTGACGTGCGTCAGGGCATTGTGCACATTGTTGGCCCTGAGCAGGGCTGGACTTTGCCGGGCATGACTGTGGTCTGTGGTGACAGCCACACCGCGACCCACGGTGCGTTTGGCGCATTGGCCCACGGCATCGGCACCTCTGAGGTGGAGCACGTGCTTGCCACGCAGACGCTGATCCAGAAGAAGTCCAAAAACATGAAGGTGGAGATCACTGGCAAATTGAAGCCGGGTGTGACCGCCAAAGACATCACGCTGGCCGTGATTGGTGAGACCGGCACCGGTGGTGGGACTGGGTACGTCATCGAATATTGCGGGGAAGCGATCCGCGATCTGTCGATGGAAGGCCGTATGACCGTCTGCAATATGGCGATTGAAGGCGGCGCGCGCGCCGGTTTGATCGCACCGGATGAGACAACGTTCAACTACGTCAAAGGCCGTCCACACGCGCCAAAAGCGGGTGCTTTTGAGCAGGCGCTTGAGTACTGGAAGACGCTGTTCACCGACGAAGGGGCGCATTTTGACAAAGTTGTGACTCTGAAAGGCGAAGACATTCAGCCGGTTGTGACCTGGGGCACCTCACCCGAGGACGTACTGCCAATCACCGGTGTGGTGCCAAACCCGGAAGACTTCGAAGGCGGCAAGGTTGAAGCCGCGCGGCGTTCGATTGAATACATGGGTCTGACCCCAGGTCAGAAACTGACCGACATCGAGATCGACACAGTGTTCATCGGCTCCTGCACCAACGGCCGGATCGAAGATTTCCGCGCTGTGGCCGACGTTGTCAAAGGCAAGAAGATCAAAGACGGCATGCGGGCGATGATTGTCCCAGGCTCTGGTCTTGTTCGCGCACAAGCCGAAGAAGAAGGTCTGGCGGATATTTTCCGCGAGGCAGGCTTTGAATGGCGACTGGCGGGCTGCTCCATGTGTCTGGCGATGAACCCTGATCAGCTGAGCGAAGGTGAGCGGTGCGCGGCAACCTCCAACCGCAACTTCGAAGGACGTCAGGGTTATAAGGGCCGCACACATCTTGTGTCCCCAGCCATGGCTGCCGCCGCTGCCCTCACCGGCAAGCTGACTGATATTCGCGAGCTGATGTAAGGAGCCAGCGTTATGGAAAAATTCGAAACCTTCTCCGGTATCGCCGCGCCTATGCCGCTGGTGAATATCGACACCGACATGATCATCCCAAAGGTGTTCTTGAAATCCATTGCCCGTACCGGCTTTGGAGCCAATCTGTTTGATGAGATGCGGTTTAACCGTGACGGCACCGAGATCCCTGATTTTGTGCTGAACAAACCGCAGTACCGCAGCGCGCAGATCCTGATTGCGGGCGACAACTTTGGCTGTGGCTCTTCGCGGGAGCACGCCCCTTGGGCACTGGATGATTTTGGCATCAAGGTGATTGTGTCAACGTCCTTTGCCGACATCTTCTTCAACAACAGCTTCAAGAACGGCATGCTGCCGATCGTGCTGCCGCAAGAGCAGGTTGATGTGCTGATGGCGGACGCGGAGAAGGGCGAAAACGCTCGCATGACCGTGGATCTGGAGGCGCAGGAAATCACCACTTCGGATGGTGACGTGATCAAATTCGAGGTGGACGCGTTTAAAAAGCACTGCCTGCTGAACGGTCTGGATGACATTGGCCTGACCATGGAGAAAGAAGCCTCCATCGACGCCTTTGAGGCCAAAGCGGGCGCAGCGCGTCCTTGGGTGTAAGCCTAAATTTGAAACACCATGCGCGGCCCCTCTGGGGGCCGCGCTTTTCTTTTGGAAGATGCAAATGAATCTAACAACGGCATCTTTCGAAACCGAACGCCTTCTGCTCCGCCCCTGCCGGATGGAAGACGCCGACGCGCTCACCGCCTTGATGACGCCCGAAATCAGCCGGTGGGTGGCGGCCTGGCCGACCCCGCTTTTGAAGCAAGACACTCAAGACATTCTCCACAGCAACATCGAAACCATGCGACATGGCGCGGTTATTGCCGCCGTGGTTATGTCCAAAGACAGCGGTGACATCATCGGCTGGTGCAAGCTCGACATTGCCGACGATCAGACTGAATTGGGTTATTGGATTGGCGAAGCCTATCAGCGCCAAGGCTTTGCGCTGGAGCTGTCGCGTGGCGCGATTGCTTTTGCCTTTGAACAGCTGGGCGTGACGTTGATCCGGGCTGGCGCGCAGGTTGCCAATACCGCCTCGCTCGCATTGCTCGAAAAACTCGGGATGAAACGAGACGCCGTTGAGGCCGTTTGGGCCCCGGCCCGTCAACGGTTTGAAGACTGCGAATACTGGTCCCTGAAAGCGCCAGACAAATGCCTTTCTGAAGACTGAGGCGAATTAAGGCGGAAATGTGGCGCATGCCTTTTGGCGCCGATCACCCCGACGACCATCCTTGTGTCTGCACAAAAACCTACCACAATATTTAGCATCATCCTGAAAAACATCGCTTTTTCGGGAAGCAAACATGATGCAATCGCGCACCAGTTCGTGCTTGCGGGTAGGGATTTCGACAGAGTTTCCAAACAAAACCTTGAGACTTGCCGGGATCCAATGCCACAATAAGGCATAAATGAGGCACCCCGCCGTAAGGGCGGGATCAAGTTGGAACAAGATCGCACGGCCAAAGAGCCACAAAACGCGACATCCGGTTTGAAGGGACACGAGCTGTGATAGGCAGAATCATTGGCGCGGCAACGCGTGCGGGACTGGTGGCATTGCTCTTTGCATTGCCAGCCATCATCTTGCCCACCGTGAGCGAAGATGTGGTGCATATTGTTCTGCTGTTTGCGATCTTTAGCTCAATCCTAGTGTTCATAGAGTATGTGACCACAAGCCCGTCCTTCATCGAATTCCGCCACGCCCCGCCGTTCAACCGGCTGCGGTTTCTGGCGATCTTTTCCACCGTGTTTGCACTTTCGGTGATTGCCCGTGGCGAAGTGGCGCCCAACGCCTTAACCGCCTTTTTGCATGCGCTTGGCATCATTGTGGGCGACGCGATTGATTTCCCATACTCGCCTGTGCGGCTGATGGTGATCATGCTGCCAGACAACGCCACGCCGGAGCTGATCAAAGAGGTGCGCACCGCGTCTGGTCTCAGCTATCTGATCTCCCTGATGACGTTGGCTGTTTTCTATTTCTTCGTGCGCATCCTGGAATGGCCCGCGCGAAACGGGGCGTTTAACGTCTGGATCAACCTGCCGCTTTTTGACCCAACAGCGGGCGGCGATGTGCTACCACGTCTGCAACGGGATGGCCGTCTTAACATTGCGTTAGGATTTCTTATGCCATTCTTAATCCCGGCGATCATTCAGATGATGTCGGACCTGATTGATCCAATCTACTTAAGCGATCCGATGACAATGATCTGGACCATCAGCGCATGGGCTTTCATACCGGCCAGCATGATCATGCGCGGCATTGCCATGAGCCGCATTGCCACCATGATCGACGAGAACCGTCGTCGCGCCTACGCCGCGTCGCGCGGCACGCATCCGGTGTCCTCGGCCGCCTGATTGGCCTTCTATTATTTGTTAGCATTGCCCACGCGGAAACCATCCGCGTGGCAACCTATGATGTGGAACTGACCCGCAAGGGGCCGGGCATCATGCTGCGCGACATCACGCGAGACGATCCGCAGGTTGTGGCAATCACGCAAGTTGTGACGCATCTCGCCCCCGACATCCTGTTCCTTCAAGGCGTGGACTATGACGCCGATCTGCTCGGTGCCACAGCGTTGCGCGACCACTTTGGCAAAGGCGGCCTGGACTATCCGCATGTCTTTGCGCTGCCCCCAAACACGGGAATCCCAACAGGGCTCGACATGAACGGCGACGGGCGGCTGCACACACCTGCGGATGCGCAGGGATATGGCAAGTTCCGCGGGGCAAGCGGTATGATTGTCTTGTCACGCTGGCCCTTTGGGGACGCAACGGATTTCTCTGCACTGCTGTGGCGTGATTTGCCGGAGGCCACCCTTCCCGAAGCTGATGGGGTTCCGTTCCCGTCAGAGGAGGCGCAGGCCATCCAGCGCCTTTCATCCAACGGCCACTGGGTATTGCCCGTAAGGCACCCAGATGGCCCGGTGACACTCATGCTTTTTGCCGCAGGGCCGCCGGTGTTTGACGGGCCGGAGAATCTAAACGGGCTGCGCAATGCGGATGAAATTCGGATTTGGAGCCACCTGCTTGATGGCAAGCTTGGCGCCGCGCCACAGCCGCCAATTGTTGTGATGGGCGGGGCGAACCTTGATCCCACACAAGGCGAGGGTCGGCACGAAGCCATTCAAACACTGCTCAATGATCCGCGCCTGCAAGACCCGCTGGCACAGGCCGGCCCAACCGTCGATTGGCGCGAGCCGACGCCCGGGGATTTACGTGTTGATTACGTCCTGCCCAGCACCGATCTGAAGGTGATCGATGCCGGGATTTTCTGGCCCAAGCCCGGCGCGCCGGGCCATGAGTTGTTGTCCGTGAAAGACATCAAGGCCAGCCGCCATCATATGGTTTGGGTCGACATCGCTTTTTGAGGCACGGCTGTCTCAGTCAGTGCGATAGCCAATGCCTTGTGCAACTCGGTGGGTTCAAACTCCGGCAGCAACTCTTCAAACCGTGCGCCATCCAGACGATGCGGCGTGTTCCACAGGTAGCGCATTTCTAGCAGATGCGGCGCCAGCTTCCACACCGGCGAGGCCAGCTGGATGGCCCACCACGCCATGGATTTGACCTTCAACGTGCGCCCCAGAACCTGCTCCAAAGCCTGCGACAGGTCATTGCCTGTCAGCGTGTAACCCGGGAACGGCACGTCTTCAAAACGGTTCAGCTGATCGCGCTTCTCCGCCAACATCACGGTGGCACGGCAAAGATCCGGCAGATAGGCCCAAGCATGGTCCACGTCGCGCTTGCCCGGATAGGTCATCACGCCCCGGCCAATTTTGGGCGTCATGATCATGTCAAACCAATTACCTGAAGCCTCAATGTCGATGAAATCACCAGCCCGTAGAATGATCGTGCGCACCTCGCTAAAGCGATAGGCTCGTTCCATGTCCCGCCGGATTTGGCCCAATGGGTTTTCTGCCTGATGCGGGGTGGTCACACCCCACGGGCTAGGGGCTTGTTCGCCATAGACATAGACGTTGCCCGGCACAATCACCGTGGCATCCACCATCTTGGCAGCGGCAATCACCTCGTCGTGCAGCTTGGGCACCTGCGTCGCCCAGTCAAAATATTGCGGGTTCCAGGCGTTCACGATGACCTGCACCCCATGCACAGCCTCGCGCAGCCGGTCTTTGCTGCGATCGAAACGGCGTACGCTCCATCCAGCCTTGGCAAAAGCTTGTGCTGCGTTGCGTCCAAACCGGCCATTTGCGCCAAGTATCAAAACCGTCTTTGCCATGATCTGTCTCCTGCTGTCTGGCGTCCTGAGACAAACATGCGGCATTCGAAGTCAGTTAGGTATTGGCGAAATGTGCAGCCATGTTATTCATAAATGAATGGACAAAACACTCTCAAACCTTGACTGGTCGTTGATCCAGTCCTTTCTGGCTGTGGCGGAAACCGGCTCTTTGTCTGGTGCGGCGCGGCAGCTCAATGCCTCCCAACCCACATTGGGACGCCATATCAAAACGCTCGAGGACACGCTGAAAGTTGAGGTCTTCCACCGCCACGCGCGCGGCTTTGAGTTGACGGACACAGGTCAAGCCTTGCTCGCACCCGCGCAACGTATGGCCGCCGCCATGGCCGACCTGTCGCTGGCCGCCGCCGGTGGGGAAACCGACCTGGCCGGCACCGTGCGCATCTCCACCTCTGTCTTCATGGCGCATCACGTGATGCCCAACATTCTGGCTGACCTCCGCCAACAGGAACCGCAAATCCAGGTCGAGCTGGTGCCATCCGATCAATCGCAAAACCTGCTGTTTCGCGAGGCCGATATTGCCGTGCGGATGTACCGCCCCGCGCAACTCGACATGATCACCAAACATCTCGGCGACATCGCGCTTGGCATGTTTGCTGCCGAGAGCTACATCGCCCGCAAAGGCCGACCGTCTGGGGCCCACGACCTGCCGCACCATGACATCGTAGGCTATGACGCCAATGACGACATTATCCGCGAAATGCGCGCCATGAGCATCCCCGCCACTCGGGACTGGTTTCCGGTGCGCTGCGACCATCAAACCACCTATTGGGAGTTGGTGCGTGCAGGTTGCGGATTGGGGTTTTGCCAAAGCCACATTGCGCGACAGACACCGGGAATCGAAGAGATCAAAATCGACTTTCCAATCCCGCATTTGCCGGTCTGGCTCACCGCCCATGAAAGCCTGCGCCACACCCCTCGCATTTCCCGCGTCTGGAGCCTGCTGGAGAGCGCATTAAAGCCCTTTGTTTCTTGATCTTTCACCCGCCAATCGGTAACCCGTAGCGAACCTATTTGATCAAGGACGCACCGCAATGAGCACCCCTTCGCTTCTCATCCTCGCCGGCGACGGCATCGGCCCCGAAGTCATGGCCCAAGTCCAGCGTATTATTGGCTGGTTTGGCGACAAGCGTGGCCTGAAATTTGACGTGAGCGAAGACCTTGTTGGCGGCGCAGCCTATGACAAACACGGCGTACCGCTGCACGACAACACCATGGCGAAAGCCCAACAAGTGGACGCGGTTCTGCTCGGCGCTGTGGGTGGTCCAAAATACGACGATCTGGACTTCTCGGTAAAACCAGAGCGCGGCCTGCTGCGTCTGCGCAAAGAGATGGATCTTTATGCCAACCTGCGCCCTGCGCAATGCTTTGACGCGCTGGCAGATTTTTCCTCGCTGAAAACTCACATTGTGGCCGGCCTGGACATCATGATCGTGCGCGAGCTGACTTCTGGCGTGTACTTCGGCGAGCCGCGCGGCATCTTCGAAGAAGGCAACGAGCGTGTGGGTATCAACACCCAGCGCTACACTGAATCCGAAATCGAACGCGGTGCACGCTCTGCGTTTGAACTGGCGATGAAGCGCGACAAGCGTCTGTGCTCCATGGAAAAAGCCAACGTGATGGAAAGCGGTATCCTGTGGCGTGAAGTGGTCAACGAAGTGGCCAAAGACTACCCAGAGGTGGAAGTCTCCCACATGTATGCCGACAACGGCGCGATGCAGTTGGTACGCGCACCAAAGCAGTTTGACGTGATCTACACCGACAACCTGTTTGGCGACATCCTGTCCGACTGTGCCGCGATGCTGACCGGCTCGCTCGGCATGCTGCCATCGGCCTCCCTTGGCGCGCCAATGGACAACGGCCGCCCGAAAGCTCTTTACGAACCCGTACATGGTTCCGCGCCAGACATCGCTGGCGAAGGCAAAGCCAACCCATGCGCTTGTGTGCTCTCCTTTGCCATGGCGCTGCGCTACTCCTTCAGCGAAGGTGCAGAGGCGGACCGACTGGAAGCGGCTGTTGAGAAAGTGCTGGCCGATGGTGTGCGCACCGGTGACCTGATGCAAGCGGACGGCGGCACCCCGGTGTCCACCTCTGAGATGGGCGATGCCCTGTTGGCCGCACTGGACGCCAGCCTGTAAGCGCAAGCGCTTCTTATCAAAATTGCCAAAGGCGTCCTTAGGGGCGCCTTTACCCTTTTGGCAATTTGTTTTCCGACAGAGCCGACAAGCTGCTACCACTAGGTAAGGCAAGTTTTGGAGGTCGACATGAAACATGTCCTCGGGGGCGCCCTCACGCTGGTTCTCAGTACCGCCGCAACCGCAGAAACCTTCAAAGCGGATGTTTGGGCCGACAACTGGTTCGCGCTTTATGCCAAAGGGTCAAAGGTGGGCGAGGACCGGATCTCCATTGCCACAAAACGATCGTTCAACGCGGAAAGCTTCACCTTTCAGGCAGAGCGCCCGTTCACACTGGCGATCATCGCCAAAGATTTCAAAGAGAACGACACCGGGTTAGAATACATCGGCACGCGCAAACAGCAGATGGGCGATGGTGGGGTTATTCTACAGATCAAAAATGCCGCTGGTGAGAGCGTAGCGGTGTCCAACAGCGACTGGCGCTGTAAGGTGATCCACAACGCGCCCCTGAACAAAGCCTGCGCAAAAGAACGCAACCCCAGAGTTGGCCAAGGCCCCTGTGGATTTGAGGCCACCACACCTCCACGCGGGTGGACCGCCAATTACTTTGACGACTCAGACTGGTCCAACGCCACCGAATATCAGAAACGCGATGTGCGTCCCAAAGGTGGCTACACAGAAATTTCATGGGACCGCGCGGCGGAGTTCATCTGGGGCCCAGACTTGGAAACCAACAACACGATGTTGTGCCGTCTGAAGGTCTACTAACGCAGCGTGGGGCGCGGGTTGCGCTGCCCATGGCTGTAAATGGTTTTCACGCTCCACTCGACGGCACGCCGCATGCTTTTGCCCAGTGCCTCATCAAAGGCCAAAACGATGTCATCCATTTCATCAGATGGCGAAATGGCCACCCGCTCAAAGGTTTTTGAGCCAATGATGTGATCGTCAAACGCATCGACAATCTTGATGTTAAGCATCACATGAATCTCAAGCGTTTCGCTTTCACTGTCCGCTTTGGGTAGGCGGGCCTGAAACTCGCGCAGGTCACTGACGATCATGTAGTCCGGGCGCAGTCCAACAGATGAGCGGCCGACGGCCCCCACTTTACCACTGTTCTCATAGCTCTCAATCAGCAGCGTCTGCAGCATAACCGGCGCACGATCGACCCAGCGTGCGCGGGGCAGGTATTCAAACCGGTAAGGCGTAGGCTGCACCGCGACCTGATCGGTATTCACCGCTGAGGAAGCCGTTGGTTCCTCAACCGTTAACTGCTGCCGCAGGCGCGGCAGACCGGTATCAAACGTGCTCTTTGGAGTCAGCGTGTAAAGATCGGTGGGCGCGGTGGCCCGGCTGATTGTGCCAAGCCCACTACAGCCGGACACGGCCAAACTGCAACCAAGCAAAACAAGAGACATCCATCGCATCATCGGCTGAACTCCGAGCCTTGAGTACCTAAAAGGAACCGCGCTGGATCGCGCCGAATGCGCTCCACCAAACGGTCCAGATTGCGCACAAGGAAGCGCGCTTCTTCCACAAAACGTACAGTTTCCGGCAGTCCAAGCCGCAAGAACTCCGAAACTTGGCGTTCATTTTGAACCACCACGGCCTCCACCGTGCCAATGAGGTTGGCCGCGGATTGCGAGGCGGCGCGCACGTCGCTGGCGGCCACTTCGATGTCCCCGGTCACGCTATCCACCGCACCGGACACGGCCGCTACGGCGCCGCCTATGTCGGCAACGATCTGGTCCACATCCTCCTCCAGAATCCGGTTTACACCGGAAAAGGTCTCCCCCGCCGTTGATAGCGTGTCGTCGGCGGTTTCCATCGCCTGATAGATCGCCTCCAGGGTGCGGTTGGAGCGCTCAAATGTATCGATCGCGGTCAGCAAAGCGTCGCTGGCCTGTGGAGACAGCGTGGCCAATTGGCCAGTCGCATCCACCGCCAACGTGTCAATGCTGGCAATCATGGTGTTGGCCGACTGCGCCGCTTCAGAGATATTGTCCACCACCTCCGGCAGGCGTTCATCCACGGCCACACGGATGGCATCCAAAGCACTGCGCGCGCTGGCCGCTGCTTCACGGGCATCCTCCACCATCTCGGTTGCGCCACCGCGCACCAGCGTGTTCACCCCATCCGCCGTGTCATCCAGCGAACGCAGCATTTCGTCAAACAACTCCAGCGCTTCATTGAAGTTCTCAAGCGTGCCCCGCGCCTCAACCAACCGTGCCGTGGCTGTTTCCAACATCAGCGCGCCCTGGTCTGTAATTTCTTCCACACCGGTCTCAATCGCCACCAGCGTTGCATTGGTTTGATCAATAAGAGGCGAGACTTTGGTGGTCGCCAAGTCGCGCACCGTGGTTAGGGCAGCTGTGGCCTCATCCGCCAAGGGTTGCAGGTCTGTGTTCATCACCGTGGTCGCCGTATCTGAAGCCACGCGCACCGAGTTGAGCGTGTCAGTGGCCGCATTTGTGGCTGTCTCAAAAGCGGAAATGGCGGTCTGGGTCTGCTCCACGCGCGCCTGCACGCTGATGCCAACGTCCTCATACCGCGCCATCAGGCTTGATGCATCGGTGCCAACCTGCGCGATCTGGGTTTCCATAACTGCCGCCGTGTCCTGCACCTGCTGCACCAAGGCGGGAAGACGTTCATCGATCAACGCCTGCGCCGATTGCATCGCAGAAACCGCCGAAGGTTCCAGCACCTCAACCACATTCTCCAGCGCCGCCGCCGCGTCTGCACCCCGTTGAATGAAATCCTTGAGGTCTTCTTTCATCAGGCTATCAGCCGTGGCAAAGGCGCTTTCTGCATTGTCCAGCGTGCCCTTGGTGCGCTCCGCAGCTTCCTTGATGGAGCCAAGCGCGCCGGTTGCCTCTACCAGCGTCTCTTCTGCTGTGTCCGAAAGCGTCTCAAGCCGCGTGGTGAACGCCGCAATCTCCCGGGCTGCGCTGCCCACATCCTCGGACAGCTCCTCAAACTCCGCCAAAGTGCGATCCAGTCGTCCCGATGCGCTGGCAAGATTACCCAGCAACTCGTTCACCGCTGCGGTGTTTTCTTCACTGACCACACCCTGCAGGTTCTCAAGCAGGCCAATGGCCTTTTCCATCAAGTGTGGCGCGCCTTCGACCACGGATTGCAGGGCACTCTTCTCCGTCGTGATCTCGCCGAATTGCTGCAAGGCCGCCGCATCCGCCGTCCCACCTGATAACGCCACAAAGCTCACACCGGTGACGCCTTGTCCCTGCAGTTTCGCAATCGTGTCAGTTTTCACGGGCGTGTCGGCGCCCACCTCAATACGCACCCGCACCAGCGACGGATTCTCGTCATCCAGTTCCAGCATCACAACCTGCCCCACCGGCAAGCCATTGTAGCGCACGCTGCCCGCCATTCCGAGGCCACCAACGTTTTCAAACAGCACATCGTAATAGGCGTATTGCTTTTCCAGATCGATTTTCGCAAGCCAGAGCACAAACAGGAACGAGCCGATCAGGCCGACCAGCGCGAACACCCCAATCAGGAGGTAGTTTGCCCGTGTCTCCATGCCCTAAGTGCCCCCAATACCTTTGACCTGCGCCGCCCGCGCACGTGGGCCGGTAAAATATTCCTGCACCCACGGATGATCGACATCGGTCATTGTTTCTATGGGACCTTCTACCAGAACACGCTTCTCGGCAAGCACCGCAATGCGATCACAAATCGCATAAAGACTGTCCAGATCATGTGTCACCATAAAGACGGTGATGCCCAGACTGCGTTGTAACTCACCAATCAAATCATCGTAAGCGGCGGCTCCCACGGGATCGAGGCCCGCAGTCGGCTCGTCCAGAAAGACAATCTGCGGGTCCAGTGCAAGCGCCCGCGCCAAGGCCGCGCGTTTGCGCATCCCACCCGACAGCTCGCTGGGCAGCTTGTCACAGGCCAGTTGCGGCAGCCCCACAAGGCTGATCTTGAGCGCGCCCAGGTCCGTCATCAGATTGCTCGACAGCTTCAGATGCTCGCGCATTGGCGCCATCACGTTCTGCAAAACCGTGAGCGAGGAGAACAGCGCCCCGTCCTGGAACGCCACACCCCAACGGGTTTCCACCCTGCGCCGTTCCTCTTCAGGCGCGGTAAGCACATTGGTGCCCAGCACCTCAATCGTACCAGCCGCAGGCTTGTTTAATCCAACAATAGTGCGCAACAGCACCGATTTACCGGTGCCCGAGCCGCCGACAATACCCAACACCTCACCGCGCCACACATCCAAGTCGAGATTGTCATGCACGACCTGTGGCCCAAACTGATTGCGCAACCCGCGGACTTTGATGATGGCGTCACGTTCTGGCGTGTCAGTCATATTCACACCCCCAACTGCGCAAAGAAGATCGAAAACAACGCATCCAGCGCGATCACCAGAAAGATGCCCTGCACCACACTGGAGGTGGTGCGCTGTCCCACGCTGGTAGAGCTTCCCTTCACTTGGAAGGCCTGCCAACAAGCCACCACCCCAATCACCAGCGCAAAGAACGGCGCTTTCACCATGCCGACCAGAAGATGTTTCACGGCAATGTTGTCATGCAGGCGGGTGAGGAACATGCCAGGGTTCACGTCAAGGCTAACCCAACTCATCAGCGCGCCGCCAAACAGGCCAAACAGATTGGCGACAAAGCCCAAAAGCGGCAACATGATCAACAGCGCCAGCACCCGCGGCACCACCAGCACCCGCACCGGATCAAGGCCAAGCGTCTGCATCGCATCGATTTCCTGCTGCACTTTCATCGAGCCAACCGAGGCGGTGAAGGCAGACCCGGAGCGACCGGCAACGATGATCGCGGTCAGCAAGATGCCCAATTCCCGCAGCACCGAAATGCCAATCAGTTCGACCACAAAAACCTCTGCGCCAAACTGCTGCAACTGGCTTGCGCCCTGAAAGCCAAGCACCACGCCGATCAGAAACCCCATCAGCGCGACAATCGGCACCGCGTTGAAGCCGACGTCTTGCATATGCGTGAACAAGCTGGCCCAGCGGACTTTGTGTGGGCGGACAATCACATCCGCCAATCCGGCCAGCGTTTGCCCCAGAAAACTGACCAGTGACAGCGCATCACCCCATCCGGACACCAGCTTGCGGCCAATGTTGGCAACCCACTCCCAGCGTCCGTGTTCCGGCAGTTCATGCGGTGTCTCTTCCGGTGTGGCGGTGGCCACGGTTTCCAGAAGCGCCAAATGATCCGCTGCGCCCGTGATCTGCACCTCGGCACCCTGTGCCTGCAATCGCCTGCGCAGTTGAGAGACCAGCCACGCGCCCCCTGTGTCAAAGGCGGTAAGCGGTGAAAGGTCAATATCAACAAGTTTCTCCGGCGGCGCCGCCTGTGCAAGAGGCGCTTCCATGTCGGCGAGAAACTCAGTCAGCAATGCCCCGGACAAACGGACAGTGGCACGCCCGTCGCTGGCCTCGACCCGCAAGTTTGGCGCCGCAAGAACGCTCATGCGCTGTGCGCTCCGTCTTTGGTAATGTCCGCCAAACCCCGGATCATCATGCCCTAAATCTATTGCCTCAAACCATTTCCCAAAAGCCTAGCCCAGCGCCACCTGCCGCTCAAGCTCTGCCACCTCTGGGCGCTCCAGCCGCGTAAGAGCCTGCATCACCAGCCGCTGTGCCCGTGCGCCTGGCCAGTCGGACGGCAGAACCGCATCCTGCACTGCGCCATGGCGCAGCCGCAACCGCCGCCAGTGGTGCAAGATCACCAGCCGCAGCGCGGTGCGCTCCAAAGTGCCTTCCGGCGTGCTATGCGCGAGCACACGCCCGACCGCCGCTGACAGCACATCATATTCCGCCGCCAGCTCAGGGGGCGCCAAAGCACTGACTGCCCACGCCGGAACCCGATCGGGCGTGAACGTACTCAGCAAGATGTCTTCACTTGGACGCAAGGCCCCTGCCCCCAGCGCACTGCGTGCTGACAAGGCGACCGCATGCGCCGGTAAGAGCTCCAGAAACTCCGCCGCCGTCAGATTAGGGCCACCAACCGCCAACCACACCGACTCCGTCGTATCCGCCCTACCGTAGATCTGTGCCCGCACAGCCTCCGTTTCCGCCCAACCTTTGGCCGTCAATTGATGCGCCGACAGCCGTCCGCGTTTCTCCGAGGTGATCCAGCCATCGCGGCGCAATCGATGGACTGCCACCCGCAACGCCTGATTGTTGATTCCAAGTCGACTGACCAGCGCATCCAACACCGGACCTGACAACCAGGCATCTTCGCTTTGCAGCAGGTCGCCAAGAATAGTGACCACAACCGACCAGACCTTGATCGGGCCACAGGCGGCGACCGCATTGATATCTTCTTGCAGATCAACAGTTTGCATGGGCCAATCCTACGCCGCCCAGTCAACAACAACAAGCTTTGGCCGCAGCGTCACAATCACGCTGTCTTGATGCGCCCGCCCCCGCGGCTCAGAGTGGTTTCAAATATCGGGACCGCTCAGGAGGAGGAGCCCCCATGTCGTTTGAAACACAGATCACGCCCAACGCCCCTGCGTTTGGCGAAAACCGCGATGCGATGTTGGCTGCAGTGGCGGAGCTGCGCGCGCTGGAATCCCGGACAGCAGAGAAATCCGAACAACGCCGGGAGCGCTTTGCCGCGCGGGGGCAGATCACCCCGCGCGAGCGGCTCGCTCGCTTGCTGGACCCCGGCCTGCCCTTCCTGCGTCTGCACAGTCTCGCGGGCTATCTGCAAGACAGCGATGACCCAGAGAAATCCCTGCCGGGCAGCACCTTCCTTATGGGCATAGGCTTTGTCTCCGGCGTGCGCTGCATGGTGATATGTGGATGACAGCGGCATCAATGCTGGCGCGCTGTCTCCGATGTCGTTGCAAGCCATGCTGTCCGCCCAAGAAATCGCGCTGCGCCAGAAACTGCCATTTGTGCATTTGGTCGAGAGCGCAGGCGCCAACCTGATGAACTACCGCGTCGAAGACTGGGCTTTGGGCGGGGGCGTGTTCCGAAATCTCGCGCGCCTCTCGGCGGCGGGCTTGCCCACTATTGCGGTTTTGCACGGCCCCTCTACTGCGGGCGGCGCCTACATGCCCGGCCTGTCTGACTATGTGATCGGCGTGAAGAAAAACGGTATGGCCGCGCTTGCGGGGGCCGCGCTGGTCAATGCGGCCACCGGTGAAGTAGCCAAAGACGCTGACCTTGGCGGCGCGGAAATGCACGCGACCACCTCCGGTCTGGTGGAATACCTGGCCGAAGACGACGTGCATGCCATCGCGCAGGCCCGCCGAGTCATGGCGCGGCTGGACTGGAACCGCGACATAAGCAAACCCGAGGCGCGCGACTTTGACGAACCGCGTTTTGATGTGGATGAAATCGCAGGCGTCGTGCCTGCTGACTGGTCCACACCCTATGACGCGCGCGAATTGATCGCCCGCCTTGTCGACGGTTCTGATTTTGACGAATTCAAACCAGATTTTGGCCCCGCGACCCTTTGCATTCAGGCGCAAGTCCACGGCCACACCGTCGGCATCCTTGCCAACAACGGCCCAATTGATCCGGCAGGCGCCAACAAGGCCACACATTTTATTCAGGCCTGTGATCAGGCAGGCACGCCACTTGTCTTCCTCAACAACACCACCGGCTACATGGTCGGCACCGCCTATGAACAGGCCGGGATGATCAAACACGGCTCCAAGATGATCCAGGCCGTGTCCAACGCCCGCGTGCCCAAAATCACGCTCTATTGCGGCGCCAGCTTTGGCGCGGGCAACTACGGCATGTGTGGCATCGCCTACCAGCCGGATTTCTTGTTTGCCTGGCCCACCTCCCGCTCTGGCGTCATGGGCGGCGCGCAAGCCGCAAAAACCATGAGCCTCGTCGCCCGCGCAGGCGCCGCCCGCAAAGGCGTCGACGTGGACGAGGCCCACATGGCGCAACAGGAAGCCGCCATTCAAGGCCTGTTTGATGCGCAGAGTTCGCCTTTCTTCACCTCCGGCAAGGTGCTCGACCACGGCGTGATTGACCCGCGCGATAGCCGCAAAGTGATTGCCTTCTGCCTTGGTACCGTGGCTGAGGCCCGTCGTCGCGACCTCAACCCCAACAGTTTTGGCGTGGCGAGGATGTGAGCATGAGCACGTTTGACACACTCCTGATTGCCAACCGTGGCGAAATTGCTTGTCGCATCATCCGCACCGCGCGCGACCTCGGCCTGCGCACGGTCGCAGTGTATTCGGACGCAGACGCAAATGCGTTGCATGTGTCCATGGCGGATGAGGCACATCATATCGGCGCCGCCCCTGCCGCAGAAAGCTACCTTAACATCGACGCCATTTTGGCCGCCGCGAAAGCCTCTGGCGCAGGGGCGATCCACCCCGGTTACGGCTTCCTGTCCGAGAACGCGGATTTTGCCCGCGCGGTTGAAAGCGCCGAGCTCATCTTTGTGGGACCTTCAGCCGACTCCATCGAGACCATGGGCGACAAGGCCATCGCCAAAGCGCATATGCTGGACGCCGGGGTGCCCTGCATTCCAGGCTATCAGGGCGAGGATCAAAGCGACGCGACCCTTCTGTCTCATGCCCGCGAAATCGGCTTTCCACTTATGGTCAAGGCCGCGGCCGGCGGCGGCGGAAAAGGCATGCGTTTGGTGACAGGGCACGAAACTCTCGCCGACGATCTTGCGCTGGCCCGCGCCGAAGCACTGGCGGCCTTTGGTTCAGATGTCCTCATTCTCGAACGCGCCGTTCAAAATGCCCGACACATCGAAATTCAGGTCTTCGCGGATCGTTACGGCAACACGCTAACACTGGGTGAACGTGATTGTTCGGTACAGCGCCGCCATCAGAAGGTGGTCGAGGAAGCGCCGGCGCCGGGTCTCAGCCAAACCATACGTCAACGTATGGAAAAGGCCGCCATCGCCGCCGCCCTGTCCGTCAGATATGTCGGGGCCGGCACCGTCGAATTTTTGCTCGATGAAAACGGCGAGGACTTCTATTTTCTGGAGATGAACACCCGCCTGCAGGTCGAACATCCGGTCACCGAACTGATCAGAAGGATTGATCTGGTCGCATGGCAACTGATTCTTGCACGGGATGGAAAAATTGACATCAACCTTGATGACATCTCACCCGAAGGTCACGCCATCGAAGTCCGGCTATACGCCGAAGACGCCTTCAACGACTTCCTGCCATCAACCGGAAAACTCCATAAATTCAATGTAGATAGCGCTATTCGAGCTGATGCCGGCGTGCGCAGCGGCGACGTCATCACACCCTACTATGACCCGATGCTGGCCAAACTGATTGCCTTCGGGGACACCCGCGACGACGCCCTGTTGCAGTTGCGTCAGGCCCTGGACAAAACTGCGGTTCTCGGTGTCACCACCAACCTGCCGTTTCTGCGCACCCTGCTTGCGCACCCAACGGTCAGGGACGGCGCAACGACCACCACATTCTTGGACGAAACCTATCCCGACGGTCCACCGGAACCGGCTATCACAACGCAGACTGTTGCGCTTGCGGCCGCTCTTTTTCTGCGCGGCGAAACCGAGGCGTTTGCGGCGCATAGCTCCCTTAGAGACACCGCGCTTTTGGGTTTTTCGAGCGACGGAGGCCTGCCGATCCCACTGGATCTATCGCTCAACAGCCAGCTTTACTCGCTCACCGCGACAGGTGTCGGTACCCCCCTTATCACCATCACCGGCGGAGGGTTTGCCCATCAGGTCACCCATGATCTCCGCATCGATGGACTGCGCAAATCTCCTCATCACGCGCCTGACGGAACCGGCGGTCTTTACCTGCAAACCACAGATCACCATCTTCACGTCTTGCGGGCGCAACCTTGGGAAAAAACAGACACGACCGCCTCCGGCGCGCTCACCGCGCCGATGCCCGGCTTATTGGTGGCGCTCAACGTGACCGCGGGGGACACCGTCAAAAAAGGCGACACGCTGGCCGTTCTTGAAGCCATGAAAATGCAACATCAATTGACCGCTGCCACCGACGGCGTTGTCGCCGCGCTCCACGTGGCGGCGGGACAACAGCTGAGCAAAGGCGCGCTGATTCTGACCACGGAAGACCCAACATGACCCTCACCCAAGCTGACGATTTTCTCACCGAGTCCGAAGTGCTGCACGACGCCTTGTCTGGCTTGTCGGATTCGGAGCTGCGCACCCAAACCCAGTTCAAAGGCTGGACCATCGAAGACGTGTTGGTGCACCTGCATTTCTGGAACACCGGCGCGGACCTCTCCGCCTCTGACGAGACCGCCTTTATGGCCCGCATGGGGGGCGCTATGGCCTCGCTCAAGGCCACCGGCTCCCTGCGCACCTATGAGAATGAAACCATTGCGGAGCGCGGCGCAGACCTGCGCGCCCTTTGGATCGACACTGCGCGGGACATCGCCGCCCGTTGGCGAGACATGAACCCTAAGGCGTGCCTGCCGTGGGTGGGTCCATCGATGTCGGCCCGCTCATCAATGACCGCCCGGCAAATGGAAACCTGGGCGCATGGGTTTGAGGTATTTGATCTGCTGGGCAAGGTCCGCGCGGACAGCGACCGCATCAAAAACATCGTGATCCTCGGCGTGAACACCTTTGGCTGGTCCCATCAGGTGCACAGCCTGCGCGTGCCGGACGCGATGCCCAAACTGTCCCTGACCGCGCCCTCTGGTGCCACGTGGGAGTTTGGTGAAGAGGGCGACAACAGCATCACCGGCCCTGCCGCAGATTTTGCCGCCGTGGTCACCCAGACCCGTGCCTTTGCCGACACCGCGTTGACCGCCAGTGGCGAGGTTGCCCAAACATGGATGGCCAACGCACAATGTTTTGCGGGGCCACCAGAGACGCCGCCCGCGCCAGGCAGCCGCCACAGGCTGGACGGCTAAGATGGACAAGGCGATCCTCACATGCGCGCTCAACGGCGTTCTGACCGATCCCACACAGCACCCCGTGCCGGTCACGCCCGCGGAGTGCGCCGCTTCCGCCCGCGAGGCGATGGGCGCGGGCGCCACCGTGATCCACATCCATTTCCGACAGCAGGAAGAGGGCAAGGGCCACCTGCCCAGCTGGGACACCAATGTGGCAACAGAGATCGTTGGGGCCATCCGCGATGCCTGCCCCAACATCCTGATCAACGCCACCACCGGCGTGGTTGGGTCGGATTATTCCGGAGCGTTAGACTGCATTCGCGCACTCAAACCCGAAATCGCCGCCTGCAACGCCGGGTCGCTCAACTATCTCAAGCTGCGCAGCAATGGGGAGTGGGCTTGGCCGCCGATGTTGTTTGAAAACCAGCCGCCCAAAATTCAGGACCATCTCGATGTGATGGTGGAGACCAACACAATTCCGGAGTTGGAGTGTTTTGACACCGGCATTGTGCGCTCTGTGGCGATGTATGTCCAAAACGGCATGACCACCCGCGCGCAATATAATCTGGTCATGGGTGTGGCCTCGGGCATGCCCGTGGACCCTGTACTTCTGGAATTCCTCATGCCCTACCTGCTGAAGGACAGTTTCTGGCAAGCCACGCTGATTGGACGGGCCGAGATTTGGCACACCCACCAAAAAGCCGCAGAGCTTGGCGGCATGTTGCGCACCGGTGTGGAGGACACGTTCTATCTGCCCAATGGCGACAAGACGCGATCCAATGGGCAGTTGATAGAGGCTTTGGCGCGTTGCGCCACAAACGCTGGGCGCGCCATTGCCAGCCCGGCAGAAGCGCGGGAGATGTTGGGCATTCCGCCGACGGGAGCTTAAGCGGGGGCCGACCTCCACACCTCCAGTATATTTTAAGCAAGAATAAGTCCGGGTGGGAAGAAGGCTTGCACTAGGAGAGCCACAGCCCATAGTGGCGCCATGATTGAAATGCTCCCGCCAGACCTGTCTCACGCTGCTGCGCTTGGCCTTTTGGCTATGAGCTTTGCTGGTTCCTTCATCACTGCCGCTTTTGGCATTGGTGGCGGCGTCGCCTTTCTTGGAGCTTGCGCGATCTTGTTGCCACCAGCGGCGATCATTCCGGTGCATGGCGTTGTGCAACTGGGCTCCAACGCCATACGCGCGGCGATGTTTTTGCGTCATTTGATGTGGAGCGCGTTGCCCGCATTTGTTGTCGGCTCACTGGTGGGCGTGGCTGTCGGCGGCAGCGTGGTAGTCAGCCTACCGGGCTGGATGGTGCAATCCGTAGTTGGACTGTTCATATTGTGGGTGGTCTTTGCCCGTCCACCCAAATGGTTAAGCCACTGGCCGTTGGTCACCGGCTTCATTTCGAGCTTCCTCACCATGTTCTTTGGCGCAACGGGACCCTTTGTTGCCGGCTATATCAAGGCGCTCAAGCTTGATCGGCACGCCCATACCGCCACGCATGCCGCCCTGATGACGGTGCAGCACGGTCTCAAAGTGGCAATGTTTGGCCTATTGGGTTTTGCTTTCGCGGACTGGGCGGCCTTTATAGCCGCGTTGATTCTCGCAGGCGCCATTGGCACTTGGGTGGGCAAACAAGTGCTAGGGCGCATGACTGACAACGGATTTCACAAGGCGCTCAATGTGTTGCTGATCCTGATTGCGCTGCGCCTGCTCTGGGGCGGGATCAGCACATTCCTCTGACAAAACGCCACAGGGCTGATCGTCTTGATACACATGTAAAATAGGCGTAATGGGGCGCTATGTTTACAGTCTGCGCTCTCTATCATTTCACCACTTTCGACAACCACGAGGCCCTGCGGGCGCCTCTGCTAGAGTTTTGTCAGAAGCACGATATCACCGGCACATTGTTGTTGGCCCACGAGGGGATCAACGGCACCATCGCCGGTCCGCGGGCTGGCATTGATGCGGTGATTGGTTACATCCAAAAGCTACCGGGCTGCGCCAATTTTGAGTGGAAGTTGAGCACCGCCGCTGAAAAGCCGTTCCCGCGCATGAAGGTGAAACTCAAAAAAGAGATCGTGACGCTGGGCCAACCGAATGTCGATCCCACTTTGCATGTCGGCAACTACGTGAACCCGGAGGACTGGAACGAGCTGATCCAGTCACCGGACGTGGTGACCATCGACACTCGCAACGACTACGAAGTGGCGATTGGCACCTTTCAGGGGGCTGTGGATCCGGAGACCGCCACCTTCCGTGAGTTCCCAGCGTGGTGGGAAGAAAACAAAGAGCGGTTCCACAACAAACGTGTGGCGATGTTCTGTACCGGCGGCATTCGCTGTGAGAAATCCACCAACTTTCTAATGAGTCAGGGTGTGGAAGACGTGTATCACCTGAAAGGTGGCATCCTGAAGTATCTCGAAGAGGTGCCGCAGGAAGAGAGCACTTGGGATGGCGAGTGCTTTGTGTTTGATGGCCGCGTTTCCGTTGGTCATGGGCTGAAGGAAGGCCCGCATCTGTTGTGCCATGCCTGCCGCCGCCCGATCCTGCCTGCGGATCAAGAGCGTCCAGAATACGAGGCCGGTGTG